>NZ_JBHYGW010000010.1:0-64664 GCF_042738015.1 Lentzea sp. NPDC059081
ATCGAGCACTGCTCGTGACGGGACCACCCCACGGAATCGCGCCCCACCTACGCAACAGCAAGCCGCCCAAAGCAACAGGCGTGCCATCAACCCGCCCGCGGCGCTGGCCGGTCTTTGATCAGTTGGCGGGGTCCGGGGCAGAGCCCCGCGCACGAAACAGGAACCAAACGACAAAACCGGACCACCGCACCCCCAAGAACCCCACACACCAGACTTTCGGACGTGTCGAGCCACCCGGCCGCTACGTACCGTCCCCTCGGGATTTCGAGAGGGGACACACAGTGCGAAGAGTTCTGGCGGGTGCCGCGGCGCTCGCGCTCATCACCACCGGCCTGGTCACACCGGCCACGGCGACGCCGCCCGCGCAGCCCGACCCGCAGGTGCGGCAGCAGTCCGACGAGCAGCCGCACGAGCTGGAGGTCAAGCGCCGCGCGCTCAAGCAGCAGGCGCTGGCCGACGTGCTGACCGGCACCACCAAGACCGAGAAGCGCGGCACCAGCACCGTCGCCAAGGTCGGCAAGAAGCAGAACAAGGACCAGTACGTCGAGCTGAAGCGCGAGAAGACCGACAAGATCTTCGTGATCCTGGCGGAGTTCGGCAACGAGCGGCACCCCGACTACCCCGACCGCGACACCGCCCCGAACACGCCGGGGCCGCAGCGGTTCGACGGGCCGACGCACAACCAGATTCCCGAGCCGGACCGCTCGAAGGACAACACGACGATCTGGCGCCCCGACTTCAGCCGCCAGTACTTCCAGGACCTGTACTTCTCCCGCAAGAAGGACGCCAACTCCGTCGCGAACTTCTACGACAAGCAGTCCAGTGGTCGCTACACGGTCAACGGTCTCGTCACGGACTGGGTGAAGGTCAAGTACAACGAGGCGCGCTACGGCCGCAGCAACGGCTACCCGTGCAACGACAACATCTGCAACAACTCCCGTGAGCTGATCAAGGACGCCGTCACGCAGTGGGTCGCGGACCAGCAGGCCGCCGGCAAGACCACCGCGCAGATCAAGGCGACGCTCGCCGAGTACGACCAGTGGGACCGCTACGACTACGACGCCGACGGCGACTTCAACGAGCCCGACGGCTACATCGACCACTTCCAGATCGTGCACGCCGGTGGCGACCAGGCCGACGGGGACCCGTTGCAGGGCGAGGACGCGCTGTGGAGCCACCGCGGCTACGCGTTCAAGAACTACTCGACCGGTCCCGGCACCAACAAGCTCGGCGGCGCGCAGATCGGTGACACCGGTGTCTGGGTCGGCGACTACACCGTGCAGCCCGAGAACGGCGGCGTCAGCGTCTTCGCGCACGAGTTCGGCCACGACCTCGGCCTGCCGGACCACTACGACACCAACGGCGGCACGAACGGCGTCAACTGGTGGTCGATCATGGCGCAGAACCGGGTGAACGCGCCGGGCGAGGCTCCCGGTGAGCGCGCCAACGAGTTCTCCGCGTGGGACAAGCTGCAGCTCGGCTGGCTCGACTACGAGGTCGCGGTCGCCGGTCAGGAGAAGGTGTTCGAGCTCGGCCCGCACGAGTACAACTCGGCCAAGGCCCAGGGGCTCGTCGTCGTGCTGCCCGACATCTCCAAGTCGTTCGACTACGGCACGCCCTTCGCCGGCTCGAAGATGTGGTGGAGCGAGAAGGGCAACGACCTCGACAACTCCATGACCGCGCCGCTCGACCTGCGCGGCAAGACCACGGCGTCGCTCACCATGAAGGCCCGCTACGACATCGAGGTCGACTACGACTACCTCTACGTCGAGGCGGCCAACGAGGACGGCAGCTGGACGCAGCTCGACGGCGTCGCGAACGGGCAGCCGTTCCAGCGCGACTCCGCCGACGCGCCGGCGCTCAGCTCGTCCTCCGGCGGGCAGTGGGTCGACCTGAGCGTCAACCTCGACGCCTACGCGGGCAAGAACACCAAGCTCCGCATCGCGTACCGGACCGATGGCGCCTACGTGCTGGACGGCTTCTTCGCCGACCAGATCACCGTGACCGCCGACGGCGCGGCCGTGCTGACGGACGGCGCCGAGACCACCGGGCCGTGGGCCACGCGCGGGTTCCGCACGACCGCGGGCAAGGAGACCAAGACGTTCGACCAGTTCTACATCGCGTCGAACCGCACCTACGAGTCGTACGGCAAGTACAACCAGACCGGCCCGTACCGCTACAGCTTCCCGGACAAGCCCGACTTCGTGGAGCACTTCCCGTACCAGGACGGCCTGCTCGTCTCGTTGTGGAACACCAGCTACTTCGACAACAACACGAGCGAGCACCCCGGTGAGGGCCTGATCCTCCCGATCGACGCCAACCCGGCGCCGCTCTACAACCTGGAGGGTCAGCGCTGGTCGGTCACCGTCAGCGGCTACGACGCGCCGTTCGGGCTGCAGAAGTCGGACTCCTTCACGTTGCACGTCAACGGCAAGGCGTCCTACGTCCGCGGCGCGGCTGCCCAGCCGACGTTCGACGACACCAAGCAGTTCTGGTTCGCCGAGCAGCCGGGCGCGGGCGTCAAGCTGCCGGCCGTCGGCGTGGGCTTGAAGGTGCTGCGGCAGAACGGCACGTCGATGACGGTGAAGTTGTTCAAGACGAAGTAGTTTGAGGTGCATGACTTCCGCTGAAGACATGCTCGCCGTCGCCGTCGAAGAGGCGCGGTCGGGACTCGCCGAGGGCGGGATCCCGATCGGTGCCGCGCTCTTCGACGGCGACGGCGCTCTGCTGGGCCGGGGCCACAACCGGCGCGTGCAGGACGGCGACGCGTCCATGCACGCCGAGACCTCGGCCTTCCGCAACGCCGGGCGGCAGCGCAGCTACCGCGGCACGACCATGGTCACGACGCTGTCGCCGTGCTGGTACTGCAGCGGTCTGGTGCGCCAGTTCGGCATCTCGAACGTGCTGATCGGCGAGGCCACGACGTTCCACGGCGGCCACGACTGGCTGGCCGAGCACGGCGTCGGCATCACCGTCGTCGAGGACCCGGCGCTGGTCGAGCTGATGACGACGTTCATCGCCGAACGCCCCGAGCTCTGGTACGAGGACATCGGCCAGGACTGACGGGCTGGACTGACGGCCAGGACTGACGGGCTGGGTGGGGCCCTACCCGGTGTAGCGCTCCGCCGCCTGGTCCACCGACCCCAGGATCGTGAACACCGCGTCGAGCCCCGTCGCCTCGATCGGGCGCAACGCGGCACGGGCCGACGCCACCACGACGAAGTCCACCCCGACCCTGGACGCGCGCTGCTGCCCCAGGACCAGGGCCTCGAGGCCCGCCGAGCCGAGGAACCGCACACCGCCGAGGTCGACGACGACCGCGCGGTTCGCCTCCACCAGGTGGCTCTCCAGGGGACCGGTCAGCTCGCTGCTGCTCGTGGTGTCGAGCTCGCCGGACACGCGCAGCACGACGACGTCGGGCGCGAGCCGGTCGGCGACCACGGACGCCAGAGCGGAGGGGTCGTGCACGCTCTCTCCCTTCAAGAAGTCAACACCCCACGTTAATACGACCGTGCGAGACCGGCCAACGGCCCCTCAGCGACGTGCGACCGGTCCTCAGGGACGCGTGGACGTGCTGGGTGAGGCGGGCGTGCAGCTCGTGGCACACCGTGAAGCCGAGGCGGACGTCGTCCGGAGGGCAGTGCACGGGCAGCAGCTGGGCGAACGGATCTCCACCGATCGTGTCCACCGCGGTCAGGAACCCGACCAGGGCGCCGACCAGCCGGCGGTGGAAGCCGAACAACGACAGCGCGTTCGCGAGCGCCAGCGTCGGGCCGGGCATCTCGTCCACGCCGACGGCAGGGTCGAGGTCGCGCAGCGTCACCGTGAACAGCACCGAATGGGTGCGCTCGGAGGAACGGGCGCCGTACGCGCCGCCCTGGAAGTCCCGCAGCGCCGAGCGCATCTCCCGGCGCGGCTGCCAGAACGCGTGGTGGCGGCGCAGCTCGGCGGTGCCCTCGGGGGACAGGGCGGCCGGGGACGTCGTCTCGGCCAGCGTGCGCAGGCCGGCCTCCCAGCGGGCCTCCAGCGCCGCGTGGAACTGGGCCAGCGCCGGGTGGCCCTCCCATCCGGGCGCGACGTCGTCGAAGCCGCGCATCCGCAGCTCGTAGCAGACCCACAGCGACAGCAGCAGGTCGTCGTCGTCCCACTCGTCCCTGGTGCCGCCGCTGACGAGCAGGGCGGGGCGCGCCGGCGGGGGCACGCGCAGGGACGCGACCAGAGCGGAGCTCATGTGGCCGCGGGGAGCGGGCAGGCGCATCAGGTTTCCTCACGCGTTCGGGCGATCAGCTCGTCCACGAGGGACTCGGGGTCCGGGCAGCGTCGCTGGCGGGCGGCACCGCAGCCGTTGTGGCGCAACCAGTCGATCTGCCGCTCCACAGTAGACAGTGTGCCGCGCTCGCGCAGAGCGGCCTCGACGTGCCGCACGAGGGCCACCGCCCGGTCGAACGCGGGGGAGAGCTGTCCGGTGTCCGGATCGGCGGCCAGCCCGTCGACCCCGTCGCGCGACGCCCGCCAACATGCCGCTCGCAGCACGGAGTCGTCCGCCCGCTGTTCGGAGGGTCCGGTCGCGACGAGGGCGCGGACGAGCTCGGCGAGGACGGAGACTTCCGTTGCCAGCTGGGGGATGTCGGCGACGCGGACCTCGACGGTCGGGTGCTCGTCCGACGGGCGCACGTCCCAGTAGACCATCGCCCTGTCGATCAGCGCCTGCGAGTTGATCAGGGCGTCGACCGTGCCGTCGTAGTGCTCGGGGGAGTCCCAGTGCGGCGGCGGTCCGCTCACCGGCCAGCGCGACCACACCATCCAGCGCCAGCTCGCGTAGCCGGTGTCCTCGCCGCCCGCCCAGGCGGAGTTCGCGCTCAGCGCCAGCAACGTCGGCAGCCACGCCCGCACCTTGTTCGACGCGGCCAGCGCCTCGGCCTTCGAGGGGACGCCGACGTGCACGTGCAGCCCGCAGGAGCCCTGGCCGGCGACGAGCCGCCGGTGGGAGTGCTCGATCCGGTGATAGCGCGGGTCGTCCGATCCGGGCGGTGGTCCCGCCTCGCCGATCGGCGGCATGCCCGCGGCCACGAGCCGGCAGCCCGCCTCGCCGGCGGCGTCCACGAGCACCCGGCGGCCGCGGCGCACCTGCTCGTCCAGCTCCTCGAACGACGACGTGACACCCGTGGCGATCTCGATCTGGAACGGCGTCAGCTCGCCCTGGACGTCGAGGTCACCGGGCGCGTGCGCGAGGGAACGCACCTGCGGGGCGAGCGGCACGGGTCGTCGGGTGGCGGGGTCGACCAGCAGGAACTCCTGCTCCACCCCGACCGTGTAGTCGTTCATCGAATCGCGGGTACCCGGACCCCAACCTGATCAATCCCGGAGTGACCACATGAGACTGCGCCGCAGCGACCCGGCGGGACCGGGCTGGACCCGACGCCGCCAGGGCAAGGGCTTCCGCTACCTCTCCGCGGGGGGCCAGACCCTCACCGCGGAGGACATCACGCGGGTGAAAGCGCTGGTCATCCCACCCGCGTGGCGCGAGGTGTGGATCTCCCCGCACCCCAACGGCCACATCCAGGCCGTCGGGTACGACGACGCGGGCAGACGCCAGTACCTCTACCACGACAAGTGGCGCACCGACCGGGACGCGGAGAAGTTCGACCGCGTCCTGAAGCTCGCGCCGAAGCTCGGGAAGTTCCGCGAGCAGATCGTCGCGGACATGAGGACGCGCGGGCGCAAGCGGTTGCTCGCCATCGCGTTGCGGATGCTCGACCTCGGCGTCTTCCGCGTCGGCCACGAGCAGTACGCGGAGGACAACGGCACCCACGGCGTCGCGACCCTGCTGTGCGAGCACCTGAGCGTGCGCGGCGACAAGGTCCGGTTCCGCTTCCCCGCCAAGCACGGCGTCGAGGTCGACGAGGAGCTCACCGACCCGCAGCTCGCGCGGGCGGTGCGGTCGCTGCTCAAGGACCGCACGCCGGACTGCCGCGTCTTCGACATCACCGCCGACGACGTGAACGAGCGCTTCCGGGAGCTGGTCGGCGCCGAGTTCAGCGCGAAGGACCTGCGGACCTGGCACGCCACCGTCCGGGCCGCCGAGGCGTTCGCCCACGAGCTGGCGGACCGCGGCAAGCCGTCGAAGCGGGCGGTCAGCGCGGTGATGAAGGAGGTGGCCGGGCACCTCGGCAACACGCCCGCCGTGGCGCGGAAGTCCTACGTGGACCCGCGCCTGGTCGACGCCTTCGAGAAGGGCGAGGTCATCGGCGGCGGCGACCCGGAGCGGGCGGTGCTGAGGTTCCTCAGGCGGGCTTGACCACGGCGACGCGGTCGCACTGGCGGCACCAGGCGGCGCCCTGGGCCGCCGCCAGTGCGGCGAAGCCCGCGACCAGGTGCAGCGCGTTGCTGCCGGGGTTGACGTTGAGGAAGTTGACGACCTGCTCGTCGTAGCGGGCCATGCCGAACCCGAACGTCACGAGGGACGCCAGCGCTACCAGCAGCCCGGTGCCGCTCAGCGCCTTCAGCCGCGGGAACGCGAGCAGCAGCGCGGCGCCGAAGACGACGTGAAGGGTGTTCTGCAACGGGTTCACGCGCAGGCCGGCCACCCACGTGTCGGCCTGGCCGGCGAAGCCGGAGAACCCGGTGACGAGGAACCCCGCGATCCCCCAGACGACGAGCAGCGCGCCAGTGCCGATCGCGAGCTTCTGCGGCCACCGCAACCGGGTCATGGGGTCAGTATCGCCGGAACCGGACATCCCCGCTCTTCCATTTCACTCCTCCGCCAGCAGGTCGTGGCGGAGTTGCTCCAGTGACTTGGTGAGCAGCCGCGAGACGTGCATCTGCGAGATCCCCACGCGCCGCGCGATCTCCGTCTGGGTCAGCCGGCCGAAGAACCGCAGGACCACGATGGTCCGCTCGCGCCGGGGAAGGCCTCGCAGCATCGGCTGCAGGGCCTCGTGGATCTCGACCCCCTCCAGCGCGGGGTCGTCGACCGTCGAGCTCTCGAGGGTGTCGAGCGGCGCGAAGGACACGTTGGACTCCACGCGCAGGCCCTCGTAGACGTCGGTCAGCGACACCCCGAGGTGCCGGGCGATCTCGGAGGGAGTGGGAGACCGCCCGGTCCGGTGCGACAGCTCGGCGGTGGCTCCGTCGATCGCGTCGCACAGCTCCTTCAACCTGCGGGGCACCCGCACCGCCCAGCACTGGTCCCGGAAGTGACGCCGCACCTCGCCGGTGATCGTGGGCACGGCGTAGGACAGGAAGTCCGTCTGCCTGCCCACGTCGAACCGGTCGATGGCGTTGATCAGGCCGACCGCCGCCACCTGCGCGAGATCTTCCATGGGCTCGCCGCGTTCGCTGAAGCGGCGGGCGATGTGCCGGGCGAGCGGGAGGTACTCGCGCACCAGCCGGTCACGCATCGCGTAGTACCGCGGCGTGTCACGGCCGGTGCGGGCGAGGTCCTCGAACGCCGCGTGCTGGTCTGGCGTCAACGCGCACCGGCGATCAGACCTGGGGCGGTGGCGTCACGTCGCCACGCCACGCGCCGGTCTCGGTGCCGCGGTTCTCGATGAACTCCTTGAACCGCTTGAGGTCTCCCTCGATCCGGTGGCCGACCACGCCCAGCGCGGCACCCGCCTTCTCGGTGAGGGTCTCGGGGTCGTACTCCATCTGCAGGTGGACCCGGGTCGTGTCGTTGTCCAGGCGGTGGAAGGTGACCACACCGCCCTGCGGCGGGCCCTCGACCGTGGTCCACGCGACACGCTCGTCCGGGTGCTGCTCGGTGATCTCGGCGTCGAACTCGCGGACGACCCCGCCGATCTTCGTGGTCCAGTGGGTCCTGGTGGGCGTGAGCTGGTCGATCTTCTCGACGCCGTCCATGAACGCCGGGAAGGATTCGAACTGGGTCCACTGGTTGTACGCCGTGCTCACGGGCACCTGGACGTCCACCGTCTTCTCAATGGTGGTCACGAAACCTCCTCCTTGGTTTTCGGTGTCGGAAACGGAGTACCCGCGTCACGCGCTGTTACACCTGCGACATCTGTCCACTGAGGACAGTCACGCTGAGTGGTGGACCACTCGCCATCCGCGCATCACGAAATCGCCCACGGTGGGCAAATCGCTCTGTGATCCACGTCTCATCACCGGCATACTGCTCGGTATGCAACCGGCTCGAGGAGGCGCTGGTGCTCGAGGCGAACAACCTTGAGGTGGTCTACGACGACGTCATGCTGGTGCTGCGGGGCGTGAGCCTGCGGGTGCCGAAAGGCCAGGTCGTAGCCCTGCTCGGAGCGAACGGGGCGGGGAAGACCACCCTGCTGAGGGCCTTCGGCGGGCTCCTCGGCGTGCACGACGGCAAGGTCACCAGGGGGTCCGTCACCCTCGACGGTGAACCGATCCACCGCCTCTCACCGGCGAAGATCGCCGACAGGGGCGTCAAGCAGGCGCTCGAGGGGCGCCGGATCCTGTCCGAGCTCACCGTCGAGGAGAACCTGAAGGTCGGCGGCCACGCCCGCCCGAAGACCCTCCGGTCCAACCTCGACCGCTGTTACGAGCTCTTCCCGCGGCTGCTGGAACGCCGAAGACAGAGCGCCGGCTACCTGTCCGGCGGCGAGCAGCAGATGCTCTCGATCGGCAGGGCGCTCATGTCCGAACCCTCCTACCTGCTGCTGGACGAACCCAGCCTCGGCCTCGCGCCGTTGCTCGTGCAGCAGATCCGCGACCTCGTCGTGAAGATCAACGAACAGGGCACCACGGTCCTGCTGGTCGAGCAGAACGCCGGCATGGCGCTGTCCATCGCCGACCACGGCTACGTCCTCGAGACCGGCAAGGTCGTCATGGACAAACCCGCGGCGGCACTCCTCGCCGACGACGACATCCGCGAGTTCTACCTCGGCCTCGGCACCTCTTCGTTCCGTGCGGTCAAGCACTACAAGCGCAGGAAGCGGTGGCTGTCGTGAGCGCGGTCCTGGAAGTCACCGACGTCCGGCTCGCCTTCGACGGCGTGGTGGCCGTCGACGGGGTGTCGTTCAGCGTCGAGGCGGGCGAGCTCTTCGCCGTCATCGGCCCGAACGGCGCGGGCAAGACGTCGATCTTCAACGTCCTCAGCGGCGTCTACCGGCCGCAGCAGGGGACCGTGCGGTTCGCCGGCGAGGACCTGATCGGCATGCGCCCGCACCGGATCGCCGCGCTCGGCATGGCCCGCACGTTCCAGAACATCGAGCTGTTCTCCCAGCTCACCGTCCTCGACAACCTGATGCTGGGCCGCCACAACCACATGCGGCACGGCGCGCTGTCGGCGTTCCTCTGGCTCGGCAGGGCCCGGCGCGAGGAGCTGGCGAACCGGGCGGCGGTCGAGGACGTCATCGACTTCCTCGAACTGGAGCAGTGGCGCCGGTTCCCCGTCGGCCTGCTGCCCTACGGCGTGCAGAAGCGCGTCGAGCTGGGCAGGGCGCTCGCGATGGAACCGAAGCTGCTCCTGCTCGACGAGCCGGTGGCGGGCATGAACGCCGAGGAGACCGAGGACATGGCCCGGTACGTCCTCGACGTCCGCGAGGAGCTGGCCATCCCGATGATCATGGTCGAGCACGACATGGGCCTGGTCATGGACCTCGCGGACCGCGTGATGGTCGTGGACTTCGGCCGCCCGATCCGCACCGGCACGCCGGCCGAGGTCCAGCGGGACCCGGACGTCATCCGCGCCTACCTCGGCGAACAGCATCGGAGCGTCGCCTCATGACCGTGGAGACGATCACGACCGTGGTCACCAGGGTGAAGGACAGAGCCGTCGCCACACCTGGCGGGATCGCGTTGCGCGCCAAGGACTTCGGCATCTGGCAGGAGGTCAGCTGGGCGGCCTACTGGTCGAACGTCGAACTCGTCGGCAACGCCCTGCTCGCGCTGGGACTCGAACCGGGCGACCGGGTGGCGGTCCACTCCGAGAACCGGCGCGAGTGGCTCTACGCCGACCTGGGGATCGTCGCGGCGCGCGGCGTCACGGTCGGGCTGTACCCGACGAACCCGCCGTCCGAGGTCGCGTACCTGCTGTCCCACTCGGGCGCGCGGGTCCTCGTCGCCGAGGACCAGGAACAGGTCGACAAGGCGCTCGCCGTGCTGGAGGACGTGCCCGGCCTGGAGTGGATCGTCTACGTCGAACCCCGTGGCATCAAAGGACGCTACGGCAACCCGAAGCTCATGTCCTGGGACGACTTCCTGGCGCTGGGCGCGCGGCACCGCGACACGTGCGGCGGCGAGCTGGCCGCCCGGATGGCGGGGACGACGCCGGACGACGTCATGACGTTGATCTACACCTCGGGCACCACCGGGCCGCCGAAGGGCGCGATGCTCACCGTGGCGAACGTCGAGTTCGCCGTCCACGTGCTGGTGGACGGCGGTGGTTTCACTTCGCCACCACCGTCGTCCGCCGACGTCACGCTGTCCTACCTGCCGTTGTGCCACGTCGCCGAGCGGATCTTCACGACGTGGTTCAGCGCGGCCAGCGGCGTGCAGGTCCACTTCGCCGAGTCGATCGAGACCGTGCAGGCGAACCTGCGCGAGGTTCAGCCCACGATCCTCTTCGGCGTCCCGCGGATCTGGGAGAAGGTGCTGGCGGGCGTCATGATCAGCGTGTCCAGCGCCGGGTGGATCAAGCGTGCGGTGACGCGGTTCTGGTTGCGGCAGGCGGAAAGCGTCGGCGAGACGCTCGTGCGCACCGGCGGTGTGCACACCGGGCGGAGCAGGCTCGTCTACGCGCTGGGCTGGCTGTTCTGCTTTCGCGCGCTGAAGACGCGGATCGGCATGCGGCACGTGCGGTACGCCGCGTCCGGTGCCGCCCCGATCGCGCCGGACGTGCTGAGGTTCTTCATGGGCATCGGGGTGCCGATGCACGAGGTCTACGGCATGACCGAGAACACCGCCGTGGCAACGGGAAACCGGCCGGGACGGGTCAAGCTCGGCACGGTCGGCGAACCGCAGCCCGGCACCGAGCTGCGGATCGACTCCGAGACCGGCGAGATCCTGACGAGGCACGGCGGCACGTTCTCCGGCTACTGGCGCGATCCCGACGCCACGGCGCGGGTGCTGACCGACGGGTGGCTGCACACCGGCGACGTCGGCGAGTGGGTCGACGGCACGCACGTGAAGATCACCGACCGGATGAAGGACATCATCATCACCGCGGGCGGCAAGAACATCGCGCCGTCGGAGCTCGAGAACGCGCTGAAGACCTCCCCGTACGTCAAGGAAGCCGTGGTGATCGGCGACCAGCGGGCGTACCTGGTGGCGTTGATCGGCATCGAGTACGAGACGGTCGGGCACTGGGCGCGGCAGCGCAAGATCACCTACACCACCTACCGCGACCTGTCGGAGAAGGCGGAGGTGCTGGAGCTGGTGCAGACCCTCGTGACCGAGGTGAACGAGAAGTTCGCCCAGGTCGAGCAGATCAAGAAGTTCCGGATGTTCCCGAAGGAGCTGGACCACGAGGACGGCGAGCTCACCGCGACCCAGAAGGTGAAGAGGTCCGCGCTGGGCAAGATGTTCGGCGAGCTCGTGGACTCCATGTACGGGGGTGGGTCCCGTGGATGAGCTCCTGCAGTCGCTGGTCCGCGGTCTCGGCACCGGGTCGATCTACGCGCTGCTCGCGCTCGGCTTCGTGATCATCTACAAGTCGACGCAGGTGATCAGCTTCGCGCAGCCGGCGTTCATGCTGGCGGGCGCGGTGCTGGTCTCGTACCTGGCACCCGCCGTGTCGTTCTTCGGCGCGGTGCTGGTCGCCGCCGTGGTGATCGCGGTGCTGGCGCTGGGCGTCGAACGCACGGTGCTGCGGCCCATGGTCGGCAAGCCGGTGTTCGTCGTCGCGATCATCACCATCGGCGTGGACGTCGTGGTCCGGGTGGTGACCAACGCGTTCATCGGCCTCGACGTGCGGCAGGTCGGCGACCCGTGGGGCCTCGACACCGTCGGGTTCCTGGGCGTCGAGGTGCAGCAGCGGTACCTGGTGATGATCGCGACCACCGCCGTCGTGACGGTCGCGCTGTTCGCGTTCTTCCGGTACTCGCGGATGGGGCTCGCGATGCGCGCGGTCGCCCACGACCAGGAAGTCGCGCTGGCCCAGGGGATCTCGGTCGGCTCGGTGTTCGCGCTGTCGTGGGCGCTGGCCGGCGGGCTCGCGGCGTTGGCGGGCGTGTTCGTGGCGACCGGCGCCGGGGTCGACCAGCAGCTGTGGATCGTGGCGCTGAAGGCGTTGCCCGCGATCATCCTCGGCGGGCTGGAGTCGTTGGGCGGCGCGGTGGTGGGCGGGCTCGCGGTCGGGGTCGTCGAGTCGCTCTTCGGCACCTACCAGGGCGACTTCGCGCCGTGGCTCGGGCCGAACTTCGGGCTGGTCGCGCCGTACGCGCTGATGCTGCTCGTCCTGCTGGTCAGACCGTACGGGTTGTTCGGCAAGCGGGAGGTGGAACGGCTGTGAAGGGTCGTCCGGAGCTGTACACCTCCTACGCGCAGGACATGGCGTTCCTGAACACGCGGCCGAAACGCGCGTGGACGGGCGGTCTCGTCGTCTTCGCGCTGCTGGTCCCGTTCCTCATCACCGACGACCTGCTGCAGCTGCTCGCGACCGGGTTCGTGGCGGCGATCGGCGCGATCGGGCTCAACATCGTCACGGGGTACGCGGGCCAGGTCTCGCTGGGCCACGCGTTCTTCCTCGCGATCGGTGCCTACACGGGTGCGGCGCTGTCCGGGCCGGAGACCGGGCGGGTGATCGGTTTCGGCATCACGTCGCTGCCGATCTGGCTGCTGGCCTCGGGTCTGGTGGCCGCGTTCTTCGGCGTGCTGGTGGCACCGGTGGCGGTGCGGTTGCGCGGTCTCTACCTCGCGATCGTGACACTGGGGCTGGTCTTCCTGGGAGAGCACGTGTTCCGGGAGTGGACGTCGCTCACCGGCGGTCCCGGCGTCGGCCGTCCCGCCGCGGTCCCCGAGCTCTTCGGTGTGCGGCTCGACCGGGACAACGCCCTGTTCACCGCGGCACAACAGCTCTACCTGGTCATGTTCGTGCTGCTGGTGATCTTCGGCGTGCTGGCGCGCAACCTCGTGCGGTCGCGCGTCGGCCGGGCGTTCGCGGCGGTGCGGGACCGCGACCTGGCGGCGTCGGTGATCGGCGTGGACCTCACCCGGTACAAGGTGCTGGCGTTCGCGGTGTCGTCGTTCTACGCGGGGGTCGCGGGCGCGTTGTTGTTCGTGGTGAACGGGTTCTTCGACCCCGGTTCGTTCAACCTGCTGTTGTCAGTGCAGTACATCGCGATGGTGCTCATCGGTGGCGCGGGCACCATCTCGGGAGCGGTCATGGGCGCTCTCTTCATCACTCTGCTGCCACGCATCACTCGGGAGCTGCCCGCGGTGCTGCCGTTCATCAGCGGTGACGCGACCGGCGCGATCACGGTCTTCCAGGTGGAGGCCGTGCTCTACGGCGTGCTCATCATCGTGTTCCTCATCGTCGAGCCACGCGGTCTGTTCGGCATCTGGGTCCGCGTCCGCAACTACTGGCGCACCTGGCCGTTCTCGTACTGAGGAGAGAGACTTCATGTCTGGTAAGAGATTCGCGGCATTAGCGGTCGCAGTGCTGGCTCTCGCCTCGTGCCGAGGCGGGGACGGCGCCGCGCCGCAGGAGGGCGCCGGCGGCATCAAGGTCGACTTCGGCGTGACGAAGGAACCGTGCCCGCAGGCGGTCGACAAGGCCAAGGGCTGCATCTACCTCGGCACCATCTCCGACCTCACCGAGGGCCCGTTCAAGACCCTCGCCGTGCCGATCACCGACTCGCAGAAGGCGTTCTGGAAGCGCGTGAACGACCGCGGCGGCATCGGCGGCTACGAGATCGACGTGACGAAGTACGTCAAGGACAACAAGTACAACCCGCAGATCCACAACCAGGTCTACCAGGAGATCAAGGGCAACGTTCTGGCGCTCACGCAGACCCTGGGCTCGCCCACCACCGTCGCGATCCTGCCGGACCTCGAGAACACGCAGATGGTGTCGGTGCCCGCGTCGTGGACCTCGTTGTGGGGCTTCGAGGAGGTCGTGCTGGAGTCCGGCGCGAACTACTGCATCGAGTCGATGAACACGGTCGACTACGCCGTCGACAAGATGGGCGTGAAGTCCGTGATGGCCGTGCACCTCGCCGGTGACTACGGCGACGACGCGGCCGCGGGCGCCAAGATCGCGGCCGAGAAGCGCGGGCTGACGTTCGAGAGCGTGACGACGCAGACCGGCCAGGACAACCAGGCCGGCGCCATCGACGCCGTGGTGGGCAAGAAGCCCGACCTGGTCGTGCTGACCACCGGCCCGACCGACGCGGCCGTGATCGTCGGCCAGGCGGCGGCCCGCGGGTTCAAGGGCAAGTTCATCGGCACCTCGCCGACCTGGAACCCGGGCCTGCTGAAGTCGCCGGCCGCGCCCGCGCTCAAGGCGCTGTACCTGCAGTCGGCTCCCTGGAAGGCGTGGAACACCGAGTCCGTGGGCCACACCGCGATGCGCGCCGCGCTCACCGGCGTGACGCCGAACGACGGCTACACCGCCGGGTGGGTGTGGGCCTATCCGTTGAAGGCGGCACTGGAGAAGGCCGCCGCCAACAAGGACATGACGCGCGCCGGCGTGCTGAACGCGGTGCGTCAGCTCACCTCGGTGGACTACGAGGGCATGCTTCCTTCGGGTGCAGGTAATTTCTCCGCTTCGCCCCAGGATGGCGCGTTCCGCCAGACGCTGCTCTACAAGCCCGACGACGCCGCTCCGACCGGGGTTTCGCTGGTGGAGGAGTTCTTCACGGGTCCGACAGCGAAGGATTTCAAGTTCGAGAAGCCCTGCTACCAGTGAGTCCGAACGGGTGACGCTCGACGCTGACTCCACCGCGTCCTGGCTAGTCTCTTCCGAAGAAGTTTGCTAGGAGGTTGCAGCGGTGTTGTCGTGCGTTGAAGTTCGCCGATCCGCGGGAGGCCTCCGGTTGTTCGTCCGTCCCCCGGCCGCGCTGCGCTGGAGCGCGCGGCTGGGGTACGAACGGGTGTCGGAGCTGTTGGTCGCGATCCGCGAGGCCGAGTCGTGCTCGGTCCCGGACGTGGCGTTGAGGTACGTGCCGGACCAGCGCACCGGCGAGGCGGAGCTGAGGTGCGAGACCGGGTCCGTGCTGCTCGACGCCGACGAGGTGTCGGCGTTGCACGACGCGTTACGCGCGCACATGCCGGACCGGATGAAGCCCCTGCCCGTATAGACACTGCCCGTGTAGGAACCTGCCCGTTGGGGCAGCCGTTCGTGCCCGCCGGGACGTCGGTGCGTTGATGGTTCCCGGCGCCGCGCCACGCGATCGTGGACGGTGTGATCCACGAGGTTGACGAGGCACTGCGTCGCCTGGTCCGCGACGAGGCGTTGCGCGGTTCGGACCTGGAGGTCGCGTTCGACGCGCCGACCAAGGACTGGGCGGCGCGCCGCAACGCGCCCACGGTCAACATCTACCTCTACGACATCCGCGAGGACATCAAGCGTCGCCAGCGCGGGCTGCTCAACGAGTACGACGCGCAGGGACAGGTCGCGGCACGGCACCTGCCGCCGCGGCACATGAAGCTGTCGTACCTCGTCACGGCGTGGACGCAACGGCCGGAGGACGAGCACCGGCTGCTCTCCGACCTGCTCATGGGGTTCATCGGGTACGACGCCGTGCCGCCGGGGCTGCTCAGCGGGTCGCTGGCCGAGATCGGGTTGCCCGTGCCGATGACGATCGCGTTGCCGCCGCCGGAGGACCGGGCGTTCGCCGACGTGTGGAGCGCGCTGGGCGGTGAGCTGAAGCCGTCGCTGGACGTCGTCGTGTCGGCACCCGTGTCGTCCGGCCGGAAGTTCACCGCCGGGCCGCCGGTGAGCGAGGGCGTCGAGCTGCGCTCCGGCTCGGAACGGGTGCGGCACAACGTCACCGCCGACGGGGTGTCGATGCGCAAGGTGGCGCCATGATCTTCGAGCGGATGGCGGGGCTCGAGCGGCGGATCCGGATGGCGGTGGCCGCGCGCAGGGCGACGGACCCCAACCCCGACGACCCGTTCCGCGGGCTCTACCTGTCGGACGAGGTCATCGAGGCGTTGCTGGACAGCGGGCGGGAGCCGTTCGCGCCGTTCACCGGGACCGTCGCGGACGGGCGGCTCGGCAGGCTGGCCGCGCGGGCTCGACTGTCCGAAGTGGACGTCGAGCTGCTGCTGGTCGCGCTGGCACCCGACGTCGACAGCAGGTTCGAGCAGTTCTACGGCTACCTCAACGACGACGTGACGCGGCGCAGGGCCACCACCGGGCTCGCCCTGCGGCTGTGCGGGCTCGCCGAGGCCTCGCCGCAGGGCCGGTCGCGGCTCGACCACGGCAGCCCGCTGGTCCGCTGCGGGCTCGTGACGGTCGAGGACCCGGAACGGCCGTTGCTCAGCAGGTCGTTGCGGGTGCCCGACAGGGTCGGCGCGCACCTGCTCGGTGACGACCGGCCGGACCCGGTGCTCACCGACTTCGTGACGCTGCCGGGCAACCCGGTGCGGATGCCGGGCGACGACCGGCTGGCGCGCGGCATCGAGCGCGGCGTGCGGCTCGTCTACCTGCGCGAGCACCCCGGTGGCGGCGCGGCGGAGCTGGCCGTGGCGGCGCTGGCGCAGGCCGGTTTCCCGGCGTTGCTGGTCGAGGCGGGCCGGCTGGCGGACCCGCTGGTGGTGAAGCGCGAGGCGTTGCTGCGCAGCGCGGGGATCGTCGTCGGCCCGATCGACGCGGGGTTCACGCTGGACCCGTTGCTGCACGACGAGATCCCGGTCATCGCCTACGGGTCCGGGGCGTGGGAGCCGCGCTGGACCAGGACGCCGCCGTTGCAGCACGACGCCGTGCAGGTGCCGTTCGACGTGCGGGTGGCGTTGTGGCGGGCCGAGCTCGACGGCAAGCTCGCGCACGGCATCGACCCGGCCGAGGTGACCGCGCACTTCGTGCTCGGGCCCACCCAGATCAGCAGGGCGGCGAACGCGGCCTCCGTCTCGGCGCTGGCCGACGACGGGATGGTCGACGTCACGCACCTGAGGGCGGGCGCGCGCAGCCAGAACGCGGGCGGCCTGCAACGGCTGGCGCGGCGCATCGAACCCGCCGTCACGTGGCCGGACCTCGTGCTGCCCCTGCCCATCACGGCGTTGCTGCACGAGCTCGCGGCCAGGGCGAAGCACCGCGACCGGGTCATCGACGAGTGGCGGATGCGGCCCGGCGGGGGACGCGGGCGCGGCGTGACGGCGTTGTTCGCCGGCGACTCGGGCACCGGCAAGACGATGTCCGCCGAGGTGGTCGCGGCGTCGCTCGGCCTCGACCTCTACACGGTCAACCTCGCGACGGTCGTGGACAAGTACGTCGGCGAGACGGAGAAGAACCTGGAGCGGATCTTCGTCGAAGCGGCCGGGGTCAACGGCGTGCTGCTGTTCGACGAGGCCGACGCGATCTTCGGCAAGCGCTCGGAGGTCCGGGACGCGAACGACCGGTACGCGAACATCGAGAGCGCCTACCTGTTGCAGCGCATGGAGTCGTTCGACGGCATCGCCGTGCTGGCCACGAACCTGCGGGCGAACCTCGACGACGCGTTCACCCGCCGCCTCGACGTGATCGTGGACTTCCCGTTGCCGGACGCGGACCTGCGGCGCGGCCTGTGGGACCGCTGCCTCGGCTCGTCGGTGCCGCGGTCGTCCGATGTGGACCTCGAGTTCCTCGCCGAGTCGTTCGAGCTGGCGGGCGGGCACATCCGCTCGGCGGCGGTGACGGCGGCGTACCTCGCGGCCGCGGCGGGTCACGTCGTCGGCATGGTCGAGCTGATCGGCGCCGTCGCGCGCGAGTACCGCAAGCTCGGCCGGCTGGTCGGGCAGCGCGAGTTCGGCCGCTACTTCGAACTGGCCACCGAACGCCTGGTGGGATGACGTGGAAAGAAGGTTGTGATGCGCGGGCACGAACACGAGCACGAGGAGTCGTCGCATCCCCAGGGCGACCGGCACCCGCAGGAGCAGACCGATCTGATGGGCCGTGCCGCCGTCGCCGGGCGCACCGACGTGCTCGGGCACTCCGGCATGCTCGGCCTGCAACGGGCCGTGGGCAACGCGAGTGTCGGCGACGTCGTCTCGTCCGGCGGGTCGCCGCTCGACGCGGGGGTGCGCGCGGACATGGAAGGCCGGTTCGGGCAGGACTTCTCCGACGTCCGGGTGCACACCGGGTCGGCGGCGCACGACTCGGCGAAGTCGGTGAACGCGCAGGCGTACACCGTGGGGTCGAACATCGTTTTCCAGCGCGACAAGTACGACCCGTCGTCGGACTCCGGCAAGCACATGCTGGCCCACGAGCTCACGCACGTGGTGCAGCAGCGGTCCGGGCCGGTCGAGGGCACGGACAACGGCAGCGGTGTGAAGGTCAGCGACCCGTCCGACCGCTTCGAGCGCGAGGCGGTCTCCAATGCCGACCGAGTGATGTCGGCGCCCGCTCCGGTGCAGCGCTTGGCGGACCACGGCAGCCACGGCGGTGAGATGGCGGTGCAGCGCGAAGAGGCGCCCGCCGAGGAGGAGACCGCCCAGACGTTCGTGCAGCGGGCAGAGGAAGAGGAAGAAGCGCCCGCGGAGTGAGGACTAGCTGATCGGCGCCGGTGAGCTCGCCTCGGGAACGAGGACGGCGGGAGCACCGGTGCCGTCGGCGGGCACCGACCACACGTCGTTCAGGCCGTCGTCGCGCTGGATGCCGTACGCGACGGTCCGGTCGTCGACCCAGGCCGGCTGGTCGTCGACACTGCGGGTCTCGGCGAGCTCGGTGATCTTCTTCGACGCGAGGTCGAGCACCGAGACGCGCCAGCCTTTCTGCGGATCGCCGCCCACCGCCTTCTTGTAGGCGATGCGGGTGCCGTCCGGGGACAGCGACGGGCACTCGACGTCGTCCAGGTCGGTCAGCGGGTGCAGCTTCCGTCCCGCGAAGTCGCCTTCGAGCAGGTAGCGGTGGCCGCCGGTGGACATGGTGGCGTAGAAGCGGTTGTCGTCGCCGGTGAACGTGACGCCCCAGTAGTTCGTGTCGACCGGTCGTTGCGGCATGCCCTCGACGGCGAATTCCTCCAGCGTCGTGACCAGCGCGCCGGTCTGCGTGTCGAGGATGCCGGTGCTGGTCGAGAAACCGTTGGCCGCGTAGGAGTGCCCGTCGACGAACAGCGTCCACGCCACCATCCGGCCGCTGGCCGACACCCGCGTCCGGTTCGGGAACCCGGTCAGCGGAACGGTCTTGAGCTCCTTCAGGTCGCGGTCGAGCACGGCCAGCTCGCTCGCCTTCAACGCACCGGCCGGGCGCAGGCACGAGATCGTCCCGGCGGCGGAGTACGCGCGGTCGCAGCTCTGGCCGGTGACCTCGCGGGAACCGGCCGGGTCGGTGCGCGACACCGTGGACAGCTTGCCGTTGCTCAGGACCATCAACCGCGGCCCGGCACCCGCCGGGACGGACCGCGCGGCGTCGTCCGGCGTGGCACCGGACAGGGCGGTGTAGCCGACGGCGACGCCGCCGAGCAGGACGGCGGCGGTCAGCGTGATCAGCAGGCGGCTGTTCATGAGCGGCGTCCCAGCAGTCCGGCGGTGGTGAGCAGGGCCAGGACGACCGCGACCGCGGCGGCCCTGGTGGCGGTCTCCTGGCTCCAGAACTGCCAGGCGAGACCGAACAGCACGGACGAGCCGAGGTAGGCCAGCGCCTGTCCACTTTGGATCAGCGCGATGCCGGTGGTGCGCAGCCGTTCGGGCAGCACCGGCCCCGCGAGCGCCATCAGCACGCCGTCCGTGCAGGCGTAGAACACGCCGTACAACAGCACGACCAGCACGAGGAGCGGCCAGCCGCCCAGCGGTCCGAAGAGCAGCAGGTAGACCAGCGTCAGCGCGCCGTAGCCGGCCAGCATGACCTTGAGCCGCCCGATCCGGTCGGCGAGCGCGCCCAGCGGAGCGGCGAGCAGCAGGTACACCAGGCTGGTTCCCACGGCGAGCAACGGGAACCAGCCGAACGCCAGCCCCTCGCGCTTCTGCAGCAACAGGTACACGAACCCGTCGCCGATGGTGACCAGCCCGAGCAACGACGCGGCCAGCACGATCCTGCGCACCGCCGGGTCCTTCAGCAGTGCGAGCTTCAGGGGTTGCCTGCGCTCCACCGGTTCCGGCCGGTCACGCACGTAGAGCACGAGGACCAGCACGCCGAACGCGGCGATGCAGAAGCTGGTGACGAACACGGCGTCGAACGACTGTGCCGAGGCCGCGAGCACGGCCATCGCGACCAACGGCCCGGCGAACGCGCCGATGCCGTCCATCGCCCGGTGCACGCCGAACGCCCGGCCCAGGTCGTCGCTGGGCGTGGAGAGGGTGATCAGCGCGTCGCGCGGTGCCGTCCGCAGTCCCTTGCCCGCGCGGTCCGCCGTGATCACGAACCCCAGTGCGGTCAGCGAGCTGCCCGCGGCGAGCAGACCGAGCTTGGCCACGGCGGACAGGCCGTACCCGAGGCCCGCCACCGCTTTGCGCCGGTGGGTGCGGTCGGCGAGGTAGCCACCCGCGAGCCGCAGCAGGGTGGTGGCGCCGGTGTAGACGCCGTCGACCAGCCCGTACGCGGCCGGGCTGAGCTGGAGGCCGATGACCAGGTACAGCGGCAGGATCGCGGCCACCATCTCCGACGAGACGTCGGTGATGAGACTGACCGTGCCGAGCGCGAAGACGTTGCCGCTCAGCCCCTTCCAGTTCGCCGTCCTGGGTTTGTCGATGGTGGACAGGTACATCATCGGCCTCCGGCCCGGTTCGTGGCGTGCCGGCCCGTCAGTGGCAGTTCGTGGTGCCGCTGTCGGCGTAGGTCTTGCCCGCCTCGGGGACGAACTGCCAGTCGAAGCTGCCGCTGTGCAACGTCAGCTTCAGCACGCCGCGGGTGCCGGTGTTGCGCGCCTCGCTGTTCGGCTGGATCGTGCCGAACCCGTACGCCCCGGCGCCGCCCATGCCCGCGACGAACGACCGGATGCCGCGCGTGGTGTCCAGGCCGCCGTTGGGGTTCATCGGCGCGAACCGCTCGTACTGGTGGTTGTGGCCGGTGACCACGACGTCCGCGTTGTAGTCGTACAGCGCCTGGAACAACGGCCTGGTCGCCGTCGAGGGCGCGTGGTTGGCGCCGCTGGTGAACAGCGGGTGGTGCCAGTACGCCGCGGTGCAGGTCTTCGTGCTCGCCGCCAGGTCCGCGCGCAGCCACTGCTCCTGCGCATTGCCCGCCGACATGCTGACGTTGGAGTTCAGCGACACGATGTGCCAGTCGCCGATGTCGTAGGAGTAGTAGCCCCGGCCCGACGGACCGGCGAGCGAGCCGAAGTAGTTGTAGTACCCCGTGGCGCCGCTGGTGTTGTAGTCGTGGTTGCCGGGGGAGGGCTTGGTGCGCGCCTTGTGCCGGCCCCACGTGGGCTCGTAGTAGTTGGCGAACTCCGACGCGGTGCCGTTGGTGTAGACGTTGTCGCCGGTGGTCCAGACGGTGCCCTGGATGTTGTCCAGCAACGCCGCGGTGGCGGTGTCGCCGGAACCGGAGTCGGCGATGTCGCCCGCGCCGACCCACACCGGGTCGCCGGGTGGCTGCGTGGTGCCGTCGGTGACCACGAGCTGCGGTGCGGTCGTGCCGGACTCGCGCGAGTCGTAGTCGGCGCCGTCCGTGCTGCTGGACGTGATCGCGATGCTGTAGGTGCCGTTGCCCGTGACGTAGCTGGTGACGTCGACCTCGTACCAGGCGTTGCGGACGACCTCGCCGAGCGAGCCGAGCGTGGCGCCGTCGACCGCGGGCTGGTTGTTCCAGGTGACCCCGGTCTCGGTCCAGCCGACGGCGGACGTGGACCGGAAGGTGCCGCCGCTCGGGCTCTGCGAGCCGGACACGTCGTCGGTGTGGACGCGCAGCTTGACGCTGCTCACCGAGCCGCTGATGCCCGCGACGGTGAACTTCAGGAACGTCCGCTTGGTGGGCGAGCCGTCCGTGCCGAGCTGCCCGGCGGTGCCGTAGTTCGTTCCAGTGGCGGAGCTGTCGACGTAGGTGTCGGCAGTCGGGGTGAAGGTCGTGGTGGCCGCTTGGGCGGCCGTGGAGGCGGTGAGGGTGGCCGCCGTGACGATGACCGTGGAGAGCACGGCCAGGGGAGCCCTGCGACGTGACATGCCTGTCCTCGGGGTGGTGGGCGGACATGGGCCGTCGGCGAGAGTAGGGCGAACTGGTTCGGTCACCAATGATCGTTCGGCGGCAGTTGGGTGAACGGTCGGAAAACCCCTCCCCGGGGTGACCGCCGCGTCGCCGTCCTGGCTCTTCCTCGACCACTGCCCCTTCGGGCAGTCACCGGCTCCCTCCAGCACCGTCGCCGGGTCGTGTCGGGTTCCCGGTGATCGACGCAGCATTGGTCGCACAGCATTCCGTACGACTTGGGAGGCCGTCGATGCCCACCTATCTCTCGCCGGGCGTGTACGTCGAGGAGGTGGAGGCAGGTGCCCGCCCGATCGAGGGCGTCGGCACCGCCGTCGCCGCGTTCGTCGGGTTCGCGGCCAAGGGTGACTACAACACCCCGACGCTGGTGTCGAACTGGGCGCAGTACACCGAGAAGTTCGGCGACTTCGCCGAGGGCTGCTACCTGCCGCTGGCCGTCTACGGCTACTTCCTCAACGGTGGCACCAACTGCTACGTCGTGCGCGTCGGCGGCGAGCGGTCCGCGCCCGCCCTGCCCGCCGGTCCGTCGGCCGTGCTCGGCAGCTACCGCGTGGCGGCGCGCGAGCTCGGCGCCGGCACCCTGTCCGTCGAGGTCGGCGACGCCGCGGGCGAGAACCCGCCGGACGACCGCTTCGCGTTGCTGGTCAAGGACAACGGCAAGGTCGTCGAGACGCACCAGGTGACCTCCAAGCGCGGCAAGGAGAACGTCCTCACCGTTGTGAACACGGCGTCGAAGCTGATCACGATCGAGGAGGTCGCCGGCGCGTCGGTCGCCAAGCCGGACAAGGCGACGGTCGCGCTGCGCGAGGCTCCTGCCACGCCGCCCGTGCCGCGCAAGGTCGTGGCGGACGACTACGTCGGCGACGTCGCGGACCGCACCGGCTTCGGCGGCCTGGAGGCCGTGGACGAGATCACGATGGTCTCGGTGCCCGACCTGATGAGCTCCTACCAGCGCGGGCTGATCACGCTGGAGGCCGTGAAGACCGTGCAGGCCGCCATGATCGCGCACTGCGAGCTCATGGGCGACCGCATGGCGATCCTCGACCCGCCGCCGGACCTCTCGCCGGACCAGGTGAAGAACTGGAAGCAGGTCGAGGCGGGCTACGACTCGAAGTACGCGACCCTCTACTACCCGTGGATCAAGGTCTACGACCCGGCCACCTCGGACAACATCTTCGTGCCGCCGTCGGGCCACATGGCCGGCGTGTGGGCGCGCACCGACGCCACCCGCGGCGTGCACAAGGCACCGGCGAACGAGACCGTGCGCGGCGCCGTGGCGTTGCAGACGCAGCTGACCAAGGCCGAGCAGGAGCTGCTGAACCCGATCGGCGTCAACTGCATCCGCTCGTTCACCGGCCGCGGCATCCGCGTCTGGGGAGCGCGCACCCTGTCGTCCGACCCGGCCTGGCGCTACCTGAACGTCCGGCGGCTCTTCAACTACCTCGAAGAGTCCATTCTGGACGGAACGCAGTGGGTCGTGTTCGAGCCCAACGACGACGCCCTGTGGGCCCGGATCCGCCGCACCATCGCCGCGTTCCTGGTGATGGAGTGGCGCAAGGGCGCCCTGTTCGGCCTGACGCCCGACGAGGCGTTCTACGTCAAGTGCGACCGCGAGACCAACCCGGCGGAGGGCATCGACCTCGGCCAGGTGGTCTGCGAGGTCGGCATCGCGCCGGTCAAGCCCGCGGAGTTCGTCATCTTCCGGCTCGCCCAGATGCAGGGCGGCACCAGTCTGGTCAACGAGTAAAGGCGGTTCATCGACATGGCACTCCCCGATCTCGACACGTCGGTAGGCCACTCGTTCGGCCTGGAGGTCGACGGCATCACGATCAAGCAGATCTCCGAGGTGACCGGCCTGAAGATGGAGCAGGACGTCATCGAGCTCAAGCAGAACATGGCCGACGGCAAGTACGTCGTGAAGAAGCTGCCCGGCCGCATGAAGGCGGGCGAGGTCGTCTTCACCCGAGGCCTCACCTCCGACAACTCGTTCGAGAAGTGGGTGAAGGACTCCCGCTTCGGCAAGATGGGCAGCGCCCGCAAGAACGGCGTGGTCGTCGTCTACGACTACGAGGGCCAGGCCATCAAGCGCTACAAGATCATGCGGGCGTGGCCCAAGGCGCTGGAGATCGGCACGCTGAAGGCCGGCGACACCTCCGTCCTGACCGAGAAGCTCACGGTCACCTACGAGGAGATGGACGTCGAGTGAAGCGCTCTTCTGCGGTTGCTCCGGAGATGCGCACGGAGTTCGCGTTCGAGCTCCCGCGCGGCTACGTGGACGACTCGGGCGTCCTGCACCGCTCCGGCGTGATGAGGCTGGCGACGGCCCGCGACGAGCTGATCCCGTTGCGGGACGACCGGGTCCGCGAGAACGCGGCGTACCTGACCGTCGTGCTGCTGGGGCGCGTGGTGGTGCGCATCGGGTCGGTGACCGACGTGCACGCGGGGATCATCGAGAACCTGTTCGCCTCCGACCTGGCCTTCCTGCAGGACATGTACCGCCGGATCAACAGCGAGGGCCACACGCGCTCGCCGGTCGCGTGCCCGTCGTGCGGGCACGGGTTCGAGGTCGACATCGCGGGCGGGCGCCTGGGGGAATCGTGACGTACGCGCCGGACCGGCTGTACTCGGAGGTCGCGTACGTCGCCTACCACTTCCACTGGTCGCTCGACTCCATCCTGGACCTGGAGCACGGCGAGCGGCTGCGCTACGTGGAGGAGATCGGCCGCATCAACACGCGGATGTCGGCGGGGTCCGGTTCTGGTTCTGGTTCTGGGTTTTCGGCTTCGGGGTTCTCTGCTTTGGGGAGGTGAATCGCTGTGTGGCCCTTTCGACGGCGCCCCACCCGGCTGCCCGTGGTGCGCGCCGACTGGCGGTCCCTGCCGCGCCTGCAACGCCTCGTCGCCGAACACCCGCTGACCAACCCGGTGTCGGGCTTCACGTCGCAGCTGGCGTCGTGGCAGAACCCGTCGTTCCTGGAGCCGCTGGCACACCTCGTGAGCCCGTCCGAGCCTTCGGGGTCGATCGCTGACGTGGCGTCGCCCGCGGCTCCTCCCCGGGAGGGGCCGGTGGTGTCGCGGGCGGTTGCTCCTCGGCCCGTGGTGTCGCGCGTTGTGGAGGGGGTTGGGGCTGCGGCTCCTCGGGTGGTGACGCCGGAGCCGGTGGTGCAGAGGGTGGAGTCGGGTCCGGTTGTGCCGGATGCCGTTGCGGCGCCTGTAGATGCGCCGGATGTGGGAGTGCCGGAAGTGAGTGTGCAGGAGATGGGTGCGCCCGAGGTGGGCGTGCCGGAGGTGCCGGTCACGCCCGAGCCGGAGGCCGCGGAGGTTTCGGCGGAGCCGGCCGCGCCAGAGCCGGTGGCGCTGGACGTGGTCGCGCCAGAACCGGCGGTGCCGGACGCGGTGGAGCCAGACGCGGTGGTGCCGGAACCGGTGGACCAGCCGTCGGAAGTCGCGCCGCTGGTCGGCGCGACCGTGCCGGCAAATCCAGCTCCCTCGGTGTCCGCGCCGGTGCAGAGGCACGTTGACGCGCCCGAACCTGCGGTGAGGCCGCGGAGGCTGGGACTCGGCGAGCCGATCTCGCCCGTGCTGCAACGCGCGGTGGACCCCAGCGGCCCGCCGCCCGCTACGGCAGCAGGGGAGAAGCCGACTGCCGCAGCGCCAGTGGTATCGAGCCCAGCGGTACCGAGCCCTGTGGTGCCCAGCCCTGTGGTGCCCAGCCCAGTGGTGCCGAGCCCAGTGGTGCGTGGGCCTGCGGTGCAACGGGCGGTGCGGCCTGCCGAGACTTCCGTGGTGCAACGGGCGGTGCGGCTTCCCGAGGCTCCTTCGGTCCCACCGCCGCCAACGGTCGCGCCGGCTCCGCTGCCTGTTGTGCCGAACATGCCACCGGCAGGGCCTGCGGCGACTGTCGTGCAGAGGGCGGTGGAGCCGGAACCAGAGGTTCTGCCGGAGGTCTTTCCGGTAGTTCCCGCGACTCCCGAGGTCCACGAAGTCGGCACGTCGTCCACGGCTCCGCTGGTAGGGGATGTCGCGCCGGTGGTGCGGACGGGTCGGGTGCCCGAGGCGAAGGTTCCTGCCGAGACCGCGGTGCAGCGGCAGGCCGAGTTCGTTGTCCCGCCGGCTGTTCCGTCGGTCGGGTCGGCCAAGTCGGGTGCCTTGCCGGAGGTTCGGGCGGCTGGTGCCGTCGAGACCGCTGTGCAGCGGGTCGTCGAGGTCGACACACCTGCGGTGACTCCGGTGGTGCAACGGGTCGGCGAGGTGCCGGTGTGGCGTGCGGTGGACGCGGGGCCCGACGTTCCCGCGGCGAGGCAGACGGTGGGGGAGAACACCGCGCCGCCAGCGTCCGTGCAGCGCCAGTCGATGCCGCTTCAGTCGATACAGCGCCAGTCGACGCCGGCCCAGGTGGCACCGCCCCAGGGGATTTCACCCCAGGGGATGCCGCTCCAGACCATGCCGCCCCCGCCTGCAGCTCCGTTGTCCACCGCGCCTGAGCCCGCCGCGCCTGAGTTTGCGCCACTCCTATCCGCGCTGCCCGAGTCGGCGCCAATGCTGTCCACGCTGCCCGAGTCCGCGCCAACCCTGTCCGCGCCGTCCGACTTCGCGCCGCCGCTGTCCGCGCCGCCCCTGTCCGCGCCGGCCGAGTCCGTTTCGCCGCAACCCGCACCGCTGCAGTCCGCGCCGCTCACCGGTGCGGGCATGCCTCTCGTGCAGAGAGTCGTCGAGGCCGGGAACGCTCCGCTGCCGGAGGCAGGGCCAGGTGGTGAGGCGCCGACCGCCGGACTGGTCGGGCAGCTGACCGTGCTGAACCTCGGTGCGGACTCGCCCGCCGTGCAGAGATCGGTGGGAGCACCAGCACAAGCGGACTACGGCACTCAGCCCGGCAACCAGCTCGCCAGCCACCCCGTCAGCCAGCTCAGCACCCCACCCGGAACCCGACCCGGCCGCCAACTCGGTACCCCGCTCGGCGGTCAGCCCCTCGTGCAGCGGGTCAGCGGGCCGGTCGTCCAGGCCATGCCGGTGGTCGAGCAGGTCATCGCCCGCACGCCCGAACCGAGGTCGAAGCCGGAGCCCGAGCCGGAGCTGCAGCGCGCGACCGAACCCGTGGTGCACAGGGAAGTCGTCCAACGGGTCGAGGCCGCACCGCCCGCGCAAGCCGCCGAGGCGCCCGCGCAGGCGGAGGCGGCCGGGCCCAGCGCCGACGAGTTGCTCCGCAAGCTGTACGACCCCTTGCTGCGCCGGCTCAAGGCCGATCTGTGGCTCGACCGCGAGCGTCGTGGGGCGCTCACCGACCTGTGAGGACTTGCCATGACCGCACCAGAGGAAGCCGTCGCCGTCTGCTTCAGCGTGTCCGTCGACAAGGACGACCTGGGGTCCTTCAACAGCTGTGAGGGGCTCGGCTGCGAGTTCGTCATCGAGCAGCGCGAAGAGGGCGGCAACAACGGGATGGTGTGGCAGCTGCCCACGCGCATCAAGTACCCCAACGTGAAGCTGTCCAGGCCGGTCACCAGGGACAGCCAGAAGATCACCAGCTGGATCGCGGGCATGGCCGCGGGGATCAAGAGGAGAACCGCCGTCATCGAGGCCAAGACCCTGGAGGGGACGATCATCGCCAGCTGGTCGCTGTCCGAGGTGATCCCGGTGCGGTGGACGGGGCCGCAGCTCAGCGCCGAGCAGACCAAGGTCGCCACCGAGACGCTCGAGCTGGCGCACCACGGCTTCCTGGACGCGCGATGACCGTCACGTTCACGAGCGCGGGGTCGGCGACCACGTCCAAGAAGATGGAGCACGCGACCCTCACGGTGCACGAGCCGCCGAAGCCGGGCGGGCTGCAGAAGCCGGGGGCGCAGATCGACGAGGTCAGGTTCCAGTTCAACCCCAAGGAGCTGACGCTCGCCAAGAACGCCAAGTGGCAGCGGCAGACCCAGCCCAACGCGGCCAAGGCGGGCGTGCCGGAGTTCAAGGGCGCCGAACCCGCCAAGCTCGCGCTGGAGATCTTCCTCGACTCCACCGACACCATGGGCGACGCGACCATCAAGAAGGTCGAGCAGCTCTTCAACCTCACCGTGCCCACCAAGGACTCCCGCCAGAACGGCAAGGGCAGCCCGCCGTGGGTCATCTTCAAGTGGGGCACCACGACCGGGTTCCCGAGCTACGTCTCCGGCGTCACCGCCAAGTACACCCTCTTCACGCCCGGCGGCATGCCGGTCAGGGCCGTCTGCACGGTCAACCTGGAGGAGGTCAGCGGCGAGCCCGGCGGCCAGAACCCGACCAGCGGGGCACTCGCCGCGCGGGACGCGCACACGTTCACGGCCGGCGACAGCCTGCAAAGCCTGGCGTACCAGGCCTACGGCAACCCGGAGCTGTGGCGGCACATCGCCGCGGCCAACGACATCGACGACCCGATGCGGCTCCAGCTCGGCACGACCGTCCTCGTTCCGGCGTTGGAGGAGATCCAGCATGGCTAACGAGAGCTTCGCCAACAACCTCGTCGTCGAGGTCGAGGGGCAGCCGCTGCCGGCGGACGTCAAGCTGCTGCTCACCTACGCCTACGTCGACGACAGCCGGAACCTGCCGGACATGTTCGTGCTGCGGTTCCGCGACCCCGGCCACGTCGTGCTCGCCAAGGCGGGGTTCAAGATCGGCGCCAAGGCCGCGCTCAAGGTGCAGACGGCCGACCCCGGCGGGCCGAAACCGCTGATGAGCGGTGAGATCACGGCCGTCGGCGTCGAGCTGGACGCGCACGGCACCTTCACCGAGGTCCGCGGCTACGACGAGGCGCACCGGCTCTTCCGCGGCAAGCGCGTGGCGGTCTACCCGAACATGACGGTCGCCGACGTCGTCCGCAAGGTCGCCGACCGCGCCAGCATCAGGCCGGGGACGATCGACGCCGTGCCGGGCTTCGGCGGACGGCCGGACACGCAGCTCAGCCAGGACAACGTGAGCGACTGGGAGTTCCTGAGCCGCCTCGCGCGCACCGTCGGCGCGCAGATCGCGGTGAAGGACGGCAAGCTCGA
Source organism: Lentzea sp. NPDC059081 (assembly GCF_042738015.1). Classification (NCBI taxonomy): domain Bacteria; kingdom Bacillati; phylum Actinomycetota; class Actinomycetes; order Pseudonocardiales; family Pseudonocardiaceae; genus Lentzea; species Lentzea sp. NPDC059081. Next base: position 29,217 of record NZ_JBHYGW010000010.1, read on the forward strand.
CTTCAAGCTGCCCGAACCACCCGCGAAGGCACCGCAGCCGGGCGCCAAGGCCAAGTCGAACCCGCTCGTGCTGGAGCTGCACAGCACGCTCGTCGCGCTCAGGGCCGGTATCACGACCGCGGGCCAGGTGCCCGAGGTGCAGGTCAGGGGCTGGGACTTCGAGAACAAGCAGGAGGTCGTCGCCACCGCCGTCCCGAACACGGCGGGAGTCGAGGTGGCGCAGGCGAACCCCGCCGCGCTCGCGAACAAGTTCAAGGCACCGCCCCACCTCGAAGCGGGCCTGCCCTACCGCACGCACGCCGAGGCCAAGACGGCCGCGGACGCGCTCGCCGCCCAGCTCGGCGGGGCCTGCGCCGAACTGACCGGGGTGGCACGGGGGAACCCGGAGCTCAAGGCGGGCACGGCGGTGGCGCTCACCAACGTCGGCGAGCAGTTCCAGGGCAAGTACACGCTCACCAGCACCCGGCACCTGTTCGCCGAGCACACCGGCTACACCACGGAGTTCACCGTCTCCGGCAAGCAGGAGCGCTCCCTCTACGGGCTCGTGCACAGCACGAAGGACAGGCAGCTCAACGGACTCGTGCCCGCCATCGTCACCAACGCCAAGGACCCGCTGCAGATCGGCCGCGTCCAGGTCAAGTTCCCGTGGCTGTCCGGCGAGCTCACCAGCGTCTGGGCCCGCACGGTGCAGCAGGGCGCCGGCGCGAACCGCGGCACGCTGATCGTCCCTGAGGTCGGCGACGAGGTGCTCGTCGGCTTCGAGCACGGCGACTTCGACGCCCCGTACGTGCTCGGCGGCCTCTACAACGGCAAGGACAAGCCGCCGAAGCTCGGCAAACCGGCGGTCGACGGCGCCAGCGGCGAGATCGCGGCACGCGGGTTCGTGAGCCGCAAGGGCCACAAGGTCGAGTTCGTCGAGGACGACGGCATCGTGATCTCCAGCGGTGACGGGAAGTTCGTCGTCAAGCTCGACCAGAAGGCGCAGAGCGTCGAGATCACCAGCGGCAAGACCATCACGGTCAAGGCGCAGAACGGGATCACCGTCGACGCGGGCACCGGTCCGCTGGAGCTCAAGGGCCAGAAGGTGTCCGTGAAGGCGCAGACCGACCTCACGGCGGAGGGCACGAACGTCAAGATCGCCGGCCAGGCCCAGACGGAGGTCACGGCGAGTGGCCCGCTCACCGTCAAGGGCGCCATCGTGAAGATCAACTAGGGGGAACGCGATGCCACCCGCGGCCAGAGTCGGTGACATGACGGCACATCCGGGCGTCATCACCGGACCCGGCGTGCCCACCGTGCTGATCGGCGGCAAACCCGCCGCGACGGTGGGGGACCTGCACACGTGCTCGTTCCCGCCGCCCGCCGTCCACCCGCCGACACCCATCGTCCCGCCGGGCTGCCCCACCGTGCTCATCGGCGGCAAGCCCGCGGCCCGCGTGACCGACATGAGCGGCTGCGGCGCGCCGATCCTGCCGCCCGGCGCCCCGACCGTCCTGATCGGAGGGTGAGCGGTGGACTTCATCGGCAGGGGCATCAGCTTCCCCGTCCGCACCGACGCGACCGGCTCGCTCGCGCTCGTCGACGGCGACCGCGAGATCGTCGAGAGCATCCGGCTGATCCTCGCGACCGCGCCGGGCGAACGCCCGATGCGGCCCGAGTTCGGCTGCGCGATCCACGACCTGGTGTTCGCGCCCGCCGACTCCACGACCGCCGGGCAGATCGCGTACGAGGTGCGGCAGTCGCTCGAGCGGTGGGAGCCGCGCATCGACCTCACCGACGTCGTCGTCGACTTCGCCGAGGTCGCGAGCGGCACGCTGCTGATCGACATCCGCTACACCCTGCGCACCACCAACGACCCGCGCAACCTCGTCTTCCCGTTCTACGTCATTCCGCCCCACGAGGACGGTGCTTGATGCCGCTTCCCCTGCCGAACCTGGACGACCGCCGGTTCCAGCAGCTCGTCGACGAGGCCAAGCGCCGCGTCCAGCAGCGCTGTCCGGAGTGGACGGACCACAACGTCTCCGACCCCGGCGTCACGCTGATCGAGGCGTTCGCGCACATGGTCGACGAGCTGATGTACCGGCTCAACCGCGTCCCCAAGCTGCACTACCTCAAGTTCCTCGACCTGATCGGGGTCGAGCTGTTCGCCCCGACCGCCGCCCGCGTCGACGTCACCTACTGGCTCTCCGCACCGCAGCCGGCCCCGGTCGAGGTGCCGCGGGGCAACCAGGTCGCGACCCAGCGCAAGGGCGTCGAGGACCCGGTCGTCTTCACGGTCGACCGCCCGCTCACGATCGTGCCCTGCGAGCTCGCGCACCTTGCCACCGCCACGGCGAACGGCCAGCCCGTGGACCGCACGGACGACCTGAGGGCGCTGAAGGAACCACCGGCGTTCGGCGAGCGGCCGGAACCGGGCGACGCCGTGCTGTTCGGCCTGTCCGCCGCGGTGCCCGGCTGCGCGGTGCTGCTGCGGTTCGACTGCGACCCGATGGGCTCCGGCATCAACCCGGCCGACCCGCCGTGGGCGTGGGAGGCCTGGACCGACGACGGCTGGACCGCCTGCGAGGTCGACAGCTTCACCAACGGCGGCTTCAACTCCGCCGGCGACGTCGTCGTGCACGTCCCGGCCGGCCACACCACGTCCGTCCTGACCCGCAACCGCGCCGGCTGGCTGCGGTGCCGCGCCGCCGAGCTGTGGCAGGGCCAGCCGTTCTACCAGCGCTCACCGCGGATCCGCGACGTCACGGCGGTCACGATGGGCGGCACCACCGAGGCCGTGCACGCCGACGTGGTCAGGGGCGAGACCGTCGGCGTCTCGGAAGGCGTGGCGGGGCAGCGGTTCCCGCTCGCCCGCACCCCGGTCGTCGCCGGCGCGCCCATCACCGTCGAGGTCGCGACCACCGACGGCTGGGACACCTGGACCGAGGTCCCCGCGTTCACCGAGTCGGGCCCGGACGACCGGCACTTCCTGGTGGACAACACCGAGGGCCAGATCATCTTCGGCCCCGCGGTCCGCCGGGAGGACGGCAGCCTGCGCCACTACGGCGCGGTGCCGGCCAAGTCGGCGGCGATCCGCGTGCCCGAGTACCGCACCGGCGGCGGCACCAGGGGCAACGTCGCCCGCAACCTCGTGACGGTGCAACGGGATCCGGTCCCGTTCGTCAGCAACGTCACCAACCGCAAGCCAGGCAGGGGCGGCGTGTCCGGTGAGTCGGTGGAGGACGCGGCGCTGAGAGGCCCGCTGTCGCTGCGCACCCGTGACCGCGCCGTGACGGCCGAGGACTACGAGATCCTCGCCAAGGAAGCCGCACCCGAGGTCGCACGGGTGCGGTGCGCGCCGGGGGAGGACGGCGTGCGGGTGCTGGTCGTCCCCGCCGTTCCCGCGCACGAGGAACCGAACTTCGCGGCCTTCCAGGTCGACCAGGAGACCCTCGAACGGATCGCGGGCCACCTCGACGCACGGAGGTGCGTCGGCGCGCGGGTGAGCGTCGAACCACCGTTCTACCAGGGCGTCACGGTGGTGGCGGACCTGAAGGCACGTCCCGGCACGCCCTCAGAAGCGGTGCGCGCACGGGCGATGGACGCGCTGGGCGACTACCTCGACCCGATCCGCGGCGGTGCGGAGGGCGGCGGCTGGCCGTTCGGCCGGCCGGTGCACTCGGGCGAGGTGTACGCGGTGCTGCAACGGATCGCGGGGGTGGAGCTGGTGGAGGACGTGAAGCTGTTCGCGGCCAACCTGGTGACGGGGGAGCGCGGGCAGTCGGTGCAACGGGTGGACCTGCCGCCGAACGGGCTGGCCTTCTCGTACGGGCACCAGGTCCGGGTGGCGAGGAGCTGACATGCGCAGTGCCGTCGACGACCTCGTCTCCCCGCACCCGCTCGGCGAGCGGATGCCCGCCGTCTACACCGACGACGACTTCACCCAGCGCTTCACCCGTGCCCTCGACGAGGTGCTGGCCCCGGTCTTCACCGTCCTCGACTGCTTCACCGCCTACCTCGACCCTCGCATCGCCCCCGAGGACTTCGTCGACTGGCTCGCCGGCTGGGTGGCGCTGGACCTCGACGAGAGCTGGTCCGCGGCCCAACGGCGCGAGCTCGTCGCCAGGGCCGTGCACCTGCACCGGTTCCGCGGCACGGCAAGGGGGATCGCGGAGCACGTGCGGCTGCTCACCGGTGGCCGGGTCGACGTCGTGGACAGCGGCGGCACGGCCACCTCCGCCCACGCGCAAGGCCCCCTGCCGGGCAGTGCGCCCGCCCACGCGCTGATCAGGATCCGGGTGGCGGACCCGGACGCCGTCGACAGGGCGCGGATCACCGCGGCGGTCCGCCGGATGGTGCCCGCCCACGTCGCCACGACCATCGAGGTGACCTCATGATCGTCTGCCAGAGCTGTGGTGAGCACAACGCGCGGAACGCCGAGTTCTGCGGCAACTGCGGCGACTTCCTCCAGTGGACCGGTGCCGAGGCGCAGACCGCCGCGGTCCGGCCGGATGCCACCCAGCAGCAACCCCAGCCCCACCACCGTCCACAACAGACGCTGAAGCGCGAGCCGCAGCCCGGCGACCTTATCTGCGGCATGTGCGGATCGGGCAACCCGGACACCCGGCGGTTCTGCGGCATCTGCGGCCACTCGCTGGTGGACGCGGTGAAGCAGGAACAGCCGTGGTGGAAGCGGTGGGTCCCCAGCAGGGGCCCGAAGATCAGGGAGCACGGCAGCCGCCCGCGCCGCGCCCGCGGGGTGGGGCGGGGCGTCGGCAAGGCGATCCGCTGGACGCTGGTCGTGGTCCTGCTGCTGTTCGGCGGCCTGTACGCGTTCTCGCAACCGTTCCGCACCAGCGTCAACACGAAGGCGATCGCGGCCAAGGACACCGTCGCCGGCATCTTCGTCGAGGACTGGGTGCCGCTGCGGCAGTCCTCGATCTCGGCCGCGCAGCAACGCCCCGACCACCCGGCCGCGCTCGCGATGGACAACGACAAGGGCACCTTCTGGGCCGCTCCCACCGACCCGAAGACCGCGGCGCTCACGATCAAGTTCGACCACCCCGCCGACCTCCGCCGGATGATCGTCTACAGCGGCGACCCCAAGAAGTACCTGGGCTCCCAGCGACCTCAGCGCCTCACGCTGGTGTTCGACACCGGCAAGACCCACGACATCACGCTGACCGACCAGCCGGACCAGCAGGAGCACGCCATCGCGAACGGCGACGGCGTCCGGGAGGTCCAGGTCCTCGTCGCGGGCGTCTACCCGTCCGCGGAGAGCACCGACACGGTGATCAGCGAGATCGAGCTGTTCGCGAAGCAGGTGAACTGACCGTGCGCGCGCTTCCGTTGCTGCTGGTGGCTCTTCTCGCGTTACCGGTGCCGGCGTCGTACGCCCGGGCGCCGGCACCCGAACCGTTCAACGTCGGCTTCACCAGCGATGACGACGTCGTCAAGGCGGACAGCAACGGAAACGCGCGCACCAACCTCACGAACAACCCGCGGAGCCAGCAGGATCCGGCGTTCTCCCTCGACGGCACCCGGCTCGCGTTCGTCGACGACGGCCACGTCATGATCGCCAACGCGGACGGCAGCAGCCCGCGCAGGCTCACCGCCGACCCGTTCGACCAGACCGAACCGGCGTGGTCACCGGACGGCACCTCGATCGCGCTCGTCACGTGGGTCCCCAACGGCGAGGGCACCACCCCCGTCGTGCAGATCTACCGTGTCGCCGACGGCGTGCGCACGGGCGAGATCCCGGTCCCGGAACACCTCGTGGCCGACGACACCGAGCCGGACTGGTCCCCGGACGGCAGGACGATCGCCATCACCCGCCGGTCCAGCACCATCGCCGTGACACCACCGCAGATCACCGAACCCGAGACCGACCGCCCCGCCCGCCTGAACAGCACGTTCGACGTCGCCCAGGTCGTGCACACCCCGCGCGTCCCGCCGAAGCCGGACGTCGTGGTCCTCATCGACATCAGCGGCTCGATGAGCGAGGAGCTCGGCAGCGTCAAGCGCACCCTGGACGAGATCATCAAGGAGATCCGCGCGCAGCAGCCGGACACCCGGTTCGGCATCGGCTCCTACGCCGGACCGGAGAACGTCGGCCGGACCTTCACCGTCCACGTCCCGCTCACCGAGAACGTCGGCGACTGGCAGGACAAGGTCAACATCATCACGAACGAGGGCTCGACCGAGGTGTGGGCGCACGCGCTGATCCAGACCGCCACCGGCGCGTTCGACTTCCGGCCCGACTCCAGCCGCGTCGTCGTGGTCATCGGCGACGAGGGCACCGCGGAGGGTCTCATGCCGGGCGGGCAGGACACCGTGCCGAACGCCATCGCCGCCCTGAAGGCCGAGAACATCCGGTTCGTCGGCATCGACAGCGGCGGGCTCGACCAGTTCGGGCAGGCCACCCGGTTCGTCTCGGCCACCAACGGCTCCCTGCAGACCTACGACCAGACCAAACCGGACGAGATCAGCACCGCGATCCTCGCCGGCATCCGGGACCTCGACGTCAAGATCACGCCCGTGCCCCGGTGCGACCCGAAGCTCGGCCTCGCCTTCACCCCGGCCGAGGCGGTCGTCCCGAGCGGCCAGGACGCCGGGTTCACCGAGCGGGTCACGATCGCCCCGGACGCCGTGCCCGGCAGCACCCTGCGCTGCACCGTCGAGTTCCGGCTCAACGACGAGCAGCAGGCCAGGCCGGGTTACGTCCAGAACATCGAAATACAGGTCGCTGACGCCGTGAAACCGTTGGTGCGCATAGACGACGTGCGCACACCGGCCCAGGACGGCACCGGCGCCACGATCACCTACCAGGCGACCGCGGCCGACAGCCAGAACCGCCCGCTCACCCCGACCTGCACACCACCGTCCGGCACCAGGTTCCCGATCGGCGTCACGACGGTGACCTGCACCGCGACCGACGCGCTCGGCAACACCGGCACCGACACCGCCGTCGTCACGATCACCACCACCGACTCCGGCGGTCCCGAGATCTGGCTCGTCACCCCCGACGGCACGAGCCAGACCGACCTGTCCGCGCGGTTCGGCGAGCCGTGCCGCGACCGCCACGGCGAGGACCCCGCCTGGTCACCGGACGGCAAGACCCTCGCCGTCACGCAGGAAGCCCGCATCTGCGAGGTCAGCGCCGACGGGTCCGCCGCCCGCGTGCTCGTCCAGAACAGCGAGGACGTCGTCCGCCCGCGCGACGCGGCCTGGCTCCCCGACGGCAGCGGGATCGTCTTCGAGTCGTTGCCGGACGTCGAGGGAGCACCGGAGCTGTGGACCGTCCGCAACGGCGGCACGCCGCGGCTCTACTCCCGCAACGCCGCTCAGCCCGCCGTGCAACGACTTCCGCGGCTCACCGTGAGCATCACCGCGACACCGCCGGAGATCCCGTTCAACGGCGAGACGACGATCGAGGTCACCGTCGCCAACACCGGGTTCGCCCCGTCGCCCGCGGCGCTCACCGTGACGACGCCGCCGGGCCTGGAGGGTGGGCCGGCCGGCACCGATCTGGGCCTGATCGTCCCGGGCGGCAGGAGAACCGTGAGCGCGGAGGCCACCGGCGTCACGGCGGGGGAGCACGTGGTCACCGCCGCGGTCGGCGCGATCACCGCGCGCGCCACCGTGAAGGTCCTGGAACGCACCGGGTCGCTGTCGCTCAAGGTGTCCGCGAGCCCGCAGCCGGCGTTCGTCGGCGGCGACGACGTGGTCGTGAAGTTCGCGCTGTTCAACAGCTCCGGCTCGACGCTCACCGACGTGCGGGTGATCGCCTCGGCGTTCGGCTGCCTGCCGGCGTGCCCGGTCGGCACGCTCGGCCCCGACGGCGACGCCGAGGTCGAGCTCAGGATCCCGGCGACCGAGGCCGTCGACCGCGAGCTGGTCGGCGTCGTGGTCGCCACCGGCCCCGACGAGGACTCGCTCGACAACGTGGCGGCCACGCAGGTCGTCATCAGGCAACCGACTCTCACCCTCGACCAGCAGGCCGGACCGCTCGGCGGTGTGGTCTCGGTGCAGGGCGAGGACTTCCCGCCCGGCGCGAGGATCAGGCTCGGCTGGAGTCCCGGCATCGCCGAGACCCCCGGCGAGCTCACCACCGCCGACGGGACGTTCACCGCGCAGATGCTGGTCTTCCACAACGACACGGAAGGTGTGCGGCGGGCCACGGCGAACCCGGTCGAGGGCGTGCGGTTCGGCGAGGTGTCCTCCGGTGACTTCCTCGCGGTGCCGAACACCGTGCAGCCGCTGGACTTCGTCGAACGGGGGTGACGCCGCGGCTGCCCTCGGGGGCAGCGCGGGGCGCACCCGGCCACGCCTTCACCGCCGCTGCCTCCCGGCAGCCGAACTAGGAGACTTCTGACCATGGGAGCAACTGCGACGCTGTCCACCGCGGACCTGTCCGTCGTGCCGGGTGGTGACGTCACCTGCCAGGTGGTGGTGCGCAACGCCGGCGAGCTGGTGGACCAGTTCACGATCGACGTGGTCGGTGACGCCGCGTCGTGGAGCCACGCCGAACCGGCCGCGCTCAACCTCAACCCCGGCGAGTCCGCGCCGGTCCTCGTCCGCTTCGCACCCCCGCGCGACGCACGCGTGTACGCGGGCTCGGTCCCGTTCGGGGTGCGGGTCATCTCCCACGAGGACCCGCACGGCTCGGTCGTCGAAGAGGGCGTCGTCGTGGTCGGCGCGTTCACCGACGTCACCGCGGAACTGGTGCCCGCCAAGGCGGAGGGCTCGCGCAGGGCGAGGTTCGAGGTCGCCGTCGACAACGTGGGCAACGCGCCCGCGCTGCTGCGGCTGCGGGCGCTCGACCCCGAGGACGAGCTCGACTTCCGGCTGGACCGCAGGGAGATCGCGCTCCCACCGGGCACGACGACGTTCGTCCGCCTGCAGGCCAGACCGCGCAGGACCTACCTGCGGGGCGAGCCGAAGCGGCACCCGTTCCAGGTCGAGGTCGTGCCGGAGGTGGGCGACCCGTTGCTCGCCCAGGGCACGATGGTGCAGCGCCAGCTGCTGCCGAAGTGGTTGCTGCCGGCCCTGATCGCCCTGCTGCTGGTGCTGGCGGCATTGGCGGGGCTGTGGTTCTCCGTGCTGGCCCCCGCCGTGAAGTCCGCCGCGCGCGAGGCGATGCAGCAGGAGACCAAGCAGATCCAGGAGAAGGCCGACGAGGCCGCGAGTGCCGCCGGTGCCGCGAAGAGCGAGTCGAAGCAGGCCGCCGCGAACGCCGGCCAGGCCCTCGACGCGCTGGGCATCAAGCCGGGCGACACCTCGTCGACCCCGACCCTGCCCAAACCGCCCGCCGCCGAGGGCACCCCGGTGACGTTCCGGATCGACTCCACCTCGGCGATCGTGGCGAACGCCGGCACGTTCACCGAGGTGACGTTCACCCCGCCCGACGACAAGAAGACCTTGCTCATCAAGGACCTCTTCTTCGAGAACGCGAAGGGCGACACGGGCACCGCCCAGCTCGTCCGGGACGCGGGCGGGACGCGCAGCGTGATCCGGGTGATCGGGCTCGGGAACTTCCGGGACCGCGACGAGCACTTCCAGGAGCCGCTGCGCTTCCAGCCGGGCGAGAAGATCGTGTTCCGGGTGAGCTGCCAGAACCCGCAGCCCAAGGGCGCGTGCACGCCCTCGGTCGTGTTGAACGGACGGGCGGAGTGAGCTCAGATCAGGCCTTCCCGCAACGCGAAGGCCACCGCGTGCGCCCGGTTGCGCAGCTGGAACCGGTTGGTGATGTCGTGCAGGATCGACTTCACGGTCCGCTGGGAGTAGCAGAGCTTCTCCGCGATCTCCCGCGTCTCCAGGCCGTCGGCGATCATCCGCAGCACCTCGGTCTCCCGGCTGGACATGCCGGCGAGGTTGAGCCCGTTGGGGCGCAACACGTTGCGCTGCAGCTGGGACACCCTGCCCAGCAACCGGCCGAGCAGGTCGGCGGGCAGTGAGCCCTCACCGGCGTGGGCCGCGCGGATCAGCCGGACCAGGGTGTCCGGCGTGGCGTCCGCGCGGCGCAGCACCGCGGACACCCCGCTGCCGACCACGTCGAGGAGCTCGGCGTCGGCCACGTCCCCGGCGATCAGCACGATGCCGGGGTTGGGCCGGCACTGGAGCTTTCTCAACAGCTGCAACACGTTCTCGTCGAGGCGTTCGGCGACGACGAGGGCGACGCAGCCCTCCGCGGTCTCCGGTTCGACGAGCCTGATCTCGGGGCGGGACCGCAGTGCGACGGTGACGCCCGCGCGGGTGATGGAGTCGGTGGCGTGCAGGACGACGGTGACCGGATCGGCGTTCATCAGCTCTCCCCTTCTGACGTCGGCTGCTCAATTCTCCGTCCGGGACCGTCCCGGGAGACATGGGCACCTGTCCCGACCTGTCCCGGAACGGGTTTAACTTCCCCAACCCGCCTCTCGTGCCTTGTGGACGGCCTGCGCGCGATCGGCCACCTGGAGCTTGCGCAGGATGTTCGAGACGTGGTTGCGCACGGTTTTGGTGCTCAGGAACAACTCCCGCGCGATCGCGGCGTTGCCCTTGCCCGCCGCCATCAGGTGCGCTATCTCGCGTTCGCGCCCGGTCAGCTCCGGCAGCGTGCTCGGCCGTTGCGCGGTCGCGAAGAACGCCAGCAGCCGGGTCGCCACCGCCGGGCTGAAGATCGCCTCGCCCTCGCCGACCGCGCGCACCGCGTCCACGATCTGCTGCGGGCGCGAGGACTTCACCAGGTAGCCCCGCGCACCCGCGCGCATCGCCGCGAACAACGACTCGTCGTCCTCGAACATCGTCAGCACCAGCACGCGGGCGGACGGCCGCGCGGCCACGATCCGTTGCGTGGCCTCGATCCCGCCGAGGTCCGGCATGTTGATGTCCATCACGATCACGTCCGGCTGCAGCTCCGCGGCCAGGTCGACCGCGCCGGTGCCGCCGGACGCCTCGCCGACGACGTCGATGCCGCCGTCCTCCAGGGCCTCCATCACGCCGCGGCGGAAGAGGGGGTGGTCGTCCACCACCAGGGCGCGCAGGGTCATGAGACCGGCAGCGCGGCCGCCAGCCGCGTGCCGCCGTCGGTCCCGCGCTCGACGTGGCAGTTCCCGCCGAGGTCGCTCGCCCGCTGCCGCATCGACGCCAGCCCGACCCCGCCGGTGACCTCGGCCGACGCTCCCACGCCGTCGTCGACCACCTCGACGTGCAGCTCGGCGTCGAACCACAGCCGCACCAGGCAGGTGCGCGCGTCGGCGTGGGTGACAACGTTGGTCAAGGCTTCCCGGACGATCCGGTACGCGGCGACGCCCACCGCGTCCGGCAGCGCCGGGATCTCCCCGAGCACCACCACGTCGATCGCGATGTGCAGCCGCGACCGCAGGTCGTCCACGAACTGCTCCACCGCCCCGACGAGACCGAGCCGGGACACCGCGGACGGGCTCTCGCTCGCCACCAGCGTCTTGATGTCGCCGATGGCCGAGTGCACCTCCTCCTCGAGCGTCGCGAGCAGCCTCGCCGCGCCCGCCGGGTCGGAGGCGAGAAGCCGTCGCGCCGACCGCAGTCCGAGAGCGACAGCGGCGAGCGAGGGACCTATCCCGTCATGGAGGTCACGTAGCACCGTGCGGCGCGCTTCAGCCGCACTTTTGGCGCATGACTCCGCTGAAACCAAGAACTGGCGGCGCATGCTGGCTCCCTCCCAACCATGACTTCGCTCGCACTTCTGCGCTTGTTTCCGCCATTCCCGATTGTGTTACTACAAGTCCCTCGATTGGCCTATCGCTGCTGCACAGAGCGATCGTTTGCCCTCTGATGAATGTGATGAAGGCATTGATCCGGACAGCCGGGCAAAGGAGTTCGTCTGTTGACCAAGACGGAGGTATTTCTCCGCCGAATGGCGGCTCTTAGGGGGTATGGGAGTCGAGGTCCACGACCCTCGCTGGCTCACGGCCGTGCCGGGAGCCGAGCTCGTGGTCGGACTGGAGGAAGTGGGGGAGTGCGCCGCCGACGGGCACCACGTGACGGTGCTGATCGACCTCGTGCCGCGCACCGTGTCGTCGGTCAGGGCACTGGCCGCCGAGGCCGTCGGTGAGGGCGCTCGCAAGGTGCGGGTGCGGCCGCACGGCGTCGACCGGGTCGACCTCGTCTACGCGGCCGTGGAGCTGAACCGGGTGGCGGAGGACGACGCCGTGGAGGTCCAGTTCGACGTCACGTCCGCCGCGCTGCTGCGAGCGGACCCGGCGGCGTTCGTGCGCGTGGACCCGTTGGTGGTCAAGCAGGACGGCACGGTCGTGCCCATCTGCGCCGGCCTGGAGAGCTACGCCCTGGGCGAGCTGGGGTCGCTCGACGACCTGGTCGGGGCCTGGGACCCCGAACCGGTCCGCGACCTGTGCCGGGTCGCGCTGACCAGGGCGCTGGCCGACACCGGCCCGCTCGTGTCCTGGTACGAGCACCTCACCAGGACAGCAGCCGAGATGCGGGCCTCGTGTTGATCACGCGGTCCGGCGTGACTCCGCACTCCTCCGCCCGCGCGCAGCCGTAGTTCAGCCAGTCGAGCTGGCCGGGCGCGTGCGCGTCGCTGTCGATGGAGAACACGCACCCGGCGTCGACGGCGAGGCTCAGCAGCCGGCGCGGGGGATCAAGCCGTTCGGGTCGCGAGTTGATCTCCACCGCGGTGCCGTGCTCGGCGCACGCCTCGAAGACCTTCTCCGCGTCGAACTGGGACTCCGGCCGGCCCTTGCCCACGACCAGGCGGCCGGTGCAGTGGCCGAGGACGTCCACATGCGGGTTGCGCACCGCGTTGACCATCCGCCGGGTCATCTCGGCGCGCGGCATCTTCAGTTTCGAGTGGACGCTCGCGACCACGACGTCGAGCCGGGCCAGCAGGTCCTCGTCCTGGTCGAGCGAGCCGTCGTCGAGGATGTCGACCTCGATGCCGGTGAGGACCGTGAACGGCGCCAGCTCCGCGTTCAGCTCCGCCACGACCTCCAGCTGCTTCTCCAGCCGCTCCCTCGACAGTCCGTTCGCGACGGTCAGGCGCGGCGAGTGGTCGGTCAGCACCATGAACTCGTGGCCGAGGTCGCGCGCCGCCTCCGCCATGTCCCTGATGGGGCTGCCGCCGTCGGACCAGTCGGAGTGGACGTGGCAGTCGCCCTTGAGCTTCGCGCGCATCTCCTCGCCGCCGGAGATGTCGACGTGCCGCAGCTTCGCGAGGTAGGACGGTTCGCGGTTCGCCAGCGCGTCGACGACGACCCCGGCCGTCGACTTCCCGACGCCCTTGAGGTCGGTCAGCGTGCCGATCTTCGCGCGCTTCTCGACGTCAGCGGGGTCGAGGTCGGCGAGAACGGCGGCCGCGGTGCGGAACGCCTGGACGCGGTAGGTCGGCTCGCCCGCCCGTTCGAGGTGGAAGGCCACCTGCTTCAACGCCTTGACCGGATCCATACCCCTTCCTACCCCATCCCCCTCTCCCGCGCGGCTCGGCGGGGCGGGTGCAAATCCGACGTTCGGAGGTGTCGTTCGGACCCACCACTGCGGAAGCGTGGCGCAGCTGACCGAAGAACTCGGAGGGGGAACGCGTGAGGAAGCGCTGGGGCGCGGCGGCTGTGGCCGTCCCGCTGTTCATGTCGCTGGCGGGGACGGCGCAGGCGATACCGGGACCGCTGTACGAGTACTACAACCAGACCGTCGGGTGGGCCGAGTGCCCGGCCGGCTGGGTCACGCCCTCGACGGGGGTCGAGTGCGCCACGGTCATCGTGCCGATGGACTACCAGAACCCGGACAACGGCAACCTCGAGATCGCCATCTCGCGCAAGAAGGCCTCGGACCCCGTGCGCCGCCGCGGCGTGCTGCTGACGAACCCCGGCGGCCCCGGCGGTTCCGGGCTGGGCGCCGTGCACTGGTTCAACGCCCAGACCGACGTGCTGAAGACCTACGACGTGATCGGCATGGACCCGCGCGGCGTCGGCCGTTCCACGCAACTGCGGTGCATCGCGACGCAGACCGACGACGAGTTCCCCTCTCGCCCGACGAACGCGCAGCTCTCGAACTGGACCGAGTACTACCGCTCCGTCGAGGCCGACTGCCAGCGCGGCGGCGGTGAGATGCGCCGGTTCGTGTCGACGATGAACACCGCCCGCGACATGGACGTCATCCGCGGGGCGTTGGGGGAGAAGAAGATCTCCTACGTCGGCTACTCCTACGGCACGCAGCTCGGCGCCGTCTTCGGCTCGATGTTCCCGAAGTCGCTCGACCGCAGCGTCCTCGACTCGGCGCTCGACCCGCTGAAGACGTGGCACGAGCAGGACGTCGACGTGGTGGACGCCATCACCGACAACCTGAGGAAGTGGACCGAGTGGACCGCCGCCCGCAACGGCACCTACGGCCTCGGCACCACCCCGGCCGCCGTGCGCGGTGAGCTCGACAAGATCGCCGCACTGCTGAAGACGGGCTCCTACGGCGGCTACGAGGACGTGACGTCGTTCGACTACGCCGTCGGCGCCACCCGCTACCGCCGCTCCTGGGCCGCGTTCTCCCGCCACATCGCCTCGATCAAGGCCGGCGTCGCCGACCCCGCCGAGGCCTCCGCGATCGTGGCCGCGCTCAAGAAGGGCGACGTCGAACCGACGTCGCCCGGCACCTACCAGGCCGTCACCTGCGAGTGGAACTGGTCCACCGACGTCAACACCTACTACAACGACATGAAGCGCTGGCGGGACACCAACCCCTACGGCGGCACCGTCGACTACATGGCGCCGACCAACTGCACGTTCCGCGCGTTCGAACGGCCGGAGCCCATCCCGGCCATCACGCGGAACTACCCGGCGGGCGTCGTGGTCAACTCCGACGGCGACACCCAGACCCCGCTCGCCAACGGCAGGGTCATGGCCGAGCACCTCAACGTGCCGCTGATCAACGTGCAGAACGACGGCCAGCACGGCCACTACGCGTTGCGCGGCAACGCCTGCGTCGACGCGCTGGTCACCAAGTACCTGGTGTCCGGCATCCTGCCGTCGTCGAGGGTGACCTGCGCCGGCACGGACATCGCGGAGACCGTGCCACCGGGCGAGATGGTGTCGCGGGAGGCGTTGCGGCAGCACCGGCCGCTGAGCGAGATCCTCGGCGAGATCGCGGCGGAGCCCAAGCCGTTCTGACGCACCGAGGTCGTTCCGCCCGCGACGCTACGAAGCGGGCGAACCGGGCGGGACGACCCTGCCGAGCCTCTTGCGCACGCCTTCCTCCTGGTAGCGCGCCACGGTCTCGGCCAGCTGCTCGCAGGCGCGCTCGATTGCCTGCCGCGCCTGGTTCCGCTCGCGGGTGATGGCGCTCAGGATCAACCCGGTCAGCGCCACCGTCCCGTTGAACGCCTGCAGCACGATCATCGTCGCCGGCAGGGCCTGGGTCGAGAAGTGGCCGCCGGCCGCCGCCATCACCGCGGCCACCGAGATGATCACGGCGCACGGCGCGGCGAGCGCGTGCTGGAACCGCAGGGCCGCCCAGATCAGCATCGGGAACACCAGGAACAGCAACCGCGACTCCGACACCGTCACGACCGACGCGAGACCCGCGGTGACGACCAGCAGCACCCCGCCCTCGACGAGCCGGCGGGGCGAGACCGTCCACCGCCGGGGCAGCGTGAGCAGCAGCGGAGTGAACACCAGCACGCCCATCGCGTCGCCGGTCCACCACACCGACATCACCGCGAGGAAGTCCGGCCACTCGATCACACCGCCGATCCGCAGCGCCGTCGCCCCGACCAGCGCGCTGACCAGCATCGCCCCCAGCGCCCCGGCGAAGACGAGCAGCAGCGCGTCCTTCAGCCGGTCGAGCGCGGGGCGGAAACCGAACCGGTTCAGCAGGTACCAGGCCACCAGCGGCGCCGCGGTGTTGCCGACCGTGATCACGACGACCGACCAGAAGCCGGCGTTCAGCGCGATGTTCGTGGCGAACGCGCCGAGCGCGATGCCGGGCCAGATCCCGCGGCCCCGCATCAGCAACGCCGCCACGGAGATGCCGGTCGGCAGCCACAGTGGAGTGACCTGGCCGTTGACCAGGGCCAGGACCAGGCCGACCTGGGCGGTCGCGTAGTAGGCGAGCGCGACCGCGACGATGGTGACGGCGGTGCGCAGTGCGGCGTTCACCGGAACATGCTGCACCTGTGCACACATGTCCGCCAGACCTGGTGACCCGCCGTACCCACCTGGACTCACCCCGTAGGTGAGCGAGCTTTCGTGGTTGACCTCGGCCGGGTGATTGCGCACGGTGGTGACCGACCAGTAACCAGAGATGACGACCCGGTGGACGGAGACGCATGAGGACCGTGTTCACGACCTGCCCGCTGTGCGAGGCGACGTGCGGGCTGGAGCTGACGGTCGAGGGCGACCGGATCACGAAGGTCCGCGGCGACCGCGAGGACGAGTTCAGCCGGGGCTTCCTCTGCCCCAAGGGCGCCTCCCTCGGCACCCTCGACGCCGACCCCGACCGCCTCTCCGCGCCGCTGGTCAAGCGCGACGGGGAGTTCCACGAGGTCACCTGGGAGGAGGCGTTCCGGTACGTCGACGAACGCCTGAAGGACTTCCCCGACCGCGACACGATCGGCATGTACCTCGGCAACCCCGTCGTGCACTCGCTCGCCGGCGGCCTCTACGCCGGACCGCTGCGCAAGGCGCTGGGCAGCCGCAACGTCTTCACCGCCAGCACCGTCGACCAGATGCCCAAGCACGTGCAGGTCGGCTACATGTTCGGCGGCATCTTCTCCATCCCGGTGCCCGACATCGACCGCACCGACTTCATGCTCGTGCTCGGCGCCGACCCGTTCTCGTCCAACGGCAGCCTGTGGACGGTCCCGGACGCGCCCGGCCGGTTCAAGGAACTGCGCAAGCGCGGCGGCCGGTTCGTCGTCGTCGACCCGCGGCGCAGCCGGACCGCCCAGGCCGCCGACCAGCACGTCGTGATCAGGCCGGGCACGGACGTGTTCCTGCTGCTGGCGTTGGTCCACGAGCTGTTCGCGCAGGACCTGGTCGACCTCAAGGACCTCGCCGGGCACGTCACCGACCACACGGTCATCCGCGCGCACGTCGAGCACTTCAGCCCGGACGCCGTCGCCGACCGCACCGGCATCGACGCCGCGACGATCCGCGACCTGGCCCGGCAGCTGGCCCAGGCCGAGCGCGCGGTCGTCTACGGGCGGATCGGCACCACGACCGTCGAGTTCGGCACGGTCGCGTCGTGGGCGGTCGACACGCTCAACGTCCTGACCGGCAACCTCGACCGGCCGGGCGGAGCGATGTGGCCGCTGCCCGCGCACAGCAGGCGCGGCACGGGCACCGGCAAGGGGTTCACGACCGGCCGCTGGCACAGCCGCGTCCAGGGCCACCCGGAGGTCATGGGGGAGTTCCCGGCCGTCACGATGGTCGACGAGATCGAGACGCCCGGCGAGGGCCAGGTGCGCGCGTTGGTCACGATCGGCGGCAACCCCGCGCTGTCGCTGCCGAACTCGGCGCGCGTCGACGAGGCACTGTCCTCCTTGGACTTCATGGTCAGCGTCGACCCGTACCTCAACGAGACCACGAGGCACGCGGACGTCATCCTGCCGACGCCGCCACCGTCCCGCCGCGACCACTACGACATCGCGTTCCTCAACAACTCCGTGCGCAACGTCGCGAAGTACTCGCGCGCCGCGATCCCGTTGGAGGAGGGCAGGGTCGACGAGACGGACATCTTCCTGCGGCTGGCCACCATCTTCAGCGGCCTCGGACCGGACGCCGACCTCGACGCCATCTCGGCGTTCCAGCTGGCCGGCCTCGTCGAGAAGGCCGGCGTCGACTTCGAACCCGAGGGCGAGACCCGCGAGGAACGGTTGCTGGACCTGAAGCTCCGCACCGGCGCGTACGGGATCTCGTTGCGGCAGCTGCTGGACCACCCGCACGGCATCGACCTCGGCCCGCTCACCCCGCGCCTGCCGGAGGTCCTGCGCACGCCGTCCGGGAAGATCGAACTGACCCCGCAGCCGATCGTCGACGACCTGCCGCGCGTCCTGGAAGCGCTGCGCACGCCCGAGACCGGGATGGTGCTCGTCGGCCGCAGGCACCTGCGCACCAACAACTCCTGGATGCACAACGTGCCCGCGCTGGTGAAGGGCAAGCCGTTGTGCACGCTGCTGGTGAACCCCGGCGACGCCACCAGGATCGGCCTCACCGACGGCGCGACCGCCCAGGTCACCTCGCGCGTCGGCAAGATCGAGGTGCTCGTCGAGGTCACCGCCGACATCGCGCCCGGCGTCGTCTCGATGCCGCACGGCTGGGGCCACGACCAGCCCGGCACGCGGCTCACCGTCGCGGGGGAGCACGCCGGCGTGAACGTCAACCTCCTCACCGACGACCTCCGCGTCGACCCGCTCTCGGGCACCGCCGTGCTGAACGGCACCCGCGTGCAGGTCGTCCCCGCCTGACCTCCCCGACGAGCCCAGGAGCCGCCATGACCGCCGGAGTCACCAGCCCGAGCGCGGTGCGCGCCGTCCGCCGCATCGCCGACCTGCCGTTCCTCGCGGAGCAGGCGCACGGCGACGCGGTGGCGTGGCGGTTCAAGCGGGACGGCGAATGGCGCGAGCAGAGCTTCGCCGAGGTGTCCGAGCTGGTGCTCGACCTCGCGTCGGGGTTCGTCCACGCCGGACTGGAGGCGGGCGACCGCGTCTGCGTGCTCGCGGCCACCCGTCCGGAGTGGACGGCGGTCGAGCTGGCCGTGCTCGCGGCGGGCGGTGTCGTCGTGCCGATCTACCCGTCCAGCACGGCGGAGGAGGTCGAGTGGGTGGCCGGCGACTCCGGCGCGTCGATCGTGGTGGCGGAGAACGAGGAGCAGTGCGCCAAGGTCGAGTCGGTCGCCGAGCGGCTGCCCGCGCTGCGCACCGTCCTCACGATCGACCCCGCCGGCATCCGCCCGACCGTGGCGTCGGTGCAGGACACCGGTCGCACGTCACCGCTGGCCGCCGAGCTCGACACCCGCCGTGCCGCGATCGGCCCCGGCGACCCGAGCCTGATCATCTACACCTCGGGCACGACCGGCCCGCCGAAGGGCTGCGTGCTGACCAACGCGAACTGGGTCGCGTTGTGCCGTCTCGTCGAGGAGGCCGGCATCGAGGCGATGACCGGCACCGTCTACCTGTTCCTGCCGCTGGCGCACGTCTTCGCGCAGGTCGTCGTGTTCGGGACGATGTACCGCGGTGGTGCGCTGGCCTACTTCGGCGGGGACATGGCGGCGATCGTGCCCGAACTGGCCGAGGTGAAGCCGACGTTCCTGCCGTCGGTGCCGCGGATCTTCGAGAAGATCTACACCTTCGTCACCTCCGCCGTTCCCGCGGACCAGCTCGGGCAGGCCATCACGCTGGGACTGGAGGTGCGGCGGCGCCGTGCCGTCGGGGAACCGGTCCCGCCGGCGATGGCGGCGGCGTTCGAGCAGGTCGACGCGTTGTTCGCCAAGGTGCGCGGCGTGTTCGGCGGCCGGCTCGTGCAGGCGTTGTCCGGTGCCGCGCCGATCTCCCGCGAGGTGCTGCAGTTCTTCCACGCGGCCGGGGTTCCGGTGCTGGAGGGCTACGGCATGACAGAGTCCACGGCGGTGGGAACGCTGAACACGGTGGAGAGCTTCAAGATCGGCTCGGTCGGCGCGTCCGGTGTCGCCGGGCTGGAGATGAAGGTGGCCGACGACGGCGAGCTGCTCATGCGCGGCCCGCACGTGTTCGCGGGCTACTGGAACAACCCCGAGGCGACCGCCGCCACGATCCAGGACGGCTGGCTGCGCACCGGCGACCTCGGCGAGATCGACGCGGACGGTTTCGTGACGATCACGGGGCGCAAGAAGGACATCATCATCACCGCGGGCGGCAAGAACATCGCGCCCGCCAACGTGGAGAACGCCCTGCGCCAGTCGCGCTGGGTCTCGCACGCGGTGATGTTCGGCGACCGGCGGCCCTACTGCGTGGCACTGATCACACTGGACGCCGACGAGATCCTGCCGTGGGCGGCGGAGCGCGGGTTGCCGTCCGACGTCGAATCTTTGGTGGGACACCCGGACGTGGTGGCGCTCGTGCGGGGAGTTGTCGACGAAGCGAACTCGCACTTCGCCAGTGTTTCCCAGGTGAAGAAGTTCGCGCTGCTCACCAGGGATCTGTCCCAGGAGGAAGGTGAGCTCACGCCGACGCTGAAGGTCAAGCGCGGTGTGGTGCACCGTCTTCACTCTGGGTTGTACGAAAGCCTCTACGAGTAACCCGTACGTACGAGAAATCCAAAAACAGGTACATCCACCCTGGCGGTTTCGGTCCGCTCAGGGCAGAGTGGGACACCAAGCGGCGCCAGGCCCCCTCCCCCCTCGGGCCCAGCCGCTTCGCGGCCCCGGCTCAAGGCGTACTCCCCCCAGACGCCCAGCCGGGGCCGCCTTGCGTCTCAGCACTTGTCTCGCAGCGCCTTGTACCTCAGCGCCTCGGCGGCGCCGTGGTTCCGCGCACGACGAGCTGCGTGTCCGCCACGATCTGCGGAACCTCCGAGTGGTCCGAGTCGAGCCAGTCCAGCAACAGGTTCACCGCCGTGCGGCCCGCCTGCGCCACCGGCATCGCCACCGTCGTCAGCGCGGGCGAGCACAGCGCCGCGTACGTGAGGTCGTCGAACCCCGTCACCGACACGTCGCCGGGAACCCCGATCCCGCGGTCGCGCAACCGCGCCAGCACACCCAGCGCCATGATGTCGTTGTAGGCCACGATCGCCGTCACGTCCGCCGCCACGGCGAGGTCGGCCGCCTGCAGACCGCCCTCGTAGCGCGGCGCGAACGGCCCGAGGTCCACGAGGCCGACCTTGTGGCGTGCCACCGCGGTCATCAGTCCACGGCGACGCTCCTGGTTGGACCAAGACGTGCGAGGCCCGTTCAGGTAAGCGATCCGCCGGTGTCCCAATGCGACCAAGTGGTCGACGACGGCCTGCATCCCGCCCGCCGAGTCCATCAACGCGGCCGGCACGCCGGGCAGCCGCCGGTTCAGCAGCACCAGCGACGTCACCCCGGCGACCTCGTGGACCTGCGAGTCCTCCAGCCCCGGCGCGCACAGCACGACGCCGTCGACCTGTTTCGCCATCGCGTGGACGAGCTTCGCCTCGGCGACCGGGTCCTCGTCGCTGTCCGCCACGAACACCGCGTAGTCGGCCTGCATCGCCCGCGCCTGCACGGCCTTGAGCACGCCGGTGAAGAACGGGTTGTCGAGGTCGGGCACGACGATGCCGATGTTGCCGGTCTTGCCGGTGATCAACCCGCGGGCGGCGCGGTTGGGCTGGTAGCCGAGCTCGGTCGCCGCGGCCAGCACCCGCGACCTCGTCTCCGGCCGCACCAGGTCGGGCGACGTCAACGCGCGCGACACGGTGGCCACCGACACGTGCGCCCTGCGTGCCACGTCGCGGATCGTGACTGCCACTTGCACCTCACCCTCGAGCTCCCCCGTTGATCCAATCATGACGGGCGGGGTGCCGACGGCCCGCGCGGCAGCCGGGTCCGAAGTGGACGGCGATCTCGCGCCGGGGAGCCGGACCGCCTCCCGTTGACAAGCGGAACAACGCTCCGTATCGTTCCGGAACGTCGCTCCGTTTGATGTGGAGCGCCTACCGGAAGGGAAAGTCATGACCGTCCTCACGGTGAGCCCCGTCGTGCTCCGGATCCCCGGCCGCCCCGTCGACCTGCAGGTGAAGGTCTCGGCGCCGGCCGAGGGCGAGGAGCTGCCGATCGTGCTGCTCTCGCACGGGCAGGGCTACTCGAACCACCTCTCCTCGCTGAACGGCTACGCGCCGCTCGCGAACCACTACGCCGAGCAGGGCTTCGTCGTGCTGCAGCCGACCCACCTGAGCAGCCGCACGCTCACGCTGCCGGAGGACACCCCCGGCGCACCCCTGTTCCCGCACTCGCGGGCCGAGGACATGACGCACGTCCTCGACCGCCTCGACGAGATCGAGCAGGCCGTGCCGCAGCTGCGCGGCCGGCTGGACCGCGCGAAGGTCGCCGTCGTCGGGCACTCCATGGGCGGCCACACCGCGGGCCTGCTGCTGGGCGTGCGGACCGGCGGCGTCGACCTGCGGGAGCCCCGGATCCTGGCCGGCGTGCTGCTCGGCGCACCCGGCCGCGGCGACGCCGTCAGCGACTTCGTGCGGCAGCACTACCCGTTCATGCTGGACACGGACTTCGGCACGATGACCACCCCGGCGCTCGTCGTCGCGGGGGACAACGACGCGTCCGAGCACCTCACCGTCGCCGGCCCGGCGTGGCACGAGGACCCGTACCACCTCGCCCCCGGTGAGAAGGACCTGCTCACGCTGTTCGGCGCGGAGCACGGGTTCGGCGGCGTCTCCGGCTACGACGTCGCGGAGACCACCGACGAGAGCCCCGAGCGCGTCGCGGCCGTCCAGAAGCTCACGACCGCCTACCTGCGCACCCAGCTGGACAAGACCGACGACTGGCAGCGCGCGCAGGAATGGCTCGCCACCACCGAACTCGGCAAGGTCGAGTCCAAGAGCTAGTGCGCGTCCGGTTCGGGGTTGCGCCCCGGCCGGGACAGGAACTCGAAGTCGCAGCCCTGGTCGGCCTGCGTGATGTGCTCGTAGTACAGGGCGCCGTACCCGCGTTCGAACTTCGGCGGCGGCGGTGTCCACGCGGCCCGGCGCCGCGCCATCTCCTCGTCGGAGATCTCCACCCGCAGGACCCGCGCCTCGACGTCCAGCGTCACCAGGTCGCCGTCGCGCACCAGCGCCAGCGGACCACCGACGTGCGCCTCCGGGGCCACGTGCAGAACGCAGGCGCCATAAGAAGTCCCGCTCATCCGCGCGTCCGACACGCGCACCATGTCCCGGACACCCTGCCGCAGCAGCCTGTCCGGGATGGGCAGCATCCCGTACTCCGGCATGCCGGGCCCGCCCTTCGGCCCGCCACCGGCCAGCACGATCACCGAGTCCTCCGTGATGTCCAGCGACGGCGAGTCGATCCGTGCCCGCAGGTCCTGGTAGCCGTGGAACACCACGGCGGGCCCGGTGTGCCGCCACAGCGCGGGATCCGCCGCCACGTACTTGATCACCGCGCCGTCCGGGGCGAGGTTGCCCCGCAGCACGGCCAGCCCGCCCTCGGGCGACACCGGGTCGTCCAGGGTCCTGATCACCGAGGAGTCGTGCACCCGCGCGCCGTCGAGGTCCTCGCCGAACGTCCGCCCGGTCACCGTGGTCCGGTCGAGGTGCAACGACTCCCGCAACCGCGACAG
Source organism: Lentzea sp. NPDC059081 (assembly GCF_042738015.1). NCBI lineage: Bacteria > Bacillati > Actinomycetota > Actinomycetes > Pseudonocardiales > Pseudonocardiaceae > Lentzea > Lentzea sp. NPDC059081. The sequence continues at coordinate 52,444 of NZ_JBHYGW010000010.1, forward strand.
CAGCCCCCGCAACCCGCCCGCGTAGTAGAAGTCCTCCATCAGGTGCTCCCCGGCGGGCTGGACCGACGCCAGCACGGGGACCTCGCGCGACACCGCGTCGAAGTCGTCCAGCGTCAACGGGATCCCCGACCGGCCGGCCATCGCGATGAGGTGGATGTACGAGTTCGTCGACCCGCCCAGCGCCAGCACGGTCCTGACCGCGTCCTCGTAGGCACCGGGCGACACCACGTCACCGATCGTCAGCCCCTCGCGCACCATCTCGACGGCCCGCGCGCCCGACGCCGCCGCCATCCGGTGGTGCGCCGAGTCGACCGCCGGGATCGACGACGCCCCTGGCAGGGTGAGCCCGAGCGCCTCGGCCGCCGCCGTCATCGTCGACGCGGTGCCCATCGTCATGCACGTGCCGGGGGAGCGGGCGAGCCCTTCCTGGATCTCCGCCCAGTCGCCGGACGAGATCGTGCCGGCGCGCTTCTCGTCCCAGAACCGCCACATGTCCGTGCCGGACGCGAGCGGCTCGCCCCGCCAGTGCCCGCGCAGCATCGGCCCGGCGGGCACGAACACCGCCGGCAGACCGGCCGACGCCGCGCCCATCAGCAACGCCGGCGTCGTCTTGTCGCAGCCGCCCATCAGCACGCAGCCGTCGACGGGGTAGGAGCGGAGGACCTCCTCCACCTCCATCGACAGCATGTTCCGGTACAGCATGGGCGTCGGCTTCTGGAACGTCTCCGACAACGTGGACACCGGGAACTCCAGCGGGAACCCGCCGGCCTGCCACACCCCGCGCTCGACCTGCCTGGCCCGTTCCCGCAGATGCTGGTGGCACGGGTTGATACCGCTCCACGTGTTCAGGATCGCGATGACGGGCTTGCCGAGGTGCTCGCCGGAACCCAGGCCGAGCTGGCGCATCCGCGCGTTGTGCGAGTACGCCCGCAGCCCGTCGCCGTCGAACCACTGGGCGCTGCGCAACGTCACAGCAGCGACCACGAGTTCAGCAGCACACCCACGGCGGACCGGTCGGCCTCGCTCAGCACGGACGCCGGTGGCCGCACGTCCCGGCGGCACAGCCCCAGCTGGGCCAGCGCCTCCTTCACGACGGAGACGTTGTTCGCGGACTCGTTCGCCGCCCGCAGCTCCTCGAACCCGCGGACGAACTCCCAGAGCTGCATCGCCGCGCCGAACTCACCTGCCCTGAGCGCGTTGAGCAGCTGCACCGACAGCTGCGGCGCCACGTTCGCGAGCCCGGAGGTGAACCCCGTGGCGCCGACGGCGAAGTAGCCCGGCGCCGACAGCTCGGCGAGCCCCGCGACCCACGTCAGCCGCTCCAGCCCGGCGTCGCGCGCGACGGAGGCGAACCGGACCGGGTCCGGCACCGCGTACTTGACGCCCACGACGTTCGGGCAGGCGTCCACGAGCTCCGCGATCCGCGCACCGCCGACGCGCGGCGTGCGGACGTAGAGGACCACGCTCAGCTCGGGCACCGCGGCCGCGATCGCCTGGTGATAGGCGACCCACCCGTCGAGCGAGACGTACGGGTGCACCGGCTGGTGGACCATGACGCCGCGCGCGCCGGCCCGGTCCGCGAACCGCGCGGCCTCGACCGCGGTGGCGACGTCGTGCCCGACACCGGCGACGACCGCGGCACGGTCGCCGACGGCATCCACGGTGATCCGCACCGCCCGCTCGGTCTCGGCGGGCGACAGCGCGTAGAACTCGCCGGTGTTGCCGTTGGGCGTCACCACGGAGACACCGCCGTCCACCATCCGGCCGACGATCGCGGCGTAGCTCTTCTCGTCCACCGCCCCGTCCGCGTCGAACGGCGTGACGGTGATCCCCACGACGGACGCCAGCGCGCCGGAGAGGTCGTCGAACGACATCGTCAGCTCCCCGCTTTCCGGGAACGCCGGTTTTCCGCGGCGAACCGTTTTCTTGAATGGTTCAAGAAAATTGCCGAGAACGGGTCATACATCATATACGAGACCCTAGGAGCTGCGAGTTCTCCCGGTCAACCGGTCGTCGAGGCGTCCGGAAAATCCGTGTATCCGGTTTGAACCAACTTCCTCGCAGGCTCGTTTTGAAGGTGTTGGTCACCGCTGTGCGCGGGACTGGAGTAGGAGAAATGTGAGTGGATCGTTCCGCGTGATCGTGTCCGTTGCCGCGTCCGCCAGCGCATGGCACCGAACGTCCTGGGCACCAACGAGTTGAACGAGAACGACATGCTGATGGAAGAACTGCCACCGGAGGCCATGCTGGACGGGCCTCCGCCGAACGCGGACCACCTGCTGCTGCGCACGCTGGGCACGGTCCGCGAGGAGAGACACCAGGCCGTGCGCCGCCGAGGGCGGATCGCGGCCGTGACATCGACCTTCGTGGTCGCCGGCGTACTGGCCGGCGGCGTCTGGATGGGCCAGGGCATGGGGGTGGGCGGCACCGACGCGGTCTTGCAGGGGACCTCGGCGGAGGGCGCGCACATGGCCGTCCAGGTGACGGACACCGAGGGCGGCCTGAGGCTCGTGGCCACCGTCGACGGCGTGCAGGACGGGGAAGCCTGCTGGCTGGTCGTGCACACGAGGGACGGCAGGACCTTCACCGCGGGCTCGTGGAGGGCGCACGCGGGGGAGGTGACGCTGGCCGGGTCCGCGATGGTGCGGGCGGGGGACGTAGCGGGCGTCAGCGTGGTCAACCACGACCGGCAGCCGCTGGTCACCGCGAGCTAGTGGCGCGTCTCGGAACGTCGGCGAGGTAATCCACGCTCAGCAGGGCACCTCGCGGCACCGCCCCCACGCCCCCGTACAACCAGTACGAGAGCGTGGGGGCGGCACCGCGATGCACCCGTCTGACCGCGAATTCCCCCGGCAACGTTCCGAGCCACACCACTAGAGCAGGAAACCGATTTCCCGCCGGTCCAGGCGGGCGGGGGTGGGGAACGCGGTCGCCGCGTTCCCCACCGCCTATCGAGACGCACGGCTGAACCCGGCGCCGGTGACGTGCGTAGGAGTTCTCGGACAGGTGGTCCAGGCGGCCGCCTGCCACGCCGACGACTCCGATTGGCAAGCTGTAGCCGTGGTCCGGAACAAACCGGTGACCGTCGCCGTCGCGGCGGTCGCGGTACTGGTGCTGGCGACCTCCGTCGTGCTGTACGGGACGTCGAGCGCCGGCCAGTACGTCAGCGAGCTCGACCAGGTGGCGCAGGAGCCCGAGACGGCGAGCTTCGTGGTCCGCTGCGGCACGAACGAGGACCGCCACCTCAACGCGGACAACCCGGTCGTCTCACCAGGTATCCCTTTCGGCGCGCACCACACCCATGAGTACGTGGGCAACAAGTCGGCTGACGCGCGTTCGACGAACGACTCTCTCGCGGCCGCCCCGACGACGTGCGAGAGAGACGACCGTTCGACCTACTACTGGCCCGTGCTGCGCCTGACCGACGGCACCGGGCCGGACGCCCACGCCGAGGGCGGTGGCGTGCACGGCAACACCGGTGAGGTGCTCCCGCCGAAGAGCGTGGAGATCCGGTACGAGGGCAGCCCGGTGAGCGCCGTGCTGCCGATGCCGCGGTTCCTGCGGCTGATCACCGGCGACCCGGCGGCGTTCACCGGCGGGTACGGGCCGAACACGCGGGCGCGGTGGGGCTGTTCGGACCAGCCGGGCCGGTACACGACGAAGTACCCGTTGTGCGGCAGCGCGACCACGGTGCGCACCTACGACTTCGGCAGCTGCTGGGACGGCAACAACACCGACAGCGCCTCGCACCGCACGCACGTGGTGTTCCCGCTGGCGGGCGGCGCGTGCCCGCAGAAGACGTTCCCGATCCCGCGGCTGCGCGTCACGGTCGGCTACGACGTCCCCGAGGGCAGGCCGTTCGCGATCGACAGCTTCCCCGAGGAGATGCGCGACCCGGCGACCGACCACGCGATGTTCATCAACGCCATGCCGGAGGCGTTGATGACCGAGCTGACCGGGCACCTCAACGGTGCCCGCTAACATGCCCCGATTCTTTTCGAGGCTTCGTTGAACCAAGACCAGCCCCCACTCGTGTGACGGCTGAGGTCTTGAACAGGACGCCCGCAAGTGGTGTTCGCGGGCGGGGAGGAGTGGGTGGATGGCGGCTTTGTTCTCCCGGAAACGGGAGACCGCGGCCGACGAGGCGCTGATCCGATCGCTCTACGAGGAGCACGGTCGGGCTCTGCTGGCCTACGCGACGCGGTTGACCGGCGATCGGGCGGCTGCCGAGGACGTGGTCCAGGAGACCCTCGTCCGAGCGTGGCGCCACCCCGACGCCCTCGTGAACGGCAAGGGATCGGTGCGCGGCTGGCTGTTGACCGTGGCGCGCAACATCGTCACGGACCGGGTGCGCGCGAAGGCGGCGCGCCCGCAGGAGGTGGCGGAGTCCCCGGCGACGCCGCCGATCGAACGCGACCACGCGGACCAGGTCGTCGACTCGGTGGTGGTGCTGGAGGCGCTCGACCGGCTCTCCTCCGACCACCGGGACGTGCTGATGGAGATCTACTTCCGGGGCCGTAGCGTGACGGAGGCGGCGGAAGCGCTGGGCGTGCCACCGGGCACGGTGAAGTCGAGATCGTATTACGCGTTGCGAGCCTTGAGGGAGACCTTTGGCGGTCAGAAGGTCGCACTGAAGGGGGTGGCCGGATGACCACGCAGCACGACCAGCACCTGCTGGGTGCCTACGTTCTCGGGGCACTGGACGAGCAGGAGGTGCGCGAGATGGACGAGCACCTGGCGTCCTGCCCGGACTGCGCGCGCGAGGTCGCGGAGCTCCGCGACATGGAGGCCTTCCTCGGCGAGGTGCCGCCGGAGGCCATGCTGGACGGGCCGCCCGAGGGCGGCGATCTGTTGTTGCAGCGCACCTTGCGCCAGGTGCGTGCCGAACGCGGCGGCGTCGCCCGACGTCGTCAGTTCGCGCTGGGTGCCGCGGCGGCCGTCGTGGCCGCACTGGTGCTGGGCGCCGGAGTCTTCGTCGGTAAGGCCACCTCGCCCGATGCGACCGTGGCCCTTCCCACCCCGACGGTGGCACCGGACCCGGCGGGCACCAAGCTCGCCACGTTCACGGACCCGGCCACCAAGGCGTCGATGACCGTCAAGGTCGTCCCCGCCGCGGGCTGGGTGCGCACGAACATGGCGATCAGCGGTATCCCCGAGGGCGAGAAGTGCCGGATCTTCGTCGTGGCGAAGGACGGCAGCCGCCAGGAGGCGGGGTCCTGGGTGGTGTCCAAGAAGGGCGCCGCCGAGGGCACGAACCTGGACGGTTCCGCGTTGGTCGACCCCAAGGACGTGCAGTCCGTGGTGGTCGAGAACTTCGCGGGCAAGAAGTTCGTCGAGGTGCCGGTCCAGGCGTGACGGGACGAGGGGCCGTCCACTGAGGACGGCCCCTCCTCTTCACGGCTTGAGCACCACTTTCCCCGCCGTCGCGCGGGATTCCAGTGCCTCGTGGGCCTTCGCGGCGTCCCCGAGCGCGAACGGCGGGTGGACCAGCGGCACGAACCGCCCGCTCGCGAGCCCCGCCAGCGACTCCTCCTCGAGCGCCCGCAGGCCGCGCCGCATCAGCCCCGGTCCCAGCGCGACGGTCGCGGTGAGACTGTTGGCGAACAGGGCTTCCGTGCTGATCGGCGTCATCGACCCCGACGCCCAGCCGTAGATCACGTGCCGGCCGCCGGGCCCCAGCGTCCGCAGCGCCTGAGCCCCGGCCTCGCCCCCGACACCGTCGAGCACGACCGTCATGCCGGTGACGCCGTCCGCCCAGTCCGGCCGCGTGTAGTCGATGGCCGCGTCGGCCCCGTTGTCCACGACGTGGTCGAGCTTCTCGCCACTGGCCAGCCCGATCACCTGCGCGCCGACGTTGCGCGCCTCCTGCACGAACAACGCCCCCATCCCGCCCGCCGCCGAGGTCACCAGCACGACGTCGTCCGCCGTCAGCCGGGCCCGGTCCAGCACCGCGACCACCGTGCGCCCGGTGCCGACCATCGCGACCGCCGCCTCGAACGACACGGCGTCCGGCAACGCGTGCAGGGCACCCACGTCCGCCACCGCGAGCTCGGCGTAGCCGCCGTTGGCCTGCCCGAGGTGCGCGACGACCCGGCGCCCCAGCCACTCGGCTTCGACCCCCTCGCCGAGCGCCGTGACGACCCCGGCGACCTCCCGTCCCGGCGTCATCGGGAACTCGACGGGCCCGAAGCCGCCCTTGCGGATCGTGGTGTCGACGAGGTGGACACCGGCCGCGGCCACCGTGACGCGGACCTGGCCCGCACCCGGCTCGGGGTCGGGGACCTCCTCGAGCAGGAGGTGCGAGGCCGGGCCGAACTCGTGCTGCCGAATCGCGAACATGCCGCGACGCTACGAACTCCACCTAACTGGAGGTCAAGCGTCGCCGCGGGTAACTCCTTCGGGTGGAGATCACGGACGGGCCGGTCACCGCGCGGGATGATCATGGTCGTGACGCTGGGACCTGAGTCGGTGACGTGGCGGCTGGGCTGGTACACGCGGTTCGAGCTGGTGGTGCTGGGGCGCGCGGTGCTGCTGCAGGTCGCCCACCCGGTCATCGCCGCCGCCGTGCGCGACGGCTACCGCGCCGACCCGTTCGCCCGGCTCACCAGGACGATCACGTCGTCGCAGCTGCGGTTGTTCGGCGGCGAGCAGGCCGCGCGCGAGGCCCGGCGGCTGATCGAGGGCCACGCGCGGATCCCCGGTGCCGGCGAGGAGCTGTTCCGGTGGGTGCACGCCACCAGCTTCGACTCGCTGCTCACCGCCTACCGGCTGCTGCGCCCGCGGCTGCCCGCGATCCACGAGCAGCGGCTGTACCGGGAGTGGCGCGACACCGGCCTGTCGCTCGGCATCCGGAGCATGCCGGGCGACCTCGCGGAGTTGCGGGAGTACCTCGACGACGTGGTGGCGTCCCAGCTGGCCCGCACGGACGGCGTCGAGTGCCTGCTGGAGGCGTTCGAGCTGCGGTCGGGCAAGGCGCCCGGCGGCGAGCACCTGCCGAGCGCGCTGTGGCCGGTGGTGCGGCCCGTCGCCGCGCGCGTGCTGCCCGACTTCGCCGTGGGCACCCTGCCGCCCGCGGTGCGGGAGAAGCTCCGTCTGGAGTGGACGGACGCCGACGAACGCAGGCTGCGCCGGTGGATCCGGGCGATCCGCGTGCTGTCCGCGTGCGTGCCGACCCGGCTGCTGCACTACCCGATGCCGTACCGGGCGATGCTCAGTGCGCGATCATCACGTGCTTGACGCGCGTGTAGTCCTCCAGGCCGTGCAGTGACAGGTCCTTGCCGTAGCCGGACGCGCCGAAACCGCCGTGCGGCATCTCGGACGCGACCAGCCCGTGCGTGTTGACCCACACGATGCCGAAGTCGAGCCGTGCGGTCAGCGCGGCGGCCCGTCCGGCGGAGCGGGTCCAGATCGACGACGCCAGGCCCTGCGGCACACCGTTGGCCAGCGCCACGGCCTCGTCGTCCGAGCCGAACGACTGCACGGTGACCACCGGCGCGAACGCCTCCTCCTGGACGAGCTCGGACGACTGGTCGAGCCCGGTGATCACGGTGGGCTCCAGGAAGAACCCGGCGGACCCGTGCCGCTTCCCTCCACAGTGGACGATCCCGGACGAGCGGGCCAGCAGCCCCAGCACGCGGTCGAGCTGGGCCTGGCTGTGCACCGGCCCGAAGTCCACCCCGGGAACACACGCCGACGCCGCCTGCACCAGCGCGGCGACGAACTCGTCGTGCACCGCCGAGTGCACGAGCACGCGGGTGGCGGCCGTGCAGTCCTGGCCCGCGTTGTAGAAGGCGGCACCGACGATCCCCGCGGCCGCGGCGTCCACGTCCACGTCGTCGAACACCACCACCGGCGCGTTGCCACCCAGTTCGAGGTGCGTGCGCTTCACGGTCGCGGCGGCGCTGCGGGCCACCTCGACACCGGCCCGCGTCGACCCCGTCAGCGACACCATCGCCGGAACGGGGTGCTCGACCAGCAGCCGGCCGGTGTCGCGGTCGCCCAGCACGACGTTGAACACCCCCGGCGGCAGCACGGAAGAAGCCAGCGACGCCAGTAGCACCGACGACGACGGTGTGGTCTCGGCGGGTTTGAGGACGACCGTGTTGCCCGCGGCCAACGCCGGCGCGATCTTCCACACGGCCATCATCAGCGGGTAGTTCCACGGCGTGATCTGCGCGATCACCCCGACCGGCTCCCGCCGCTGGTACGAGGTGTGGCCGGGCAGGTACTCACCCGCCGCGGCCGTGCCGAGCGCGCGGGCGGCACCGGCGAAGAACCGGATCTGGTCCACGCACTGGGGAATCTCCTCCTCCAGCACGACCGGCCGGATCTTGCCGGTCTCCCGGACCTCGGCGTCGGCGATCTCGGGGGCACGGGCCTCCACCAGGTCCGCGAGCTTCAGTAACGCCCGCTGCCGCTCACCGGGCGTGGTGCGCGACCACGTTCCGAACGCATCGAGAGCAGCCTGCACGGCGGCGTCGACCTCCGCCGCACGGGACACGACGGCACGACCGAACTCCTCCCCGGTCGCCGGATCCACCAGCGGCGAGGTCTCCTCTGCCGCAACGGACTCGCCGTTGACGAAGTTCGCGACGATCACAGGTGCTCCAGGTGCGTGGGGGCGAACATGCGCAGCACCGCGGGCAGCACCACGACGTGCGGTCCGTCCGAGGCGAACGCCTTCACGAGGTCCTCCCGCAACGACTCCGGGCTGCTGCGGGTGGCGGGCACCCCGAACGCCGCGGCGAGCGCCGCGAAGTCCGGGCGCGCGAGCTCGGTACCGGTGGCGTGCCCGAACGCGTCGGTCATGTACTCGCGCAGGATCCCGTAGCCGCCGTCGTCGACGATCAGCCACACGACCCGCGACCCGTGCTGGGCCGCCGTGGCCAGCTCGGAGATCCCGTACATCGCGCCGCCGTCACCGGAGACCGCGAGCACCGGCCCGTCGACGGCCGCCGCGACGCCCAGCGCCGCCGGGAAGCCGTACCCGAGCCCGCCGGCGCCCTGGGCCGAGAACTGGGCGCCACCACGGGGATCCCACGCCGACCACGCCCAGTAGGCGAGGATCGTCATGTCCCAGCAGGTGTGCGTGCCGTCCGGGACCGCCGCCCGCAGCGCGGACAGCACCTGCCGCTCCAGGTCGAGCTCCTGCCCGGCGAACCGCTCCCGCACCCGGTCCAGCAGCTCCCGCACGCGCTCTTCCGCGACGCCGTCGGCCACCCTTGCCGTCACTCCGGAAGCCAAGGCGCGCAAAGCAAGGCGAGCATCGGCATGGATCCCCAGCGCCGGGTAGTTCGACTCCAGCTTGTCCAGGTCGGCCTCGACCTGGATCACGGTGCCGCGTGGCCGGAACGTCCGGTAGTTGCTCGACAGCTCGCCCAGCCCGGAGCCCACGACCAGCAGCACGTCCGCGCCGGCGAGGAACTCCGTGGTGTGCCAGTCCTCCAGCCACGCCTGTGCCGACAGCGGGTGCTCCCACGGGAACTTCCCCTTGCCGCCGAACGTCGTCACGACCGGCGCCCGCAGCTTCTCCGCCAGCTCCAGCAGCTCGCCGGCCGAGGCACCGCCACCGGCGAGGACCACCGGCCGCGCGGCGCCGTCCAGCAGCCGCACCGCCTCGGCCACCAGCTCGGCCCGCGGGGACAGCGCACGCGGCGACCACGGCACCGACGTCACCGGCGGCACGGACGCGGGCGCGAGCAGCACGTCCTGCGGGATCTCCACCCACACCGGCCCGAACGGCGCGGTCAGCGCGGCCTCCCACGCCTCGGCCAGCGCGGACGGGATCTGCGACACCCGCCGGACCAGCCGCGCGTGCTTGACCACCCCGCGGAACGACGCCAGCTGGTCGGGCAGCTCGTGCAGGTACCCGCCGCGCACCCCGCCCAGCCCGGCCGTCGGGATCTGCGACGAGATCCCGAGCACCGGCGCCGACCCGGCGGCCGACTCCTGCAACCCGGCGAGCGTCTGCAGCGCGCCGGGCCCGGTCGACACCAGCAACGGCGTCACCGACCCGGTGACCCGCGCGTGCCCGTCCGCGGCGAACGCGGCGTTCACCTCGGTCCGCGACCCGACGTAGCGCAGCCCGGAGCGGCGCAGCGCGTCGAACAACCCGAGCGCGTGCTGTCCCGGGATGCCGAACACGGTGCTCGCGCCCAGCGCCTCCAACGTCTCGACGACCACGTCACCGCCGGTGCGAGTCACAGACCCTCCTTCAACGCTCACCAGGTCGTGAGCCACGTGCGACGCTGCCACAGCCGTGATGTCCGCACGGCAGCCGGGACCGGGCCGCGACGGTCCTCGGCGTGCACCGCACCAGCGTCCGGCACCGGATCTCGCACGCCGGACGGCCGCTCGGGCGCGATCTCTCCACAGCGGACGCGAGGGCTTCGCCGTGGCTCGCGCTGACGTGGCTCGATTAATTCCTTTGCGGCCCTCGCGACTTGTCGGTCATCATTGTTCCATGAATACCGCAGAGGACTGGGCCGGAGCGCCCTCGAAGCTGTGACCAGCTAGTTCACTTTCCACTATTCTCTGCGAGCATTTGTCTTTGAATGCTCGTCCTCGGCGTGTTCGTCCAGTGGTCAGGACACCGGATTCTCACTCCGGAAACACGGGTTCGATCCCCGTGCGCGCTACGTGGCCCGGTCTCAGTGGGGTGGGCCGGGCCCTCCCGCAGAGGTGTCCATGTCAGACGGACCCAAAGAATCTTCGAAAACTTCGCCCGAATGGTCTAGGCGCCAGTTACGCTCTGCGAATGGCCGCGGTCCCCGCCTTCGCACGCTACGAGGTCGACGTACGTCGGCCGAACGCCGCGCGGATCCACGACTTCTACCTGGGCGGCGCGCACAACTACGCCGCCGACAGGGCGTTCGCCAAGCAGGCGGTCCGGATCGACCCCGAGCTGCCGCTGCTCACCCGCGCGCACCGCTCGTTCCTGCGCCACGCCGTCCGCCACTGCTGGGCGGCCGGCGTGCGCCAGTTCCTCGACCTCGGCGCCGGCATCCCGACCTGCGGGTCGACCCACCAGACGCTGCCGGAGGCCCGCGTCGTCTACGTGGACTCCGACCCCGTCACCGTCGCGTTCGGCCGCGGCCTGCTGCGCGGTGAGCCGCGCGCGTGCGCGGTGGAGGCGGACCTGCGCCGTCCCGAGCAGGTGCTGCGGCATCCGGGCGTGCTGTCCCATCTCGACCTGCGCGAGCCGTACGCGGTGCTGATGGTCGACGTCCTGCGCTACGTCGACGACGCCACCGGTCCCGGCCGCCTCGTGCGCCGCTACCGGCACGCGCTGCCCGCGGGCGGGTTCCTCGTCGTCTCGCACCAGACCCCCGTCGAGCAGCTCATGGAGGGCCTCGCGACGGAACAGGCCTGCGCGGTGCCCGGCGCCCACGCGGGCATCGGCCGCAAGAGCAGCCGTTAGCGCCGGTGCCGGACCCGAACGGTTTGGCCGGTGTGAACGCGGGGTAGTCAGGCGACGACAAGTTCGGAGCCTGGAGGCGAGATGACCAACCGCGTGACTGTCAGGGTCGCCGGTCTGCAACCGGTGCAAATGCTGGCCGGTCTGGCCGGCATCGCGTTCATCGTGTTCGGCGTCGTGGGCTTCACACGCACCGGGACCGGCGACTGGGCCGCCCAGTCCTACGTGCTCGGGTTCTCGGTGAACCCGCTGCACAACCTGGTGATGGTGGCCGTCGGCGTGCTCGGACTGCTCATGGCTCTCGGGTCGGGTCTGTCCCGCCTGTACGGCTGGCTGCTGTTCGCAGGCTTCGCCGCGCTCTTCGTGTGGGACCTCATGATCACGGGGATCCTCGCGCAGAACCCGGCCGAGCAGTACGGCAACCCGCTGGCGGTCAACACCAACGACAACTGGCTGCACCTCGGCCTCGCGATCTTCGGCCTGCTGCTCGCGGTGATGCCCGCGCGCCGCAAGGTCATCACCGAGGAGGAGCCGGTCGTGCCGGAGCCGCGCTCGGAGGCGTTCCGCGACGAGCACGTCCGGGACGACCGCTTCCGTGACGACCTCCGGGACGAGCGGGCCGAGCCCGTCAGCCCGGTCGCGAACACCGAGCCGATCACCAAGGAGCACGCGGTGGTCGACCCGAAGACCGAACGCGTGAGCAAGGACAAGATCAAGCACTAGTTTCCGGACGTCTCCCCCCTCGTCCGGTCCCGGATAGTCCCCCTGTCCGGTGCAGTCGCGCCGTGAGAGCCCTTGATGTGGC
>NZ_JBHYGW010000010.1:64674-290323 GCF_042738015.1 Lentzea sp. NPDC059081
CCCGCCTAGCAGCCTCAGGTGGCGCGGTTGTTGGTCCCGTCGAGTTGGGCCCGGATTGCCGAAATCGGCCCTCCCCAAAACAACCCCACCGTACCTAATTAAACCCTCCTTGTTGGCATCTCTTCCTCCCCCCCCCCCCCCGCTTCTGTTTCGATGTCCCGATGCCTTCCGACCTGATGCCCGGCTCGCTGCTGACCCACGAGGTGCTCATCACCTGGGGGACCGCGCTGGCGGCGTTCCTGGCGGTCGCCGTGCACCGGCTCTGGCTGGTCACCCGCAACGTCATCACCATCGCCCACGAGGGCGGCCACGCGTTGCTCGCCGTGCTGACCGGGCGGCGGCTCAAGGGGATCAAGCTGCACTCGGACACCAGCGGGCTCACCGTGTCGCGCGGCAAACCCCGCGGGCCCGGCATGGTGCTCACCGCGCTGGCCGGCTACATCGCGCCGTCGCTGCTCGGGTTCGGCGCCGCACTGCTGATCACCACCGAGCAGATCCAGCTGATGCTGTGGATCAGCATCGGGTTCCTCGCCGCCATGCTCGTCATGATCCGGAACTTCTTCGGCATCCTGTCGATCATCATCACCGGCGGGATCTTCTTCTTCGTCTCCTTCTACGCCTCCCTCGAGGTCCGCGACGCCGCCGCCTACGTGTTCGCCTGGTTCCTGTTGCTGGGCGGGGTCCGGCCGGTGTGGGAGCTGCAGGTCAAGCGGTGGCGGCGGCAGGCCCCCGGCTCCGACGCCGACCAGCTCGCCCGGCTGACCGGGGTGCCCGCGCTCGGCTGGGTGACCTTCTTCGCGGCTGTCAGTCTCGCCGCCCTCGTGGGTGGTGGCGCGTTGCTGCTGGGACGGTGGTGACGTCCCACGGCCGGGCGGTTTGGCACCGGGTGAAATACTGGGCCGAACAAGCCGCGGGTGAAAGGTGTGTTCAGTGCTGCGTGGGGATGTCGGGCTCGAACTGGGCCAGCGGGTCGCGGTCGCCTTGCGCGCCGCTCTGGACGTGGACATCACCCCGGAGGAAGCACTGATCCGACCGTCCAACCGAGACGGTGCCGACTACCAGTGCAACGTGGCCATGAGCCTCGCCAAGAAGGTCGGCCGCAACCCCCGCGAGGTCGCCGCGCTCATCGTGGAGCACCTCGACGCCGCCGACGCCCTCGAGACGCCGGAGATCGCCGGCCCCGGCTTCATCAACCTGAAGCTGAGGCGGGAGTGGCTGGAGGCCCAGGCCGCGGCGCTGCTCGGCGACGACCGGCTCGGCGTGCCCACCACCGAGGAGCCCCGCCGGATCGCCATCGACTACAGCAGCCCCAACGTGGCCAAGGAGATGCACGTCGGCCACCTGCGGTCGACGATCATCGGCGACGCGTTCTGCCGGCTGCTGACGTTCGCGGGCCACGAGGTCATCCCGCACAACCACCTCGGTGACTGGGGCACGCCGTTCGGCATGCTCATCGAGCACCTCACCGACCTCGGCCACGGCGCCGACCACGAGATCAGCGACCTCAACGCGTTCTACCAGCAGGCCAGGCAGAAGTTCGACAACGAGCCCGGCTTCGCCGACCGCGCCCGGCGCCGCGTCGTGCTGCTGCAGGGCGGCGACGAGGCCACGCTCGCGCTGTGGCACGAGCTGGTGGGGGAGTCGCAGCGGCACTTCAACCAGGTCTACGAGATGCTCGGGATCGGGCTGTCGGCCGGCGACAACTACGGCGAGAGCTTCTACAACCCCTACCTCGCGGACACGATCACCGAGCTGCAGCAGAAGGGTCTGATCGAGACCAGCGACGGCGCGCTGTGCGTGTTCCCGCCGGGGTTCACCAACCGCGAGGGCGACCGCCTGCCGCTGATCGTGCGCAAGAGCGACGGCGGCTACGGCTACGCCACCACGGACTTCGCGACCGTCCGCTACTGGGTGCGCGACCGCAAGGTCGACGACCTGATCTACGTCGTCGGCACGCCGCAGGCCCAGCACTTCCAGATGATCTTCGCGACGTCGAGGCAGGCCGGGTGGCTCGACGACGCGCACACCGCCGTCCACACGGGCTTCGGCACGATCCTCGGCTCCGACGGCAAGACCATCCGCACCAGGGCCGGCGGCACCATCAAGCTGATCGACCTGCTGACCGAGGCCGTCGAGAACTCCTACAAGGTGATGCCCGAGACGTCCGAAGTGGAGGGTGCCGAGAAGGACGCTCTCGCGAGGACGATCGGGCTCGGGGCGGTCAAGTACGCGGACCTGTCCAACGACCGGGAGAAGGACTACGTCTTCACCTGGGAGAAGATGCTCGCGACCACCGGCGACACGTCGGTGTACATCCAGTACGCCAACGCCCGCATCCTGTCGATCGGCCGCAAGGTCGGCCGCACCGCCGACGAGAGCGCCCCGCTGGTCCTGCGGGAGCAGGCGGAGCGCGACCTGGCCCTGAAGCTGCTGCAGCTCCCCACGGCCGTCCAGGCGGCCATCGACGAGCTCGCGCCGCACAAGCTCACGAACTACCTGTTCGACACGGCCACGGCGTTCTCCACCTTCTACAACCACTGCCCGGTGGCCACGGCCGAGACGCGCGAGCTCCAGGACTCCCGGCTGCACCTGCTCACGCTCACCTCACGCGTGCTCACGCTGGGACTTTCCCTGCTGGGAATCGGCGCACCCGAAAGGCTTTAGCAGGTTTACCTCCGCCCGGGCAGAGGTACGCAGTGATCGCAACTCTTTCCGCCCATCACCAGGGAGTCGCGATGACCTGCACCACCCGTCTGCCCAAGCCGGTCACCGACGTCTGGGACTGGCAGATGACCGGCCTGTGCCGCGGCCAGAACAGCGCCGTCTTCTTCCACCCGGACAACGAACGCGGCTACGCGCGGGCGGCACGGGAGGAGAAGGCCAAGGCGATCTGCGGGCACTGCCCCGTGCTCGCGCAGTGCCGCGCCCATGCGCTCGAGGCCCAGGAGCCGTACGGCGTGTGGGGCGGCATGGGAGAGGACGAACGGCGCCAGATCATCAACGCGGCCCGGCGCCGTCTTCGTGCCCACTCCGAGCGCTACTCCTCCAGCACGTCCCGCAGCTGACGCAACGTCTTCGCCAGCAGCCGGGACACGTGCATCTGCGAGATCCCGACCTTCTGCGCGATCTGCGTCTGCGTCATGTTGCCGAAGAACCTCATGATCACGATCTTGCGTTCCCGCTCCGGCAGCTTCTGCAGGAGCGGGTGCAGCGCCTCCCGCTGCTCGATCATCGCGATCTCGGGGTCCTCCTCGCCGATGGTGGAGCCCAGCGAGATCGACGAGTCCTCCGACATCAGCATGTCGTCGAGCGAGGCGCTCTGGTAGGCGTTGCCGGCCGCGAGACCCTCGTGGATCTCGTCCCGCGACATCCCCAGGTGCTCGGCCAGCTCCGACGGCGTCGGCGCCCTGCCCAGCGACTGCGACAGCCGCGACGTGCCCGCGTTGATCGCCAGGTGCAGCTCCTTGAGCCGTCTGGGCATCCGCACCGACCAGCTCGAGTCGCGGAAGTACTTCCGGACCTCGCCCATGATCGTCGGCACCGCGAACGACAGGAAGTCGCTGCCGCGGTCCGGGTCGAACCGGTCGACGGCGTTGATCAGACCGACCGTGGCCACCTGCACGAGGTCCTCGTGCGGCTCGCCGCGGTGCCCGAACCGGCGGGCGATGTGCTGGGCGACCGGCAGGTGCTCGGTGACGAGCCGGTCCCGCAACGTCTCCCGCTTCGGACCGGCGGGCGTGGCCGCCAGCTCCGCGAACAAGGGGGCCAGGTGGTCGTAGTCACCGCCCTTGCCGCTCGACTTCACCGACTCCTTGGCGGCCTCCTCCTCGGGAGCCGCCGCGTCTTCCGGCTTCGTCGTCGTGGTCGTCTCCTCCGACCCGGTCACGCATCCACCGCCCCTGCCGTGGACTTCACGAGGCCGATGTGGACCACGGACCCTTCGGTCTCCTCGACCCTGGTCTGCACCGAGTCGACGAGCGCGGTGAGGACGCGCCAGCCGAAGCTGTTCTCGTCCGGTCCCGCCGCGGCCTTCGTGGCGACCTTCGCCGACACGTGCACCGCGCCGCGGTCGTCCACCGCGAAGTGGCAGCTGAGGACCGCGTCCTGCGCCGCCAGCGTGATCAACGTCGAGCACGTCTCGTCGACGGCCAGCTTCAGGTCCTCGATCGAGTCGAGGTCGAAGTCCTGCCGCATCGCGATGTCCGCCGCGACCGCACGCACGATCGAAAGCTGCGTGGGATCCGCGGCCATCCGCAGTTCGACCCCTGACAATTGCGTCACACCCACCTCGTAGTCCGTTCTGCTGAAGGCCGGCACGTCATTGCCGTACCCGAATCGATCTCATTTCACACGTGTATTGACGCGAGCCCCAGGGAAATCACCTTCTGAAAGGCTGAAGGAGATCCACCGGGAGGAGTGCTGTGCTCGTGCACGAGGACTTCCTGGACCTCCGCTTCCCCGCCGACGCGCACGAGGTGGCGCCAGTGCGGCACCGCCTCCGCGCCTGGCTGGAGGACAGCGGGTTCGGCGAGGACGAGGCGAGCGATCTCGTTCTCGCGGTCAGCGAAGCGGTCAACAACTCGGTCGAACACGCCTATCCCGGTCCCGCGCGCGGGACCGTGGAGGTGCGGGCGCACGTCGGCCACGACGGGTGCGTCCAGGTCGACGTCACCGACCACGGCCGGTGGCGCGTACCGCCGCCCGCGCTGACCATGCGGGGACGTGGACTGCTGCTCATGCGGGAGAGCGTGGACTCCGTCGAGATAGACCGCAGCGCGAACGGCACCACGGTGCACCTGCGCCGCACCCCGACGCCGGTGGTCCCCGCGACCCGCGCTCCGTCCGAGTGCGACGTGCGCGTCCACGAGACCTCCGCCGGCGTGGTGGCGGTCGTGCGCGGGAACGTGCCCGTGGCCGCCGGACCGTCGCTGCGGAGAGTCCTGACCACGGCCGCGCGGGGCGGCACCGTGCCGCTGACCGTCGACCTCACCGGGATCGGTGGGGAGACGGGCGGGGTGGAGCGAGCCCTCCACGACGTCGCGGACGCCCTCCGTGCGGCGGGCAACCGCCTCGTGGTCCGGACCAGGTAGCCGGTCGTGTCAGCCGCCCAGGGCGGCGTCCACGGAGTTGCTCACGCTGAGCACCTCGCCGAGCCCGGTGGCCTCCAGGGGACGCGTCACGGCACGCGCCGTGGCGACCACCTTGAGCGCCGTCGAGGACTTCTGGGCCAGGCGCGCGGCCTCGACCAGCACGGCGAGGCCGGCGGATCCGAGGAACGTCACGCCGGTCATGTCGATCACGAAGGTGCCGCCGTCGCCGAGGCCGTTCACGAGAGCGTCGCGCAACGTGGGCGCGGACACCATGTCGACCTCACCGGACACGGCGAGCACCGTGACACCGGGCGCCGGCTGCCTGACCGACAGCTCGATCGTCTGCTCCGCTCGCGGGTCCTGCACAGTCACTGATGTACTCCCTCTCGCAAACAGGGAGCCGCCACAGCAGCGGCCCCGGTGCGGCTGCTGGCTCAACCGCTGCGGCCCCACCGTACGGGAGGAACCGCTCGACAGGACAGGTCGAGCCACCAGTACCCGGACAAAGGTTGGCTCAAACGTGTCGGCCCCGCGATGTTTGGGAGCGCTACCGGACCGGTGACCGGCGCGTCCTCGCGGAGCCGCCGCTCGCGGACGGGCTCGCCGACGTGCGTCGCTTAGGTCCGGCCGATCCCGCGGGGACGCCGTGCGGTCGTCGTCGTACGACGAACGGTTGCGCAGGCAATCACACCGTCTTCTCCCGCGCTTCGGGCCCGAACAGCTCGGCGCGCCGATTGATCCAGTTAACGCTAAGGACCCAAACAGGACACGTGTTCTGAACCACAGTCCGCCAAGATTCGTGTGCAGGGATAACGCCGGAGACCCGGTTCACGACATCCCTGATGTCACGGAGGGACTGAGATGAGAACCGCCATGGAAACCGCGCCGGTGCAGACCGCGGAGCTGCCCACCACGCCGTGCAGCGTCGTGTGGAGCAGGGGTCACGCCTACGTGCTCGAGGGTTTCCGCGCTCGCTGGGTGGGTCGCGACGACCGCGGCCGGCCGCACGCGATCACCGGCGCCGAGATGCAGCGCCGCGGCTGGACGCTCACCCGCACAGCCTGAGTTCCACCCGTACGACACGAACACCGCACGAACCCGCAACCAGCCGCACCGTGTGCCGTGACGCCATCCGGCAGCCAGTGCGCGGTCACTCGTTTAGAGTGCGGGTGTGCGTGATCCGGCTGATCGCCTGCTGACGATTCCGAACCTGCTCAGCGTGTTGCGGCTGGCCGGGGTTCCGCTCTTCCTGTACCTGTTGCTCGGACCCCGCGCGGACGGCTGGGCGCTGCTCGTCCTCGTCTTCGCGGGGCTGTCCGACTGGCTGGACGGCAAGCTCGCCCGGTGGCTCGACCAGATGAGCAACCTCGGCGCGCTGCTCGACCCCGCCGCGGACCGCCTCTACGTGTTCTGCACGCTGCTGGCGTTCGTCATCAGGGACATCGTGCCGCTCTGGATCGCCCTCGTGCTGGTCGGGCGGGAGGTCGTCGTCGGCATCTGCCTGCTGGTGCTGCGCCGGCGCGGGTGGGGGACGTTCGAGGTCACCTACCTGGGCAAGGCCGCGACCTTCAACCTCCTCTACGCGTTCCCCCTGCTGCTGCTCGCGCAGGGCGACTCGGGCTGGGCCCAGGTCGCCCTGCCGTTCGCCTACGCGTTCACGGCCTGGGGCGGAGCGCTCTACCTGTGGTCGGCGCTGCTGTACGTCTACCAGTTCTTCCTGGCCCTGCGGGTCACGCCCCGCGCGGTCGCGTGAAAAGATCACCCCATACAGGTTGAGCACGAGGAGCGCAGTCAGTTGATTCCCGAGGAGCTTCGTTACACCGAGGAGCACGAGTGGGTCGCCGGCACAGGCGAGAACACCGTGCGCGTCGGCATCACCGACTACGCCCAGGAACAGCTCGGTGACGTCGTCTTCGTCCAGCTGCCCGAGGTCGGCCACACCGTCTCCGCGGGCGACACGTTCGGGGAGGTCGAGTCCACCAAGAGCGTGTCCGACCTCTACTCCCCGCTCGACGGCGAGGTCGTCGCCATCAACGACGCGTTGGTGCAGGCACCGGACTCGGTGAACACCGACCCGTACGGCGAGGGCTGGATGGTCGAGCTCCGCGTGAGCGACCCGGACGCGCTGGAGGGCCTGCTCGACGCCGACGGGTACAAGGCGTTGGTGGAGAAGGAGTGACGTCGATCTTTCGCCGGATCTTCGGCCGGAAGGGGAGCCGCGGGCAGGGTGGCGACCCGGACGCGATAAGTTTTACCGGAAGTGACGGATCCAGCAGCAGGAGGAGAGCTCAGGTGAGCACGAACGACGGCCCAGGCGTTCCGCCGGAGCAGTCCCCGGAGCGGACCTCCGTCTTCCGGGCGGACTTCCTCCAGGAGATGGAGGGCGGCGCCGAGGCGCCCGCCCAGGAGCCGGCCGTTGCCGGCGTAGACGCCCTTCCCGCCGGTTCCGCGCTGCTCGTGGTGAAGCGCGGCCCGAACGCCGGTTCCCGGTTCCTGCTGGACCGCGACACGACGAGCGCCGGGCGCCACCCCGACAGCGACATCTTCCTGGACGACGTGACGGTCTCGCGCCGCCACGCCGAGTTCCGCCGGGAGAGCGGCGAGTTCGTCGTCATCGACGTCGGCAGCCTCAACGGCACCTACGTCAACCGCGAGCCGGTCGACCAGGCCGTGCTCGCCAACGGTGACGAGGTCCAGATCGGCAAGTTCCGCCTCGTCTTCCTGACGGGTCCTGGCTCCGCGGGAGCCTGACGCGTGACGGCCGGGCGGCCACAGCGCGGGGTGCTCAGCATCGGGGCGGTGCTCGCACAGCTTCGCCCCGAGTTCCCCGACGTGACCATCTCCAAGATCCGCTTCCTGGAAGCGGAGGGGCTGGTCCGCCCGGCACGCACCGCCTCCGGCTACCGCCAGTTCAGCCGGGCGGACGTCGAGAGGCTGCGGTTCGTGCTGTCCGCCCAGCGGGACAGGTACCTGCCGCTCAAGGTGATCCGCGACCAGCTCGACGCCACCCCGGCCGACGCGGGCTCGGTCTCGCGGGCCGATCTGCTGGCGAGCACCGGCCTCGGCGCCGACCAGCTGTCCCAGCTGGAGCGCGACGGTCTGCTGCGCCCCGGCCCCGCCGGCCGGTTCACCACCGACGACATCACCGCGCTCCGCACGATCCGGACGATGACCGGGCTCGGCGTCGAGCGCGAGCACCTGCGCGCGGTCCGCGCGGCAGCCGATCACGAGGTGGTCGTGCTGAAGTCGTTCTCAGATCCCGAGACGGTTCGGGAATTGGCTGACCTGTTCACCTCGTTGCACACGTTGTTGGTGAGAGCGGGACTGCGTCAATCGTCTTGATCACGTTCTGCCCGCAACGATTGAGCACACGGCCCGCTTGGCGGGTAGCGTCGAACGCATACGCCGGGGGATGCTCGGAGTGAGCCGGGTACTCCCCAACGAGTCAGAGGGAGGCGAGACCCGATGAGTGAGATGCGCGTCGTGGGCGTCCGGGTGGAGCTGCCCCAGAACCAGCCGATCCTCCTGCTCCGCGAAACCGAGGGTGAGCGGTACCTGCCGATCTGGATCGGCTCCGTGGAGGCCACGGCCATCGCACTCGAGCAACAGGGCGTCCGGCCGGCCAGGCCGCTGACGCACGACCTCCTCAAGGACGTCATCGGGGCGCTGGGCCGCAACCTCGAACAGGTGCGGATCACCGACCTGCAGGAGGGCACGTTCTTCGCCGAGCTCGTGTTCGACGGCGACGTGCGGGTGTCCGCGCGCCCCTCGGACTCGGTGGCGCTGGCGCTGCGCGTGGGGGTGCCGATCCACGCGGAGGAGTCCGTGCTGGCGGAGGCGGGCCTCATCATCCCGGACGAGCAGGAGGACGAGGTGGAGAAGTTCCGCGAGTTCCTCGACTCCGTGTCCCCGGAGGACTTCAGGGGCGCGGATACATAGGCCGCGGAGACGGCACCGTAGGAGCGCAGACATCCGGGTTGTGGTGTCTGTCGCTCTTCGTCTCGCTCACGCCCCCCGTGCTCCGTCCGCGTGTCGCCCCATCGGGCTACTCAGTGCCCGATCGGCCCGCTAAACGATCACTAAACGTCACCTGAACGTCCTACTTCGGGTGACGGTGTGACCCTCTACTTCAGGTTGAGGGTCGACACTCCCCGCGCGTCGCGTTGACCTGCCCTCGGAGCGGTCCTACCGTCGAACTCGAGTGGACGTCGCTGGTTCGCGCGAGCTGACGTGGCGGCTTGACGGCCATCGAGTTTCGTGGCCGTTCGCGAGGGGAGGCAGGCGTGGTCGAGGAAGCGCCCTTGAGGGCCGGATCCGGGCAGCAGGGCGAGCTGTTCCCGGACTCCTCGCTGCCGGACGAGCTCGTCGGTTACCGGGGTCCCGCGGCGTGTCAGATCGCGGGCATCACGTACCGGCAGCTCGACTACTGGGCCCGGACGGGGCTCGTCGCCCCGACGGTGCGGATGGCGCACGGCTCCGGCAGCCAGAGGCTGTACTCGTTCAAGGACATCCTGGTCCTGAAGGTCGTGAAGCGACTGCTGGACACCGGCGTCTCGCTGCAGAACATCAGGGTCGCGGTCGACCACCTGCGCCGCCGCGGCGTCCAGGACCTCGCGAAGATCACCCTCTTCTCCGACGGCACGACCGTCTACGAGTGCACGTCACCGGAGGAGGTCGTCGACCTGCTGCAGGGCGGCCAGGGCGTGTTCGGCATCGCGGTGAGCGGTGCGATGCGCGAGATCAGCGGGACCATCCACGAGTTCCCGGCCGAACGCGCGGACGGCGTCGAGATCGCCCCGATGACCGAGGACGAGCTGACCCGCCGCCGCCGCGAGCGCGCGACCGGCTGACCGGTCGCTCCTCCTGGCCGGCTACCCCTTCCTGGCCGACTGGCCGTCCTCTGTGGCCGGTCGGCAGAGGCGCCGCGGCACCCCGGCTCCCTAGCGTTGCCGGCATGACCCCCACTCCTTCCTCGCAGGTCGTGAAAGCGCTGGCCGCGGCCGTGCAACGGGCGTTCCGGCTGGAGTTCGGCTTCGTCGGCACCGAGAACCTGCTCATCGCGCTCGCCGACACCACCGGTCCCGGGCGCAAGCTCGGCGTGAGGTCGCTGCGGGCGCAGGCGATGGCGCGGGGGACCGAGCACTGGGCGAGCGGCGACGGCGGCGCCACCGAGGCCGGTCCGGACGTCACGACGCTGCTGCGCGCCGCCCACCACCAGGCACGTGTCGACACCCCGGTGCCCGCCAGCGTCGCGCTGGACGCCTGCCTGCGCGCGGCGATCGGCCAGGCCGGCGACGGCGTGCTGACCACGACCCACCTGTCGCTCGCGTTGCTGTCGCTGGAGTTCGGCCGGGTCGCGGACCTGATGGCCGTGCGACGCGTGGACGTCGAGGCCACCGCGGCGGCCGTGCGCGCGGCGTCGGAACCCGAGGAGGCTCCGGCGGTGTGGCTGCTGCGCAAGGCCGGTGCGCTGGAAGGGGAGTCCGGCGGCGGGTACGTGCGCTGGCTGACCAAGCTCGTCGTGCGCGGACAGGGGCTGGGCGGGCCCGAGCTCACCGCGGTGCGCGCCGAGGCCGAACGGCTCGCCGTCGCCGGCGACCGCACCGTCACCTCCCGCGACCTCGTGGCCGCGGTGCTGACGCTCGACCAGCAGCTGTCGGCGGCGGGCAGGAAGCTGCGGCCCGAGCTCGAGTCCGGTGCGGCGGCGGCGTTGCGCGCGGCGGGCGTGGACCGCGCGACCCTGCCCGCGGGCGGCCCGGTGGAGCGGGCGATCGAGGGCGCGAAGCTCGTCGCGGCCCGGCGCGGGGACGACGTCGTGGGCGCCCGGCACCTGCTCGTGGCCCTGCGCGACGACCAGGAGGACCCCGTCTCCGCGGCCTTGTCCGGTCTCGGTGCTGAGATGTAGGTCGCGTCCGGGGGGACTGGGTGGGCTGCCTGCGGGTATTCTTCTCGGGTAGTCGCTGAACTCAGGCGGGAGAGACCGGGTCGCAGAGCCCGGCGCCGAAGGAGCAAGTCCCTCCCCGGGAACCTCTCAGGCATCCAGGACCGCCCGAGCGAGACGCCTCTGGAAAGTGGAGCCCCGCGAGGGGGTCCCGCCGACGGTGAAAGCCCGCTCCCGCAGCGGGTGAACCTCTCAGGCGCCCTTCGGGGTACGGACAGAGCGGGGAGGGCACCAGGACACGTGTGCCCTCAGGCCCCCGGAGGCGTTAGATGACGCAGGACCGCATTCCGCTCGCCGCTCTCGAGCACGGCACCCCGTTCGCCGACCGCCACGTCGGCCCGCGCCCCGCCGAGCTCGCCCGGATCCTCGACGTCATCGGCGTCGGGTCGCTGGAGGAGCTGGCGCAGCACGCGGTTCCCCCGTCCATCCACGAGCGCGACCTCGTGCTGGACCTGCCCGCCCCGGCCACCGAGACCGAGGCGCTCGCCGAGCTGCGCGCGCTGGCGGCGCAGAACCGGCCGATGACCCAGATGATCGGCCTGGGCTACTACGACACCGTGACGCCGGGCGTGATCCTGCGCAACGTCCTCGAGTCGCCCGCCTGGTACACCGCCTACACGCCGTACCAGCCGGAGATCTCGCAGGGCCGCCTCGAGGCGCTGCTGAACTTCCAGACGATGGTCGGCGACCTCACCGCGCTGCCCGTCGCCAACGCGTCCATGCTGGACGAGTCGACCGCCGCCGCCGAGGCCATGACCCTGGTGCGCCGCGCGGGCAAGTCCAAGTCGGACAAGTTCGTCATCGACGCCGACACGCTGCCGCAGACGCTCGCCGTCATCGAGACGCGCGCCGAGCCGCTGGGCATCGAGATCGTCGTCGCCGACCTGTCGCAGGGCATCGAGGGCCTGGGCCTGGGCGGCGACTTCTTCGGCGTGCTGCTGTCCTACCCCGGCGCGTCCGGTGTGGTGCGCGACCAGAAGGCGTTGATCGAGGAGATCCACGCCGCCGGCGCGCAGGCCGTGGTCGTCGCCGACCTGCTGGCACTGACGCTGCTGCGCGCGCCGGGCGAGATCGGCGCCGACGTCGTCGTCGGCACCACCCAGCGCTTCGGCGTGCCGATCGGCTTCGGCGGCCCGCACGCCGGCTACATGGCCGTCCGCTCCGGCCTGGAGCGCCAGCTGCCCGGCCGCCTCGTGGGCGTCTCGGTCGACGCCGACGGCTCCCTGGCCTACCGCCTGGCCCTGCAGACGCGCGAGCAGCACATCCGCCGCGAGAAGGCCACGTCCAACATCTGCACCGCGCAGGTGCTGCTCGCCGTGATCGCCTCGATGTACGCGGTCTACCACGGTCCCGAGGGCCTGCGTGGCATCGCGACCCGCGTGCACCGCCTGGCCACCGTGCTCGCCACGGGCCTGTGCGAGGCCGGTCTGGACGTCGTGCACGGCGAGTTCTTCGACACCGTCGAGGTCCGCGTGCCCGGCGAGGCCGCCGCGGTCGTCGAGAAGGCCCGCGAGGCCGGCATCAACCTGCGCAAGGTCGACGACGACGTCGTCGCCATCGCGTGCGACGAGAAGACGACGCGCGCCCACGTCGTCGCCGTGTGGGAGGCCTTCGGCGTCACCGGGTCCGATGTGGACGCCATCGACGCCGACACCGCGGACGGCATCCCGGCCGACCTGCGCCGCACGTCCGACTACCTGACCCACCCGGTCTTCCACGCGCACCGCTCCGAGACGGCGCTGCTGCGCTACCTGCGCGCGCTGTCCGACAAGGACGTCGCCCTGGACCGCAGCATGATCCCGCTCGGCTCCTGCACGATGAAGCTGAACGCCACCGCGGAGATGGAGTCCATCACCTGGCCGGAGTTCTCGACGCTGCACCCGTTCGCGCCCGTCGAGGACGCGGCCGGTCTGCTGAGGATCGTGTCGGACCTGGAGGCCTGGCTCGCCGAGGTCACCGGCTACGACGCCGTGTCGCTGCAGCCCAACGCCGGCTCGCAGGGTGAGTTCGCCGGCCTGCTGGCGATCCGCGCCTACCACCGCGCCAACGGCGACGCCGACCGCGACGTCTGCCTGATCCCGTCGTCCGCCCACGGCACCAACGCCGCGTCCGCCGTCATGGCCGGCATGCGCGTCGTCGTCGTGAAGTGCGACGACAAGGGCAACATCGACATGGGCCACCTGCGCACCACGGTCGCCGAGCACGCCGACGACCTGGCCGCGATCATGATCACCTACCCGTCGACCCACGGCGTGTACGAGGACACCGTCCGCGAGGTCTGCGGCCTGGTCCACGACGCGGGCGGCCAGGTGTACGTCGACGGCGCGAACCTCAACGCGTTGATCGGTCTCGCCCGCTACGGCAAGTTCGGCTCGGACGTCTCGCACCTGAACCTGCACAAGACGTTCTGCATCCCGCACGGCGGCGGTGGCCCCGGCGTCGGCCCGATCGGCGTGAAGTCCCACCTCGCGCCGTTCCTGCCGAACCACCCGCTGCAGCCGACCGCGGGACCGGCCACCGGTGTCGGCCCGATCTCGGGCGCCCCGTGGGGTTCCGCGTCGATCCTGCCGATCTCGTGGGCCTACGTGCGGATGATGGGCGGCGACGGCCTGCGCCGCGCGACCCTGACCGCCGTGGCCGCCGCGAACTACGTGGCCCGCCGCCTCGACGAGCACTACCCGGTCCTCTACACCGGCGAGGGCGGCTTCGTCGCCCACGAGTGCATCCTCGACCTGCGCCCGCTCACCAAGGCCACTGGCGTGACGGTGGACGACGTGGCGAAGCGTCTGGCGGACTACGGCCTGCACGCGCCGACGATGTCGTTCCCGGTCGCCGGCACGCTGATGGTCGAGCCGACCGAGTCCGAGGACCTCGCCGAGATCGACCGCTTCATCGACGCCATGATCGCCATCAAGCGGGAGATCGACCGCGTCGGCGCCGGCGAGTGGCCGGTGGAGGACAACCCGCTGCGCAACGCCCCGCACACCGCGGCCAGCGTGACCGTGGGCGAGTGGAACCACCCGTACACCCGCGAGGAGGCCGTGTACCCGGCCGGTACCGGTGCTCCGAAGATCTGGCCGCCCGTCCGCCGCATCGACGGCGCGAAGGGCGACCGCAACCTGGTCTGCTCCTGCCCGCCGCTCGAGGCGTACAGCAGCTGATCACGTTCGACCGGGGAATGGGCGCACTCGGGGGTGCGCCCATTTCTCACGCTCCGACGGGGCAGGCCTCGTCGCCGCAGTTCTCGTCGACGCTCAGACCCGGCTTGGCCAGGTCGTGCTCGAAGGCGAAGTGGAAGCAGTCCGGGTGCATCCGCTCGAACAACGCGAAGTCCTCGGCTGCCAGCTCGACCGCTTCGCCGCACCGCTGACAAGTCTGTTCTTCTGACACGATCAGATCGTCTCACCCGCGCCGGGCGAACAGCACCGCGCCGTCGTCGCCGAGCAGCCACCGCGCCTCGACGGTGAACCCGGCGTCGCGCAACCACCCCGCCACCCGCTCCGGCGGTCGCAGGTGGACGTGCACGCGCATCGGGTGCCCGCCGTAGCCCTGCGTCTTGAGGTTCGTCCGGTCGCCTACGTGGAAGCCGACCTGCACCAGCCCGCCCGGCCGCAGCGCCTTCCGGAAGTGCCCGAACACCGCGGGCACGACCTCGTCCGGCACGTGGATCAACGACCACCACGACAGGATCCCGCCCAGCGGGCCGGTCATCGGCTCGGTCATCGACCCGACCTCGAACCGCAGCCCGGGGTGGTTCGCCCGCGCCAGCGCGATCATCGCGGGGGAGAGGTCGATCCCGAACGCGTCCACGCCGAGCTCGGCCAGGCGAGCCGTGATGTCACCGGGCCCGCACCCGACGTCCGCGACCGGTCCGCTCACCTCCTCGGCGAACAACCGCAACGCCGCCCGCAGGTGCGGCAACCCGTCCAGCAGCCCCCGTGTGTAGCCCGCGTAGCTCTCCGCCACCGTGTCGTAGGAGTCCCGCGTGTCAGTCAGCCAGTCCACGACCGCGCAACCTACTCCGCGCGGCGATCACTCGGTGGTCACTCGCAGAACGGCTCCGGCCGGTGCCGCCCGAACAGCGCCAGCGACGAGATCCACACGTCCGGGTCGCCGTCCCAGTCCAGCGCCTTGATCTGGTCCACCGACCGCCGCCCGCCGATCGCCCGCATCAGCTCGAACGACGACGTCCGCAGCGTTCCTGCCGGGTCCCCGTGCCCGAGCACCCGGTCGCCGTGCTCCAGCGTCACGCGCAACGCCGGCACGTCGTTCTCCCGCATCAGCTTGTCGAGCTCCTGCAACGGCCTCGTCAGCGCCGCCCGCACCTCGACGCCGTCACGGCCGCCGGGAACCCCCAGGGCCGCGCGCAGGTCGTGCTCGTGCGCGACCACCTCGGCCACCAGGATCGGCCCCATCGGCGTGTCGAACAGCGGCCGGGCCAGCTCCAGGTTCGCGTCCCACTCCGCGAAGGCGTCGCCGAGCGAGTTGTCCCGCCGGTCGCGCACCTGCCGTTCGCCCCACTCACCGGACTCGACACCGTCGAACCGGCGGTCCACGAAGTCCCGCAGACCGCCGGCGAGGTGCGCCACCACGTCCTTGACCGACCAGCCGGGCGTCGCCGCCACGGGCGTCTGCGGATCGGCTCCGGTCACGATCTCGGTGATCCGCCGCTTGGCCGCGTCGTAGATGGGGGCGTTGGTCATCGCTCAGACCTCGTACTCCAGGGTGTAGGTGCCGCTGCCATCCTCCGCCCAGTCCACCGTCACCGCACCTCGCGCGTTCAGGTACTTCCCGGTGCCGTCGACGACCTCGATCACGGCCTCCACAGAGGACCGGTAGGCGCCGACGTGCCGCAGCACCAACGTGCCCTCGTCGGTCGCGATCTCCTCGAGCGCGGTCGTCCACGCCACGTCGTCGCCGTAGTACATGAGGTACCGGCAGTTGCCGACACCGCTCACGTCGCCCGCGTAGGAGAACTGGACGTGCGCCTCGGTGAGCTTGCGCCCCTCGACCTCCTGGTGGGGGCGGCCGTCCCAGGTGTTCTCGTCCCAGCTCTTCACCGCGATGGTTCCCGTTGCCTTCATGGGGACCACTCTGCTGGCAATTCCTGACAGTTCGTGTCAGGTTGGGGCGATGAAGTCCAGCCGGCTCATGCAGGTGCTCCTGCTCCTCCAGTCGAGGGGCCGGATGACGGCGGACGAGCTGGCGGCCGAGCTGGAGGTGTCGCCGCGCACGATCTACCGCGACATCGACTCGCTGAGCGCCGCCGGCATCCCCGTCTACGCCGACCGCGGCCCCGCCGGCGGCTACCAGCTCGTCGACGGCTACCGCACCCGGCTGACCGGCCTGACCTCCGGCGAGGCCCGGTCGCTGTTCCTCGCCGGACTGCCGGGACCGGCCGCCGACCTGGGGCTGAAGGAGGTCGCCGCCGCCGCGCAGCTCAAGCTCCTCGCCGCGCTGCCGACCGAGCTGCGCGACCGGGCCGAGCAGATCCGGCAGCGCTTCCACCTCGACACCCCGACGTGGTTCCGCGGCGACGAGCCCACCGAGCACCTCGCCACGATCGCCGACGCGGTCTGGGACCAGCGCCGCGTGCGGATGACCTACCTGCGGTGGGGCAACGACACCGTCGAGCGCGAGGTCGACCCGTACGGTCTGGTCCTCAAGGCGGGCACCTGGTACTTCGTCGGCAGCGGCCGCACCTACCGCGTCTCCCGCGTGCTGACCGTCCAGACGACCGCGGTCTCGTTCGACCGCCCCGCGGACTTCGACCTCGCCCGGTTCTGGGCCGAGTGGTCCGAGCGGTTCGAGGACCGCATGTACGGCGAACGCGTCACCGTCCGCATGACCCGCTCCGGCCTCGACAAGACCCGGTACCTGCTGAGCGGCTTCCAGGCGCGGGTGATCGGGGAGATGGCGCCGGAACCGGGGGAGGAGTTCGGCTTCCCGACCGAGTCGACCCGGCACGCCGTCGCCGACCTGCTCAAATTCGGCGCGGACGTCGAGGTGCTGGAACCGGCCTCGCTGCGCGCCGAACTGATCGACATCCTGAAGGCCATGCAGGACGTCTACAACGATGCGAAGCTACGCACATGGTTCCGCTGATCTCGTTGAACAACGGAGTACGGATCCCCCAACTCGGCTTCGGCGTCTTCCAGGTGCCGGAGGACCAGGTGGCCGGCGCGGTCACGACCGCGCTCGAGGCCGGCTACCGCAGCATCGACACGGCCGCCTCCTACCGCAACGAGTCCGGCGTCGGAGACGCGATCGCCGGCATCCCCGACCTGTTCGTCACGACCAAGCTGGCGAACACCGACCAGGGCTACGACTCGACGCTGCGCGCGTTCGACGAGAGCATGCGCAAGCTGCGCCGCGACGTGCTGGACCTCTACCTCATCCACTGGCCGCTGCCCGGCCGCGAGCTCTACGCCGAGTCGTGGCGCGCGCTGGAGCAGCTCTACGCCGACGGCCGGGTGCGCGCCATCGGCGTCTCCAACTTCCACACTCCCCACCTGCAGCGCCTGTTCGACGAGTTCCCGACGACCCCGGCGGTCAACCAGATCGAGCTGCACCCGTTGCTGCAGCAGGAGGAGATGCGCAAGGTGCACGTCACCCACCGCATCGCCACCGAGGCGTGGTCGCCGCTCGCCAGGGGCACGCTGCTGCGCGAACCCGACCTCACCGCCCTCGCCGAGAAGTACGGCAAGACCCCGGCCCAGATCGTGCTGCGCTGGCACCTGCAGCTCGGCAGCGTCGTGATCCCGAAGTCCGTCACCCCGTACCGGATCAAGGAGAACATCGACGTCTTCGACTTCGAGCTGGCCCTGGACGACATGACGGTCATCAACGAGCTGGACAACGGCACCCGCACCGGCCCCGACCCCGACCGCTTCAACGGCTGACCCGGCTCCACCAGCAGGACGGCTCCCGTCGGCGAAGGCAGGACCGGCCCGTCAGGCCTTCGTCGACAGCACCTGGCCCAGCGCCGCCTCCACGCCGTCCACGTTCTCCACCACCGACACCGACCCGCCGGTGACCTGCGCGATGTCCGTCAGCGCCGCGCGGTCCACCTCGCCGCCGATCGCGATGAAGCTGATCGGCAGGTCCGTGCCGTGCAGCTGGGACTTCAGCGCTTTCAGGTCGATCCCGCCGTCCGAGGTGCCGTCGGTGATCACGACGACCCGGTTGACCCTGCCCGCCACGAACCCGTCGTGCGCCGCCTCGTAGCACGCCGCCAGCGCGCTGTAGAGCTGCGAGCCCTCGGCGGTCTTGAGCCCGTCGACGGCCCGCTTGAGCGCGTCGCGCTTCTCCGTCACCGGGGCGGTCCCGACGAGCTGCTTGTACGGCTTGGCGCCGTCCAGCGAGCGCGCGAACTCCCACAGCCCGAACGAGCCGGACACCGACCGGTCGATCTGGCCGCGCAGGGCGGACTTCACCTTGTCCAGCCGGGGTTTCATCGACGTCGACACGTCCGCCAGCACCGTCACGACCTGCCCGCCGCGGTCCGCGGAGGCCCACGCCGACGAGATCTGCTGCGTGGTCGTCGCGTCGGCCGCCACCAGGTTCTCCGCGACGGGCGCCCAGGACACGCCGGGGGAGGGCGACGGACGGTCCTGAGTGGACTCCACCCGCAACCCGCCGCGCGCGAGGATCGCCTGCGACGACGGCTCGGTCATGAAGTCGCGGAACGCCTGCGCCGCACGCACTTCCGCCTCACCGACCTCGGAGCCGCCGAGCGCCACGTACGGGAAGTCCGCCACCGGAGCCGGTCCCGCGGGCAGCACGCCCACGAGCGGCTTCGACGGCGCGTCCTTGCCCGTGTTGTGCTTGAACAGGTCCACTTCGGACACCGGCGTCACGGAGAAGCCCGCCGCGTTCACCGTCGCGCTGTCCCCCAGACGCCCCAACGCGTCGCGCGTCGTCGGCGGGACCTCCGGCGGCACCGCGGCCGCGAGCTTCGACAGCTTCGCCTTCGCGGCGTCCGAGCCGAGCGACTCCGCCGTCACGGGACCCTTGCCGTCGGCCAGCGCCGACTGGATCGCGAGCGCCGAGGCGGTGTTCGTGGCCGGGTCGGGCATCGCCACGCTGAAGCGGCCCCAGTTCGTGCCGAACTTGGACCAGTCCGTCACCTCGGGCATGTCCGTCCAGCGGAAGTCCTTCAGCACCGGCGCGGCGGCCTCGGGCGCCGCGAGCAGCACCGGCGACGTGCCGACGGACTTCGGCGCCGAGCCCACCAGCTTCGCGTTCAGCGCCGACAGCCGGTTCGCCCACAGCGTCGAGTCGGGCACCCACGCGTGCGGCCGCTGGCCGAGCTTCTGCGGGTCCCAGGTCGTGGTGAGGCCTTCCAGCACCGCCGACGAGTCCGCGGACGTCACCTCGATCGCGATGCAGTGGTCGTAGACGACGGGCCGCGTCGCGCTGTAGGCCCGCGCCACGTCCGCGACGGCCCCCGCGATGCTCGGCGTGGCCGAGACGCGCAGCACCGAGTCGCCCTCGCTGCAGTTCTGCGCCAGCGCCTGGGACCGTTTGTCGAGCACCCCGCCGGCCCACGACAGGACCAGCCAGCCGAGTCCGATCAGCACGACGAACACGACGATCAGCACGGGCCACTTGGCGATTCCGCGCTTCACCTTCGCCCGCAGAGCGCGGTGTCGAGACATCCATCCCTCACAACTACTAAGCGGCCCCCGACGACCAGCCAGTCACGCTAACAGGTGAACCTCGCTAGTGAAGTGAAGTCACAGCAAGTATCGACTGGCACACGGAGACGAGTCGCTCTCGCAACGGCCGGGCCCGTTCGGCGAACTCGGCCTGCCTCCGAACGTACTCGGCACGCCCCTCGGGGGTCTCGATCGCGACGGGTCCGTAGCCGAGTCCGGCCAGGTCGTAGGGGGACGCCCGCATGTCGAGCTCGCGCACGTCCGCCGCCAGTTCGAAGCAGTCGGCCACCAGGTCCGACGGCGTCGCCGGCTCCAGCTTGTACGCCCACTTGAACAGGTCCATGTTCGCGTGCAGGCACCCCGGCTGCTCGTTGAGCACCTGGTCGTCGCGGGTCGGCTGCAGCGTGTTGCGGGGCCGCGCGGGCTGCGTGAAGAACCGGAACGCGTCGAAGTGCCCGCACTGGATCCGGCTCGCCTCGACCACGGCGTCGGTGCCGCCACTGCCCAGCCGCAACGGCCACGCGTTGTGCCGGACCTCCTCCGGCTGCTGCCGGTAGACCATCGCCCACTCGTGCAGCCCGAAGCAGCCGAGCCGCGCCGGCCTGCTCAGCGTGGCCGTGAGCAGCGACCGGACGAACTCGAGCGTCTTCTCCCGCTGCCCGAGGAAGCTCTCGACGTCGAGAGCGACACCCTCGCCGACCTGCCTGTAGTGCGGGAACTCCAGGTACTCGGCGGCGTCCTCCAGCACGACGCCCGGACCCGGATGCCACCGTTCGAGCCGCACGGGCCGATGGCTGTAGTAGGTGAAGAGGAAGTCCATGACCGGGTGCTTCTCCTTGCGAAGCTTCCGCTCCTGGTGCGGACCCGTGAACCGGCGCATGCGCGCGATGTGCGAATCGCGCAGTTCGTGCCATTCGGCACGGGTCAGGACCTCCACGAGCCGTTACCGTACGCGGCATGGTGCAGAGCAGGGCCGCCACGGTCGACGACTACCTCGCCGAACTGCCGGAAGAGCAGCGCGCCGAGGTCACCGCCGTGCGCGACGTGATCGTCGCGCACGTTCCCGACGGCTACGTCGAGGGCATGATGTGGGGGATGATCACCTGGCACGTGCCGCTGGAGGTCAGCGGCCCGACCTACAACAAGCAGCCGCTGAGCTACGTGGCCCTCGCCGCCCAGAAGCGCTACTTCTCCGTCTACCTGACCACGGTGAACGGGGAGGGCGAGGAGTCGTTCCGCACCCGGTACGAGGCCACCGGCAAGAAGCTCGACATGGGCAAGTCGTGCGTCCGCTTCAAGCGCTCGGAGGACCTGGCCCTCGACGTCATCGGCGCCCAGGTCGCGAGCATGCCGGTGGCGGAGTTCCTCGACTGGCACCGCGCCGCGTCCGCGCGTTAGACCGGCGGCACCAGCCCGTTGAACGTCCGCGCGCCGTTGCAGTGCGGGCACTCCCGCCCGTTGTCGACGGTCCGCGGCGCGCCGCCGATGATCGCGAGCGTCGGCGCCGCGATGTAGCTCGCGCCCCCGCACAGGTGGCAGACCGTGCGCGGCTCGGGCGTGACGGCGAAGAGGTCGTCGACGTCTTCCTCGTCCTCGAACTCGTCGTCCTCGGCGAACTCGTCCTCGTCGTCCTCACTCATGCCGCCCAACCTAGTGGGTCTGCTCTCCGGCGCGGGTCAGCGACTCGGACGTCGCCTCGTCGCCGCAGTGAGCGCACACCACGCGTGTCTTCAGCACGTGTCCGCAGGAGTGCTCGTACACGAGGGGGAGGGGCCCCTCCGTCACGTAGGTGTCGCCCCACTCCTTGAGCATCAGCATCACGTTGTGCAGCGCCCGCCCGGCGTCCGTCAGCAGGTACTCGTGCCGCGGCGGGTGCTCGGAGTACTGGTGCTTCTCCAGCACACCGGCCGCCACCAGCTTCTTCAGCCGCACGGTCAGGACATCCCTGGACGCACCGGTGTGCGCGGCGATCTGGTCGAACCGGGTGTTGCCGAAGAACACCTCGCGCAACGCGAGCAGCGACCAGCGTTCGCCCACGACTTCCAGCGCGTTCGCGATGGAGCAGCTTCGAGGGGTCATGTGACCATCCTAGCAGTGAGTTGGCAAATCAAACGAACCTCGCTACGGTGAGTTGGAGAATCCAACTCAGGAGGTAGTGATGGACTTCAACACCGCGACCGTGCTGGTGACCGGAGCGAACAGGGGGCTGGGCCGCGCCTTCGCCCGCGAGTTCGCGAAGCGCGGCGCCAAGGTCTACGGCGGCGCCCGCACCCCGGCGTCCGTGACCGACGAGGGCGTCATCCCCGTCCAGCTCGACGTGACCGACACGGCCCAGGTCGACGCGGCCGCGAAGGAGCTCGGCGACGTCTCCATCGTGATCAACAACGCCGGCGTGCTCGTCGAGGGCGAGGGGCTCGACACCATCAGGACCGAGTTCGACGTCAACGTCTACGGCATCGTCCGCGTCACCGACGCCTTCGCGCCGATCCTCAAGGCCAACGGCGGCGGCGCGCTCGTCAACGTGCTGAGCATCCTGTCGTTCATCGGCCGCCCCGCCTGGCGGGGCTACGCGGCGTCGAAGGCGGCGGCGTGGTCGCTCACCAACTCGGCCCGCGAGGCGTTGCGCGAGCAGGGCACCCACGTCGTCGCGGTGCACTCGGGGTTCATCGACACCGACATGGCCGCCGCCCAGACCGGTCCGAAGATCACCACCGAGGACCTGGTCGCCCAGGTGCTCGCCGCCCTCGAGAACGGCGACGACGAGGTGCTCGCGGACGACCGCACCCGCGCGGTGAAGGCCTCACTCGCCTCGTGAGCGCCGCAGCTCCCACACGACGTCCACCCCGGCGCGGTCGCCGATGGCGGGCACTCGCGACGGGGAGCGGCGGCCGACCTCGGTGAACCCGAGCCGCCGCGGCACCCCGCTGCTCGCCACGTTGGCCTCGTCGTGCCAGATCTGCACCCGGCGCACGCCGTCCAGCGCGAACGCGAACTCGACCAGCTCCGCGGAGGCGGCCGTGGCGTGCCCGCGCCCGGTGTGCGCGGGGTGCAGCCAGTAGCCGATCTCCGCGAGGTCGCTCGCCCGGCGCATCACCGACACCGCGCCCACGATCGCGCCGTCGACGGTGATGGCGTGGGGGAACGCCGTCCCGGTCTCCCACTCCTCCGCGGCCTCGCGCAGGAACGTGGCGGCCGACTCCGCGTCGTAGCCGTCGGCCACCCACGGCGCCCACGGACGCAAGTGCGCGAGCGACTCCGTGACGGCGCGGAGCAACTCCTCCGCGTCGCTGTCAGTGAACTTCCGGAGCTTCATACGCCACTTTGTAGCGGAGGTGCGTGACCGAGCTCGACTCGATTACCGACAGCGGCCCCTCCAGCTGGTACCCCTTGCCGGGCGCGAAGAACGGCGTGCCGCCGCCGAGGATCACCGGCACCAGGTCGAGGAAGATCTCGTCGACCAGCCCCGCGTCGATCGCCTGCCGCGCGATCTCCCCGGAGTTCAGGCCGACGCCCTTCTCGCCCGCGTGCTCCCGCGCCACCGCGACGGCTTCTTCGATGCCGCCGTCGACGAACGTGAAGTGCTCGGTGTCCTCCAACGGCCGATGGGTGAGCACGACGGTGTGCACGCCCATCGGATGCTGCCCGCCCCACGCGTTGGTGAAGTCGTAGAGCTTGCGTCCCACCACCAACGCGCCGGTCATCTGGATCAGGCCGCCGTAGTGCGCGGCGCTGGCCGGGGTGAGGTGCACGGTCATGGCGCCCGTCGGCACCGTGAACGCGACGTCCCCGGCCTCGTACCAGGCGAACAGCTTGTCGAACCCGGAGAAGTCCGGACCCGAGACGTAGCCGTCGATCGAGGTGCTGGCGCCCGTGTAGACCTTGCTCATCCTGTGCCTCCCGAGTGTGTGTCTTCCACCCGTAGGTCGATCAGGCGAGACGGATTTAGACGGGCCCCGGACGACGCATACCGGGCACATACCGGGCTCAGCCGATGGGCTCGGGGAGCCGCGTCACCTCGTACTCGCAGTCGAGGACGTCACCGGTGGCCGGGTCGCGCAGCTCGACACGCCACTTCGACGCGAACTGGTCCACACCGTGGTGCATCGGGATCGTGCCGGACAGCAGCACGGTGCCGGGCTGCAGCAGCCCCAGCTCCTTCAGCCGGTCCACCCAGTACTGCGGGGTCAGCAGCTCCGCGCACGTGCCGCGCTGGATCTCCACGCCGTCCGCCCACGCCGTCAGCTCGATCTCGTCGATCCGGTCCGCCACGTCGGCGAGCCGCCACGCCTTGCTGCCGAGCACGTCCGGCCCCGCGTTCTTGCTCCACGCGACGCCGTGCACTTCCAGCGCGCGGTCCGTGTGGTCGCATGCGACGGTCAGCAGGACGTCCGAGCCGGTGACCACGATCGCCCACTCGGCCTCGCCGGAGGTCCGGCCGTGCTGCGCGGGAACCGACGCGGTCTGCTGCGCGAGGTACGGCGACACGGGGTAGAGGCTCGGCGTCACCGACGGCGCCGGCACGCCCAGCTCGGCCAGTTCCCGCACGTGGGCGGCCACGTCGTCCTGGCTGCGGCCCGCGTAGCCACCGTTCAGCAGGGTCGTCACGGCGACCTCGGCGATGGTGCCGTCCGGCAGGTCGAACGCCAGCGCGGTGGCCTGTGTACGAACAGTAGACATGCGGTACTCCTTGCGCATACGAGTTGTATACAGGCAGTATTACCGCATGACCGCTGCTGCAGCAACGCCAGCCACCCCACCGGACGTACCGCGTTCGGCCCTGGTGCGCGCCTTCGTGGCCTCGCTCTCCGGTACCGCCCTCGAGTGGTACGACTTCGCGATCTACAACGTCGCCGCGGCCGTCGTGCTCGGCCCGTTGTTCTTCCCGAGCTCCGAACCGCTGACGGCGACGCTGCTCGCGTTCTCCACCTACGCGGTCGGCTACCTGTCCCGGCCGCTCGGCGGGTTCCTGTTCGGCCGGCTCGGCGACAAGATCGGCCGCAAACGCGTGCTCGTCACGACGTTGCTGATCACCGGCATCGCGACGCTGCTCATCGGCCTGCTGCCGACGCACGCCGCGATCGGCCCCGCCGCCGGTGTGCTGCTCGTGCTGCTGCGGTTCGCCCAGGGCGTCGGGCTCGGCGGCGAGTGGGGCGGCGCGGTGCTGCTGTCCAGCGAGTACGGCAACCCGAAGCAGCGCGGTTTCTGGGCGAGCGCCGCCCAGATCGGCCCGCCCGCCGGCAACCTCATGGCGAACGGCGTGCTCGCGCTGCTCGGCGCGACCCTGTCCGACGACGCGTTCATGTCCTGGGGCTGGCGCGTCGCGTTCCTGCTGTCCGCGGTGCTGGTGATCTTCGGCCTGTGGATCCGGGTGAAGCTGGAGGAGACGCCGGTCTTCAAGGCGATCGAGGCCCGCGGCGACCGCCCGTCCGCGCCG
Source organism: Lentzea sp. NPDC059081 (assembly GCF_042738015.1). Lineage (NCBI taxonomy): Bacteria > Bacillati > Actinomycetota > Actinomycetes > Pseudonocardiales > Pseudonocardiaceae > Lentzea > Lentzea sp. NPDC059081. The sequence continues at coordinate 89,800 of NZ_JBHYGW010000010.1, forward strand.
GTCAGCGAGGTGTTCCGCACCCAGACCAGGCCGCTGATCGCCGCCGTCCTCTGCCGCGTCGGCCCGGACGTGCTCTACGCGCTGCACACGGTGTTCGTGCTGACCTACATCACGACCCAGCTGAAGCTGCCGCGCAACGTCGGCCTGCTCGCCGTGCTGATCGCCTCGGGCTTCCAGCTGTTCCTGATGCCGCTCGCCGGCTGGCTGTCCGACCGCGTCAACCGGCGCGGCCTCTACGCGGCGGCCGCGGTCTGCGGCGCGGTGTGGCCGTTCGTGCTCTTCCCGCTCGTCGACACCAGGTCGTGGCCGCTGATCGCGCTCGGCGTCGTCGTCGGCCTGGCCTTCCACGCCTTCATGTACGGCCCGCAGGCCGCGTTCATCGCCGAGCAGTTCACCGAACGGCTGCGCTACACCGGCAGCTCACTGGCCTACACGCTCGCCGGCGTGATCGGCGGTGCCGTGGCGCCGTTGCTGTTCACCGCGCTGCTGGCGGGCTTCGGCACGTGGGTGGTCGTCGGTCTCTACGTCACCGTGGCGTGCGTGGTGACGCTGGTCGGCCTCTGGCTCGGGCGCGACCCGGAAGACGAGACCCCGCAACCTGGAACTCAGCCGTTGAGCAGCACCTTCAACGTGGTGTCCAAGTGAGCGGTGATCGCCGCGGTGGCCGCGCCGACGCCCCCGGACTCGAGCGCGCCCACGATCGCGTTGTGCTCGTCGATCACGGCCTGCTGCCGGCCGTGCGCCCGGTACAGCGCGACCACCCCCGCCCGCACCTGCCGGGCCCGCAGGCCCTCGTACGTCTTCGTCAGCAGCTCGTTGCCCGTCGCCGCTACCAGCAGCGCGTGGAACTGCCGGTCGACGTCGATGAACTGCCGGGCGTCCTCCATCAGCCACCGCTGCTGCTCGATCAGCTCCTGCATCTTGCGCAACGGGACCGTGTGCTCGCTCATCGTGCGCTCGGCCGCGTACCGCTCCACGACACCACGCAGCTCCATCAGCTCCGTGATCTGCCGCGACGACAACGGCGCGACGTACGCACCCTTCTTCGGCACGAGCTGCACGAGGTCTTCGGCCGCGAGCAGCAGCAGGGCCTCGCGGATCGGCGTGCGGGAGACGCCGATCTGGTTGGCGACGTCCTGCTCGCTGATGAACCGCCCCTGCATCTCGGGGTCGGCGAGGATGGTGTCCTTGAGGAACTCGTAGGCCTTGTCCCTGCCAGACACAGTGTCCGCACCTTGCATACAACATGTATACCAGAGGAGGATCATGCGCATCGCGCTCTGCCAGATCAGCTCCACCGCTGATCCGCAGGAGAACCTCGCCACCGTCCGCGCCGAGGTGGCCGACGCCGCCGCACAGGGCGCGCGGATCGTGCAGTTCCCCGAAGCCACCCAGTGCCGCTTTGGCGTCCCGCTCGGCCCGGTCGCCGAACCGCTCGACGGCCCCTGGGCCACCGCGGTCCGCGAGATCGCCGACGAGCACGGCGTCGTCGTGGTGGCCGGCATGTTCACGCCGGGGCACGAGGACAGGGTCGCCAACACCACGCTCGTCACGGGCGCCGGCCTGCACCTCGGCTACGACAAGATCCACCTGTTCGACGCGTTCGGCTTCCGCGAGTCCGACACCGTCACCCCCGGTGCCAAGCCCGTGACGTTCGAGGTCGACGGCACCACGTTCGGCCTCGCCACCTGCTACGACGTGCGGTTCCCCGAACTGTTCCGCGCCCTCGCCGACACCGCGCCAGTCATCCTGCTGGGCGCCTCCTGGGGAGCGGGCCCCACCAAGGCCGAGCAGTGGGACCTGCTGGTCCAGGCCCGCGCCCTGGACTCCACGTCCTGGGTCCTCGCCTGCGGCCAGGCCGACCCCGACGCGGACTACGGCGCCGCCCCCACGGGAATCGGCCGCAGCGCCGTGGTCGACCCGCTCGGCACCGTCCGCGAGCGCCTCACCGGCACCCCCGGCACCCTGGTGTCCGATGTGGACCTCGACCTGGTCCGCGAGGCCCGCGAGAAGCTCCCCGTGCTCGCGAACCGGAGGCTGTGAATGCGCGAGGAACACGAGTTCTTCCCGGCGGCGGACGTCCCCTGGCGCGACGCCGGTCCCGGCGTCACCGAACGCGTCCTCAGCCGGGACCCCGGCACCACGACCCTGACCAGGATCGCCCGCTGGGAGCCCGGACTCGTCACGTCGGAGGTGCTGCGCCACGACTACCACGAGGAGGTCTACCTCCTCGACGGCGAGCTCACCGACCTCACGCTCGGGAAGACGTTCCGGGCCGGCGACTTCGCGAGTCGCCGGCCCGGAATGCCGCACGGTCCCTATCGGACGGACACCGGCTGCACGATGCTCGAGATCCGTACCTAGACCCAGCGGACGTGGGTGCCGTCGCGCACGGTGCCCACGTACTCCTCCAGCAGGTCCTCCATCGCCACCACGCCCAGCACGGCACCGTCGCCGCCCACCGCGCGGGCGAGGTGCGACTGGGCCCGGCGCAACGCGGCCAGCGCCTCGTCCAGCCGCGCGTCCGCCGGCACCTCCGGCAGCCCGCGCACCCGCGACCGCGGCACCGGCGTGTCCGCGCCTTCCAGGTCCAGCACGTCCTTGACGTGCAGGTACCCGACCAGGCCGGAGTCGGCGAGCACCGGGAACCGCGAGAACCCGGTGGTGGCCACGACGGACTCGATCTCGCCCACGGTCGGCGCCGACGACAGCGTCGTCAGCCGGTCCAGCGGCACCAGCACGTCGGCCACCGTGCGCTCCGCCGACGACAGCGTCTGCGCCAGCCGGCGGTGCTCGGAGTCCTCCAGCAGGCCCTCGGACCGCGACTGCCCGATCAGCAGCGCCAGCTCGTCCGGCGTGTACGCCGACTCCAGCTCGTCCACCGGCTCCACGCCGAACCGCTTGAGCACCCACCGGCCCACGGCGGTGAACATCGCCAGCACCGGCGCGATCATCCGCGAGAACCCGTAGTGCACCGGCACCAGCCAGACCGCCGCCCGTTCGGGACCGGCGATCGCCAGGTTCTTCGGCACCATCTCGCCGAGGATCGTGTGCAGCGCGACGACAATGACCAACGCCACCGCGAACGCGACACCGTGCACCACGGCCGACGGCAGCCCGACGGCCCCGAGGGGACCCTCCAGCACCGACGCCAACGTCGGCTCGGCGATCGCACCCAGCGCCAGCGAGCACAACGTGATGCCCAGCTGCGCGCCCGCGATCAGCAACGGCAGCTGCTGCGACGCCTTGATCGCGGTGCGGGCCCGGGAGGAACCTTTGTCCGCCAACGCCTCCAGCCGGTCGCGGCGCGCGGTGATCACCGCGAACTCCGCGCCGACGAAGAACGCGTTGCCCGCCAGCAGCAACAGCACGAAGAGGAAGTTCACGACGACACCACCCGCAGCTCGGCCACGCGGTGGCGGTCCATCCGCATCACCGTCACCCGCCACCCGTCGACCCGGATCTCGTCACCGACGTCGGGGATCCGCCCGAGCCGCGCCAGCACCAGACCGGCCAGCGTCTCGTAGTCGCCCTCCGGCATCCGGAACCCGGTCGCCTCGGCCACCTCGTCGTCGCGCAGCAGGCCCGACACGAGCCAGCTGTCCTTGCCGAGCGAGCGCACCGGCGTCGCCTCGCCGCGGTCGTGCTCGTCGCGCACGTCGCCGACGATCTCCTCGACCACGTCCTCCAGCGTCACCATGCCCGCCGTGCCGCCGTACTCGTCCACGACCAGCGCCGTCTGCAGGCCCGACGCGCGCAGCCGGTCCAGCAGCGCGTCGCCCTCCAGCGTCTCGGGCACCGAGTACACCGGGCGCGTCAAAGCGGACAACGGGGTTGAACCGCGCAAAGTGGACGGCACCGCGAAGGCCTGCTTCACGTGCACCATCCCGCGCACCTCGTCCAACGACCCGTCGTGCACCGGGAACCGCGAGAAACCGGTCTCCCGCGCCTTCAGCACCAGGTCCGCGACGGTCGCGTCGGCCCGCAGCGCCTCGACCCGCACGCGCGGCGTCATCAGCTCGCCCGCCGTGCGGTCACCGAAGCGCAGCGACCGGTCCAGCAGCACCGCGGTGCCCTGGTCCAGCGTGCCGTGCTCCGCCGACGTGCGCACCAGCGCGCCGAGCTCCTCCGGCGACCGCGCCGACGCGAGCTCCTCGACCGGCTCGACGCCGAAGCGCCTGACCAGCCAGTTCGCCGAGTTGTTCATCGCGTTGATCAGCCAGCGGAAGACGGTCGAGAACCCGGCCTGGATGCCGACGACCCCGCGCGCGGTCTCGAGCGGCTTCGCGATCGCCAGGTTCTTGGGCACGAGCTCGCCGAACACCATCGACAACGCCGTGGCGATCGCCAGCGCCAGCGCCAGCGACAACCAGTCGGCCACCGTCTCCGGCACGCCCACGGCCGTCAGGCCCGGTTCGATCAGCGAGGCGATCGCGGGCTCCGCGATGTACCCGGTGATCAGCGTGGTCAGCGTGATGGCGAGCTGCGCGCCGGAGAGCTGGAACGACAACGTGCGGTGCGCGCGGTCGATGGTGCGCGCCGTGGCGTCGCCCACCTCCGCGACGTGCCGCTCGACGGTGCTGCGTTCCAGCGCGGTCAGCGAGAACTCCGCCGCCACCGCGATGAAGGTGCCCGCGGTCAGCGCCACGACGGCGACCAGACCGAGCACGCTCAGAAGGATTCCGGTCACCTGCGCGCTCCATCAGAGCGGGGGACCGGGTTGGTATGCCAGCCTGGGCCAGACCCCATGGGGACGGCTCAACTCCTCGTGACTCATGTACGTGTACAGCCCGACAAGTCTAATTGTGGGCAGTCGAGGCCCGGAGCACCACCTCACCCGCCACCCGGACGGTGCGGGCCTCGTCACCTCCGGCGTCCAGCACGAGACCTGCGGCGATCTCGCCCATCTCCTCGAGCGGCAGCCGCACGGTCGACAGCGCCGGAACCGTGTCCCGCAGCGTCGGGATGTCGTCGAACCCGGCGATCGACATGTCCTCCGGCACGCGCACGCCCCGTTCGCGCAGTGCCGCCATCGCGCCCATCGCCATCACGTCGGTCACCGCGAACACGCAGGTGGCGCGCGTCTTGGACGCCAGCAGCTCCATCGCGGCCTCGTACCCGCCGTCGCGGGTGAAGGCGCCGTTGACCACCACGGGCGGCGCGACGCCGGCGTCGGCGAGCCCCGCCTTGAACCCGGCCAGCCGGTCGCGGGCCACCACGAGCTCGGAAGGTCCACCCAATACGGCGAACTTCTTGTGCCCGAGCCCTGCGAGCGACCGCGCGAGCGCGCGTCCTCCGGCCCGGTTGCCCGGCACGACCGTGTCGGTGCCGAGCTTCGCCTGCGACACGCACGCGACACGGCCACCCTGCTCGGTGAACGCGTCGATCTCCGCCGCGAGCCGCGCCTGCGACGCACGGTCCGTGGTCCGCGACCCGGCGAGCACCACCGCACGCGCCCGATGCGCACGCAGAGTGGAAAGCAGCTCCACCTCACGCTCCGGACGGCGCCCCGTCGTGCCGAGGACGACGACGAGCCCGGCCGCCTCGGCCACCCGCGTCACCCCCGCCGCGATGCAGGAGAAGTACGGGTCGGTGATGTCGTGCACGACCAGTCCGACGAGCGAGCTCGAGTTGCGGGCCAGCGCCTGCGCCGAGGCGTTCGGCACGTAGCCGAGCTCCTCCGCGGTGCGCAGGACGCGGTCGCTGAGGTCCTCGCTCACCTGCCGCGTGCTGCCGTTGAGCACGCGGGAAGCGGTCGCCAGCGACACACCCGCCTGCTTCGCCACCTCGGCGAGCGTCACCTGTCGGGCGGACACGACCACCTCCGTCAACGTGCATGTGAGCGCTGAGACTAACTCGCGGGGAGGTTGACGGCCGCGAAGTGCCGCCGTTAGCGTGGCGGGAAAGCGCTTTCCAGCGCTGCTACCAGGGAGGTGCGATGGCAGTCCGTACCATCGGAGTGGCGGTCAACGGCGTCACCGGGCGGATGGGCTACCGCCAGCACCTGGTCCGGTCCCTGCTGCCGTTGCGCGACGAGGGCGTGCGCCTGCGCGACGGCACGGTGCTGAAGGTGGAGCCGGTCCTCGTGGGCCGCAACGCCGACAAGCTCAAGGAGATCGCCGAACGCCACGACCTCGCGCGCTGGACCACCGACCTCGACAGCGCGCTCGCCGACCCGTCGGTCGAGATCTACTTCGACTCGCAGGTGACGTCGAAGCACGTCCAGTCGATCACCAAGGCGATCGAGGCGGGCAAGCACGTCTACACCGAGAAACCAGTCTCGGAAACGGTGGACGAGGCGCTGGAGCTCGCGCGGCTCGCCGACGAGAAGGGCGTCCGGCACGGCGTAGTGGCGGACAAGCTGTACCTGCCGGGCATCCGCAAGCTCAAGCGGCTCGTCGACGGCGGCTTCTTCGGCCGCATCCTCAGCGTGCGCGGCGAGTTCGGCTACTGGGTCTTCGAGGGCGACTGGCAGCCGGCGCAGCGCCCGAGCTGGAACTACCGCGCCGAGGACGGCGGCGGCATCGTCTCGGACATGTTCTGCCACTGGAGCTACCTGCTGCACGACCTCTTCGGCCGCGTCGAGGCGGTCACCGCCAAGGCAGTCACGCACATCCCGACGCGCTGGGACGAGCAGGGCAACGCCTACGAGGCCACCGCCGACGACGCCGCGTACGGGATCTTCGAGATCGAGAACGGCGTGATCGCGCAGATCAACTCGTCGTGGTGCGTGCGGGTGCGCCGCGACGAGCTCGTCGAGTTCCAAGTGGACGGCACCGAGGGGAGCGCGGTCGCGGGGCTGCGGGAGTGCTTCGCGCAGCCCCGCGCCGTCACGCCGAAACCGGTCTGGAACCCGGACCTGCCGGTCACGCACCCGTTCCGCGAGCAGTGGCAGCAGGTGCCGGACAACGAGGACTTCGACAACGGCTTCAAGGTGCAGTGGGCGGAGTTCCTCCGGCACGTCACCGACGGCGCCCCGTTCCCGCACGACTTCCGCGCCGGGGCACGCGGCGTGGCACTGGCGGCGGCCGGCCTGCGGTCCTCTTCGGAGGGTCGCCGCGTGGAGATCGCCGATGTCTAGCCGGAACGAAGGCGAACGCATCGTGTTCGCGGCGGCACACGTCGTAGCCGAGGACGCGCACACCGTGGACTGGGACGCGACTCTCGCGTTCCGGCACCACCTCTGGTCGCACGGCCTGGGTGTCGCGGAGGCGATGGACACCGCGCAGCGCGGCATGGGCCTCGACTGGCCCACGGCCGCCGAGCTGATCCGCCGCAGCGCCGCCGAGAAGGCCGGCCGGATCTGCGCGGGCGTCGCGACCGACCACCTGACCGGCGAGCCGGGCCTCGACGACGTCCTGGAGGCCTACCTGCACCAGCTCGACGTCGTCCAGGAGGCCGGTGCCCAGCCCGTGCTGATGTGCTCCCGGCAGCTCGCGGCCGCCGCCCGCGGGCCGGAGGACTACGAGAAGGTCTACGGCACGCTCCTCGACCGCGTCAGCGAACCCGTGGTCCTGCACTGGCTCGGCACCGCGTTCGATCCGAATCTGGCGGGCTACTGGGGAGCCGCGGACGTGCCCTCGGCCACCCGCGACTTCCTGGAGATCATCCACTCGCGACCGGACAAAGTGGACGGCGTGAAGGTCTCCCTGCTCGACGCGGACCACGAGGTCGCCCTGCGGCGCGCCCTGCCGCCCGGCGTCCGCTGCTACACCGGCGACGACTTCCACTACCCGGATCTCATCGCGGGCGACGAGCAGGGCCACAGCGACGCGCTGCTCGGCATCTTCGACCCGATCGCACCGGTCGCCGCGCGGGCGCTCGCCAGGCTCGCCGAGGGCGACACCGCGGAGTTCCACCGGATCATGGCGCCGACGGTCCCGCTGTCCCGCCACCTGTTCAGCGCGCCAACGTATTACTACAAAACCGGTGTCGTGTTCCTCGCCTGGCTCGCCGGCCACCAGGAGCGGTTCGTGTTGCTCGACGGCTTGGAATCCGCGCGCGGCGTCGGCCACCTCGCGGAAGCCAAACGGCTCGCCGAGGTCGCCGGCGTGATCGACCCGGACCTCGCGGAACGGCGGTGGCGGCAGTGGCTCGCCTCTCGCTGAACCAGGCCACCGTCAAACGCGCCACCGTCACGGAGGCCGTCGAAGGCTGTGCCCGCCACGGGATCGAGTCGATCGGCCTGTGGCGCGAACCCGTCGCCGACCACGGCCTCGAACGCACCGCCAAGCTCGTCGCGGACGCCGGTCTGCGCGTGTCCTCGTTGTGCCGCGGCGGGTTCCTCACCGCGGTCGACAACCGCGCCGCGCTCGACGACAACCGGCGCGCCATCGACGAAGCCGCCGCGCTGCGCACCGAGACGCTGGTGATGGTCGTCGGGGGAGTGGCGGGCGACAAGGACCTCGTCGGTGCACGTCAGCGCGTCGCGGACGCGATCGCGGAACTGTCCAGGTACGCGCGGGAAGCGGGCGTGACGCTCGCGCTGGAGCCGATGCACCCGGTGTTCTGCGCGGACCGCGGCGTGCTGTCGACGTTGTCCCAGGCGCTCGACCTCGCGGAACGGCACCCGTCCGTCGGGGTCGTCGTGGACGCGCTGCACGTCTGGTGGGACCCGGACCTCGACGCGCAGATCGTGCGCGCGGGGCCGCACATCGCGTCCTACCAGGTGTGCGACTGGCTCACGCCGGTGCCGGCGGACGTGTTGCTGGGCCGGGGATATCCGGGCGACGGCGACATCGACCTCGACCGGCTGACCAGGCAGGTCGCCGCCACGGGCTACGCGGGCGACGTCGAGGTGGAGATCTTCAACGCCGACATCTGGGCAGCGGACTTCGACGAGGTCATCGCGGAGGTGGCACGCCGGTTCCGCGAGGTCGTGGAACCGGCCCTCTGACGTGGAATCGCCCTGCGGCCGGGATAACCGCGCGGAAGCCGGTCGTCGACGGCGGCGACGACCGACCCCGGCGTGGTGCCTGTATAGCCGAGTTCCGCCGCCCGGTGGTCCGGTTTCACGGAACTCTCAGGAAACTCGGCGGTGCGGGAGGATCAGCCGCCGTTGAAGAACCGGTAGACCTTCGCGCGGTGCCGCGGCTTCGTGGTCGTGATCTTGATGACCGCGTCGAACATGGACCGGCCGAGGTCGGCGCGGGCCGCGACGGCCGGGTGCGTGGTGCTGAAGTCCTCGTCGTTCACGGCCTTGTCGCCGCTGAACACACCGGAGGCGAACATCGAGTAGATCAGGATCGCCCGGCTGTCCTCGCTGAACATGATCCCGGCCTCGTTGCGGCCGTCCTCGAACCAGCCGGCCTTCGTCGCCACGCGCAGGCGCTCGTTGGTCGTGAGGTTCAGCCGCACGCCGTCGGTGAAGCTCGCGGTGGCGCGCAGGATGTTCAGCAGGTACGCGGTGGACGCCTCCGACAGCAGCTGGCCGTCGACCAGCTTCTGCAGCAGCGTGTGCGTCTCGCGCGCCGTCGTGGTGCCGAGGAAGAACCGGTTGGGGTTGGCCACCGGCACGACCTGGGTGTGCACGAAACCCTTGGCGCGCAGGATCTCGTTGAGCTCCAGCGCCGGCACGACCAGGCCGCACAGCCGCACCGCGGTGTTGTCGGAGACGGTGAGCAGGTTCGCCAGCGCGTGGCCGACGGTGACCTCGCTCGGGTACGCGCCGTCGAGCGCGAAGATGCCGTCGGTGTCCTGGATGACGATCGCGGACGACACCGTGACCGTCTGGTCGAGCCGGATGAGCCCGCGGTCGACCTTGTCCAGCACCGCGACCGCCACCGCGATCTTGTTGACGCTGTACGCCTCGACGACCTTGTCCGCGTCCTCGTCGACGGCGGCCTTCGTGGTCCCGTCGAGGTCGGCGACCGTGATCAGCGACGACCACGTGCCCTTCGCCTTGCGGGTGTTCCGCTTGTAGATCTGGGCGATGCGCTTGCGCGAGCGGTCCGCGGTGGTCGGGAAGCGTTCGATCTCGACCTCCGCGTCGTCCTGCGCCTGCGCTGCACCGTTGGCGCCGAGCACGGCCGTCGCGGCGGCGACGGTCCCCAGCCCGAACACGGACCTGCGGTTCAAATTCATGCGCGGTATCCAAACAGGCGCCGCTGACGTTTCCCTGACTAGGGTCCTGATCATGGAAAACGTGTTCGTGGTGACCGGCGCTTCCCGCGGGATCGGGGCGGCGACGGCCGTTTTGGCTGTTGAGGCAGGGTATCGCGTGGTCAGGGCCTCCCGCTCGGCTGAAGAATCTGTCGGGGACCGCGGATGGGACGCGAAATGCGACGTGTCCTCATGGGATTCCGTGCAGGACCTCATGTCCCGGGTGGAATCGCGTTGGGGACGAATCGATGTCGTGTTCGCCAACGCGGGCGTCTCGGTGGACACCTCGTTCGTGTCCTCGGCGGGCGCCGACCCGTCCGAATGGACCAGCATGGTCACCACCAACGTGTGCGGCCCGGCGTTCACCGCCCGCGCCGCGATGCCGTTCCTGATGCGCTCCGGCGGCCACCTGGTGCTGACCGGGTCGGCGGCGGGCAGGGGCGTCCGTCCCGGCAACCTGTACTCGGCCACGAAGTGGGCGATCACGGGCCTGGCGCAGGCGATCCGCGCCGAGGCCGTCGGCACGGGAGTGCGGGTCACCGTCGTCCAACCGGGACTCGTGGACACCGACGCGATCCCGGCATCCCGGGCGAACGAGCCGAAACTGGAGCCCGCGGACGTGGGCAGGGCGGTCTTGTACGCCGTGTCGCAGCCGTCCACAGTGGATGTGAACGAGATCCTGATCAGGCCGACCGGCCAGGCGGCCCATCGCTGAAGGAGTTCCCCCGTGATCGTGCTCTTCGCGGCCGGCGGTGGCGGCGACCCGGAACGGCACCGCCCGCTGCTCGACCACCTGACTGCGGCCGGGTGCGAGGTCGTCGCACCCCGCTTCGACCGGCTGATGCCCGGCGAGGCCTCGAACGACGACCTGCTCGCCCGCCCGCGCGGCCTGGTCGAGGCACTGGAGGGCACCACCGGCGAGGTGACCGTGGTGGGCCACTCCATCGGCGGGTGGGCCGCGCTGTGCCTGGCGGGCGCCACCCCGTGGGGCCGCGACCGCCGACCGCTCGACGTCCCGCGCTCGTCCCGCGTCGCCCGCCTGGTCCTGTTCGCCCCGGCCACCGGCTGGTTCGTCGGCCCCCACGCGGTGGACGACGTCCACGTGCCGGTGCTCGCCTACGCGGGCACGGCGGACACCGTCACCCCGCCCCTGCAGGTCGAGGTGCTGCGCAAAGCCCCCGGCCCGGTCGAGATCAGGGTGGTGCCGGGCGCGGGCCACTTCAGCTTCATGAACACGCTCCCGCCGACCGTGCCGGAGGACCCGGACTTCGACCGCCCGGCGTTCCTGGAGGAGCTGGCGGCGGAGACGGCGGAGTTCATCCTGCGCGGAGGAACTCCAGCAGCAGCCGGTTGACCTCGTCCGGCCGCTCCAGGTACCCGATGTGCCCGCAGTCCGCGACCTCGGCGTACCGGGCGCCGGGGATCGCGTCCGCCACCTCGCGCGCCAGGCGGGGCGGCAGGACCAGGTCGTCGGCGAACCCGACCACCAGCGACCGCGTGGTGATCGCCCGGTACGCCTCCAGCCGCGACTCGAAGTCGCTGAGCGCGAGCTGCGCGCGGTCACCGGCGCTGAGCGAGGAACCCGCGAACTCGTACAGCTGCACCCAGTCCTGGGCGACGGCCGGGTTCGCCAGCGTCGACTGCGACACGTTGCGGATCACCGACGCCGCCGCGTAGAACGCCGCGGGCACCTCCACGCCCTTGTCGAACAGGTCGCACAACGACCGCGACCACGCCTGCTGCACCGGCTCGGGACGTCCCGAGGTCGCCATCAGCACCGCGGACCGCACCAGCGCCGGGTGCGACAGCATCAGCTCCTGGGTGATGCGCGCGCCCAGCGACGTGCCGACCACGTGCGCGGGACCGCCGAGGTGCGTGATCAGCGCGGCGGTGTCGGCCGCCATGTCGCCGATCGTGAAGCCCCCGGCACACTCAGACGACGGCCGCACGCCGCGGTTGTCGAAGTATGCGACGCGATAACCGGCGTCCACCAGCGCGGGCACCTGGTAGGTGCGCCAGACGCGGCCGGGACTGCCGGTGCCCATCACGAGCACGACGAGGTCGCCGGAGCCCTCGGTCTGGACGTTCAGCTCGATGCCGTTGAGCGGGACAAGCGCCATTCCGACGATCCTAGAAGCGGCACAACGGCTTGATCACCGCGGCGTGAGAGGGATAACGCGCGCACAGGTCGTCCGCGTGGCCGAACGACACGATGTCGTCGGTGTACGGCGGCACCACGACCGTGCCGACCAACGACCAGTCACCGGCCGGCGTGCTGCCCTGCCACACCCCCGCGGGCACGACGACCTGCGGGTTCGACGCGCTCAGCACCGGCTCCGTCACCGACCCGTCTGGGTGCAGCAGCAGCATCCGCAACGGCGAGCCGGCGTGGAAGTGGTAGATCTCCAGGTGCTCCAGCACGTGCATGCCGGAGAAGTCCGGGCGCCGCAACAGGTACGCGATCGCAGACACCTCGTCCGACCGGTGCGTCTGCGCGAAGTACCCGCCCTCGACGGGCAGCTCCCGCATGCCGAGGTCGCTGATCAGCTGCTCAGGGGTCACGTCATCTCCGGGAGCGGGGCGCCGTGCACGACGACCATGCCCTTGCCGAGCCGTTTCGCCGTGTACATCGCGGCGTCGGCGGCACCCAGCACGTCGTCGGCGGTCACCGTGGGGTCGTGCGAGAACCGTTGCGCCACACCGATGCTGGCGTGCACCCGGTGCACCCGGCCCAGCACCTCGTGCGGGTGTTTCAACGCCGTGAGCAGCCGGTCGCCGATCTCGTCGGCGTCACCGCCGTCGACCAGCACGCCGAACTCGTCGCCACCGAGCCGCGCCACCGTGTCCTCCGGCCGCACGCTGTGCTCCAGCCGTGCGGCGACGTTGCGCAGCACGACGTCCCCCTCGGCGTGGCCGTTGTTGTCGTTGACCGCCTTGAACCCGTCCACGTCGATGAACAGCAGGATCAACGGCCGTGCGCGGTCACGGACCGCCAGCGCGCGCTCCAGCCGTTCGCGGAACAACGAGCGGTTCGCCACGCCCGTCAACGGGTCGTGCGTCGCCTCGTGCTGCAAGCGCTCCCGTGAGACGCGCAGCTGGTCCATCAGCCGGACGTTGTCCATCAGCGTCAGCAACTGACGCACGATCACGAGACACACCACCACGAGCCCGACGTAGATCTCCACCGGGTTGAGCCGGCCGCCGGTCGCCGTGTTCCAGATGACGAACAGACCCGTGATCGCGAGCGGCAGGTACGGCACGAGCAGATGCAACAAGTCCGCCGTGCGCATCTCTCCTGGCGTGGGCTTCTTGTTGCGCACCGGAGCCAACGCACTGAGGAGGAAGAACGCGGGACACAGCATGAACCCGATGTCCGCGCTCGCGGGGATCGCCGTGACGCCCTGCGCGATGTAGTAGGCGAACAACCAGCCCGACGACGACTGCGCGATACCCGCCAGTGCGACGAAGAACATCGGCCACTGACGCACGGGCTGATGCGTCCACGACATCACGACGATCGTCACGAGCAGCACGAGGTACGCGGCGGGATGCGCGATGACGGTCGCGAACCCGGCCCCTTCGGTCGCCCACGCGCGGGTCAGCGACTCCAGCGCCGACACCCACGTCAGCACGAACAGCGACCCGATCACGATCAGCCCGTCGAGCACGACCACCGCGCGGCTGCGGTAGTTCGGCAGCTGGTCGTCCACCCGCCGTTGCTGCCCCTTGACGACCACCGCGGCCACGCACAGGAACGGCACCAGCGTGAACCCGATCGGCGCGATCGTCGACGACGGCAGCTGCACGCCCAGGATCTGCTGCCCCCAGATCCACGCCGACAGCCCGACCGTCAGGCTCGTCATCGCCGCCGTCATCCAGCCGTCGCGCTTGCGCGCGTAGGCCAGCAACGCGGCGACCGCGAACAGGAGCTGCACGACCTTGTCGATCGCGACGCCGATCTCGCGAGGCGCGGCGAGGGCGACGAGGATCGTGACGGCCATGAAGGTGCCGACGCACCCCGCAACCACCCAGAACCTCTTCACCGGCACTCCCGTGATCGAAACCTGATCACCGTAGTAACGGTGGAGCGGACTTGTCGAACCGTGTCGGTGCCCGTGGCCTATAGGTGCACCGGATATGGTTCGAACTGTTGTTCGTCCAGTGATGCGGGGAGCGGTTGTGCGGGTGTTCGGGGTCGACCCCGGTCTGACGAGGTGCGGCTTCGGTGTGGTCGACGGCGGCCCCGGCCGGGTCGTGCGCGCGGTGGCGGTCGACGTCCTGCGCACGCCCGTGGACGCCCCTCTGTCCGTACGTCTGCACGAGCTGTACGTCGGCGTGTGCGAATGGCTGGACCGCTACGACCCGAACGTCGTCGCCATCGAACGCGTCTTCGCCCAGCACAACGTCCGCACCGCGATGGGCGTCGCCCAGGCGTCCGGCGTGGTGGCGCTGGCCGCCGCGCAACGGGGCCTGCCGGTCGAGTTCCACACGCCGTCCGAGGTGAAGGCCGCCGTCACGGGGTCGGGCCGCGCGGACAAGGCGCAGGTGACGCTGATGGTGACCAAGCTGCTCGGCCTGAAGGTCGCGCCGAAGCCCGCCGACGCCGCGGACGCACTGGCGCTCGCGATCTGCCACCACTGGCGCGCGCCGATGCGCAGCCGCATGGAGGAGGCGCAGGCCAAGGCCGCCGAGCTCGCCCGCGTGCACAAGGCGAAGCTCGCCGAGGCCGCGCGCAGGAGCGGGGCATGACAGTTTCAGCGCGCACCGAAATTGTCGGTGCCGGCTGGAAGAATGAAATCAAGGGGTCCCCTTCGCGAGGGGACGCCTGCGTGAGCGTGAACCCCGGAGGAACCAGGTGATCTCGTCACTGCGCGGCCAGGTGCAGCACGTCGGCCTCGACCACGCCGTCGTCGAGGTGGGCGGCGTCGGGTTCGCCGTCCAGGCCACCCCGACCACCCTCGCGGGCCTGCGCCGCGGCGAGGAGGCCCACCTCGCCACCACCCTGATCGTGCGCGAGGACAGCCTCACCCTCTTCGGGTTCGCCGACGCCGAGGCCCGCGAGCTGTTCGGCCTGCTCCAGACGGTCAGCGGCATCGGCCCGCGGATCGCGCTGGCGACGCTGGCCGTCCTCGAACCGGACAAGCTGCGGCACGCGCTCGCCGAGGGCAACATCACCGTGCTCACCCAGGTCCCGGGCATCGGCAAGAAGGGCGCCGAGCGGCTCATCATCGAGCTGCGCGACAAGGTCGGCCAGCTCCCGACGCCGGCCACGCCCGCCCACAGCCAGACCCGCGACCACGTCGTCGAGGCGCTCCTCGGCCTCGGTTTCCCGGCGAAGGCCGCGGAGACCACCGTCGACGGCGTGCTCGCCGAGAACCCGGACCAGTCCACGCCCGCCGTGCTCCGCCGCGCCCTCGCGAAGCTGGGCCGCAAGTGAGCGACGACGAGCTCAGCCCCTACGTCGCGCCGGCCGAGCGCGACATCGAGACCAGCCTCCGCCCGGCCGACCTGCACGAGTTCGTCGGCCAGCAGCGCGTCCGCGAGCAGCTCGAACTGGTCCTGCACGGCGCCATGCGCCGCGGCACGGCCCCGGACCACGTCCTGCTCAGCGGCCCTCCCGGCCTGGGCAAGACCTCCTTGGCCATGATCATCGCCAAGGAGCTCAACAGCGCCATCCGCATCACCAGCGGCCCGGCCCTCGAACGCGCCGGCGACCTCGCCGCCATGCTGTCCAACCTGGTCGAGGGCGACGTCCTGTTCATCGACGAGATCCACCGCATGGCCCGCCCCGCCGAGGAGATGCTCTACCTCGCGATGGAGGACTTCCGCGTCGACGTCGTGGTCGGCAAGGGCCCCGGCGCGACCAGCATCCCGCTCGACATCGCCCCGTTCACGCTGGTCGGGGCCACGACCAGGTCCGGAGCGCTCACCGGCCCGCTGCGCGACCGGTTCGGCTTCACCGGCCACATGGAGTTCTACAGCGCCGACGAGCTCGACCTCATCGTGAAGCGCAGCGCCAAGATCCTCGGCGTCGACATCGCCGAGGACGCGGCCATCGAGATCGCCGGGCGCTCGCGCGGCACCCCGCGCATCGCCAACCGGCTGCTCCGCCGCGTCCGCGACTTCGCCGAGGTCAGGGCCGACGGCCGGGTCACGGAGGACATCGCGAAGCAGGCCCTGGTGGTCTACGACGTCGACGAGCTCGGCCTCGACCGCCTCGACCGCGCGGTGCTGTCCGCGCTGGTCAAGAGCTTCAACGGGGGACCGGTCGGCGTGTCCACCCTCGCCGTCGCGGTGGGTGAGGAGCCGACCACGGTCGAAGAGGTGTGCGAACCGTATTTGGTGCGGGCTGGCATGCTGGCCAGGACACCGCGCGGACGAGTGGCGACGCCCGCCGCGTGGTACCACCTGGGGCTGGAACCGCCCGCCGGTGATCAACTGTGGTGACCTGGCACAATCGGTGAAAGCACCTGGACATATCGGACGTGCGTCGAGGCATGTCCACCTGATCGGAGAATGATGGGCAACCTTTCGTCTTTGATGTTCCCGTTGCTTCTGGTTCTGCTGGCGGTGCCGCTGTTCCTCAGCGCGCGCAAGCAGAAGCGGGCGATGGCCGAGCAGAAGAACCTGCAGGACTCGCTCGCCCCCGGTGACAAGGTCATGACGACGTCCGGCCTGTACGGCACCGTCGCCGACGCCAGCCACGACACCACCATCGACATCGAGATCTCCGAGGGCGTCGTCACGCGCTGGCTGCGCGCCGCCATCCGCGAGAAGGTCGTCGACACCGAGGAGACCGTCGTCGAGGAGAAGGCGGACGAGGACGAGGTGGTGACCACCGCACAGGTCGCCGAGCCCCTCGACCACAGCGCCAAGAAGTAACGAACAACCTCGTGACACCTGGAGTTGGCAACTGTGAACACCGCCAACTCCAGGTAGTGACGCGCAGCTCACCTGGCGCGCGTTACGCTGCGCGCTCGGAAACCATCGCTACTAGGAGACGGACGGATCGTGGCACCTCCGGCCGGGCAAATTCGCCCTGCGAAGTATCTGGCGAGTTTTGTCCTCATCGTGGTCGCGCTTTACGCCCTGGTCTTTTTGACCGGGAACGGTTCGGCCAAACCCAAGCTCGGTATCGACCTGCAGGGCGGCACGCTCGTCACCCTGACCGCGCGTCAGGAAGACGGCGCCCAACCGAGCGAGGAAGCGCTGAACCGCGCACGTGACCTCATCGAGGTGCGCGTCAACGGTCTCGGCGTCTCCGGTGCCGAGGTCGTGCGCGACGGCAACAACCTGGTGATCACCGTCCCCGGTGCCGACAGCGAAGGCGCGAAGGGCCTCGGCCAGACCGCCCGCCTCGCGTTCCGCAAGGTCATCGGCCAGCCGGTCCCCGCCGGCACGCCGGCCACGGCGCCGACCTCGTCGGGCACCGCACCGTCCGGCACCGCGAGCACGCCGCCGTCCGCGCCGCCGAGCCAGAGCGCCGGCACCCCCTCGTCGAGCAACGCTCCGCAGGGCCGCCCCGCTCCGAACCTCGCCGCGCAGCCGTCCAGCACGCCGCCGTCGAGCAGCGCCGCGCCGTCGTCCAGCGCCCCGGCCTCCACGCCGTCCGCGCCCTCCAACGTCGACCCGAAGGTCGCGAAGGAGATCCAGGAGGCGAAGGCCACCCGGCAGAGCACGGACCCGCAGATCCTCCAGCAGGCCGCTCTCCTGCTCGACTGCGCCAAGGCCGACCCGCTGCGCGGCAACGACGACCTCGACAAGCCGCTCGTCACCTGCGACGAGAAGGGCGAGTTCAAGTACACGCTGGCTCCGGTCAACCCTCCCAAGGAGGACACCCAGACCAAGCCGGACGACTACACGAACTACTCCCGCCTCACCGGTGAGGACATCAACAACGCCGCGGCCAACAACAACCCCAACGGCACCGGCTACGTCGTCAACCTCGAGTTCAAGTCCGAGGGCGGCACCAAGTGGGCCGCGTTCACCTCGGCCAACGTCCAGCAGGCCGTCGCGGTCGTGCTCGACGGCGAGGTCATGTCCGCGCCGACCATCCAGTCGGCCATCGCGGGCGGCTCGACCGAGATCAGCGGCAAGTTCACGCTGAAGGAAGCCACCAACCTCGCGAACACGCTGAAGTACGGCGCGCTGCCGCTGTCCTTCGACTCGTCCGAGGCGCAGACGATCTCCCCGACGCTCGGCCTGCAGTCGCTCAAGGCGGGTCTCATCGCCGGCGGCATCGGCCTCGCGCTGGTGTTCGTCTACTGCATGTTCTACTACCGCCTGCTCGGCTTCCTGACGATCCTGTCGCTGGTCCTGTCCGGCGTCATCATCTACGCCGTGCTGGTCCTGCTCGGCCGCCTGATCGGGTTCACGCTCGACCTCGCCGGCATCGCGGGCTTCATCGTCGCCATCGGCATCACCGCGGACTCGTTCATCGTCTTCTTCGAACGACTGAAGGACGAGGTGCGCGAGGGCCGCACGTTCCGCTCGGCCGTGCCGCGCGCCTGGGTCCGTTCGCGGCGCACGATCCTCTCGGCCGACGCGGTCAGCTTCATCGCCGCCGCCGTGCTGTACGTGATCGCGGTCGGCCAGGTGAAGGGCTTCGCGTTCACCCTGGGCATGTCGACGGTCCTCGACCTCGTCGTCGTGTTCCTCGTGACGCACCCGCTGGTCGCGCTCGCGTCGAAGTCCAAGTTCCTGTCCAACCCGAACCTGTCCGGTCTGGGTGGAGCGGCCCGCGAGGGCGCTGCCCACCGCGCCACCACGACCGGCAAGACGTCCGCCGTGAAGGAGGCCTGACATGAGCAGCGTGTTCTCGCGCCTCTACGTGGGCAACGGCGCCTTCGACATCGTCGGCAAGCGCACCCGCTGGTACATCATCTCCGGCATCATCCTGCTGGTCTGCATCGGCTCGATGGTGTTCAAGGGCTTCAACCTCGGCATCGACTTCGAGGGCGGCACCAAGATCTCGATGCCGTCGGTCTCGGCCAGCGGCCAGACCATCTCGACCAAGGCCGTCGAGGACTCCTACGCCAAGGCGGTGCCCGGCAAGAAGCCGAACGCCGTCCAGGCCGTCGGTTCCGGCGCCAGCGCGACGATCCAGCTCAAGTCGCCCGCGCTGAACGTCTCCGAGGTCGCGGCCCTCAAGACCGCCCTCGCGCAGGACACCAACCCGCAGGGCGGCCAGACGGCGATCTCCGACAGCGCCGTCTCCGCGTCCTGGGGCGGTGAGATCAGCGGCAAGGCCCTGTGGGCCCTGTTCTGGTTCTTCATCGCGGTGACGGTGTTCCTCGCGTTCTACTTCGAGTGGCGGATGGCCGTCGGCGCGCTCGTCGCCGTGTTCCACGACGTCATCATCACCGCGGGCGTCTACTCGCTCATCGGCTTCGAGGTGACGCCGGCGACGGTGATCGGTCTGCTCACGATCCTCGGCTTCTCCCTGTACGACACGGTCGTCGTGTTCGACAAGGTCAAGGAGAACACCCGAGGCCTGCTGGGCCTGACCCGCCGCACCTACGGCGAGGCGTCGAACCTGGCGCTCAACCAGACGCTGATGCGCTCGATCAACACCTCGCTGATCGCGCTGCTGCCGGTCGTCGGCCTGCTGGTCGTCGGCGTCGGCATCCTCGGCGTCGGCACGCTGCAGGACCTGGCGCTCGTCCAGCTCGTCGGCATGTTCATCGGCGCCCTGTCGTCGATCTTCATCGCCACCCCGGTGCTGGTCGACCTGAAGATGCGCGACCCGAAGTACATCGCGCAGGCCAAGCGCGTGGCCGCCCGCCGCGCCAAGGCCACGGGTCCCCAGGTCGCCGGCGGCATCGAGTCGGTCGACGAGGACGCGCTCGCCGCGGACCTGCGCAAGGAAGAGGCGTACGCCGCCGCCGCGTCGGTGCCCCACCGCACCGCCAAGGCCGGTGACGCGCGCCGCCGCCCGACCGGAAAGCGCCAGCGTTGAAATTGGATCGTGCTCTGGGACTGCTGCGTGAGGTCCCGGACTTCCCCCAGCCGGGGGTCGTCTTCCGGGACTTCACGCCGGTCCTCGCCGACCCGGACGCCTTGCGCGCCGTGGTCGACGCCCTGCAGGACAAGATCGACGACAGCACCCAGGTGATCGCCGCCATCGAGTCGCGCGGCTTCCTCCTGGGTGCTGCCCTGGGCTACGGCTGGCGCTACGGCGTCGTGCCGCTGCGCAAGCCGGGCAAGCTCCCGGTGGTCGCCGACTCCCAGTCCTACGCGCTGGAGTACGGGGAGGCCTCCCTGGAACTGCCCGCGGAGGCCATCCAGCCCGGTCAGCGCGTCGTGGTCGTGGACGACGTCCTCGCCACCGGCGGCACCGCCGAGGCCGCGTGCGCGCTGGTCGAACGCGCGGGCGGCATCGTGACGGGCGTGTCCGTGGTGCTGGAGATCGCCGCGCTGGGCGGCCGCACCCGGCTCGCGGGCCGCGAGGTCAACGCGCTGCTGGCGGTCTGACCACCCTCAGCCCGTCACGGGCACGAGGAACCCGGAGGCGACCGCCACCGAGACCGCCCACAGCAGGTAGAAGATCGGCAGCCCGAGCAGGACCAGGCGCCAGGCCTTCACGGCGCTGAACCGCATGAGCGCCACGGACGCGCCGAGCCAGGGCACCACGCCGATCGTCGCGGTGCGGACCACCTCACCGCCGACGACCGCGTTCAGCAGGACGAGCGCGGCGTACCAGACGCCCGCGAACGCCAAGCAGTGCCAGACCGGGCGGTGGGAGTGCATGCCCTCAGCCTCTCAGCCGCCGGGTCAGGCGCCGGGCGGCGGGGCCACGAAAGCCGCGCCGATGCTCACGAACACCAGCGTCACCAGCGAGGCGGGCGCGGTCACCACGGCGATCTCCCACAGCCGCGGGGCCTGGGCGCGGCGCAGCACCAGCCAGCTCAGCGCGGTCGCGATGACCCAGCCGACCGCGGAGCCGACGACCGACCGCTGGTCGATGTAGCCGGGGTCGTCGAGAGCCAGGTACGCCATCGCGCCCAGCCACACGAACGTCATCGTGGCGCACCAGAGGATGGTTCTCACACCCGCCATTCTCTCAAATGATCGTGACCGCGTCTCCATGCCGTGTGTTCCGTGTGCGTCTATCGCGTTTTTCTGCCGTGTGTTGGTTTTGCTCGTGCGTTGCCTCTAGAGAGTTGCGCACTAACGCAACCCATGCGTTTTGGCCAGTCTGTTCACCCGAACGTGTGCGCCCTGACGTGCGTTTTCGTTGCGATCTTGCGGTAATGTCGAACGCGTGATCGAACCGGACTTCCGACTTCTCGCCACCGACGAACTGCTCGCCGCAGTCGTCGGAGACGTGGTGGAAATTCGCGTTCTGGAAAACGCGATGATGCAGAAGATCGCGGAACTGGAACGGCGGGGCGCCGCGTCAGAGCTGGGATACAAGAATGTGGCGCAGGTGCTCCGGCACGCTGTGCGATGGGACCTCAAGACGGCGCGGCAGTGGGTCGCGCGCGCCGAGGTGCTGGCCCGCGAGGTCACGCCGACCGGCGCGGTGCTCGAACCGGAGCTCCCCGCCACCGCAGCCGCGGTGGAGCAGGGACTGCTGTCGGGCGAGCACATCTCGGCGGTCGCCGAGGTGATGAAGGACCTGCCGCCCGCGGCGGAGCAGCCCGTCGTCGAGTACGCGCGGGAGCACGAGCCGAGCGCGGTCCGCTCGTTCGGCAAGGAGCTCGCGTACCGGCTCCACCAGAACGACCCGGAGCCCCGCGACACCGAGGAGCCGGCG
The DNA here is from genome assembly GCF_042738015.1 of Lentzea sp. NPDC059081. Lineage (NCBI taxonomy): Bacteria > Bacillati > Actinomycetota > Actinomycetes > Pseudonocardiales > Pseudonocardiaceae > Lentzea > Lentzea sp. NPDC059081. The sequence goes on from NZ_JBHYGW010000010.1 coordinate 111,659, forward strand.
CCCGTCAACCGCCTGCGCATGGCGTGGAAGGGCGACCAGCTCGAGGTGTGGGCCAAGCTGGACCAGGTGAGCGGCGCCAAGTTCGAGGCGCTGATCGACCCGCTGGCGCGGCCCCGCCCGACCACGCCCGAGGAGGGCCCCGACCCGCGGACGCGGGCCGAGCGGGAGGGCGACGCCTTCGCCGACCTCGTCGACCTGGTGCTGCGTAGCGACCGGCTGCCCGAGCACGGCGGCGAGCCGGTCACCCTGACCCTCACGATGGCCTACCGCGACCTGGCGGAGCAGACCGGCTTCGCCACCCTCGACAACCGCGAGCGCGTCCCCGCCGGCCTGGTGCGCCGCCTCGCCTGCAACGCGGGCGTCGTCCCGGTGGTGCTGGGCAGCCGGTCCGAGTCGATGGACATCGGCCGCAAGACCCGCACCTTCCCCGCCGCGATCCGCCGCCTGCTGGTGGCCCGCGACCAGGGCTGCAGCTTCCCCGGCTGCGACCGGCCACCGAAGCACTGCGACGCCCACCACGTCCGGTTCTGGTCGCACGGCGGCGAGACCTCGGTGCACAACGCGGCCCTGCTGTGCCGCCACCACCACACCCTGATCCACCAGAGCGAATGGGAGGTGAAGCTCCGCAATGGCACCCCGACGTTCGTCCCGCCGTCCTGGCTGGACCCCACCCGCACCCCGAGAACCAACACCGCCCACCACCAGAGCCACCAGTTCGCCGCCTAGCCGCGGCGCCCGGTTCACCCCGTCGAGCAGGTTCGTGGAGGAGGGGCAATGCCTACGGTCGGACGAATGACTGCGATCACCTCCACCGCCTACAGCCGGGACCTGGGCGACGAGCTGCGGCGGCTGCGCGAGAAGCACAGCCGCCTCACCGGCGCCGCCTTCGCCGAACAACTCGGCTGGGACCCGAGCAAGGTCTCCAACATCGAGAAGGGCAAGGCGCGCGCGAGCGAGATCGACCTGGTGCAGTACTTCATGATGTGCGGCCGCGACACCGGCCAGTTCGAGACGTTCCGCGACCGCTACCGCCACGCCTTCGACCCGTACGTCGCCCTGGTGCCGGACAACCTGCGCACGCTCGCGATGGCGGAGACGCAGGCCGAGCGCATCACCTGCTACGACGTGTTGTCGGTGCCCGGCCTCATCCAGACGCCGGAGTACGCACGGGCGCTGCTCGCCGGTGGTCGCGGCACACCCGAGCAGATCGAGCGGGGCTACCGGTCGAGAATGGAGCGGCAGGCGATCCTGAAACGGCCACACCGGCCTGAGTGCCTCTTCTACGTGCACGAGCTGGCGCTACGGCTGCAGGTGGGTGACGAGCGGGTCATGGAGGAGCAGTACCTGCGCATGCTGTTCCACACGCACATCCTTCGGGTCGTGCCGATGTCCGCCGGCCCGGCGGTGATGCGGATGTCCCCGCGCATGCTCTTCAGCTTCGAGAAGCTCGTGCCGGTGGCGTACAGCGAGACCGATCTCGCGAACGTCTTCGCGCACGACGGTGCCGCCATCGCGGAGAGTCGGGAGTCGTTCAAGTGGCTGGATGACCTTGCTTTGGATGAGGGACAATCGCGGAGCATGCTGGGGAGCTACATCAGCGGACTCCGGAAGGACCTCCATGAGCCACAGGCGGAGCTGGCGTAAGAGTTCCTACAGCGGTCCCGAACACGACAGCGCGTGCGTCGAGGTGTCGCTCTCCGGGTCCGGGCCGGATGCGCTCGTGCGGGACTCGAAGGCGACTCGGGGTGAGGTTCTCGCGTTCTCGAGGGGCGCTTGGCTCGCGTTCGTGGAGAGCGTCGCCTGATCGGCCCAGCAAAAGTTTGGGCGGCGTTCACCGTGTGAGCTGCGCCGCTCAGCGCGCCATCGGAAGTTTCGTCAGCGAAACCGCGTTATCCTCGGTACTCGCGAGACCCGAGGAGCGTGGGGTTGAGTCAAGACACCGAACCCGCTGCGACGGTTGTTCAACCGTCGGCTACCCGGCGTGTGCGCGCCCGCCTGGCGCGGCGCATCACCGCCCAACGTGCGGCCCCGGTGAAGCAGGTCCTCGAACCTCTCGCCGCCGTGCACCGTGACCTCCATCCCAAGGCCGACCTGGCGCTTCTCCAGAACGCGTACGACGTCGCCGAGGAGAAGCACCGCCCGCAGCGCCGCAAGTCCGGCGACCCGTACATCACCCACCCGCTCGCCGTGGCGACGATCCTCGCCGAGCTGGGCATGGACACCACGACGCTGGTGGCCGCGCTGCTGCACGACACCGTGGAAGACACCGACTACTCGCTCGGCCAGCTCAAGGAGGACTTCGGCGAGGAGGTCGCCCGGCTGGTCGACGGCGTCACGAAGCTCGACAAGGTCAAGCTGGGGGCGGCGGCCGAGGCCGAGACCATCCGCAAGATGGTGATCGCGATGGCGAAGGACCCGCGCGTCCTCGTCATCAAGCTGGCCGACCGGCTGCACAACATGCGCACCATGCGGTTCCTGCCGCCGGAGAAGCAGGCCCGCAAGGCCCGCGAGACGCTCGAGGTGCTCGCGCCGCTGGCCCACCGCCTGGGCATGGCGACCGTGAAGTGGGAGCTGGAGGACCTCGCGTTCGCGATCCTGCAGCCGAAGAAGTACGACGAGATCGTCCGCTTGGTCGCGAAGCGCGCGCCGAGTCGCGACACTTACCTGCGCACCGTCGTCGAGGAGCTGAACTCGCAGCTCGAGGGCGCGCGGATCGTCGCCAAGGTCGAGGGGCGGCCGAAGCACTACTACTCGATCAACCAGAAGATGATCGTCCGCGGCCGGGACTTCGACGACATCCACGACCTGGTGGGCGTGCGGATCCTGGTCGACGAGGTGCGCGACTGCTACGCCGCCATGGGTGTCGTGCACGCCGCGTGGCAGCCGATGCCCGGGCGGTTCAAGGACTACATCGCGCAGCCGCGGTTCGGCGTGTACCAGTCGCTGCACACGACCGTCATCGGTCCCGACGGCAAGCCCCTGGAAGTGCAGATCCGCACCCAGGAGATGCACCAGCGGGCCGAGTACGGCATCGCGGCGCACTGGCGCTACAAGGAGACCAAGGGCACGCACAACGGCAAGTCCGTCGAGATCGACGAGATGGCGTGGATGCGCCAGCTCCTCGACTGGCAGCGGGAGGCCGCGGACCCCGGTGAGTTCCTGGAGGGCCTGCGCTGGGACCTCGCCGCGCGCGAGATCTTCGTGTTCACGCCCAAGGGCGACGTGGAGACGTTGCCGACCGGGTCCACGCCCGTCGACTTCGCCTACTCCGTGCACACCGAGGTCGGTCACCGCTGCATCGGTGCCCGCGTCAACGGCCGGCTGGTCGCTCTCGAACGCAAGCTCGAGAACGGCGAGGTCGTCGAGATCTTCACCTCCAAGGCGGAGGGAGCGGGCCCGTCCCGCGACTGGCTGAGCTTCGTCGCGTCCCCGCGCGCCAAGGCGAAGATCAAGCAGTGGTTCGCCAAGGAGCGCAAGGAAGAGGCGATCGAGCAGGGCAAGGACGCGATCACCAAGGAGGTCCGGCGCGTCGGGCTGCCGATCCAGCGCCTGGTCAGCGTCGACTCGATGCAGGCACTGGCGAAGGAGCTGCACTACCCGGACATGAGCGCGCTGTACGCGGCGGTCGGGGAGGGGCACACGAGCGCCCGCCACGTCGTGCAACGGCTCGTCGCGCAGCTCGGCGGGGTCGACCACGCCGAGGAGGAGCTGGCCGACCGCGCCACCCCGTCCACCGTCACCCGGCGCCGCCCCACCGGCGACGCGGGCGTGATCGTCAAGGACGCGGGCGACGTGTGGGTCAAGCTCGCCCGCTGCTGCACCCCGGTGCCGGGCGACGACATCCTGGGGTTCGTGACGCGCGGCGGTGGCGTGTCAGTGCACCGCACCGACTGCACGAACGCGGACGAGCTGCTGAAGTCGCCGGAACGGCTCCTCGACGTCGAGTGGGCGCCGTCGGCCTCCAGCGTCTTCCTGGTCGCCATCCAGGTGGAGGCGCTCGACCGGCACCGGCTGCTCTCCGACGTCACGAAGGTGCTGGCCGACGAACGCGTGAACATCCTGTCGGCGTCGGTGACGACGTCGCGGGACCGCGTGGCCGTCAGCCGGTTCTCGTTCGAGATGGGCGATCCGAAGCACCTGGGTCACGTGCTCAAGGCGGTGCGCAGCGTGGAGGGCGTCTACGACGTCTACCGCGTCACCTCGGCCTCCTGAGCAGGCACAGCTCCGCGGCGCGCTGCCGGTGTACCAGCGGACCTGCAACGGGGTGAGGTTGTCCGACCTGCCGTTCCGCGGTGTGCCAGAGTCTGCGGATGCTCGACATCACGGTGAGAACGGAGAACGCGGAGCGGCACGTCCGCCCGTCCGCGCGGGAGCTGGAGGAGCTGGTCCGGCGCATCGGCGCGCGCGGTGACAACTTCCTGGTGCTGCAGCGCGTGCCGGACCTGCCCGACGTCTTCGCGCAGGTCTGGCACGAGCACGGCGGTGACTACGCGGTGGAGCACCGCGGCCCCGCCGGGTACTTCGAGGCGACGGCCGGCGAACCCGCGACGGTGGCCGCGGTGCTCGTCGGCTGGGCCCGCCGGGAGTCCGGTTGGGACAGTCGGCTGACGTGGTCGCCGCTCGACGCCGGACCCGAGCGCGAGGTGCCGCCGCTCGACCTCGCCGATGGCGAGCGAGCCGAGCTGGAGGACCGCGTCCGCGAGGTGCTGGCCGGTGGCTACGCGTCGCGCGAGGACCTGGCCGAGGTCGCCGAGGAGTACCTGGTGACCGGTGACCGGCGGCCCGTGTCGCGCCCGCAGGCGCGGGAGCTCGCGGACCGGCTGTGGCTGGAGCGGGTCGCGGAGCAGGAGTCGTGGCAGGGGGAGACCGATCCGGAGCGGCTCACGCGGGCGTTCGCGGCGCTGGAGGCGGCCGGGATCACCGCGCGGGAGAACTTCACCTGTTGCCGCACGTGCGGCAACGCCGAGATCGGCGACGAGGCCCTGCCCGGCGCGCGCGGGTTCGTCTACTTCCACGCCCAGTCCACCGAGGCCGCCGCGGCCGGGCACGGGCTGACGTTGCACTACGGCGGGTTCGACGGCTCGGCCGGGACGACCACGGCGGTCGGCGCGGAGGTCGTGACCGCACTGGAGGCGGCGGGGCTGCCGGCCGAGTGGAACCGCGACCCCGGCCGGGCGATCACCGTGACGCCGCTGCGCTGGCACCGGCGCCTGGTGGGCTGAGAAACGCGGAACGGCCCCCGGAATCGCTCCGGGGGCCGTTCCGCGTTCTGTGAAGAGTTAGTTCGCGACCAGCGCCGACTTGATGTCGACCGGGGTCTTCGGCTTGCCGTCACCCGAGCCGGGCTGCTGGGAGATCGTGCCGGTCTTCGCGACCTCGTCGATCTTCTTCAGCGAGTCCAGGTCGACCGTGCCGAAGATCGTGTAGTTCGGCTGCAGCTGCTTGCCGTCGCCGTAGACGATGAAGAACTGCGAGCCGTTGGTGTCCGGGCCCGCGTTCGCCATGGCGAGCACGCCGCGGCCGTAGGTGAGCTCCGGGAAGACCTCGTCCTTGAACGAGTAGCCGGGGCCGCCGGAGCCGGTGCCGGCGGGGTCGCCGCACTGCAGGACCTGGATGCCCGTGACCACGAGGCGGTGGCAGGTCGTGTTGTCGAAGTACTTCTGCTTCGCGAGCGAGACGAAGTTGTTCACGGTGCACGGGGCGAGCGCGCGGTCCAGGGTGAACTTCAGGTCGCCGATCGAGGTGCCGAGCGTGACGCCGACCGTGCCGGTGGCGGGCTGCTCGCCGTTCGCGGGCGGCGTGTTCTCCTTGGCCGCCGGCTCCTGGCCCTTCGTGTACTCGCAGTTCACCTTCTCCGGCAACGCCTGCGGGCGCTTCACGACCTGGTGCAGCTCGGTGGGGATGTTCTCGGCCTTGTCGACCGACTCCTGCTGGGGTGTCTCCGACGCGGCGGCGTCACCGTTGCCGAAGTCGTGAGTCGCGAGGAACCACACACCACCTCCGACGAGCGCAACAACGACGACCGTCGACACGACGGCGATGATGCGACGCTTCTTGGCCCGCGCGTGGCGGTACACCATCTGACGCTCAAGCTTGCGCTTGGCGTTGGCGCGTCGCTGCTCGTTGGTGGGCACGTGCTCCCTCCCCAGGGACTCATGCGAATAGGGCGGTCGGCTCGGGAGTCTAGGGCCTGGGCATATGAGCTTTGTGTGGTGGTTAGGCTGTCGTTGAACAGGGAGGTCATTTTCGTGCTCGTGATCGGGTTCCCGACTGGTGCGCTCCAGGCGAACTGCTTCGTCCTGGCGGCCGGCGCCGGCGAGCCCTGCGTGATCATCGACCCCGGTCAGGACGCGGTCGAGCCGATCGAGCAGGCGTTGCGCGAGCACCGTCTCTCCCCGGTCGCCGTGCTGCTCACGCACGGGCACTTCGACCACACGTTCTCCGTCACCCCCGTCTGCGACGGCAACGACGTCCCCGCGTACATCCACCCGGACGACGTGGAGATGCTCTCCGACCCGCTCAAGGGCGTCAGCCGCGAGTCCGCCGCGTTCTTCGGGGGCAACCTGGAGATGCGCGAGCCGTCCGAGGTCCGGTCGCTGACCGACGGCCTCGAGCTCGACCTCGCCGGGCTGGCGATCACCGTCGACCACACGCCGGGCCATACCGGCGGGTCGGTGATGTTCCGCTCCGGCACGCAGGAAGGCGGTCGCCTGGTGATCTCGGGTGACACGCTCTTCGCCGGATCGATCGGACGCACCGACCTGCCCGGCGGTGACCACTCCGCGATGCTGTCGTCCCTGCAGAGCAAGGTGCTGACCTTGTCCGACGACACGGTGGTGCTGCCAGGCCACGGCCCGACGACGACCATTGGCCGCGAGCGTGCGTCGAACCCCTACCTGCTCCAGTTGCAGGACGCACCAGCCGCCCCGCACCGAGGACTTTGAGAGACGTGTTTTCCGCACCCAAGGGCGTTCCCGACTACATCCCGCCGACGTCTGCCGCTTTCGCGCACGTCCGGTCGACCCTGAGCCGTGCCGCGGAGCTCGCCGGCTACGGCTACGTCGAGCTGCCGGTCTTCGAGGACACGGCGTTGTTCTCGCGCGGCGTCGGCGAGTCGACCGACGTCGTGACGAAGGAGATGTACACCTTCCTCGACCGCGGCGACCGGTCCATCACGCTGCGCCCCGAGGGCACCGCGGGCGTGATGCGAGCCGTGATCGAGCACAGCCTCGACCGCGGCTCGCTGCCGGTGAAGCTCTACTACGCGGGCCAGTTCTTCCGCGCCGAGGCACCGCAGGCCGGCCGGTACCGCCAGTTCCACCAGGTGGGCATCGAGGCGATCGGCGTCGACGACCCGGCGCTCGACGCCGAGGTGATCGCCGTCGGTGACGCCGGGTTCCGCGCGCTGGGGCTGACCGGGTACCGGCTGGAGCTGACGTCGCTGGGCGACGCCCGGTGCCGCCCGGCCTACCGGTCGTTGCTGCAGGAGTTCCTGAGCAAGCTGCCGCTCGACGAGCCGACCCGGCAGCGCGCCGAGCTGAACCCGTTGCGGGTGCTCGACGACAAGCGTCCCGAGGTGCGTGCGATGGTCGCTGACGCGCCGTTGATGGTGGACAACCTGTGCGACGGGTGCCGTGAGCACTACGAGCTCGTCAAGGGGTACTTGACCGAGCTGGGCGTGAAGTTCGTCGAGAATCCGCGCATGGTCCGGGGGCTCGACTACTACACGAAGACGACGTTCGAGTTCGTGCACGACGGTCTGGGCGCGCAGTCGGGCATCGGCGGCGGCGGTCGCTACGACGGTCTGATGGAGCAGCTCGGCGGTCAGTCGCTGTCCGGCGTGGGCTTCGGCCTCGGCGTCGACCGGGCGCTGCTCGCGGCGCAGGCCGAGGGCGTGCTGCCGGAGTTCAGCCGCGTCGACGTGATCGGCGTGCCGCTGGGCGAGGCCGCGCGGGCGCGGCTGGTCGCGATCGCCGGGGAGCTGCGCGCCGCCGGTGTGCGGACCGACCTGGTGTACGGCGGGCGGTCGATGAAGGCCGGGTTCAAGGCCGCGGACAAGTCGGGCGCGCGCCTGGCGCTCGTGCTCGGCGAGCGCGACCTGGAGGCCGGGAACGTCGGGGTGAAGACCCTCGCGACCGGCGAGCAGGTCACCGTGCCGCTGACGGACGTGATCTCGGCGGTGCGGTCGGCGCTCACGCCTCCCGACATCGCGGACGTGGTGCCCGGCGGGGTCGAGGCGCTGGCATCGGACGTGACGGAGACCAGGTGAGCCCAGAAGACAAGCCTGCCGACAAGCCCGCCGACAAGCTGGTCCTCGACCTGCTGGACAAGGCGACGGTCCGCAAGCGGGCGCGCATGGTGGCGATCGGCGGCATCATGGTCGCCCTCGCCTTCGGCGCGATCGTGGGCCTGATCGGCGGCCGCTGGCCGGGCGTCATCGCCGGCGCGGTCGTGGCGGTGCCGGTGATCCTGCTGGCGATGTCCGAGGCACGCCGCACGGTGTGGCTGGAGGGCACGACCGTCCACGTCCGCGCGTTCGGCACCCGCAAGGTCGACCTCGCGACCGCCGACGGCCTCGACCTGCTGGTCACGGACCTGCGCGGCGCCCGCACGGTCGGGCTGTTCGTGCGCGGCGGCAAGAAGGCGATCAACGTCGCGCTGTCGATGTACGCGGGCACCGGCGGGCGCGAGCTGGGCATCTACCAGCTCCGCCGGCTGGCGGACGCCCTCGCCGCGCGCGGGGACACGCCGGGCCTGGTGTTCTCGGAACTGCTCGTGGCGCAGCTGCGGGCGGAGGCGCGCGGGCTGGCGGCGGCGGAACGGCCGCTGTACCGGCTCGGGTCGCTGGCGCCGTCGGGCCGGATGGCGCAGAAGCTCCATCCGGACGCGGTGTCGAAGTTCGTGACGTCGCTGGACTGAGGATGGTTGCCCTGATCGGGCGACAGAACCCGGCCTCGCAGAACGCGGTCCCTACTATCGAGGTTCGCGGAAGCGGCCGGCCCCTGCTCGAGACAGGGGCCGACCTGACTACCTGTTCCCGGTGAAATTGAGCACGACCGCGCTCGTGTAGACGAGCACGGCGATGGTGCCGGCCACCCAGGCCGGGACCATCGCCCCTGCCAAGGTCGCCAGAACCGCCACGGCCGCACCGACGTTGCCGACGTCGGTGAGGACACGCCTCGCACTGAGCTGATGGGTCGGCGAATCCTCTTCAGTCAGTTGTGGCCGTGGTCCTTCTTCGTTGGGCAAACTGCCACCTCCACGTCGGTCCGTTGAGCAACGGCCGGTCCGCTACCCAGCTGAAGTGGCGGTCACGAGGAGGCTTGCCCCAGGTTCTCACTCCTGTGCTGGGCCGTTGGGGTGAATTCGGCAGGTTCGCTCGGTTTCCCCGGTCGCGCAACGACTTCCCGCCTGGCTCAGGTGCCCCACAGGCCGGACGGCGGCGCGGGTGAGAGCTTCGCCGTCGCGTCCGTCGTCACCGGGGCGCCGCCGATGAACTTCGTCAGGCCCGTGCCGTGTTCGAGCCTGCCAGGGAACGGGTCGCCGGCCGTGGCGCGGGTCAGCTGCTGCAGCGGCAGGCCGGTGTGCGAGGCCATGATCACGAAGTTGCCGAAGCGGCGGCCGCGGAACACACCCGGCTCGGCCAGGACGCAGACGTGCTCGAACACCGCGCGCACGGTCGCGCACTGGGAGCGGGCGAACTGCAGGCCGTTGCCGTCGCCGATGTTCGCCGCGTAGATGCCGTCCTCGGACAGCGCGGCCGACGCCTGGCGCACGTACTCCACCGACGTCAGGTGAGCCGGGGTGCGGGCGCCCGCGAAGCAGTCGCTCACGATCAGGTCGAACGAGCCGGGGCGCGCCCGGACGAGCACGGCGCGGGCGTCGCCTGTGGTGATCTTCACGCGCGGCGGTGGCGGCAGCTCGCGGCGCAGGAAGGCGATCAGGCCCGCGTCGATCTCGGCCACCTGTTGAGACGCGCGGGGGAGCAGATCGGCCACGTAGCGGGCTAGCGTGAGAGCGCCACCACCCAGGTGGAGAACACGCGAAGGCGCGGTGAGATCGACGAGGTGACCCAGGCGCCGGACGTACTCGAACTCCAGGTAGGTCGGGTCGTCCAGGTCCACATGCGACTGTGGGGTTCCGTTGACCCGCAACGTCCACGAGTTCCGCCCCCCGAGGTCGGGGACCAGCTCGGCGACGCCGGAGTCGATCGACTCGGTGATCGCCTCTGCGTCGGGCCGTTGTCTTCCCACTGCTCTATTGTCTCACCGCGTGTGTCAGCTCTGAGGAGGAACCCAAGTGCAGGTCGTCGCCAACGTACTGCTCGCCCTCGTGGCGTTGATCCACATCTACATCGTGGTGCTCGAGATGTTCCTCTGGGCGACGCCGCGCGGTCAGAAGGCGTTCGGCATCACCGCGGAGTTCGCGCAGGAGTCGAAGGCGCTCGCCGCGAACCAGGGCCTGTACAACGGCTTCCTCGCCGCCGGCCTGATCTACGCGATCATCCGCGCGGACTTCGGCGCGGCCGTGCTCTTCTGCGCGTTCGTGATCGTCGCCGGCATCTACGGCACGCTCACGGCCACTCGGAAGATCTTCTTCGTGCAGGTGGTGCCGGGCGTGCTGGCGCTGCTCTTCGTGCTCTTGGCGAACTAGTGCCGGCGGGGCGTTCCCACGGTCCCTTGTCGGGGTCGTAGCCGGTGAAGAGGTCGCCCTCGATGCGCGTGGGCCGGGGCTTGGCGGGCTTGGGCTTCGCGCGCTTCACGGTCTTCGTGCCGGAGGGCTCGGCGTCCGCGGGTTCTGCGGGCTCGGGGTCCGCGGGCTTCGCGGACGCGGGGGCGACCTCCTGGCGGACGGCGACGAGCGCGGCCAGCGCCGTCGTCACCGGCACCGCCGCCACCAGGCCGATGCTGCCGACCAGGGTGCGGACGATCTCCTGCGCGATCTGCTGCGCCGTGAGGACCTCGCCCAGTGACCGCCCGGCCAGCGAGATCGCGAGCAGCAACGGCAGCGCCGCGCCCGCGTAGGCCATCACGAGCGTGTTCACCACGGACGACATGTGGTCGCGGCCGATGCGCGAGCCCGCCGCGAACAGCTCGCGCCAGGTCAGCTTGTCGTTGGCCCGCCGCAGCTCCCACACGGCGCTGGTCTGCGTCACGGTCACGTCGTCGAGCACGCCCAGCGCGCCGATCAGGGTGCCGGCGAGCAGCAGGCCGCGGGTGTCGATGTCGGTGCCGAGCAGCCGGACGAGGTTCGCCGTGTCGTCGTCGAGGCCGGTCAGGCTCGACAGGGCCGAGAACAGCGCGCCCAGCACCCCGATCAGCGCGAGGCTGACCAGCGTGCCAAGCACCGCCGTCGACGTGCGCGCCGAGATGCCGTGCGTCAGGTACAGCACCACGAACATGATCAGCCCCGCGCCGACCACCGCCACCAGCAACGGGTTCTGGCCCGCCAGGAGCGACGGCATCACGAACAGCACCAGCACCGCGAAGCTCAGCAGCAACGCGCCGAGCGCCGCGAGTCCCTGCCAGCGCCCGAGCAGCAGCACGGCGCCCGCGAACAGCAGCGCCAGCACCGCGAGCGACCACCCGCGCTGGTAGTCGACGATCTGGTACGACTCCGCAGCCTGGGGCTGGGTGCCCGAGTAGGACAGCACCACCTCGTCGCCCAGCCGGAAGCTCGGCGCGCCGGGCCCCTTCACGCTCGGGATGGTGATGCTCTGGCCGGGCGAGGGGCCGTCGGTCATCTTCACGGTGATCGCGACGCACTTCTCGCCGCAGTTGTCCGCCATGCCCGTCACGACGGCCTCGACCGGGGTCTGGTTGAGACCGATCTCGGCGCCCGTCTTCTGCTCGACGCCGAACGGGTACAGCAGCGCCGCGCCGACGACCGTGGCCAGCGCCAACGGCACCAGCAGCCACATCAGCAGCGTGCGGACGCGTTCCGACGCGGGCTCGTCGTCCAGCGCGTGGCTATGCCCGTGTCCGTGACCCACGCGCGACATCCTGCCGCATCAGGTGTTCGACGGCTGTGACGGCGGTCGCGTCCACACCGGACCGCCCGCGATGCCCGGCACCGCCGCGGGGGCGGGGCCGGGCGGTCACGTCACCGCTGGAGTGCGGTGATGGCGGGGCCGGTGCCCGTCGCCACGGCGACACCGGTGTCGTTCGCGGGACCGGTGGAGTCGAGCACCCACATGGTGCCGGTGAAGGCGTGCAGGAACGCGACCGTCCAGCCGCCGCGGCTGTCGGCGGCGACGGAGGGACTGGAGCCGGGGAAGATGCCGGTGCCGTGGCCGCCCGAGGTGTTCTGCACCCACAGCTCGCCGCTGGAAGCGGCGAAGGCGATCTCGAAGTCACCGGTGGACAGCCACGTGATGGACGGGCTGGTGCCGGTGTTCATGGCCGACGGCGTCTTGTCCTTCTTGCCCGACGAGTCCACTGTCCACAGGCGACTTGTGTTGTCCTGTGCGGCGACCACCCAGCCACCTCGGGTGTTGGCGGTGATGGCCGGGCTCGTACCCGGCCAGAGGAACACCCCGGTGCCACCGCGGCTCGACCCTGACTGCAGCCACAGTTCGCCGTTGGAGGCGGCGAAGGCGATCTCGACGTTGCCGGTGGACAACCGGGCGATGGCCGGGCTGGTGCCCGGTTCCATGAACGACGCCGTCGAGAGCGGGAGGCCGCCTGCCGAGTTCAGCAACCACAGCCTTCCGTCGGTTCCCTGGACGGCCACGACCCAGTTGCCCGAGGCGTCCGTGGCGATCGAGGGGCTGGAGTTCGAGGCCACGAGGAATCCGGTGCCGTGGCCGCTGAAGGCGTCCTGCACCCACAGCTCGCCGTTGGACGCGACGAAGGCGATCTCGAAGTTGCCGTTGGGCATCCTGGCCACCGAGGGACTGGTCCCGGGAGCCATCGCCGAGGGCGTCTCGATCGGCCGTGAACCGGGGTTCACCACCCACAGCCGGGTCGAGGGTGCCTGGAAGACGACCTCGTACCCGGCGAAGACCGCCGCGTGCGCGGCCGGGGCCCCCGCCGCCGTGGTGAGGGCGGCCGCGGCGAGGACCACGGCGGCGAACTTCCTGGCGCGCCGCGGCCGGGTGGACGAGCCGGGGGCTGACCTGAGGATCGAGGTCGTGGCCCGAGCGGGCGTTCTCGCGGTTCTGGACACTTCTGTGCACCGTCCCTTCGCTGGCATGGCTTCGGCGGTCGTGGTGTTCACCGCCCGTTTCGTTGCAGGCCAGAGCGTGCGCCAGGGGTGCGGATGAAAATGTTGCGAAGATGTTGACGGTCTCCGGCGCCGCGAGTAAGCAGGCGTCCGGGGGTTGGAGATGTTGCGATTGCTGGGCCCTGTCGAGGTGGCGGGGGCGCCGAGCCCGGCGGGGGACTCACCACGGCAGCGGCTGTTGCTGGCGGCGCTGGCGACCGATGCCGACCGGCCGGTGCCGGTGGAGGTGCTGGTCGACCGGGTGTGGGGGACGAACCCGCCGCCGCGGGCACGCCGCACCCTGCACGCCTACATCGCCCGCGCCCGCCGGATGCTCGCGGACGCGGCCGGTGACGCCGAGCCGATGCGCATCGACGGTCGCAGCGGTACCTACCTGCTGCGGGTCGACCCGCAACGCGTGGATCTGCACCGGTTCCGCCTGCTGGTCGGGCAGGCACGCGACACCGGATGCCCGCCCCCGCGACGGGTCGTGCTGCTGCGCGAGGCGATGGGGCTCTGGCGCGGTCCGCCGCTGGCCGGGCTGTCGGGTGCGTGGCCCACGCGCATGCGCGAGTCGTGGCAGCACGAACGGGTGGACGCCACGGTCGCCTGGGCGCAGGCCGAACTCGTGGCGGGCGATCCCGCGGCCGCCGTCCACCCGGTCGCCGCTCTCGTCGGCGACCACCCGCTCGCCGAGTCGCTGACCGCCGCCCTGATCCGGCTGCTGGCACGGACGGGCAGGACGGCCGATGCCCTGCGGTGCTACGAGGACATCCGCCACCGGCTCGCCGAAGAGCTCGGCATGGACCCCGGGCAGGAACTGCGGCAGGCGCACCAGGCCGTGCTGCGCGGTGAGTCCACCGAACCGGAGGGCGCTCGACCCACCCGCACACCGTCCGCGAGGACCGTCGAACCAGTTCCCGCCCAGCTTCCGCTCAACCTCGCCGTGTTCACCGGCCGGCACCGCGAGCTCGCCGCCCTCGACGCGTTGCTGGCTCCGGCACCCGGACCGGGCACCACGGCGCTGGCGGTGCTTTCCGGCACCGCGGGGATCGGCAAGACCGCCCTCGCCGTGCACTGGGGGCACCGCGTCCGCGACCGGTTCCCCGACGGCCAGCTGTACGTGAACCTGCGCGGTTTCGACCCGAGCGGACCACCGGTGGACCCGGCCGCGGCGATCAGGGGGTTCCTCGACGCCTTCGCCGTTCCGGCCAGACAGGTACCGGTCGATCCGGACGCGCAGACCGCGTTGTACCGCAGTCTGCTGGCCGACAGACAGGTCCTCGTCGTGCTCGACAACGCACGCGACGCGCAGCACGTCCGTCCGCTGCTGCCGGCCGCACCCGGTTGCTTCGTCGTGGTGACCAGCCGCAACCACCTCGGCGGCCTGGTCGCCGCGGAAGGCGCTCGCCTGCTGGTCGTGGACCTGCTCACCGGCCAGGAGGCCGAGCACCTGCTGATCTCACGACTCGGCGCCGGCCGGGTGGAGGCCGAGCCGCGGGCGGTCGACGAGATCGTCGCCCTGTCCGGCCGGCTTCCCCTGGCGCTGGCCATCATCGCCGTCCGGGCCGCGGTCCACCCCGGTTCCCCTCTGACCCGGGTCACGGCCGAGCTGCGCCAACGCCACCGGCTGGACGCCCTGGACGCCGGCGACCCGGCCGTCGACCTCCGCGGTGTGTTCGCCTTGTCCTACGACGCCCTGACCCCCGGTGCGCGGCGGCTGTTCCGGCTCCTCGGGCTCCACCCCGGCCCGGACGTCACCTCTCCCGCGGCGGCGAGCCTCATCGCCCTGTCCCACCGCGACACCCACCGGCTGCTGCACGAACTGGCCCAGGCCAACCTCATCACGGAACCCGCGCCGGGCCGATACGCCTTCCACGACCTGCTGCGCGCCTACGCCGCTGATCTGACCCACCGGCTGGACGCCGACGACGACCGCACGGCGGCCACCCACCGGCTGCTCGACCACTACCTGCACACCGCCTACCACGCTGAGCGGTTGCTGCTGCCCGCCCGCGAGCAGATCACGCTGACAGCGCCCCGGCCCGGTGTGACCGTGACCGGGCTGACCAGCTTCGAGCAGGCGCTCACGTGGTTCACCGCCGAACACGCCGTGCTGCTCGCCGCGACCCACCACGCCGTCGCCCGCGAGTTCCACGCCCACGCCTGGCAGCTGTCCTGGACCCTGGCCAACTTCCTCGAGTCGAACGGGTTCCCGCACGACTTCGCCGCCGTCAGCCGCGTCGCGGTGGTCGCGACACACCGGCTGGACGACCCGTGGGCCGAGGTCCGCGCCTACCTCCTGCGCGGCCACTCCTGCACCCTGCTCGGCCGGTTCGACGACGCGCGAACCCACCTGCGCCACGCCATCGAGCTCTGCGGCCGGACAGGAGACCGCCTCGGTGAGGCGCACGCGCGGTGGGACATCGCCAAGCTGCTGGAGCGGCAGGGCCGCCACGGCGAGGCGCTCGACCACGTCCGGCAGGCCCATGAGCTCTACCGGTCCGCCGGGAACCGGCTCGGTCAGGCCACCACCCTCAACGGCATCGGCTGGCTGCACGCCCAGCTCGGCGACTACGAGTCCGCCCTGGCCGCCTGTGAACACGCTCTCCGCCTGCTGCAACAGGGCGATGACCGCAACCGGCAGGCCAGCACCTACGACAGTCTGGGCTACATCCACCACCAGCTCCACCACCACGCCACGGCCGTGACCTGCTATCAGCGCGCCCTCGACGGGTTCCGCGACACCGGCGCCCGCGAAGACGAAGCGATCACCCTCACCAGACTCGGTCACACCCACTACGCCGCGGGTGATCCCGGCGCCGCCCAGCACGTCTGGCAACGGGCCCTGCGCCTGCTCACCGACCTCGGACACCCCGACGCCGCGCACGTCCGCACCCGGCTCGCGTCGCTCACCGCCCCTCCGGACAGCCAGCGATCTCCTTGACCGCCACTCGGACCCGTGTGCGAATCGGCGGGCGGCTATGCCCGTGGCCCACGCGCGACATCCTGCCGCAGCAGGTGTTCGACGGCTGTGACGGCGGTCGCGAACCTGTCCTCGGTCACCTTGAGCCACGGCACACCGCGCTGGGCGAGCTCGCGTTCGAACAGGCCGGTCATCCACTCGCGCAGGTGCTCGCCGTCGCGCCAGCCGTCCTGTTCGAACGGGACGCCGGCGTGGTCGGTCAGCAGGTAGAGGTCCGGTTCGGTGCCCTGGAAGACCTCCGGGCGGAAACCGAGGTAGCGCTCTCCCCAGACGGTCGCGGCGAACGCGTCGTTGTCCGCGACCACGAGCGGTGCCGTCTCGGCGCGGATGCGGCGTTCCTGTTCGCGCGCAACGTCTTCGAAGTCGCCAAGCGTCCACACCAGACCGTCCACGGTGGCGTGCGGGTCGAACGCCCGTGCGGCGGCGAGCTTGTGCTCGGTGTGCTCGCGGCCGTACTCGGCGATCCAGGGCGCCTTGAAGTGCGCGGCGAGCTGCTGGGACAGCGTGGTGGTGCCGGTGCTCTCGGCGCCGACGACCACGACCTTCCAGCCCAGGCCGCGCCGGGTCGCGGGCGCGAGGTGGTGCCAGTTCCCGATCGGGTCGGTGCGCACCGCCGTGCCGGAGACCGGGTGGGTGAAGCGGTCGAGGTCGACGAGCACGTGCCGCGCGCCGATCCGTTGCGCCAGCTCGTCGCCGTACTTCTCGCTGGAGAACACGACGTCGACCGGTGCCTGCGACGGGTCGCCGTCCGCGATGGCGCGCCGGGCGAGGACGGCGCGGGCGACGTCGACGTGCAGGCCCCAGATCTCGTCGGAGTCGAAGTCCATCGGGTGGTCGTCGAGGTCGCCGATGATCCGCACGCCGGGGGTCGCCGCGTGCGTCTCGGTCAGCCAGCGCACGCGGTGGCCGAGCGGGATGGTCTCGGACGACGCGGCGAGGACCGTGACGGTCGTGCGAACGCTCCGGGCGGCCGCCGTCTCGATGAGGTGGTGGTGGCCGTTGTGCGGCGGGTAGAACTTGCCGAGCACCAGCGCGTGGGCGAACTCCTTCACGCGGGCACCTCGTCGGTCTTGAGGTCCTTCGTCCAGTTCCGCAGGCCGATCACGCACAGCACCATGAACCCCACGTACAACACCGCCGTCAGGTAGAGCTCCTTGTAGGCGTAGAGCGGCACGTAGATGACGTCGGCCGCGATCCACAGCCACCAGGACTCGACCTTCTTGCGCGTCTGCCCCCACGTGGCGAGCAGGGACAGCACCGTCGTGATCGCGTCCCAGAAGGGCACGTTCGACCCGGTGAGCGACACCAGTCCCCAGTGCAGCAGGCCGGTCGCGAGCACGCCGGCGACCGCGAGCCAGAGCCACTGCCGCCCGGTCGTGCGGCTGACGCGCAGCGTCGAGTGCTGCTCGCCGCCGCGCACCCACGCCCACCAGCCGTAGACCGCGAGTGCCATGTAGACGACCTGCAGGCCGGAGTCCGCGTACAGGCCGCTGGTCCAGAACAGCACCAGGAACGCGATGTTGTTGGCGATGCCGATGGGCCAGTTCCACGGGTTCTGGCGGGCGACGAGCCACACGCAGAGTGCGCCGGTGATGAACCCTGCTACCTCAATGGGTGACACGCGCTCTCCTTGACCGCCGTTCGAACATGTGTTCGAATCGATGTCGTGCGATGGGACGGGCAAAAACTCGAGGCAGAGCCGCAGCAGGCACTACCGGGGCTACCGGGACTGGTGCGCAGCGTACGAACTCCTGAGTTCGCGGACGTGGTGTTCCACGAGGTCCGCGCCAAATCCGTGCTCAACGGGGTACCGGGTTCGTCGCTGCCCTTCTCGTGGACGGTCAACCCGTATCGGGGCTGTTCACACGCCTGCACCTACTGTCTGGCCGGCGACACACCGGTCCTCATGGGCAACGGTCGCACGAAACCGTTGTCGCAGCTCCGGGAGGGCGATGAGATCTACGGCACCGAGCTCGTCGGCAACTACCGCCGCTACAAGCTCACCACCGTCCTGGCGCACTGGGAGACGCGCAAGGACGCCTACCGGCTGACGCTGGAGGACGGCACGTCCGTGGTGGCGTCCGGCGACCACCGCTTCCTGACCGACCGCGGCTGGAAGCACGTGACCGGCGAGACCGCGGGCATCGGCCGGCGTCCGCACCTGACGACCGGCAACAAGCTGATGGGCACGGGGGCTTTCGTCGAGCAGCCCGCCGTGACCGACGACTACCGCCGCGGCTACCTGCGCGGCATGGTCGACGACGAGCACGAGTTCCGGATCCCCCTGGCCGACATCGAGGCCATGGACCGCACACAGGAGTACCTCGACTACTTCGGTGTGCGAGAAGGGAGGGGATTTCTGCACCAGGTGCGCGAGCTCGCGCACTGGCAGATAGCCCCGAACCCGGACTGGCTCAAGGGTTTCCTGGCCGGCGCGTTCGACTACCTCGGGACCTGCTCGCGCAGCATCCTGCGGCTGTCGTCGCGCAACGCCACCGTCATCGAGGCGATCGTGCTGGCGCTCAAGCACTTCCACTTCGACTTCGCGATCGAGGAGCTGCGCCGCCGGCGTGGCGTGCGGGTCGTGCGGCTGCGCGGCGGGCTGCGGGAGAACCTGCGGTTCTTCCACACCGTCGACCCGGCGATCACCCGCAAGCGCGACATCGACGGCGTGGCGATCAAGTCGCAGCAGCCGCTGGGTGTCGTGTCCGTCGAACCGTTGGGGGAGCAGACGCTCTACGACATCACCACCGGCACGGGTGACTTCATCGCCAACGGCGTGGTGGCGCACAACTGCTTCGCCCGCAAGACGCACTCGTACCTCGACCTGGACACGGGGCACGACTTCGACACCCAGCTGATCGTCAAGGTCAACGCCGGTGAGGTGCTGTCGCGCCAGCTGCGGTCGTCGAAGTGGAAGCAGGAGCACGTCGCGCTGGGCACCAACACCGATCCGTACCAGCGGGCGGAGGGGCGGTACGCCTTGATGCCAGGGATCATCGAGGCGCTCACCGCCTCCCGCACGCCCTTCTCGATCCTGACGAAGGGCACGCTGCTGGCGCGCGACCTGCCGTTGCTGACGGCGGCGGCCGAGGTCGTGCCGGTCGGGATCGCGGTGTCGCTCGCGTTGATGGACCGGGACCTGCACAAGTCGCTGGAACCCGGCACGCCGACGCCCGCCGCGCGGCTGGAGCTCGTGCGCAAGGTGCGGGAGGCCGGGTTGCCGTGCGGGGTGTTCGTGGCGCCGGTGCTGCCGGAGCTGACGGACTCCGCGGAACAGCTGGACTTCCTGCTGGAGCAGATCGCGGCGGCGGGTGCCACGGGCGTGACGGTGCTGCCGTTGCACCTGCGTCCCGGTGCCAAGGAGTGGTTCGCCGCGTGGCTGCGGCGCGAGCACCCCGACCTGGTCGAGACCTACCGGTACCTCTACGGCGCCGGGTCCTATGTGGACAAGCGGTACCGCGCTCGCCTCGCCGCGCGGGTGGTCCCGCTGATCGAGAAGCACGGCCTGGCGCCGCGGGGGCGGTCCACCGACGCCGTCACCGGTGTGCCCGGTGACGACGACGGCGTGTGGCCCGACGGCAGCCTGCCGGTGGGTGTGCCGGCTCCGCGCGTCGACCAGGAACAGCTCACCCTGCTCTAGTTCGCTTCAGGAGACGCCCTCTTCCCCGGGGCGCTCTTCGCTCAGGCCCATCCTCCTTGGGCCATCGTCTGGAACTTCCACTCGCCGCCGACCCGCGTGAGCAGGTCGCCGTAGCGGACCGTGATCCCGTTGATCGTCCCGTCCGTGATCACGAAGACCAGGTTGTCGTTCAGGAAGTGCGGCGTCCTGGTGGACTCCATCTTCACGTCACCGCCGAGCTGCGCGCCCATCTCGCGGAGGAACGTCTCGCGGTCCCACGACGTCGCCGAGCCGTCGGTGACCGCGTTGACCGGGAACAGCGCCATGTCGGCCATCGCCTCGACGTCCCCCGCCACCGCGAGCGCGTCCCACTTCTCGAACCACTGCATGATCTCGTCGTACGACATACCGTACATCGTACGGAAGTCAGGCGCGCCCGACCACCGCGGTGGTGTCGTCGCTGGTCACGAGCTTGGCGTCGAGGCCGGCGGCGGTGAAGGCGGCCAGTGCGGCGGGGGCCTGGCGCTCACTGGTCTCGCTCAGCAGGTGGCCGCCGGGGCGCAGCCAGTGCTTCGCCTGGGCCGCCACGCGGCGCAGCACCTCCAGGCCGTCCGCGCCGCCGTCGAGGGCCACGCGGGCCTCGTGGTCGCGGGCTTCGACGGGCATGAACGGGATGTCGTCGGTCGGCACGTACGGGACGTTGGCGACGACGACGTCGATGGTGCCCTTGAGGTGTGCGGGGAGTGCGTCGAACAGGTCGCCCTCGAAGACGTCGGCCAGGTTCTGCCGGGCGCACTCGACGGCTGCCGGGTCGATGTCGGCGGCGTAGACCGCGGCGTCCGGCAGCCGGTGGTGCAGGACGGCTCCCACCGCGCCGGAGCCGCAGCACAGGTCGACCACCACCGCGGGCTTCAGGTCGGTGGCCAGGTCGGCCAGCAGCTCGGTGCGGTGGCGGGGCACGAAGACGCCCTTCGTGACGACGATCCTGCGGTCGCAGAACATGGCCCAGCCCACGACGTGCTCCAGCGGCAGGCCGTCGATCCGTTGGCGGACCAGCTCTTCGAGGTGGTCGTCGTCGGTGGCGGCGTCCGTCAGCAGGGCGGCCTCGTCCTCGGCGAACACGCAGCCGGCGGCCCTCAGTCTCTCCACGATGCTCATCACGGCGGACGGTACTGGCACATTTACAAGCAGGCTTGACTGTTTGTTTGTTCGGCGGAACACTCGGCGGCGTGGAGACGAGGCAGCGCCAGGCCGACCGCACCCGCGAGACCAAGCGGAAGCTCATGGAGGCGACGGTCGAGTGCCTGGTGGAACGCGGCTGGTCGGGCACCACGACGACCGAGGTGGCCGAGCGCGCCGGGGTGTCGCGGGGCGCGCAGCTGCACCACTTCCGGACGCGCGGCGAGCTGGTCGCGGCGGCCGTGGAGCACGTGGGCGCGGAGAGCGTCGAGGTGCTGAAGCGGCGCGCGGAGCACGCCGAGAAGAGCACGCACGCCGTGGTGGAGCTGATCGCGGACTTCCACGCCAGCGACCTGTTCACCGCCGCGCTGGAGCTGTGGGTGGCCGCGCGGACCGATCCCGAGCTGCGCGAGCAGGTGCTGGAGCTGCAGGCCCGGCTGGGTCGTGAGGTGTACGGGCTCGCGTTGGAGCTGCTGGACGTCGACGACACCGAGCCGGGTGTGAAGGACGCCGTGCAGGCAACCCTTGATCTTGTGCGCGGGCTGGCGCTCGCCAACCAGCTCGCCGATGACGCCAAGCGCCGGGCGCACGTCGTGCGCTACTGGGCGCGGATGCTGGAGGAACAGCTGTGATCACGGAACTGCTGGCCGACCTCGACGCCGAGTCGCGCGAGCTGGACGACCTGGTGGCCGGAGCCGACTGGTCGTTGCCGACGCCCGCGGAGGGCTGGACGATCGGGCACCAGATCGGCCATCTCATGTGGACGGACAAGGCTGCCGTCGTCGCCATCACCGATCCCGAGGCGTTCCAGGCCCAGCCGCTCGCCGGGGACATCGTGGACCGCACGGCGGCCGAGGCCGCGGCGCTGCCGGACCTGCTGGAGCAGTGGCGTGCGGGGCGGGCGTCGTTGCAGGAGCACCTCGCGGCGGCGTCCGGGAAGATCGTGTGGTTCGGGCCGCCGATGAGCCCGGCGTCGATGGCGACCGCGCGGATCATGGAGACCTGGGCGCACGGGCAGGACGTCGCGGACGCGCTGGGCGTCGAGCGGACGCCGACCGCGCGGCTCAAGCACGTGTGCCACATCGGGGTGCGGACGATCGGGTTCGCGTTCCTGCTGAACGGGCTGGCGGTGCCCGAGGTCCCGGTGCGGGTCGAGCTGACCGGGCCGGGTGGCGCGCTGTGGACGTGGGGGCCGGAGGATGCGGAGAACCGGGTGTCCGGGCCAGCGCTGGACTTCGCGTGGCTGGTGACGCAGCGGCGCAACCGCAAGGAGCTGGCGATCGAGGCCGTCGGGCCGGTGGCGGAGGAATGGGTGCCGATCGCGCAGGCGTTCGCGGGTCCGCCCGGAGGTGGCCGGTGATCCGGATCGGCAACGCGTCCGGGTTCTACGGCGACCGGTTGTCCGCGATGCGCGAGCAGCTCGAAGGCGGGGAACTGGACGTCCTCACCGGCGACTACCTCGCCGAGCTGACGATGCTGATCCTCGGTCGTGACCGGATGAAGGACTCGTCGCTCGGGTACGCCAAGACGTTCCTGCGGCAGATGGAGGACTGCCTCGCGCTGGCGCTCGACCGGGGCGTCAAGATCGTGGTCAACGCGGGCGGGCTCAACCCCGAGGGGCTGGCGCGCAAGCTCGGCGAGATCTCGGGGGCCAAGGTCGGGTACGTCACCGGTGACGACCTCAAGGAGCGGTTCCCGGAGGCGTTGACGGCCAACGCCTACCTGGGTGCGTGGGAGATCGCGGAGTGCCTGGAGCAGGGCGCGCAGGTCGTGGTCACCGGGCGGGTCACCGACGCGAGCCTGGTGGTGGGGCCGGCGGCGGCGTACTTCGGGTGGGCGCGCGAGGACTGGGACCGGCTGGCCGGTGCCACGGTCGCGGGGCACGTGCTGGAGTGCGGGACGCAGGCCACCGGCGGGAACTACTCGTTCTTCACCGAGGTCGACGTGACGCGTCCCGGGTTTCCGATCGCGGAGATCGACGAGGACGGGGCGTGCCTGATCACGAAGCACGACGGGACGGGTGGCGCGGTCACCGTCGACACCGTGACAGCACAGCTGTTGTACGAGATCGGCGCGCCCGAGTACCCGGGGCCGGACGTCACGACGCACTTCGACACGATCCGGCTGGCATCGGACGCCCGAGGTGTCCGGATCAGCGGCGTGCAAGGCAGTCCGCCGCCCGAGACGCTCAAGGTGTGCCTGAACACGTTGGGCGGGTTCAGGAACTCCACGACGTTCGTCCTCACCGGACTGGACGTGGAGGAGAAGGCGGGGTTGGTGCGGCGGCAGTTGAACGACGCCATCGGGGAGGACGGGCTGACGTGGACGTTGGCGCGCACCGACCAGGCTGACGCGGCGACCGAGGAACAGGCCAGCGCGCTGCTGCACGTGACCATCAAGACGACGGACCCCAAGCGGGCCAAGGGGTTCAGCAGGGCCGCGATCGAGCTGGCGCTGGCCAGCTATCCGGGGTTCCACGTCACGGCGCCGCCGAGCGACGGGACGCCGTTCGGGGTGTACCGGGCCGCGTACGTGTCGCGCGACGAGGTCAGCGCGAAGGCGGTGGTGCTGTGAAGCGGCCGTTGGGGACGATCGCCGGTGCGCGCAGCGGCGACAAGGGCGGGGACGCGAACCTCGGTGTGTGGGTGCGGTCCGACGCGGCTTTCGAGTGGCTGACCGGGTTCCTGACGGTCGAGAAGCTCCGGGAGCTGCTGCCGGAAGCCGTCGAGGTGAGCCGGTACGAGCTGCCGAACCTGCGGGCGCTCAACTTCGTGCTGCACGGGCTGCTGGGTGACGGCGTGGCGAGCAGCACGCGGTTCGACCCGCAGGCGAAGGCGCTGGGCGAGTGGCTGCGCGCGAGGGTTGTCGAGATCCCGGAGGACCTGCTGTGATCACCAGGGACCTGTTCGAGGAGCGGAAGGAGCTGCGGGCACTCGTCCGCGACTTCACGACGAAGGAGATCGTGCCGCACCTCGCCCAGTGGGAGCGGGACGGCGAGATCCCGCGTGAGCTGCACAAGAAGGCCGCGGCGATCGGGTTGCTCGCGATCGGGTTCTCCGACGGTGACCTGCTCGACTCCGTGGTGCTGACCGAGGAGGTCATCCAGGCCGGCGGGTCGAGCGGGGTGATCGCCGCGCTGTTCACGCACGGCATCGCGATCCCGCACATCTGGCAGTCCGGGAACGAGGACCTGATCGAGCGGTTCGCGAAGCCCGCGATCCGCGGCGAGAAGATCGGCAGCCTGGCGGTCACCGAACCGGGTGCCGGCTCGGACGTCGCGAACATCGGGACCAGGGCCGTGCGGGACGGCGACCACTACGTCGTGAACGGCTCGAAGACGTTCATCACCTCCGGGTGCCGCGCGGACTTCGTCACGACGGCGGTGCGGACCGGGGAGCCCGGCTACCAGGGCATCTCGCTGCTGGTGGTCGAGGACGGGTTCACCCGCCGCAAGCTCGACAAGATGGGCTGGCACTGCAGCGACACCGCGGAGCTGCACTTCGACGACGTGCGGGTGCCCGTGCGCAACCTCGTCGGCGAGGAGAACGCGGGGTTCGTGCAGATCATGCGCCAGTTCCAGGTCGAGCGGGTCACGATGGCGGTGGAGGCGTACGCGACGGCGCAGCGGGCACTGGACCTGACCGTCGAGTGGGTGCGCAACCGCGAGACGTTCGGCAAGCCGCTGGTGAAGCGGCAGGTGGTCTCGCACAAGCTCGCCGAGATGGCGCAGCGGATCGACCTCGCGCGGACCTACACGCGGGAGGTCGCGGCGCGCGTGCACCGGGGCGAGGACGTGATCACCGAGGTGTGCTTCGCCAAGAACGCCGCTGTGGACGCGTGTTCGTTCGTGGTCGACGCGGCGGTGCAGCTGCACGGCGGCATGGGGTACATGCGGGAGTCCGAAGTGGAGCGTCATTACCGGGACGCCCGCATCCTCGGCATCGGGGGCGGGGCGAGTGAAGTGATGACCGAGCTCGCGGCACGACGATTGGGGTTCGCCTGATGGGCAACAGGGAGGCGCTGCTCGCGAAGATCGCGCAGCTGGACGCCGAACACGCGAAGGCGCTCGCGGGAGGGGGACCGAAGTACGTCGAGCGGCACCACCAGCGCGGCAAGCTGCTGGCCCGCGAACGGGTCGAGCTGCTCATCGACGAGGACAGCCCGTTCCTCGAGCTGTCGCCGCTCGCCGCATGGGGTACGGACTTCCCGGTCGGGGCGTCCGTCGTCACGGGCATCGGGCGGGTCGAGGGCGTCGAGTGCGTGATCGTGGCGAACGACCCGACCGTGCGCGGCGGGTCGTCGAACCCGTACACGCTGCGGAAGTCGTTGCGGGCCAACGACATCGCGTTGCAGAACCGGCTGCCGGTGGTCAGCCTGGTCGAGTCGGGCGGGGCGGACCTGCCGACGCAGAGCGAGATCTTCATCCCCGGCGGGCGGGCGTTCCGCGACCTGACCCGGCTCAGCGCCGCGGGCATCCCCACGGTCACGGCGGTGTTCGGCAACGCGACGGCCGGCGGTGCGTACGTGCCGGGCATGTCCGACTACGTGATCATGGTCAAGGACCGGTCGAAGGTGTTCCTCGGCGGTCCGCCGCTGGTCAAGATGGCGACCGGGGAGGACGCGGACGACGAGTCGCTCGGTGGCGCGGTGATGCACGGCGCCACGTCCGGGCTGGCGGACTTCGTCGCGGAGGACGAGGTCGACGCGATCCGGCTGGCGCGCCGGGTGGTCGCGCGGCTGAACTGGCGCAAGCAGGGGCCGGAACCGGCACCGGTCGAGGAGCCGTTGTTCGACGCCGACAGCATCCTGGACCTCGTGTCCGAGGACCAGCGGGTGCCGTTCGACCCGCGGGACGTGATCGCGCGGCTGGTCGACGCTTCGGTGTTCGACGAGTTCAAACCGTTGTACGGCACCAGCCTCGTCACCGGGTGGGCGCGGATCCACGGCTACCCGGTCGGCATCCTCGCCAACGCGCGCGGCGTGCTGTTCAGCGAGGAGTCGCAGAAGGCCACGCAGTTCATCCAGCTGGCGAACCAGAGCGACACGCCGCTGGTCTTCCTGCAGAACACCACGGGCTACATGGTCGGCGCCCAGTACGAGCAGGGCGGCATCGTCAAGCACGGCTCGATGATGATCAACGCCGTGTCGAACAGCCGGGTGCCGCACCTGACGATCACGATGGGCGCGTCGTACGGCGCGGGCAACTACGGCATGTGCGGCCGTGCCTACGACCCCCGGTTCCTGTTCACCTGGCCCAACGCCAAGTCGGCCGTGATGGGGCCCGCGCAGCTCGCGGGCGTGCTGTCGATCGTCGGGCGGCAGGCCGCCGCGGCGAAGGGGCAGGAGTACAACGAGGAGCACGACGCCGCCATGCGCACGATGGTCGAGGCGCAGATCGAGGAGCAGTCGCTGGCGCCGTTCCTGTCCGGGAAGCTCTACGACGACGGCGTGATCGACCCGCGCGACACCAGGACCGTGCTCGCCCTCTGCCTCTCCGCTGTCCACAGCGGACCGATCAAGGGCGCCGACGGCTTCGGCGTCTTCCGGATGTGATGACCCAGTGATCAAGTCACTTCTGATCGCCAACCGCGGGGAGATCGCCCGCCGGATCATCCGCACCTGCCGGGACAACGGGATCCGCGCGGTGGCGGTGTTCTCCGACCCCGACGCGGACGCGCCGCACGTCCGGGAGGCCGACTTCGCGGTCCGGCTGCCCGGCGCGTCGCCCGCCGAGACCTACCTGCGCGCCGACCTGCTGGTGGACGCGGCGGTGCGGGCCGGGGCGGATGCCGTGCACCCCGGGTACGGGTTCCTGAGCGAGAACGCGGGCTTCGCACGGGCGGTGGAGGCGGCCGGGCTCACGTGGGTCGGGCCGACCCCGGACGCCATCGAGGCGATGGGGTCCAAGGTCGCCGCGAAGAAGCGGATGGCGGCGGCGGGCGTGCCCACGTTGCCGGAGCTGGACCCGGAGACCGTCACCGACTTCCCGGTGCTGGTCAAGGCGTCGGCCGGTGGCGGCGGGCGCGGTATGCGGATCGTGCGGGAGCGCTCGGAGTTCGAGCGGGAGCTGGAGAGCGCGCGGCGCGAGGCCGAGTCGGCGTTCGGCGACCCGACGGTGTTCTGCGAGCCGTTGCTGGAGCAGGCGCGGCACGTCGAGGTGCAGGTCCTCGCCGACACGCACGGCACGGTCTGGGCGCTGGGTGAACGCGAGTGCTCGATCCAGCGGCGGCACCAGAAGATCGTCGAGGAGTCGCCCAGCCCGGCGGTGGACGACGGGATCCGCAAGCGTTTGTACGCCGCCGCCGTGGCCGCCGCGGAGTCGATCGGGTACGTCGGCGCCGGCACCGTCGAGTTCATGCTGAAGGGCGACGACTTCCACTTCCTGGAGGTCAACACCCGGCTGCAGGTCGAGCACCCGGTCACCGAGCTGGTGTACGGCGTGGACCTGGTGGAGTGGCAGCTGCGGATCGCGGAGGGGGCGGAGCTTCCTGTCGATCCGCCTGAACCGCGGGGCCATGCGATCGAGGTGCGGCTGTACGCGGAGGACCCGGCGAACGACTGGCGGCCCGCGAGCGGGGTGCTGCACCGGTTCCACGTGCCCGGTGACGTCCGGGTGGACAGCGGGGTCGAGGACGGGTCGGTCGTCTCCGTGCACTACGACCCCATGCTGGCCAAGGTGATCGCGTACGCGCCGACCCGGCGGGCCGCCGCGCGCAAGCTCGCGACGGCGCTGGAGAGCGCGCGGATCCACGGGCTGGTCACGAACCGCCAGCTGCTCGTGGACGTGCTGCGCCACGACGCGTTCCTCGACGGGGACACCCACACCGGGTTCCTGGCCGAGCACGACCTCACCAGGACCGTTGACCCGCAACCGTTTGCGCTCGCGGCCGCGCTGGCGTCGGCCGCCACGCGCAGGATCGGGACGCTGCCGCTGGGGTGGCGCAACGTGCGGTCGCAGCAGCCGAAGGCGCGGTTCCTGGTCGGCGAGGAGCAGGTCGAGGTCGAGTACGACCCGGCGCTCGCCACGCCCGGTGCGGTCGTGCTGGAGCTGGACGGCGTGCGCGTGCCGTTCCACGTCGCCAGGTACGGGGACGTGGTCGAGGTCGACTCACCGCGCGGGTCGATGGCGCTGACGGTCGTGCCGCGGTTCCCCGAGCCGGAGACCAAGCTGGCGCCGGGGGCGACCGTGGCACCGATGCCGGGCACGGTCGTGCGGGTCGGCGTGCAGCAGGGCGACGTGGTCGAGGCCGGTGCCGAGCTGCTGGTGCTGGAGGCCATGAAGATGGAACACCGCGTGCTCGCGACCGGCGCGGGCACCGTCACCGAGCTCCTCGTCGAGCAGGGCCGGCAGGTCGACGCCGGCGACGTCCTGGCCGTGGTGGCCGTTGTGGAGGAATCATGAGCTTCGTCGAGTCGGACGAGCGGGTCGCGCTGCGCAAGGCCGTGGCGGAGTTCGGCGCCAAGTACGGCAGCGAGTACTTCACCGCCAAGGCGCGGGCGGGGGAGAAGACCACCGAGCTGTGGGAGGAGGCAGGCAAGCTCGGCTACCTCGGCGTCGCGGTGCCCGAGGAGTACGGCGGCGGAGGCGGTGGCATCGGTGACCTCGCGGCGGTGTGCGAGGAGCTGGCGGCGGCGGGATGCCCGTTGCTGCTCATGGTGGTCTCGCCGGCGATCTGCGCGACGGTGATCGCGCGGTTCGGCACGGACGAGCAGAAGTCGAAGTGGCTACCCGGTTTCGCGGACGGCACGCTGAAGATGGCGTTCGCGATCACCGAGCCGGACGCGGGGTCCAACGCGCACAAGCTCAAGACGACCGTCCGCCGCGACGGCGACGACTGGGTCCTCAAGGGCGGCAAGACCTACATCTCCGGCATCGACGAGGTCGACGCCGTGTTGGTGGTCGCGATCCAGAAGACCGGGCCCGTGCTCGTGGTCGTGCCGACCGGTGCCGAGGGCTTCACCTGGCACGAGATCGACATGGACCTGGTCATGCCGGAGAAGCAGTTCACGCTGTTCTTCGACGACGTGCGGCTGCCCTCGGACGCCGTCGTCGGCTCGCCGGACCAGGGGTTGCAGCAGGTCTTCGCCGGGCTCAACCCCGAACGGATCATGGGCGCGAGCATGGGCACCGGGTCGGCGCGGCTCGCGATCGCCAAGGCCGTCGCCTACGCGCGGCAGCGCACCGTCTGGGACACGCCGATCGGCGCGCACCAGGGGCTCGCGCACCCGCTGGCGAAGATCCACGTCGAGGTCGAGCTCGCGCGGCTGATGACGCAGAAGGCCGCCGCCCTCTACGACTCCGGGCGCGACCGGGAGGCGGGTGAGGCCGCGAACATGGCCAAGTACGCGGCGGGCGAGGCCATCGCGGCGGCGGTCGACCAGGCGATCCAGATCCACGGCGGCAACGGCCTGTCGCGCGAGTTCGGTCTCGCGTCGATGCTCGCGTCGTCCCGGCTGTCCCGCATCGCGCCGGTGTCGCGGGAGATGGTGCTGAACTTCGTCGCGCAAAACTCGCTGAAGCTGCCCAGGTCCTACTGACACACTGCGGGGCATGGGGACTTTCACTTCAGACGGCGTCGGCCTCACCTACCACGGCGAGGCCGGCGACCCGGTCGTCTGCCTGCCGGGCGGGCCGATGCAGGCGTCGTCCTACCTGGGCGGACTGCCGATCGAGAACACGGTCAGGCTGGACCTGCGCGGCACCGGCGAGTCGGAGAAGGCCGACGACTACCGCGTCGACGCGCAGGTCGGCGACGTGGAGGCGTTGCGGCGGCACCTCGGGCTGGACAGGATGCGGCTGCTCGGGCACTCGGCGGGCGGCACGCTCGCGGTCCTGTACGCGACCCGCTACCCGCAGCACGTCGAGGAGCTGCTGCTGGTGACGCCGAGCCCGCGCGTGGTCGGCATCGACGTGACCGACGCGGACCGCAGGGAGATCGCCGAGACGCGGCACGCCGAACCGTGGTACGAGCAGGCCTACGCGGCCTTCCAGCAGATCTGGGCCGGCAACTTCAGCGCGGAGGCGTTCCAGGGCATCACACCGTTCCTGCACGGCCGGTGGGACGCCCAAGCTCGTGCGCTCGACGAGCACCCGCGCAACGACGACGCGGCCAAGCAGTACTACGCGGAAGGTGCGTTCGACCCGGCGCAGGTGCGCGCGGAGCTCCAGAAGCTCGACGTGCCAACGCTTCTGCTCGCCGGTGAGCTGGACGTGTCACTGCCGCCGCGACGCGCGCAGGAGTACGCGGACCTGTTCCCGCGCGCGCGACTGGTCGTGCAGAGCGGCGCCGGGCACTACCCGTGGCTCGACGACCCGGAGGCGTTCTCGGCCGCGGTCCAGCGCATGCCGTAGAGGCCGGGACCGAAGTCGGTCGCGGCGGCGTGTGCCCTGCCCCTGTCGTCCACGGCGGCCGGGCGCACGCCGCCGAGCAGTTCCGCCCCCGCCGGGCCCGACGCGAACTGCTCGCAGGAAGCGGGCTCGGCGGTGAAATCGATCTCCAGCACGTAGTCGTGCACGGGTTCGGAGAATCGCCGGAAATGCGCGTGCTCGACCGTCGGGTGTGGATAGATCAATTCGTACTCGATCGCGATCGACTCGCCGGCGGAGATCGGTTCGTCGAACACGAGCTCCGCGACGAGAACGCCACCGGTGCGTTCCCGGGCGACGCGGCCGACCCGGCAGGAGCGCACGGCGGCGAGCGCCGGCTGTGGCGTGCCCTGCGCCGAACCCGTCTCGTGGCAGAGGATCCAGCGGTCCACCGCACCGGCCCGCGCCCGCATGACCTGCCGCGACCGGATGCCCCTCACCCCGCCGCAGGGCGCGACGTCCACGCGGTCGTGCTGGGCGGTCAGCTCGAGCCCGGAACCGTCCCAGGACGCCCGTGCCGGATCCTCCCGCCTGCGGGAACGGCCGCGCGGCCGCGGTGGGCCGAGCAGCCGGGACAGGGCCGCCTCCGGCAGTCCGAGCACGTCCTCGAGGTGGGCGAGGGCCATCATCGACTCCGGCCGCTCGGGTCTGCGCCGGCCCGACTGCCAGTAGCTCAGGGCCGTGACGCTGATCGGCGCGCCCCGGACCTTCAACCGGTGCTGCAGCCGTTCGAGGCTCAGGCCCCGCACCTGGATCGCGACCCGCAACGCGTCCGCGAACGGACCCGTCACCAACAGGTCGGCGAGCTCCTCGCGCGGTGGGTAAATCGTGAGCATCAGTCCTCCGTTTCCCGGAGTCAAGATCGGAAGGTTATCGGCAGCAAAGGGACCGCGGTACAGCCGATCGGCGGTTTTGCCCTCATCGGGAACCCGGAAAGTTCAGATCTCGGGACTATTACGCCGTCCTGTCCTGCATCCGGCTGACCCCCTCCTGACGTGCGGCCCCGGCTCTCCCGGCGAGCCGGGGCCGTCGTTCCCTGCGATCGACACGAGAGGAAGTCCTGCCCGTGAGAGCCCTGCTGGCAGTCGCCGCCCTGGGCGCGGCCGTCGTGGTCGCCCCGGCGTCCGCGGCCACGTCGTCGTACATCGTCGTGCTGAAGGACGACGGCGCCCGAGGAAATGCCCGAGAAAGCGTCCTGGAAAGTCTCACGGCGTCGTTCAGCGGTGCCGTCGAGCACCGCTACACCCACGCCCTCAACGGTTTCAGCGCCCGGCTGACCTCGCGGCAGGTGCGCGCGCTGAAAGCGGACCCGGCCGTGTCCCACGTGGAACGGGACGGGGTCGTGCACGCCAACGGCGTCCAGGTCGACCCGCCCTGGGGCCTCGACCGCATCGACCAGCGGGCGTTGCCGCTGGACCGGACCTACGCCTACAAGTCCACCGGCCGCGGCGTGAACGTCTACGTGATCGACACCGGTCTTCGCGTGACGCACCAGGACTTCGGCGGCCGAGCCCGCGACGGGTGGGACTTCGTCGACAACGACCCCGTGGCGCAGGACGACAACGGGCACGGCACGCACGTCGCCGGCATCGCGGCGGGCACGAAGTTCGGGGTGGCCAAGGACGTCACCGTGTGGGGCGTGCGGGTGCTCAACGGCTCCGGCAGCGGCACCATCTCCGGCGTGATCGCGGGCATCGACTGGGTGACGGTCAACGCGGTCAAGCCCGCCGTCGCGAACATGTCGTTGGGAGGCGGTGCTTCCGCGGCACTGGACGCCGCGGTGCGGAAGTCGATCGACTCGGGCGTCTCGTACACGCTCGCGGCCGGCGGCAGCAACACCGATCCGGGGAACTCGTCGCCGCAACGGGTTTCGCAGGCGATCTGCGTGGGTGCGTTGACGCAGAACGACACCAAGGCGTCGTCGTCCAACTACGGGCCCCTGGTGGACATCTGGGCGGCGGGTGTGAACATCCCGTCCGCGTGGAACACCAGCGACACGGCGACGGCGACGTTGAGCGGGTCGTCGATGGCCGCACCGCACGCGGCCGGTGTGGCGGCGCGGTTCCTGGAGGTCAACCCCACCGCTACGCCCGCCCAGGTGGAAAACGCCCTGGTTACCACGGGCACTCCGGGCACGCCACCCGTCACTCGTATCCTCTACTGGCCACCATCTCTGTGAAGCGTGAAATGTCCGGCAACACAAGGGCGTCTTAATCCGTAGGACACCCTTGGCAGGAACCGGATCCGTCCATAGCGTCGAAAGCGCATCGTTCCCCTGCAAAGAACGGAATGCGAATCATGACGCGAAAGATCCGGTTCCTCGCCGGCGCCGGCGTGGCGAGCCTCGCGCTGTCGGTTCTGATGGTTCCCAACGCTTCCGCCGCCGAGGGCGAGGTCCTCTCCCTCGGCGCGCCCGAGAAGATCGCCGGCAGCTTCATCGTGAAGCTGAAGGAGGGCAAGGGAAACTCGCACTCCCTCGCCTCGCGGTTCGGCGCGAAGGTGGAGCGCGACTACACCAGCTTCGGCGGCTTCAACGTGAAGCTGACGGAGAAGCAGGCCAAGCGACTCGCCGCGGACCCGTCCGTCGAGTTCGTCGAGGCCGACCAGGTCGTGCACGCGCAGACGACGCAGACGAACCCGCCGTCGTGGGGGCTCGACCGCATCGACCAGCGCAACCTGCCGCTGGACAGCTCCTACAGCTACACCTCCACCGGCTCGGGCGTGACTGCGTACGTCATCGACACGGGTGTGCGCATCAGCCACTCCACGTTCGGTGGCCGCGCGTCGAACGGACGTGACTTCGTCGACAACGACAACGTCGCGCAGGACGGCAACGGTCACGGCACGCACGTCGCCGGCACCATCGCGGGCTCGCAGTACGGCGTCGCGAAGGCCGCGAAGATCGTCGCCGTCCGCGTGCTCGACAACAACGGCTCCGGCACCCTCGCCGGTGTCGCCGCGGGCATCGACTGGGTCGGCAACAACGCCGTCAAGCCGGCTGTCGCGAACCTGTCGCTCGGCGGCAGCGCCAACTCCACGCTCGACACCGCCG
The DNA here is from genome assembly GCF_042738015.1 of Lentzea sp. NPDC059081. Classification (NCBI taxonomy): domain Bacteria; kingdom Bacillati; phylum Actinomycetota; class Actinomycetes; order Pseudonocardiales; family Pseudonocardiaceae; genus Lentzea; species Lentzea sp. NPDC059081. The sequence continues at coordinate 145,068 of NZ_JBHYGW010000010.1, forward strand.
TGCGCAACGCCATCGCCAAGGGCGTGACCTTCGCGGTCGCGGCCGGCAACTCGAACGCCAACGCGTCCGGCTTCTCGCCGGCCCGCGTGTCCGAGGCGATCACCGTGGGCGCCACCGAGCGCACCGACGCCCGCGCGTCCTACTCGAACTACGGCTCGCTGCTCGACATCTTCGCGCCGGGATCGTCCATCACCTCGTCGTGGAACACGTCCGACTCGGCCACCAACACCATCTCCGGTACGTCGATGGCCACCCCGCACGTCGCGGGCGCCGCGGCGCGCTACCTCTCCACCAACCCCTCGGCGACGCCGGCCCAGGTCTCGTCCTACCTGGTCGCGCAGTCGACGCCGTCGAAGGTGACGAGCCCGGGCTCGGGTTCGCCGAACCGCCTGCTGTACCTCGCGCCGTCCGCGTGAGCTGAGCCGGTGTGAAAGGGGCCGCGACCTGCGTCGCGGCCCCTTTTCTATGCTCGGGTCCGTGGTGGACGGTTTGAAGGGCATCGACTGGTACCGGTTGCGCGGTCATGACGGGTACGGCGACGACCTCCCCCGGCTGCTGCGGCAGGCCAGGACCTCCGTCGAGCCGCACGAGGAGCTGGTGCGCCAGCTGATCGGCGGCGAGTCCGAGGTCAGCGAGGCGACCGCGGCGGCGTGGCCGTTCCTGCTGGAGCTGGTCGCCCACGACCACACCCCCAGCCGGGAATGGCTCCTCGAGAACCTGTGCGGCGCGATCGCGGTCGCCGGGGGCAGCGGGTCCGCCGACGTGCACCCGAGCTGGCCGGCCGCCTGGGAGGCCTCGAAGCCGGCGTTGATCGCGCTGCTGGGCCACGGGTCGGCGGCGGTGCGGCGGGGTGTGCTGTTCCTGCTGGGCAAGGGGCTCGGCGACAGCGCGCCCGTGCTGCCCGCCCTGTCCGCGCGGTGGGAGGAGGAGACCGACCCGGCCACGCGGTTGTGCCTGGTGCTCGTCGCGACGGAGTTCGCCGGGCGGGGCGACGAGGCCGCGACCGGGTGGCTGCGGGAGCTGGAGGTCGCGGACGGCGAGCCGCAGGCGCGGCTGCTCGTGTCCGCGGCGACGCGGCCGGACGCCGGCGTGATCCTGCGCGGGCTGACCGGGGACCTGGAGCTGTTCCTCGCCACCGGGTCGTACGAGATGGGCTACGACGAGGTGCTGGAGCACGTGCTCTGGCTGGTGGGACCGAAGGACTTCGAGGGGATCGACCTCGTGCTGGCACTGGTGGACGTGCTGCCGTGGCGCACGGAGGCGCTCGACTACCTGCGCAGGCTGTTCGAACGCGACACGACGGACGTGGGTCTGGTCGTGCCGTACGTGCCGGTGTGGGTGGCCGACCCGGACGTGCGGCTGCGGGCCTTCGCGGTGTGGCTGGTCGGCGTCGCACGGGCCCGCGAGCACCGGGACCTCGTCGCCGAGAGGGTGCACGACCACGCCGTGACGTCGTTGGGGCAGAAGGTCTCGACGCTGGCCACGTCGGTGCTGGAGGACCTGGGATGAGCTTGGAGGGCCTGGACGACGTCGCGTGGCACTCGGTCGACCACGCCTACGGGCCCGCGCTCGACACGCCCGGTCACGTGCGGGCGCTGCTGTCGGACGATCCCGAGGTGGTCGCGCGGGCGGTCACCGACCTCGACCGGACCCTCCACGAGGAGGGCGGGTTCGTGTGCGGTGCCGCCACCGCGGCGCTGCCGTTCCTGGCCGAGGTGCTGCCGTCACTCGCGCCGCGCCCGCGGCAGCGGCTGCTGGAGCTGCTCCACCGCATCGCGCGGTGGGGGGACGCCGAGCAGGTCGACCCCGGCTGGCACGCGGCGTGGGCGAAGGCGGAACCGGTGCTGGAGGCGCTCGGGAAAAGCCCTGCGTGAAAAACTGTCGGTGGCTCCGGCTAGCCTTGACGGCAAAGCTGACTTCGTCTACAAGGAGCCACCACCGTGTTGCGCACGCACGAGGCCGGGTCACTCCGGGCCGAGCACGCCGGGCAGTCCGTCACCCTCACCGGGTGGGTCGCCCGCCGGCGGGATCACGGCGGTGTCATCTTCATCGACCTGCGCGACGCGTCCGGCGTGGCCCAGGTCGTGTTCCGCGAGGGCGAGATGGCCGAGCGCGCGCACCGGCTGCGCAGCGAGTACGTCATCAAGGTCACCGGCGACGTCAGCAAGCGCCCGGAGGGCAGCGAGAACCCCGACCTCGCCACCGGCGCCATCGAGGTCTACGTGTCCGACCTCGAGGTGCTGAACGAGGCGGCGCCGCTGCCGTTCCAGGTCGAGGCCGAGGGCGAGATCGGCGAGGAGGCGCGGCTCAAGCACCGCTACCTCGACCTGCGCCGCTCGGGCCCGGCCAAGGCCATCCGGCTGCGCAGCGAGGTCAGCCGCATCGCCCGCGACGTGCTGCACGGCGAGAAGTTCGTCGAGGTCGAGACGCCGACCCTGACCCGCTCCACCCCCGAGGGCGCGCGCGACTTCCTGGTGCCGGCCCGCCTGCGCCCCGGTTCCTGGTACGCGCTGCCGCAGTCGCCGCAGCTGTTCAAGCAGCTGCTCATGGTCGGTGGCCTGGAGCGCTACTACCAGATCGCGCGCTGCTACCGCGACGAGGACTTCCGCGCCGACCGCCAGCCGGAGTTCACCCAGCTCGACATCGAGATGAGCTTCGTCGAGCAGGACGATGTCATCGCGCTCACCGAGAAGCTGCTCGCCGCCATCTGGAAGGAGCTCAAGGACGTCGAGCTCCCGCAGCCGTTCCGCCGCATCTCCTACGCGGAGGCCATGGCGAAGTACGGCTCGGACAAGCCGGACCTGCGCTTCGACGTCGAGCTCACCGAGCTGACCGAGTACTTCAAGGACACGACGTTCCGCGTGTTCCAGGCGCCGTACGTCGGTGCCGTCGTCATGCCCGGCGGCGCGTCGCAGCCCCGCCGCACGCTCGACGGGTGGCAGGAGTTCGCCAAGCAGCGCGGCCACAAGGGCCTCGCGTACGTGCTGGTCCAGGAAGACGGCACGCTGGGCGGCCCGGTCGCGAAGAACCTCACCGACGCCGAGCGCGACGGTCTCGCGAAGGCCGTCGGCGCCAACGCGGGCGACTGCATCTTCTTCGCGGCGGGCGACCCGCGCGACGCGCGTGCCCTGCTGGGCGCGGCCCGTGTCGAGATCGCGCACCGCGTCGGCCTGATCGACGAGAACGCGTGGGCGTTCGCGTGGGTCGTCGACTTCCCGATGTTCGAGTCGGTCGACAAGCTCGACTCCGGTGACGTCGCGGTCGGCGGCGGCAAGTGGACGGCGCTGCACCACGCGTTCACCTCGCCCACCCCGGACTGGATCGACAACTTCGAGTCCGACCCGGGCAACGCGCTGGCCTACGCCTACGACGTGATCCTCAACGGCAACGAGCTCGGCGGTGGCTCGATTCGTATCCACCGCGCCGACGTGCAGCAGCGCGCGTTCAACGTCATGGGCATCGGCGCGGAGGAGGCGCAGGAGAAGTTCGGCTTCCTGCTCGACGCGTTCAAGTTCGGCGCCCCGCCCCACGGCGGCATCGCGCTGGGCTGGGACCGCCTCTGCATGCTGCTCGCGGGTGCCGACTCGATCCGCGAGGTCATCGCGTTCCCGAAGTCCGGCGGCGGCTACGACCCGCTGACCGCGGCCCCGGCGCCGATCACCGCCCAGCAGCGCAAGGAAGCCGGCGTCGACGCCAAGCCCGACCAGAAGAACTAGTGCTCAGGCTGCGGGTGGTCTGCCCGGCGGACCAGACCGAAGCCGCGCTGGAGATCCTCCGCGACCACGCGGGAGCCACCCACCTGGTGCTCCTGCGTGGCGCGGCGATCGCCCCCGAGGGCGACCTGATCACCGCGGACGTGGCGCGCGAGGCCGTCGACGAGATCGTCACCGCGTTGTGCGAGCTGCACGTCGACCACACCGGTGGCGTCACGATCGAGACGATCGACACCTCGCTGTCCGACTCCGCGGACCGCGCGGAGGCGGACGCGCCGGGCGAGGGCTCGGACGTGATCGTCTGGGAGGAGCTGATCGCGAAGTCGGGCGAGGAGTCCCGGCCGAGCGTCACGTTCCAGGCGTTCCTCACCATCGCGTGCCTGCTGGCGGCGGTGGGCGTGGCGACCAACTCGCCGGTGACGATCGTCGGCGCCATGGTCGTCGGGCCGGAGTTCGGACCGCTCGCCGCCATCGCGGTCGGTCTCGTCGCGAAGCGCTGGGACCTGGTGAGGCGGGCGTCGGTCGCGCTCGGGATCGGGTTCCCGCTGGCCATGGTGGTCACGTCGCTGCTGACGTGGGTCGGGCAGCTCGGCGGGCTGTTCGACAAGGACGCGCTGATCAACGGGCACGAGGTCGACTTCGTCTACCAGTTCGGGCCGTTCTCGCTGATCGTGGCGCTGCTCGCGGGAGCGGCGGGCATGCTCTCGATGACGTCGGCCAAGTCGGCGGCGCTCGTCGGGGTGTTCATCTCGGTCACCACCGTGCCCGCCGCCGGGTACGCCGCGCTCGCCGCGGTTCTCGGAGTGTGGGACAGAGTCGGGCCGGCGGTGGCCCAGCTGGGCATCAACTTGATCGGTATTGTCGCGGCGGCCGCGTTCGTCCTGGTGATCCGCCGCCGCAAGGCAACGGACGGTGTTTCCACACGTCCACTGTCCAGGGGATGATCACCGCGCACCCGTTTGCGGCGTGAGCCGTTATCAACGAGTGGTGGTGGTCGCAGCCGGGCCGGATTAGCGTCGGTCCGACTCGCAGACTTCGGGGAGTAGGGTCGGAGGGGATGAGCGTGGAGATCACCGCGGGCCCTCCCGACACGACTTCACCTGAGATCGAGGACGCTGTCGGGGCGGCGGAGCGGGTGCTGACCAGGAGAATGGGCGCCCAGGTGCGCCTCGCGGACCCCGAGACTCTCGGGGGTACCGGTCGTTCCGTCGTCATCCGCGTCAGAGTCGCCTCCTCGCCGTTCTCCATGCCGCGGACGCTGGTCGTGAAGCGCTACCCGGAGGCGAGCGGCGACCGCGACCCGTGGGCGCACGAGGCCGTCAGCCACCAGTTGCTCACCGCCCTGCCGGCGGAGGAGCGCGCCACCCCTGAGCTCTTCGCGCACGACGCGGCGACGCGCCTGGTCGTGCTGGAGGACCTCGGCCGGGCGCCGCGGCTGTCCGAGAAGCTGCACGCGCAGGACGCGCGGGCCGCCGAACGCGGGCTGCTCTCGTGGGCGCACGCGATGGGGCGGCTGCACGCCACGACGGCGGGCCGGGACGCCGACTTCGACGCGTTGATGCGGCGCGCGGGGGCGCAGTGCTGCCAGGACCCGATCGCGGTCGACGTGCACGCGGCGATCGCGGGCTTACCGGGGCTGCTCGAGTCCACGCTGGGCGTCGAGACGTCCTCGCAGGCCACCGACTTCGCCGCCGACGCGGCACGGGCGTTCAGCACCTCGCGGCGGCGCGCGTTCAGCCCGTCGACGTCGTGCCCGGACAACCACCTGGTCACCTCGCGCGGTGTCCGGTTCGTCGACTTCGAGGGCGGCTGCGTCCGCGACATCGTGTTCGACGCGGCCGCGCTGCGCGTGCCGTTCCCGTCCTGCTGGTGCGGGTGGGGGCTGCCGCCGGGGATGTCGGAGGCCATGGTCGCCGCGTGGCGGGCCGAGGTCGGGGCGGTGTGGCCCGAGATGGACGACGACGCGGTGCTCTTACCGCGGCTGCTGGAGGCCCAGCTGCTGTGGGTGTGGCTCGCGACGTGGCGGGCCCTGTCGAAGCCGATGCCGACCGTCGACAACGCGCCGCCGCGCAGCGTCGTGCTGGCGGGCCGGTGGCTCCGGCTGCGGGCCGACGCGGTGGCACTGGGGGAGAAGACGGTCGCGGCCCACGCGGACGCCGTCATCGGCGCGCTGGTCGACCGCTACGGCGCCGAGGTGCTCGAACTCCCGCTTTATCCGGCATTTCGCTGAACGGTTCCCGCACGGTCATTCCGGGATCACCGGGCGCGCTGATGCTGGGACGCGTGCTGGTGCTACTCGGTGACTCGACAGCGGTCGGGATCGGCGACCTCGTGCCCGGCGGCTGGCGCGGCTTCGGCCCGATCCTCTCGGCCGCGTTCGAGGACAACGGCTATCGCAACCTCGCGGTGTCCGGCGCGCGGCTGGCCGACGTCCGGCGCGTCCAGCTGCCGCAGGCGTTGCGGGACAAGCCCACCGCGGCCGTCGTCGTCGCGGGCGTCAACGACACGCTGCGGTCGGACTTCTCGGTGCGGCGGATGCACGAGGACCTCGACCACGTGTGCGGCGCGCTGACCGCCGCGGGCGTCTCGGTCGTCACCGTGCGGTTCCACGACCAGGGGCGGGTGTTCAAGCTGCCCGGCCGGCTGCGGCGGGTGCTCAAGGACCGGATCGACGAGTACAACCGCGTGATCGACGTCGTGGTGGCGCGGCACGGGGTCCGGTGCGTCGACCTGCATGCGTTGCCCGGCGCGTACGAGCTGCCGACGTGGGCGGTCGACCGGCTGCACCCGTCCGAACGCGGCCACCGGATGCTCGCGCGGGCCTTCGCGGCCGAGCTGCGCGGGCTCGGGCACACCGTCGGCGAGATCAGCCTGGAGTGCTCCGGCGGGCGCGAGCTGACGGTGTGGCACCACGCGGCGTGGTTGCTGCTCAAGGGGATTCCGTGGCTGTGGCGGCGAGGCGCGGACCTGCTGCCGTTGCTGTGGAACGAGGAGACGCCCGCCGAGGTGTTCCCCGGCGGCGCGGGGCCGGTGCCGGGGGACGTGCTCCCCGCCGACACCGGCCTCCTCTGACACCGGCCGGTCAGCCGGTCAGGTCGTAGATCGTCTGGCCGCCGACCGTCCTGGCCTGGAACGTCGCCGCCACCCACTCGGCGATCCCGCTGTCGCCGCCGCGGCCTCCACCGCCACCTGAGACGAAGTAGCCGACCTTGCCCTGTGCCACGAGCGCCTTGAACTCGTCGAGCGTGGGGGCGGGGTCGCTGCCGTTCCAGCCGCCGATCGCGATCACCGGCCGGCCCGACGCCAGCTGCAGCGAGGCCGCGCCCTGAGCGCCGACGGACGCGGCGGCCCACTCGGTGTCGGTGGCCTTGAGCAGCTGCACGACCTCCGTGGACGAGCTGCCCTCCCGCATGCCCATCCCACCGCCCTGCTGGGAACGCGGGCCGGACAACGGGATCGAGCCGCTGTGCGGGATGGCCGCGGTCGCCAGGGCGTAACCGGAGGTGCCGAGCAGTGCGGCCGCGACGAGCACACCCACGAGCCACTTGCGGTGGAGGCCGAACACCAGCGCTGCCACCGCGATCGCGGTCACCACGAGCACGACCCAGCGCAGCCACGGGGTCCAGTCGGGGGTGCGGTCGAGCAGGATGAAGCCCCACACACCGGTTGCCGCGACCATCGCCGTCAACGCCATGCGCACCGGGAAGTGCGCCCGTCCGCGCCACAGCTCGCTGCCGGTGATGCCGACGAGCGCGGCGATCGCGGGTGCCAGCGCGACCGTGTAGTAGGGGTGCGTGATGCCGCTCATGAAGCTGAACACCGCGCCGGTGACCAGCACCCAGCCGCCCCAGACGACCAGCGCGGCACGGGTGCGGTTGGTGCGGGGAGCCTGGCGCAGGAACCACAGCCCGGCGCCGAGGCCGATCAGCGCGGCAGGCAGCAGCCAGGAGATCTCCGGGCCCATGCTGGCGCCGAACAACCGGCCGAGGCCCGTCTCGCCGCCGAAGCCGATGTTCCCGTTGCCGCCCATGTCCCCGCCCATGCCCCCGCCGCCCGGTCCGCCGCCGGAGCCGCCGAAGATGCGGCCGAGGCCGTTGTAGCCGATCGCCAGCTCCCACAACGAGTCGTTGGTCGACCCGCCGATGTACGGGCGGCTGTCGGCAGGCCACAGCTCGACCAGCGCGATGAACCAGCCCGCCGAGACGACGACCGCGAGACCCGCGCCGAGCAGGTGCAGCAAGCGCTTGCCGACCGACGTGGGCGCGGCGAGCAGATAGGCCGGCGCCAGCGCGGGCAGCACCAGGAAGCCCTGCATCATCTTCGTGAGGAACGCGAACCCGATCGCCACGCCCGCGAGCGCCAGCCACCACCCGTTCGCGTTCTCCAGCGCCCGGACCGTGCAGTACGCGGCCGCGACCATCAGCAGTACCAGCAGCGCGTCCGGCAGGTTGAACCGGAACATCAGCGTGGCCACCGGTGTCAGCGCGAAGGCGGCACCCGCGAACAACGCCGCGAGCGGGCCGGACGTGCGTTTCACCGTGGCGTACAACAGGCCCACGGCCGCGACGCCCTCGAACGCCTGCGGGGCGAGCACGGTCCAGCTGGAGAACCCGAACGCCTTGGCGAACAGCCCGCTCACCCACAGGAACGCGGGCGGCTTGTCCACGGTGATGGTGTTGCCGGGGTCGAGCGAGCCGAACAGCAGCGCCTTCCAGCTCTGCGACGCGGCCTGCGTCGCCGCCGCGTAGAAGTCGTTGCCCCAGCCCGTCGCGGTGAGGTTCCACAGGTACAGCAGGGCGGTGCCGGCGAGCAGCGCGAGGAAGGCGATGCGGTGCACCGTCTTCTGGTCGCGTTTCGCCGGCGGTGTCGGCACGGCGGCGGGCGCGAGGGCGAGGGTGGCGGTCATGACGCGTCCAATGCGTAGAGGGTGGTGCCGCTGACGGTGGTCGCGGTGTAGTTCGCGGCGACCCAGCCGGCGATCTGGTGGGCGGCGTCGCTGCCGGTCTCGCCCTGCATCATCCGGCCGGCGGCGACGAAGTAGTGGATCTGTCCACTTCGGACCATCTCCTGGAACTGCTCCAGCGTCGGCGCGGGATCGGTGCCGTTGAAGCCGCCGAGCGCCATCACCGGCTGCCCGCTGGCGAGCTGGAGGCCGGCGGCGTTGTTCGAGCCGACCGTCGCGGCGGCCCAGCGGTAGCTGCCGGCGTCGTCCCGCAACAGGGTCACGACGTCGGCGGCCGGGAGCGTGGTGTCGAGCAGGCCACCGCCGCCCATGCCCATCCGCCCGGTCGCCGGGCCCGCGACGGGGATGGCGCCGGTGTGCGGGGTGGTGACGGTGGCGAACGAGTACGTGGTCGGGCCGAGCAGCGCGGCGACCAGCGCGACCGGGATGGCCCAGCGCATCGAGAGCACCAGGCCGACCGCCGCGATCAGGCCTGCCATCAGCACCAGCAGCGCGACGGGCGTGGAGAACGCGTTGATCAGCACGTAGCACTGCAGCGCGCTCAACGCGACCGAGCCCGAGAGCACCGCCGCCGCGACGGGTTCGTGGCGGCGTTCCCAGAGCTGGGTGGCGGCGATGCCGATGACCGCGGCGATCGCGGGTGCCAGCGCCACGGTGTAGTAGGAGTGGATGATCCCGTTCATGAAGCTGAAGACCCCGGCGGTGACGACGAGCCAGCCGCCCCACAGCGCGAGAGCCGTGCGGGCGCGGCCGTTCGTCAGCCACAGCCCCGCGACCAGCAGCACCACCGCGGCCGGCAGCAGCCACGCGATCTGACTGCCCATCTCCGCGCCCAGCAGGCGGGCCCAGCCCGGCGACCCCCAGCCGCGGCCGCCGCCGACGCTGCCGACCTCGTCCCCGGTGAGGCGGCCGAGACCGTTGTAGCCCAGCGTCAGTTCGAGCACGCTGTTGGTCTGCGAGCCGCCGATGAACGGCCGGTCCGGCGTCAGTTCGACGGCGGCGACCCACCAGCCGCCCGCGACGATCATGGCGCCCAGCGCGCCGGCGAGGTGCAGGACCCGCCTGCCCATCGAGGTGGGGGCGGAGAGCAGGTAGACGAGCCCGAACGCGGGCAGCACCAGGAACGCCTGCAACATCTTGGTGAGGAAGCCGAACCCGACCGCGACGCCCGCGAGAGCCAGCCAGTAGGGGTTCGCGTTCTCGACGGCGCGGGTCACGCAGTAGGCGCCCGCTACCAGCAGCAGGACGAGCAGGGCGTCCGGGTTGTTGAAGCGGAACATCAGCACGGCGACCGGGGTCAGCGCGAGCACCGCGCCGGAGATCAGCGCGGCGGCGGGGGAGAACCAGCGGCGGACCGTCGCGTGCAGCAGCCAGACGCTGCCGACGCCCATCAACGCCTGCGGCACCAGGATGCTCCACGCGTTCACGCCGAACAGCCGCGCCGACAGGCCCATCACCCACAGGGAGGCGGGCGTCTTGTCGACGGTGATCGCGTTCGAGGCGTCCGAGGAGCCGAAGAACCACGCCTTCCAGCTCGTCGCACCGGCCTGCGCGGCGGCGGAGTAGTAGGCGTTGGCCCAGCCCGAGTCCCCCAGCCGCCACAGGTACAGCGCGCCGGTCGCGATCAGCAGGGCCGCCAGCGCCAGGCGTTCTCGTCTCATGGGGACGAGCGTCGCGGCCTGGCCTGGGTGGGTCGTGTGTCCCTGCTGTGAACGACCTGTGTGCGGTGCCGGTCCTCAGTGCCGTCTTCGGGGCGCCGTCTTCAGGGTGCCGTCTTGAGAGTGACGGTGAACTCGGTGCGGCCGGGCCTGCTCGCCACGGACACCTCGCCGTCGTGCGCGCCGACGACGGCCGCCACGATCGAGAGCCCGAGACCGGTGCTGCCGGCCGCCCGCGACCGCGAGGAGTCGCCGCGCGCGAACCGTTCGAAGACCTCCAGGCCCGCGGGGATGCCCGGCCCGTCGTCGGTGACGGTCAGGTCGACGTGTCCGTTGTGGACGGACAGGCCGGTGGTCACCGTGGTGCCCGGCGGGGTGTGCGCGCGGGCGTTGGAGAGCAGGTTGCCGATCACCTGGTGCAGGCGCTGCACGTCACCGGGGACGGTGACCGGCCGGTCCGGCAGCGCGAGCTTCCAGCTGTGGCCGGGACCCGCGATCCGGGCGTCGCCGACCACGTCCAGCACCAGCCGCGACAGGTCGACGTCCGCGCTCTCCAGCGGCCGGCCCGCGTCGAGCCTGGCCAGCAGCAGCAGGTCCTCGACCAGCGACGTCATCCGCAGCGCCTCGGACTCCACCCGGCCCATCGCGTGGGTGACCTCGGGCGGCAGGTCCTCACCCGTCCTGCGGGTCAGCTCGGCGTAGCCGCGGATCGCGGCCAGCGGGGTCCTGAGCTCGTGCGAGGCGTCGGCGACGAACTGGCGGACCCGCGTCTCGCTGTCGTGCCTGGCCTTCAGGGCCTCGTCGACGTGGCCGAGCATCTTGTTGAGCGCCAGGCCCACCTTGCCGACCTCGGTGGCCGGGTCGGTGTCCTGCTCCGGCACGCGTTCGGCGAGCGCCACCTCGCCCTCGTGCAGCGGCAGCTCGGAGACGCGCGTGGCGGTCTCGGCGACCCGGTCGAGCGGGACCAGCGCGCGTCGCACGACCACCCGTCCCGCCAGCGCGACGGCCGCCGCTCCCGCGACGATCAGCACGCCGAGGATCCACACCATCTGCCACACGATGTCGGTGACGGGCTGCAGCGACAGGCCCTTGACGTCGCGCTGGGTGGTGACCACGCGGAACTCGCCCGCCTCGCCGAGGTCGACGGTGTGCAGGCCCGACGGCGCGGCCTCCAGCGCCGCGATCTCGTCGTCGGTGAGCATGCGCGGGGCGTTCCAGCCGGGCAGCTCGATGAAGCCCTGGACGCTGCCGTCGGGGAAGATCCGGGCGTTGATGCCGGGCGGGCCGTACTGCTGGCCGGCAGGGCCGGGCCGCAGCGTCGTGACCTCGCGGTCGAGGTTGTCCATCAGGAACGCGTGCAGCGCGAGCACCGAGATGCCGCCGATCACCAGGCACAGCGCGGTGAGCAGGACGATCTGGCCCGAGACCAGCTGGGCTCGCAGCGTTCTAGGACGCAGGCTTGAGGACATACCCGGCGCCTCGCATCGTGTGGATCATCGGGGCGCGCCCGGCGTCGATCTTCTTGCGCAGGTAGGAGATGTAGAGCTCGACGATGTTGGCCTGGCCGCCGAAGTCGTAGCTCCACACGCGGTCCAGGATCTGCGCCTTGCTCAGCACGCGCTTCGGGTTGCGCATCAGGTAGCGCAGCAGCTCGAACTCCGTGGCAGTCAGGTCGATCGACGTGCCGCCGCGGTCGACCTCGCGGGTCTCCTCGTTCAGCGACAGGTCGCCGACGACCAGCCGGGTGCCGGCGTCCGCGTCGGTCACACCGGTGCGCCGCAGCAGTGCGCGCAGCCGCAGCACGACCTCCTCCAGCGAGAACGGCTTGGTCACGTAGTCGTCGCCACCGGCGGTGAGCCCGGCGATGCGGTCCTCCACCGCGTCCTTCGCCGTCAGGAACAGCACGGGCAGGATCGGCGACTCCGCGCGCATGCGGCGCAGCACCTCGAAGCCGTCGAAGTCGGGCAGCATGACGTCGAGCACCACCACGTCCGGGCGGAACTCGCGCGCGGTCCTGACCGCCGTCTGACCGTCGAGGGCGGTGCGCACGTCCCACTTCTCCATGCGCAGGGCCATCGTCATCAGCTCGGCCAGAGTGGACTCGTCGTCGACCACGAGCACCCGCACCGGCTGCCCGTCCGGCCTGCGGAGTTCGGTCTTCATCGCGCGCATGGCTCCCATCGTGAGTGCCGATCCTGTGTACCAGCTGTGAGCGAGTCCCACAGCTCGTGCCTGGGCCGGTCACAGCTGCGGCACAGCCGGCGCCGCCACGGTGGCTCCATGACCGAGCAACAGCCCCCGGAGTGGGGCGCACCCCAGGCTTCACCCGACCCCGCGGCCCGCCCGGCGTGGAGCGGGAAGAAGACGGTGGCGGCCGTGGCCATCGCCGTCGGCATCGCGGCCGCCGGCGGCGTCGCGATCTACGCGGCCAGCGGCACGAACCAGCAGGACGGCGGCATGGGCCCCGGCGGCATGGGCGGCGGGCCGCCCGGCGGCATGAACGGCATGGACGGCGGCATGCGCGGCGGTCTCGGGTTCGGCACGGCCACCCACGGCGAGTTCCAGAGCGGTGAGGTCACCGCGATCAGCGACACCTCGATCGAGGTGAAGTCCACCGACGGGTACACGAAGACGTACGTGATCGACGCCGACACAGTGGCCGAAGGTGTCGAGAAAGGCGACACGGTGACCGTGATCGCCACCGAGGAGGACGGGAAGTCCGTCGCCTCCAGCGTGGTCGAGCCTGGTCAGCGCGGGCAGCGGGGCCAGCAGGGCCAACAGGGACAACCCGGTCAGCAGGCACCTCCGACGACGTAGCCGCGCCGCCGGTCAAGTGTGAGTGGTTATGGTCGGGATCAAACGGCCCGACCACGACCGGAGGTGAGCGGCCTGCGCACGTTCACACTGACCGTGATGGGCACGACGGACCTGCACGGCAACCTGTTCAACTGGGACTACTACCGGGACCGCGAGTTCGACGACTTCGCGCACAACGACGTCGGGCTCGCGAAGATCTCCACCCTGGTCTCGCAGGTGCGTGCACGCGTGGGGCGCCAGCGGACGTTGCTGCTCGACGCCGGGGACACCATCCAGGGCACACCGCTGGCGTACTACTACGCGCGCGTGGAGCCGATCACGCGCGCACACGTGCATCCCATGGCCGCGGCGATGAACGCGATCGGCTACACGGCCGCGGCGGTCGGCAACCACGAGTTCAACTACGGGCTGCCGGTGCTGCGGATGTTCGAGCGGCAGCTGGAGTTCCCGTTGCTGGCCGCCAACGCGCTCGACGTGGCGACCGGGCTGCCCGCCTTCCAGCCCTACGTCGTGAAGACGGTGTGGCGGACCGGCGGGCCGCCGGTGAAGGTCGGGGTCCTGGGGCTCACGAACCCCGGGATCGCCGTGTGGGACCGCGCCCACGTCGAGGGCGTGATGACGTTCCCCGGGCTCGTCGAGCAGGCGCTGCACTGGGTTCCGGAGATCCGGCGCAAGGCCGACCTGGTGGTCGTGGTGGCGCACTCCGGTGCCGACCTCTCGTCGTCGCTCGGGGACCAGGTGCCGTTCCCGGAGAACTGCGCGGAGCTGGTCGCCGAGACGGTGCCGGGCATCGACGCGATCCTGGTCGGGCACGCGCACGTGGAGATCCCCGAGCGGTTCGTGGTGAACAAGGTGACCGGGCGGCGCGTGCTGCTGACGGAGCCGCTGTTCTACGGCAAGCGTCTGTCCGTGATGGAGTTCGACCTGCGGTACTCGTCGCGCTGGGAGCTGACGGGATCGCGGTCCTCGGTGCTGTCGACGGCGTCTGTCGGGGAGGACCCGCGGATCGTGCGGCTGCTGCGGCACGACCACGAGAAGGTCGTCTCGTACGTGAACGCGCGCATCGGCAGGTGCACGGCGCCGATGTCCGCGGCGCGGTCGCGGTTCGAGGACACCCCCGCGCTGCGGTTCATCAACCACGTGCAGGCGCTGGAGGTCGCGAAGTCCACGACGTTGCCGGTGCTGTCGTTGTGCGCGCCCTTCAACCGGGCGGCGGCGATCCCCGGCGGCGAGGTGTCCATCCGGGACGTGGCCGGGCTCTACATCTTCGACAACACGCTGGTGGGCGTGCGGTTGACCGGGGCGCAGCTGCGGGACTTCCTGGAGGAGTCGGCGCGCTACTTCGCGCAGGTGACCGGTCCGGGGCCGTTCACGGCGGCCGAGGTGTCCGCGGACGTGCCGGACTACAACTTCGACATCGCGCACGGCCTGACCGCGCCGCTGACGTACTCGATCGACATCGCCCGGCCGGTGGGGTCGCGGATCGTCGGGCTGTTCTACGACGGCGAACCGGTCGACGACGCGGCCGAGTTCGCCGTGGCCGTGAACAACTACCGGCAGGCGGGCGGCGGCGACTTCCCGCACATCGCGTCCGCGCCCGTGCTGCACAACCAGCAGCAGGAGATCCGCCAGCTGCTGATCGAGTGGGTCAAGGCGGCGGGCGTGCTGGACCCCGCGGACTTCGCCGGGTCCCACTGGCGGCTGGTGGCCTCGGGCGAGCCCGTGGTGGTGTCCACGAACGAGTGAATTCGGGCCCGGTGTCCTGCGGCTTCCCGCGCCGGTGGTGGCACGGCCCGCGCCGGATGGGCTTAGGTCGGGCGCGTGCAGTCGCCGAGCGACACGCTGCGCGGGGCGGCACCCGGCCTGCGCGTCGACGAGGACTTCACTTCGGACTAGGAGCAGTGCGTTGTTCGGGTTCTTCTTCCAGATGTTCCTGCTGTGCGCGGGAGCCTTCCTCGCCGGCGTGGTGCTGACCTGGCTGACCATGCGCTCGCGCGAGACCCCGGCCGCGCCCGCCGCCCCGCTGTCGATCCTGGAGGAGGCGCCCGCGGTGGCGCCCGCGATCAAGGCGAACTCGCGCACGATGATGTTCCACACGCCGGAGTCGCCGTACTACAAGCGCATGAAGGGCGACGCGTTCTTCCACTCGCCGGAGGACGCGCGCAGGGCGGGCTACACGATGTGGACGCCCCGCCCGCGCGTGCCGGCGCCCGCGGAAGCCCCGGTGGCTGCCTCGTAGGCTGGGCGGGTGATCTCCGACGTGCTCAAGCCCGGCCTGGACGTGCTGTTCTGCGGCATCAACCCCGGCCTCGTCTCCGAGGCCACCGGGCACCACTTCGCCCGGCCCGGAAACCGGTTCTGGCCCGCGCTGCATTTGTCCGGGTTCACGCCGCGGCAGTTCGCGCCGGGGGAGCAGGAACAGCTGCTCGAACTGGGGCTCGGCATCACCAACGTCGTCGCTCGGCCCAGTGCGCGGGCCGATGAATTAACAATTGACGAATTGCGTCAAGGGGGCGTCGAACTGACGGAAAAGGTGGCTCATTTTTCACCGAAGGTTCTCGCCGTGCTCGGCGTGACGGTGTACCGGGCCGCCTTCAACCGCAAGAAAGCGCAGGTCGGGCCGCAGCAGGACACCGTCGGCGGGGCGCGGGTGTGGTTGCTGCCCAATCCGAGCGGGCTGAACGCGCACTACCAGCTGCCCGCTCTCGCCGAGGAGTTCGCGAAGCTCAAAGCGAGCCTCTGAAATCGCGACAAAAGTTCACGTCAGTGCGCACGGAAAGTGCGAGTGGACGCACGGTGCCTGGTCTGGTTGTATCCAGATCTGCGTCCATTGGAGTGCTCTTCGGCGAGAAGTGGAACTGGTTCGTCCCGGCCTGCGTCAAAATTTGGCAATGCCGCGCGAAACTCGGTGAATCTTCAACACTGGTGGGGGCACGCAGTGGAGGTCAGGATTCTCGGGCCGGTCGAGCCGTCAGTGCCGCCGAAGCCCGCGCAGATCCTAGCTGTCTTGGCCGTCGAATGCGGGAAGATCGTCCCCGTCGAACGGCTCATCGATCTCATCTGGGGCGAGGAGCCGCCGCCGCAGGCGCGCAAGTCGCTGCAGGTGCACATCTCCAGCCTGCGCAGGGCCGGGCTGCCGGTCGAGCACAGGGCCGCCGGGTACGTGCTCAACGCCGAGCCCGGCGACGTCGACCTGCACCTGTTCCGCAAGCTCGTGGCCCAGGCGGGTGACGAGCCCGACCTCAAGGTCAAGGCCGAGGTGCTCGCGGAGGCGCTCGAGCTCTGGCGCGGCGCGCCCGTGGTGTTCGCGCAGACCCTCGACGTGCAACGGCTCGCGGCCGCCGAGGCGCTGGTCGACGCCGAGCTCGCGCTGGGGCGGCACGCGGAGATCGTCGACCGGCTCGGGATCTTCGTCGCCGAGTACCCGCTGGCCGAACGGCTGCGCGGGCAGCTCATGACCGCGCTCGCGCGGGCCGGGCGCAGGGCCGACGCCATGCGGGTGTTCCGGGAGACGCGCAAGGTCCTCGTCGACGAGCTCGGGGTCGAGCCCGGCGAGCAGCTCCAGCAGCTCTACCGCGACGTGCTGGAGGGCGCGCGGGACAGCCGCCGCAACTACCTGCCGCGCGACGCCGGCGACTTCACCGGGCGCGACCCGGAGCTCGGGCGGCTGCTCGACAGCGACGGCGGCGTGTGGTGGATCGAGGGGCCGGCGGGCGTCGGCAAGTCCGCGCTCGCCGTGCACGCGGCGCACCGGCTCGCCGACCGCTATCCCGACGGGCAGCTGTTCGTCGACCTGCACTCGCCGTCCGGGGCGCTCGACGCGTTGCTGCGGGCGATGGACGTGCCCAGTGAGCGGATCCCGGAGTCCGCCGAGGAACGCGCGGCGCTGTGGCGGGCGACGGTCGGCGGGCGGCGCGTGGTGATCGTGCTGGACGGCGTCACGAGCGTGTCGCAGGTCAGACCGCTGCTGCCGGGCACTCCCGGCTGTCTCACGCTGATCACCAGCCGCAGCCGGCTGTGCGGGCTGGAGGGCGTGCGCCGGGTCCCGCTCGACGTGCTGAGCAGCGACGAGGCCGTCACGCTGCTCAAGCGCATCCTCGGCGACGACCGGGTGTCCGACGAGCCCGACCAGGCGGCGGAGGTCGCGCGGCTGTGCGGCTACCTGCCGCTCGCGGTGCGGATCACCGGCGCGCGGCTCGCCGGACGCGCGCACTGGCCGGTGTCCAAGCTGGTCAAGCGGCTCTCCAGCGAACGCAGCCGGCTCGACGAGCTGGTCGCCGACGACCTCGCGGTGCGGGCCGGCCTGGAGCTGACCTACCGGGGGCTCGACGAGAACGTCCGCGGCGCGTACCGGACGTTCGGCCACCTCGGCGCGGCGGAGCTGCCGAGCTTCCTGTGGGCGCACCTGTTCGACGAGGACGCGCTCGACCAGCTCGTCGACGCGCGGCTGCTCGACGTGACCGGCAGCGCCCGGTACCGGATGCACGAGCTGGTGCGGTTGCACGCCCGCGAGCTCGCGGAGGCGGAGGACCCGCAGCGCGAACGGGAGGACGTCGTGCGCAGGGCCGTCGTCGCCGCACTGTCCACTGTGGATGGGCTGACCGAGCACCTGTTCCTCGCCGTGCCGCGGTTCCAGGACTCGCTGGGCGTGGTGACGGCGGCAGCGCGCCCGACCGACAAGGACGCCTGGTTCGCGCGCGAGGAACCGTTGCTGGTCAAGCTGGTCGAGCGCGCGGCGGAGCTCGGCCTCGCGGAGATCGCGTCCCAGCTCGCGGAGGTGCTGGTGTTCGCGTGGTTCGGGCTCAGGAACCGTTATGAGGCCTGGGAACGGACGCACACGGCGGCGTTGGAGGCCGTGTGGAAGACGGGCGACCTCAGGCTCGAAGCGGTGCTGCGGTGCAGTCTCGGGCAGATGCACTACAAGCGCGACAACCTGGTCGAGGCGCGGTCGTGGTTCGAGACGGCCAGGACGCTGTTCGTGAACATCGGCGACAAGCACGGCGAGGCCGTCGCCATGAACGGCATCGGCATGGTCTGCCGGGAGCTCGGCGAGTACCCGTGCGCGCTGGAGGCGCTGGGCAGGGCCCGTGAGCTGCTGGAGCAGGACGACCCGGAAGGCGTCGCCCACGCGCTCTACGGAATCGGCTCCATCCAACGGGAGCTCGGTGACGACGCGGCCGCGTTCGAGACGCTCGCGACCGCGGAGGCCGGGTACCGCGCGGTGCGCAGCAGGCGGGGCGAGGCGCTGGCGGCCCGCGGGATCGGGCTGGTGCACCGCGCCCGCGGCGAGCTCGACCTGGCAGAGGCGCACCTGCGGCGCGCCCACGAGATGGTCACCGGCACCGGCGACGACCTGCTCGGCTGCTACACCGCCCAGGCGTGGGCGAAGGTGTTGCTGCGCAAGGGGTTGCTCGACCCGGCGGAGGAGCTGATCCACCAGGCGATGACGGGCTGCCGGGACGTGAACGACCGGTTCGGCGAGGCGCTCGTCCGGCGCACGCTGGGGGAGTGGCGGCTCGTGGCGGGCGACTACGCCGGTGCCCGCGTGGTGCTCACCGAGGCGATCACGGCCTGGACCGACCTCGGGCTGCCGCTGTGGCGGGCCAGAACCCTGCGGGACCTGGGCGCGGTCCACGCCTGCCGGGGGGATGTGGCAGGCGCGGACCGCTGCTGGGACGAGGCCGCCGGGCTCTTCGCACGACTGGGCACCAGGGAGTCGGGGGAGGTGCGCCAGTGGCACGCCCAGTGGGGCCTCGCGATCAGCTGACCGCGCTCAGCCGCTGATCTTCTTGTACTTCCACGGCGCGTACCCGCCGCTCTTCAGCGACGAGACGGACACGGTCTCGTGGTCCATGTCGGTCGCCGTGCTGCCCTCCTCGTAGATCCACGCGGAGGTCTTCGCCGAGTTGGCCCACTTCTCGAACAGCTTCACGTGGCCGTTGCGCAGGATCATGTCGCCCGGCTTGAGGCTCGTCCACGAGATCTTGGTGGCGACCTCGTCGAGGTTGCGCGTGTTGCGGCTCGTGGTGAGCTTCCACGTCATGGACACGAAGCCGGAGCAGTCCGTGCGGTACTTCTTGCCCTTGTTCACGTCCCAGGCGTACGCGGACTGGCTGTAGGGGACCTTGCGGTCCCACCAGTCCTTGGCCCGCTTGATCACCTCGGTGCGGGTGACCGTGCCGCCGTACCCGGCCGCCGCCTCGACCTGCGAGACGCCGGCCTCCTGCTCGGCGAGGCCCTCCGGGGAGGCCTGGGCGATGCCGCTCAGACCTCCCAGGAGCCCCAGCCAGATCGCGGTCGCCGCCACGGCGTGGCGAATGCGCATTGTTGCTCCGATCGACTTCCGGTTGGTGACGAGCGGAACTGTCCACTGAGGCGCCAAAGATCGGCCTAAGGCGGATTTAGGCGTCCCTTTACCGGCTCTCCCTAGCTTCTCGGCACCTTGTTCGGGCTATAAGGAGAGAGCACATGTTCGTTCGCACGGTTGCAGCCGTGATCGCGATGTTCGCCGCTCTGCTGATGGGCGCGTCCGTCGCGTCGGCGGCGCCGGCCAAGTACACCCACTCGCAGGCGACCGCGCAGCTCAGCGCCGCCGGCATCGGGTGGGACTCGAGCGGCAACTGCAGCAACCGCAATCAGTCGAACTGCACCTCGTTCGAGCAGATCAACCAGACGACCATCGCGGGTGCCAAGACGTTGAAGAGCGCCTCGGGCTGTTCGCTGACCATCACCGGCGGCACGGAGACCGGCCACGCGTCGGGCACGTACTCGCACTGGAACGGCTACAAGGTGGACTTCCGCCTGAACAGCTGCATCACGAACTACGTCAAGAGCAAGTTCTCGTCCATCGGCGGCAACAAGTGGGAGTCGAACGCGGGGAACATCTACTACCTCGAGTCGAACCACTGGGACGTCACGTACCACAGCTGCGGCTGCTGATCGAAGTCTGTTGCTGAACCGGGGGCGGGGCCGGTAGTAGTTGTCGGGTGACCACACTCGGCGCTGTCTACCGGCCCCAGCTCCCGCCCGAGAGGCTCCGCTCCGTCGTCCTCGCCGCCGAGGAGTCCGGTGTGGACTCCTTGTGGCTGTGGGAGGACTGCTTCCTGGAGAGCGGTGTCGCCGCCGCGGCGGCCGCGCTCGCCTGGAGCGAACGGCTGAAGGTCGGCGTGGGACTGCTGCCGGTGCCGTTGCGCAACGTCGCGCTGACCGCGATGGAGGCCGCGACGCTCGACCGGATGTTCCCCGGCCGCGTCACGATCGGCATCGGCCACGGCGTGCAGGACTGGATGGGCCAGGTCGGCGTGCGGGTGTCGTCGCCGCTGACGTTGCTGCGCGAGTACACGACCGCGTTGAAGGTGCTGCTGGCCGGCGAACGGCTCACCGTCGAGGGCCGGTACGTGCAGGTGACCGGTGTGGCGCTGGACTGGCCGCCCGCCGCCCCGATGCCGGTCTACGTCGGCGGGCTCGGGATGAAGACGCTCGACCTCGCGGGTGAGGTGGGGGACGGCACGATCCTCGACGCGTCGGCCGACCTGGACCGGGTCCGGGCGATCAGGGCGTCCCGCGAGCACCCCGTGGTCGTCTACGTGGAGACCGACTCGCGCGACCGCGCGTTCGTCACGGACCTCGTCACGCAGGTGGCCGAGGCCGGCGCGACCAGCGTGATCTTGCAACAGTCCGCCACGAGTGAGGACCCGGAAGGGTTCGTCGAGTTCGTCGGATCACTCGATGGAGTGAGTGCATAGCGCGAGAGATAACGGCCCGTTCCCCCGGACGATGGAACGGGCATGGTTCCCCATCGCCGTTCGGAGGCGGCCCTGGACCACCAGGCCCGGCTCGACCTGATCCACGCCGAGATGAAGACGCTGATCAGGACGGGTGCCGCGGTCGAGGGTGGCGGGCAGGTCCCCCGCGACGGCTCGGACGTGGCCCGGCGCAGGCTCGTCGAGGACTGGACGGCGCTGATGCTGCGCTCGTACAACGGCGAGGCCGAGAACTGCCTGCACATGCTGCACGCCGGCGGCCTGGACGCGGCCCGCAGGCGGCTCGACCGGGCGGCCTCGGCGATCGAGCGGCTCAGCGGCGCGTTCGCGCTGCGGATCTCGCCGCGCTACCAGGCGCTGCGGGCGTGCGAGCTGGAGCTCACCGCCGACCACCTGCGGCGCAGGGCAGAGGCCCGCCGCACCCGCCGGATTGCGTGATGCACCAGCGGGTACCTCTCCGGCGTGGCTGAGGTTTCCCTGGAAGTAGACGCTCCGATCGACGCCGTGTGGGCCGTGCTGGCCGACGGCTGGTCCTACGCGGGCTGGGTGGTGGGCGCGTCGCACATCCGCGACGTCGACGCCGGCTGGCCCGAGCGGGGCACGCGGATCCACCACAGCGTGGGTCCCTGGCCGCTGACCATCGAGGACACGACCGAGGTGGTGCGCACCGAGCCGGACCACCTGCTGGAGCTGGACGCGCGGCTGTGGCCGATGGGCGCCGCGCGGATCACGTTCACCCTCACCGCGCGGTCGGAGCGGCTGACCGAGGTGCGGATGGCGGAGCGGGTGGTGCGCGGCCCGACGACGCTCATGCCCAAGGCCGTGCAGGACGCCCTGCTGGCGCCGCGCAACCGCGAGACGTTGCAGCGCCTGAACGCGCTGGCGAAGGGCCGCGCCGGTCAGTAGATCGCCCGGTGGGCTCCCTGGATCAGCGCGCGGTAGAGCTCGCCCGCCGCGCCCCACCGGGCGAGTGCCGCCCGTGCCGCGTTCGCCCCGGCCGCGCCGTGCACGCCGCCGCCCGGCCACGCCGACGCGCCCGCCAGGTACAGGCGGTCGAACGGGGTGTCCGCGCGGCCCAGGCCCGGCACCGGGCGGAAGACCAGCTGCTGGTGGATGGCGCTCGTGCCGCCGTTGACCGAGCCGATCTCGTCGGGGCCGAGCACCGAGCGGCCGACGATCTTCGAGCGGAAGCCGGGGGCGCGTTCCTCGATCATCAGCTCCAGGCGGTCGGCGCGGCGCTTCAGGCGCTCCGGCGTCCAGTTGCCGTGCAGCGGCACGTGCGTGTACGCCCAGGCCGCCTCGGTCCCGGCGGGCGAGCGGGTCGGGTCGGTCGTGGTCATCTGACCCATGAGGACGAACGGGGTGCGCGGCACCTTGCCGCTCGCCAGCTCGTGGGCCGTGGTGGCCAGGCCGTTCACGTCGCCGCCGAGGTGGACGGTGCCCGCCTGCGCGGCGTCCGGGTTGGTCCACGGGATCGGGCCGGACAGCGCCCAGTCGACCTTGATCGTGTCGGCGTCCCACTGGAACCGGGTCAGGTCGTCGGCGAGCCTGCCGGGCAGCGCGTCGGCGCCGATCAGGTCGAGGTAGAGCTTCGGCGCGGGGATGTCGGCCAGTACGGCACGGCGTGCGCGCACCACGGAGCCGTCTTCGAGTCGCACGCCGACGGCCACACCGCGCGCGTGCAGCACACCGGTGACCTTCGCGTTCGTCTCGACGCGACCACCGAAGCGGCGGACGAGGGAGGCGGCCAGCTCACCGGCGCCGCCGCGGGGGACCGGGTTGCCGACGTCCTGGGCGAGCATGGCGAGCAGCCACCCGAAGCCCGCGCCGCCGGCCTGGTCCGGGCCGAGGTCGGTGTGCATCGTGTTGCCGGCCAGCAGCACGCGGGCGCCCTCGCCCTCGAAGAGCTCCTCGCCCAGCCGCCGCACGGGCAGCGTCAACGTGCGGGCCAGGCGCAGGGCGTCACCGACGCCCGCGGCCCTCAGCAGCGACACGGCGCCACGCACGGGCGGGAACGGGCGCATCAGTGATTCGAGCACGGCGTCGCGCACGGTCTTCCAGCGCGCGTACTCCGCCTGCCACCGTTCCGCGTCCGCGTCGGCGAACGCACCGACGGACTTCGCCGTGATGTCGACGTCGCGAGAGAGAAGCGCCACGCGGTCGTCCGGCAGCACATGGGCGAGCACGGCCGGTGCGTGTTGCCACTGCACGTCGAGGTTCAACGCGCCGATGACGGGCGATCCGAGCCCGAGTGGGTAGAACGCGCTGTAGAGGTCGTTCGTGAACCCCGGCGCGGTGATCTCGGCCGACGCGACGGCGCCGCCGGGGGTGTCGCGCTGCTCCAGCACCAGGACGTCCCAGCCGGCGTCGGCCAGCAGGGTCGCGGCGACCAGGCCGTTCGGGCCGGAGCCGATGACGACAGCGTCGACCTCGTTCACGCACGTCCTCCCATCGCCGTGACGACCTCGCGCAGCACGTCGCGCGCGTCGTGTTCGGGCCACCATTCCAGATCACGCTGCGCTCGTGTGGACCGCACGAGGGGCGCCTGGTCGGCCATGCGGACCCACTCGGGGGTCAGCGGCTGCAACCGCAGCCGTGCCGTCGCGCCCGCGAGCTTCTCGACCAGCGGATACGGCACCGGCACGCGGCCGGCGCCGACGAGCTCGGCGATCACCGGCGCGGTCAGCACCGGTTCCGATGCGAGGTTGTAGGCACCCAGCGCCTTGCGCGCCACGATCTCCGCGATCGCGCGTGCCACGTCGTCGGAGTGCACCAGCTGCAACCGCAGGTCGTTCCACAGCGGGATCGGCAGGTACGGCAACAACCGCGGCGGCAGCAACGGGCTGAGCAGCCACCGTCGCAGCTGCGGCGCCGCGGACGCCTGCCCGATGCCGCACGGCCTGATGACGGTGCACGGCAACGGATAGCGGCGCAGCATCTGCTCCAGCTCCACCTTGTGCGCGCTGTACGAGCTGCCGTCGATCCCGGTCACCGGCCAGGACTCGTCGACCCTCGACCACCGCGACGCCGGTGCGTACGCGGCCACCGAGGACGCCACGACGAGGTGACCGACCTCTTCCTTCACGCACGCGGCGAGGACGTGCTCGCTGCCGTCGACGTTCGTCTCGCGGTCGGTCGGTTTGACCGCCCACGCGAGGTGCACCACGACGTCCGCGCCGCGGATGGCGTCCCGCAACGACGACAGCGTGCGCACGTCCACACCGACGTCCTCGAAGTCGAGGTGCCGGCGCAGCGCGGTGCCGACGTTCCCGGAGCCGCCGGTGACGACGATCCTCACCCGAGGACCTTGCGGATGGCGTCCCGCGCCTTGTCCACCACGGCCACGACCGGGCCGAGCGCCAGGTTCGCGACGGGGCTCTCCACACCGGGGTGCGGGCGGGTCGGCGCGATCGCCTCGGCGGCCTCCACGGCCATCGCCATGCGTTCGAGGCGGTCCTGGTCGTACACCTCGCGCAGCAGCGGGAACTCCGTCTGCTCCTCGTGGTCCGCGTGCGCGAGGACGTCGTCGCGCAGCTGCACGAGCAACGTGTCGAAGCCTTCGGCGTCGGGGCCGATGCCGTCCATCGTGCTGAGGAGCTCCTTCGCGCGGTGTTCCTCCGCCACCCGTGCCTCGACGACCGGCTCGCCACCGTGCACGCGCTTCACGGCGGGGTGGACGATCTCCTCCTCCGCGGTCTCGTGGATCGAGAGGAGCCGCACGAGCCGATGCCACGCGTCTGTGCGGTCGCGTCCCGTAGCCGTCTCGACCTCGGCGAACAGAGTGCGGATCTCGGCGTGTTGGCGGTGCAGAAGGGTGATCACGTCGTCAGCCATGGCCCCGGATACCCGAAATGTGAGCGACGACGCCGTATCTCATTTCGTTCGGCACCGAAGAGCTATCACACTCCGTAGTGCGGCGGTAGTCACATGAACCTTACAGATCTGTGTTCCGTAGCACATAAGGGGCCGCTATGAGGGCCACCACCCGATACTGAGCTACCGCTTAGTATGTGACGATCACTCGGACAAGGACCCTGCATGCCCTTCCGCCGTGTACTGCCCACCGCCGTGGTGCTCGCCGTCCTCGTGGCCGGCTGTGGCGCCAAGGAAGACGAGAAAGCCCAGGTCAAAACCGGGCCGGGCGTTACCGACGACACGATCTCGCTCGGCATCCTCTCGGACATGACAGGGCCGTTCAAAGCGTCCGCGCTGACCCGGATCAAGGGCTACGAGCTCTACCTGAAGCAGGTCAACGACCGGGGCGGCATCTGCGGCCGCCGCATCGAGCTGAAGCAGAAGGACCACGCCTACGACGTGCAGAAGGCGCTCGACGGCTACTTCGAGCTGGAGCCGCAGGTCCTCGGCCTGCTGGAGCTCGCGGGCACCCCGATGACCGCCGCGATCGAGCCGGACATCATGCAGACGCAGACGCTGACGGCGCCCGCGTCGTGGGCGGCCTCGCTGCTCGGCAACCCGCACATGATGATCGTGGGCACGACCTACGACCTCGACGTCATCAACGGCCTCGACTACTACAAGCGACGGGGCGTCATCAAGGAGGGCGACACGGTCGGTCACGTGTTCGTCCAGGGCTCCTACGGCGACAACGCGGTCGAGGGCAGCCGGTTCGTCGGCGAGCGCTGGGGCATGAGGATCGCCGAGCAGCCCATCGGCGAGACCACGGCCGACCTCTCCCGGCAGGTCGCGGAGCTGAAGGCGGCCGGTGCGAAGGCCGTCGTGCTGAGCACCACGCCCGCCCAGACCGCGGCGGCCGTCGGGGTCGCGGCGGCGCTGAGGTGGGAGGTGCCGTTCATGGTCAACGTGGTCGGCTTCGACACCGCGATCCTCGACTCGCCGGTCGGCGCGGCCGTGGAGAAGCAGGTGTCGGTGGTGACGTCGGTGGCGCCGTTCACCGGCAGCAAGCCCGGCCCGCGCGAGGTGGCGGCGGCGTTCACCAAGTACTACCCGAACGACAAGCCCGCGATCTACGTCGACCACGGCTACACCGTCGCGAAGGTGTTCCTCTCCGTCGTGGAGAAGGCCTGCAAGGAGGGCGACCTCACGCGCGACGGCGTGCTGAAGGCGTTCCAGGACACCACCGGCCTGGAGACCCAGGGCCTGACCGGCCCGCTGCGGTACTCGCTGGTCGGCAGGCCGTCGGCGACGCAGTCCTACATCACCAAGGTCGACCGGAAGGCGCCCGGCGGTCTCACGACCGTGGAGGACCTGTTCGAGTCCGACCTGGTGAAGGCCAAGGGCACGCGCGCCCGCTAGCCACCAGATGAGAAACGGCCCCACCCGCACGCGGGAGGGGCCGTTTCTCGTCGGGCTACTTGCCGAAACCGGCCTTGCGGAGCGCGTCCGCCATCGACCCGCTCGCGGGCGGGGGCGAGGTGCGCTGCTGGCCGCCGCGCTGACCACCGCGCTGCTGCGGGCGGCCGCCGCGGTCGCGGCCACCGCCGCCCTGCTGCTTCGGAGCGGGCTTGCCCGGCTCGTCGGTCAGTCGCAGCGTCAGGCCGATGCGCTTGCGGGCCTCGTCGACCTCCAGCACCTTCACGCGCACCACGTCACCGGACTTCACGACGTCGCGCGGGTCCTTCACGTAGGTGTTCGACAGCGCGGAGATGTGCACGAGACCGTCCTGGTGCACGCCGATGTCGACGAACGCGCCGAACGCGGCCACGTTCGTGACGACGCCCTCCAGCACCATGCCGGGCTTGAGGTCGGCGATCTTCTCGACGCCGTCCGCGAAGGTCGCCGTCTTGAACGCAGGGCGCGGGTCGCGGCCGGGCTTCTCGAGCTCCTTCAGGATGTCCGTGACGGTCGGCAGACCGAACTTCTCGTCGACGAACTGCTCGGGACGCACCTTCGTGAGCACCGCGGTGTTGCCGATCAGCTCGGCACCGGAGGCCTCCTGGATGCGCCGCACGACCGGGTAGGCCTCGGGGTGCACGGAGGAGGCGTCGAGCGGCTCGTCGCCGCCGCGGATCTTGAGGAAGCCCGCGCACTGCTCGAACGCCTTCGGGCCCAGGCGTGCCACGTCCTTGAGCGCCGTGCGGGTCCTGAACGGGCCGTTGGCGTCGCGGTGCAGCACGATGTTCTCCGCGAGACCGGCGGTGATGCCGGAGACGCGGGTGAGCAGCGGCACGGACGCCGTGTTCAGGTCGACGCCGACCGCGTTCACGCAGTCCTCGACCACCGCGTCGAGCGAGCGCGACAGCTTCGACTCGGACAGGTCGTGCTGGTACTGGCCGACGCCGATCGACTTCGGGTCGATCTTCACCAGCTCGGCCAGCGGGTCCTGCAGACGGCGCGCGATCGAGACCGCGCCGCGGATCGACACGTCGAGGCCCGGCAGCTCCGACGACGCGTAGGCCGACGCCGAGTACACCGACGCGCCCGCCTCGGAGACCACGATCTTGGTGAGGTTCAGCTCCGGGTGGCGCTTGATCAGGTCGGCGGCCAGCTTGTCGGTCTCGCGCGAGGCCGTGCCGTTGCCGATGGCGATCAGGTCGACGTTGTACTGCTTCGACCACGCGGCGAGCTTCGCGATCGACTCGTCCCAGCGGTTCGCGGGCACGTGCGGCTGGATGACGCCGTGCGCGACGACCTTGCCGGTGGCGTCGACGATCGCGACCTTCACGCCGGTGCGGTAGCCGGGGTCGAGGCCCATCGTGGCGCGGGTGCCGGCCGGGGCGGCCAGCAGCAGGTCGCGCAGGTTCGACGCGAACACCTTCACGGCCTCGTCCTCGGCGAACGCGCGCAGGCGTCCCCGCAGGTCGATGCCCAGGTGCACGAGGATGCGGGTCCGCCACGCCCACCGCACGGTGTCGGTGAGCCACTTGTCGCCGGGACGGCCGCGGTCGTCGATGCCGAACTTCGCGGCGATGCGCACCTCGAACGACGAGGGGCCCTCCTCACGCGGCTCCTCCGGCTCCAGGACGAGGTCGAGGACCTCCTCCTTCTCGCCGCGGAACAGCGCCAGGATGCGGTGCGACGGCAGCTTGGCGAACGGCTCGTCGAACTCGAAGTAGTCGGAGAACTTGGCGCCCTCGGTCTCCTTGCCCTCGCGGACCTTGGAGACGACGCGGCCACGCGTCCACATCTGCTCGCGCAGGTCGCCGATCAGGTCGCCGTCCTCGCCGAACCGCTCGACCAGGATGGCCCGCGCGCCCTGCAGGGCGGCTGCGGCGTCCGCGACCTCCTTGGCGGGGTCGACGAACTTCGCGGCCTCCTCCTGCGGGGTCAGGCCGGGGTCACCCAGAAGCGCGTCGGCCAGCGGTTCGAGACCGGCCTCCTTCGCGATCTGGGCCTTCGTGCGGCGCTTCTGCTTGTACGGCAGGTAGAGGTCCTCGAGCCGCGCCTTGGAGTCGGCGGCGTGGATCTGCGCCGCGAGGGCGTCGGTGAGCTTGCCCTGCTCGCGGATCGAGGTGAGGACGGCCGCGCGGCGCTCCTCCAGTTCGCGCAGGTAGCCGAGGCGTTCCTCGAGCGTGCGCAGCTGGGCGTCGTCGAGACCCCCGGTCGCCTCCTTGCGGTACCGGGCGACGAACGGGACGGTCGCGCCACCGTCGAGCAGCTCGACAGCAGAGCCGACCTGGCCAGCGGCCACGCCGAGCTCGTCAGCGATCTTCTGGTGGATGAGCGTTGTCACAGCGCGCCATTCTGCCCGTTGCCCAATCGGCCGTGGCACGGTGTCCAGGTGACCATCGCCGAGGTCGTCCCCTCATTGCTGTCGGGCCTGGACGTTCCGGGTGCCGACAACACGCTCGGCCTGCCGCCGGCCCGGCGTGTCGTCCTGCTCCTCGTCGACGGGCTCGGGCACGAGCTGCTGCGCGCGCACGCCGGGCACGCCCCGTTTTTGGCAGGCCTCGCGCCGCGGCAGATCGACGCCGGCTTCCCGTCGTCGACCGCCACCAGCCTCGCGTCGGTCGGCACCGGGCTGCTCTCCGGTGAGCACGGCATCGTCGGCTACACGTTCGCAGTAGGCGACGAGGTGCTGAACTCGCTGACGTGGTCGCGGGCCGGCGACCACCACCACGACCTGCGCAAGACGCTCGTGCCGGAGGTCGTGCAGCCGCACCCGACCGTGTTCGAACGCGCGGCGGCCGCCGGTGTCGCGGTCAGCGCCGTCGCCCCGATCGCCCACCGGGGCAGCGGGCTGACCAGGGCGGTGCTGCGCGGGTCGTGGTTCCGCGGCGCGGCGGGCTTCGGCGACCTCGCGCTCGGGGCGGTCGCGGGGGTCGAGCAGGACCGCTCGTTCTGCTACGCCTACCACCCCGACCTCGACGCGATCGGGCACCTGTACGGGCCGGGCTCACCGGAGTGGCTGCTGCAGCTGGAGTTCGTGGACCTGCTCGCCTCGCGCATCGCGGCGCGGCTGCCGTCCGGCTCGCTGCTCGTCGTGACGGCGGACCACGGCATGATCACCGCGGACGAGAAGATCGACTTCGACACCGAGCCCCAGCTGTGGCAGGGCGTGCGCGTGATCGCCGGTGAGCCGCGCGTGCGCTACCTGCACACGACGAGCGGCGAGGTGCTGGACGTGTGGCGCGAGTTCCTCGGCACGCGGGCGGAGGTGCTCACGCGCGAGGACGCCGTGGACGCCGGGTGGTTCGGCCCGGTCAGCCCGCTCGCGGCCGACCGGATCGGGGACGTCGTCGTGGCCATGAACGACTCCGCGGTCGTCCTGCGCAGCCAGGCCGAACCCATGTGGACCGCCATGAACGGGTTCCACGGCTCGCGCACGCGGCAGGAGATGGCGATCCCGCTGCTGGTTCACCAGGCTTAGTTGTTTCAGTGTTGGTCGAATCCAGCCGTTTCGGGTGGTGAGACCTAGGATTGCGGGACGTGACGATCGAACTGCCAGGACCCGTGGGGTTCGTGCTCGGCGGCGGCGGAAGCCTCGGCGCGGCGCAGGTGGGCATGCTGCGCGCGCTGCACGAGCACGGCGTGCGGCCGGACCTCGTCGTCGGCACGTCGGTCGGGTCGGTCAACGGCTCGTTGCTCGCCCTCGACCCGGACAAGGCGGCGTCGCGCCTGGCCGTGCTGTGGGAGGGCATGACGCGGCAGCGCGTGTTCCCCGGCGGCCCGCTGGCGCAGCTGAGGTCGTTGCGCACCAACAAGACCTACCTCTTCCCGAACACCGGCCTGGCCCACGTGGTGTCCGAGGGCCTCGACGGCAGCACGTCCTTCGAGGACCTGACGCTGCCGTTCGGCGCGGTGTCGGTGGACTGCGTGACGGGCGAGGCCGTGAACATCACGTCGGGGGACCTGGTCCCCGCGATCCTCGCCAGCGCCGCGATCCCCGGCGTCTACCCGCCCGTGAAGATCGGCGACCGCGTGCTCTACGACGGCGGCGTGCTCGCGAACGTCCCGATCCGCCAGGCGCTCGCGATGGGCGCGAAGTCGTTGGTGGTGCTGGACTGCGCGTTCCCCGGCCACCTGCCGACGGTGCCGGGGACGCTCGCCGAGACGCTGCTGTTCTGGGCCACCCTCGGCATGCGCAACCAGGCCGTGCTGGAGGTCGAGCTGGCCTCGCGGGAGGCGCCCGTGCTCTACCTGCCGGGCCCGCCTGTGCAGGCCGTGACTCCACTGGACTTCTCGCACACAGCGGACCTGGTCGAGACGTCGTACGTCGCGTCGGCGGCGTTCCTGACCACGCTGGAGATCACGGGCGCGGGCCTGTACGGCCACCCGTCACACGGCGTCTAACACGCGCTCGACGTTGTGCTCGGCGATCGCCAGCATCGCCTCGCGGTGCGGGAAGTCGCCGTCCAGCAACCGGAGCGGGCCCTCCACGAGCGACAGGTGCATCGCCAGCTCGTACAGGTCGAGGCGGGCGGGGTCGAGGCCGGCGACCGGGCGGTAGTGCGGACCGAACCGCAGCCGCAGGAACACGTGCTCCCACTCGACGTCGAAGAACATCACGCCCTCGATGTCGATCAGCGCCGGTCGTCCGTCGGCGACGAGCACGTGGTCCGGGCCGAGTTCGCCGTGGATCAGGCCGTACGTCGTGCGAGGCTCGATCAGGGCATGTCGTTGGTGCAGCTGGGTTTCCAGCTCGGCTCGGGCAGCGGCGATGCGCGGAACCCTGGTGCGGCAGGCTTCCAGGTGCCCGAGGGCTCGGCGCAGCACGACGTCGGGGATGGGTGGCGCGTCGGCCGGCTGGAGGGCGCCGGGGCGGCCGTAGTGCGGGCTGAGGTGGCGGTGCATGGCGTCGACGTCGTGCCACAGGCGTGCCAGTGGCTCCGGGTCGAGGCGCTGTTCCAGGAACTCGCTGCCCAGGTCCTCCACCACGACCACGTCGTCGGTGACGAGCACCAGCCGCGGCACGCGCGCCCCGGCCTCGGACAGCGCTGTGTGGGCCGTGAGGAA
Organism: Lentzea sp. NPDC059081; assembly: GCF_042738015.1. Classification (NCBI taxonomy): domain Bacteria; kingdom Bacillati; phylum Actinomycetota; class Actinomycetes; order Pseudonocardiales; family Pseudonocardiaceae; genus Lentzea; species Lentzea sp. NPDC059081. The sequence continues at coordinate 176,356 of NZ_JBHYGW010000010.1, forward strand.
CAGGTCGCGCCCGTTCGCGTTGCCGAACAACGGATCGGGTTCGTGCGCTGGCCAGTAGTCCTCGGACGCGCGCCACACGTAGGCGACGCCCGTGGTGCCGTCGTCGAGCGTCAGCCGGTAGACGCCCTTCTTGCTGCCGCCGCGCAGGCGGTCCACGCCGCGCAGCTCACGGCCGTAGGCCGCGTGCGCGATAGTCGCGAGCTCGGATACCCCCAGATGTGCCACGCCACTTAGGGTGCCAACAAGACCGGGGCGAGCGGACACGAACGGGTATGACAACCGAAGACCCTGACGACCGAGCGTTGTGGTCGCAGGCCGCTGGGGGCAGTGCGCACGCCTTCGGGGTGCTGTTCGACCGGCACGCGAAGGCGGTCTACAACCACTGCTTCCGGTTGACCGCCTCCTGGGCGGAGGCCGAGGACCACCTGCAGGGCACGTTCCTCACGGCCTGGCGCAAGCGTGCGGACGTGCGGCTGGAGCGCGAGTCGGCGTTGCCGTGGCTGCTCACGGTGGCGACCAACGTGGTGCGCAACGAGCAGCGGTCGTTCACCCGCAGGCTCCGGAACCTGCGCCGGGTCGGCGCGGAGCCGCCGGTGCCCGACCACGCGGACCGGGTGGCCGAACGCCTCGACGACCAGCGGCGGATGAAGGCGCTGCTCGACGCCGTGGCCGGGCTGCCGCGCAACGAACGCGAGGCGCTCGCGCTGTGCGTGTGGTCGGAGGTGTCGTACGCCGACGCGGCGGCGGTGCTCGGCATCACCGAGGGCAGCGTGCGGGCGCGCGTCAGCAAGGCCAAGTCCAAGCTCCAGCAGTACCGGGAGCTCGTGCACACCGGGGAGGACCGATGACCAGCACATTGCCGCCCATGCGCGACCTGCCGCCGGGACGCCAGGCGCGGATCCGGGCTGAGGTCGAACGCGCGGTCACCGGCCGGCCGCTGCGGCGCCTGGTGGTGCCGGTCCTGGCCGGAGCCGCCGTGGTGGCCGCCGTGGTCGCCAGCGTCGTGGCGCTCCAGCCGCTGCCGCCGCCCACGCCCGCCGTCCAGGTCACCACCTCGCCCGCTCCGGTCACGCCTGCGTTCCCGCTGCCGCCGGAGAGGGTGAAGGCGATCGAGGAGGGGTGTTCGCGGTCCGCGAGCAGCGGTGCGGGCAAGCTGCGCCAGTACCTGGACGAGGAGACGCGCTGGGCGTTGCTCTACTCCGAGAACGCGGCGCTGACCTGCGAAATCGGTGGGCCGGGCGGGGACTACAACTCCGGCTTCGGCCAGACCTCCGTGCGGTGGCTGCCCGGCCACTTCTCCGTCGACAGCGTCAGCGCGCACCCCGGTGGCGATCTCGACGGCAGGCCCGGCTCCGCGGGACGGCCTGGTTACCGCCAGGTCGTCGGCCGGGTCGACGGCCAGGTCACCAGGGTGACGGTCGAGGTGGACGGGCGGACCACCGACGCCAAGATCGTCAACGGCACGTTCGCCGTCCGCGTCTACTACCCGCGGAACTGGGCGGTCCCCTGGACGGACGAAGGTGTTGTCGTGCGCGCATACGACGCGAACGGCGCGTTGCTCGGCACCGGCACCGACCTGGCGACCACGTGCTACTTCGACCCAGGAACCAGGGAGGTCATCTACGGCTGGGGCCGCCCGCCGGTCGAGAAGTGCCTTCCCGCCACGCCCTGGCGGTGACGGCACTACCGACCGGTCGGTCCCAGCGACATACTGGTTGGTATGACGACCGTGGCGCACTTCGGCGGGACCAGCCACTACGCGGACCTCGACGGGCCCGTGCACTGGGTCGACTTCGGCGGACCGGACGACGGGCCGCGGGTCGTCCTCGTGCACGGGCTCGGCGGGTCGCACCTCAACTGGGTATTGCTGGCGCCGTTGCTCGCCCAGCGGGCGCGGGTGGTGGCCGTCGACCTCGCCGGGCACGGGCTGACCAACCCCGAGGGCCGGCCGACCACGGTCCCGGCCAACGCCCGGCTGCTCGGCCGGTTCCTCGCGGAGGTCGTGCGGGAACCGGTGGTGCTGGTCGGCAACTCGATGGGCGGGATGGTCTCGCTCTTCCACACCGCCCAGGACCCCGCGCTGGTCACGGGGCTGGTGCTGGTCGACCCGGCGCTGCCGATGGTGTTCGGCACGCGGCCGGACCCGACGATGCTGGGCACGTTCTTCCTGTACTCGGTGCCGGGGCTGGGCGAGCGGTTCCTGGCGCGGTCGCGGGCCGTGGCCGCCCGCAAGCAGGTCGACCGGCTGCTCGACCTGGTCTGCGCGGACCCTTCGAGCATCCCCGAGGAGCTCAAGCTCGCGTCGGAGCACCTCATCGGCGAGCGCGCCAAGGTCGACGGGCTCGACGCGGCGTTCCTCGCGGCGGCCCGCAGCACCGTGCTCACCACGTCCAAGCGCGGTGCCTACTACGCGGCCATGCGCAAGATCCGCGTGCCGGTGTTCCTGATGAGCGGCGACAAGGACCGGCTGGTCAACGTCGCCGCCGCCCGGTTCGTCGCGCGCCGCAACCCGCACTGGCGCTACGACGAGTACGCGGGCGTGGGTCACGTGCCCCAGATGGAGATCCCGGAGGTCGTGTCCGAGCGGGTCCTCGACTGGATGGACGCCAACCGCCTGACCACGTCCGCGAGCTGACCCAGGGTGAGCCGTTCCCGCAGCACGGGGGCGGCTCCGGTCAGCACGAAGTGGTCGTCGTGCTGCTCGACACCGGTCAGCTCCAGACCGCGCGGCAGGTCCGGCACCGCGAACACCCGAGGCGGCAGCCACCGGTGCAGGCGCACGTGCAGCTCAGACCCGACCAGCAGGACGGTCAGCGGCAGCCACCGGACCCGCTGGAGCTCCGGGATGTCCGAGAAGGCCACCTCGACGCGGAACTCGACGGGCGACGACACCAGCGTCGCGGGCGGGTTCACGTGCACGTCGTGGCACACGACCGTGGCGCGGCGGGCCCGCCAGCGCGACCACCGCACGTCCTCCAGCTCGATCCGGACGTCGTCGAGCTGGCCGAGCGCCAGTCCGAGGGCACCCAGCCGCGCGTCGAGTCCCACCACGGTCAGGCGCAGGTCGTGCTCGCCCGCCCGGACCGTCAGGTCGTGCCTCAGGCCGTGGTCTCCGGCTTCACGCCGTTGTTCGCCGCCTTCGACGTCGCCCGCGGCGCACGGGGCTTCACCGCACGCGGCTTCGGCGCGGTCTCGACGACCTTGCGGGCGGCCTCGGTGCGCTCCGCCGCCTCGGCCGCCAGCGCCACCATCTCGTCGAACCCGGCGCGGATGCCGTCGGCGAGCAGCTGCACGTCCGGCACGCCGTCGAAGTCGGCGTTGATGCCGAAGGTGAACCGGTCGAGGTAGGAGAAGATGCCGACGGTGATCCGGATCGTCGACGCGACCGGCACGTACGGGAACATCTCCACCAGCGGGCGGCCGAGCATGTAGAGCGGGACGCGCGGGCCGGGGACGTTCGTCGTGACGGTCTGCAGGATCTGCTGCGGGAACCGCATCGCGGTCCGCGAGCCCAGCGCCATCAGCGTCGGCGCGGCGAAGTTCGACAGGTTCGTGATCACGTCGGCACCGGCGGCCTGGCGCGAGCCCTTGAGGTCGTCCATCTGCTCGCGGATCGACGCGAGGCGCCTGACCGGGTCGGCCTCGCCGACGGGCAGGTTCACCAGCACGGCGCTGACGCGGTTGTTCAGCTCGTTGTGCTGGTCGGCCTTGCGCATCGACACGGGCACCATCGTGCGCACGACCATGCCCTCGGTCAGCTCGCCGCGCTTCTCCAGCAGGTCGCGGAACCCGCGCGTGATCGCGGTGAGGATGACGTCGTTGACCGTGCCGCCGGCGGCCGTGCGGATCTGCTTGATCTCGGCCAGGTTCGCGCGCGCCCACACCCAGCGGCGGTGCGGCCCGATGGGACCGTTCAACGACGTCGCCGCCCGCGTGACCAGACGCTTCGCCGTACCGGGAAGGGAACCGAGCACGGACTTGCCGAAGTCGACGATCTCGCTGAAGGACCGCAGGTTCCGCGCGAACGCGGGCAGGGCGGCGAGGTGCTGCACCGGCGTCACCACGGCGTCGCGCACGCCGTCGACGACCAGGTCCAGAGTGGACGGCTGCGGCGCCGGGGTCCACTCCGGCGGCTCCGGCAGCACGCTGTCCTTCCGGAAGTCCAGGATGAGCTGCAGCATGTCCGAACCGGACACCCCGTCGATCATGCAGTGGTGGACCTTCGAGATGATCGCCCAGCGGCCGCCCTCGAGGCCCTCGACGAGCCACGCCTCCCACAACGGCTTCGAGTCGTCGAGCTTCTGCGCGAAGATCCGGCCCGCGAGGTTGCGCAGCTGGTCCTCGCCACCGGGTGAGGGCACGGCGGTGTGCCGCACGTGGTAGAGCACGTTGAAGTGGTCGTCGTCGACCCAGACCGGACGACCGACGTGGAACGGCAGCGCCTTCACCTTCTGCCGGTAGCGCGGGACCTGGTCCATGCGCGCCAGGAAGAGGCGGATCACGTCGCCGTAGGAGGGGACGGGACCGTCGAAAACCAGGACGGAGCCGACGTGCATGGGCACGTTCTCGTCCTCGATGAAGTAGAAGCCTGCGTCGAGTGAGCTCATCCGATCCACTCGAAAAAGACTAGAGCACGATTCTGTCTCAATCGACGTCCATGCAGGTGAGAGGCGTTTCACCGCTGTGAGGTTGCCGACGCGTTACCTGCGCGTGGCGAATCGAGACTCGAAAGTGCTGGCGAAAAGATCGATCACGAAACATCATGGAGACACCGGGCAAAGCCGCTCGGGGCGCCGGCTCGGGGTTGTCGACGTGTGGGGAGGCTCGTATGTCCGCCGTACCTTCGGACGAAGTCTTCGAAGCTGCCGCTTCGCCCCTGCGGCTCGTCAGAGAGAGCGCACCCGGCCTCTTCTGGTACCTCACCGAACCGACCCGCTGCGCCCTGGACGTCGGCGAGTTCGTCGCCACCCGGTCGATGCTGCGCGGTGCCCCGTCCGGTGACGGCCACCCCGTCCTGGTGTTCCCCGGTCTCGGCGCCGCCGACTCGTCGACCGTGATGCTGCGCCGGTTCCTGGCGAGCCTCGGCTACGAGGTGCACGGCTGGGGCATGGGCCGCAACATCGGCCCGACGCGCCGCACGGTCGACGGCATGCACGCCCTGGTGAAGAAGGTGTCCGACGCCCACGGCGGCCCGGTGTCCATTGTGGGCTGGTCGCTCGGCGGGATCTTCGCGCGCGAGATGGCGCGCGACCACCCGCACCGCGTGCGCCAGGTCGTCACGCTCGGGTCTCCGTACAACATGAGCGATCCCGTGCAGTCACGGGCGATGCCCGCGTTCGCGTTGTTCTCGCGCCTGCACATCCCGCGCGAGGAGTTCCCGCCGCCGGAGGCCACGCGGCCGCCGATCCCGGTGCCCGCCACGTCGATCTACTCCAAGACGGACGGGATCGTGTCGTGGGAGTCCTGCGTCGAGGAACCGGGACCGCGGCGCGAGAGCGTCCAGGTGTCGTCCTCGCACCTGGGCTACGGCTTCAACGCCACCGTGCTGTGGGTGGTGGCCGACCGGCTGGCGCAGGCGGAGGGCACGTGGGCGCCCTTCACCGCGCCTCCGGGGATGGCCCGCCTGTACCCGCGGGCTGCGTGAGGAAGCGCTCTCACAGTCGGCTCTCTCACAGGGGCCTGGGGTCCGAGTAGATCACCAGGGTCTGCTCGGGCTGCTCCGCCGGGTGGAACGCCGTGAACGCGTAGTCGAGCGCGCCGAGAACGGGGTGCCGCAAGCGTTTCCGCCCGGCCAGGCGCTGTGCCTGCACCTCGTGCTGGGGCCACCAGGCGCGGACCTCGGGGCTGGCCTCGTGCAGGTCGTCGATCAGCCGGGTGAAGCGCTCGTCGCCGGGGTGACGGCCCGCCACGGTGCGCAGCCGGGCGAGCAGGGTGCGCGCCTCCTGTTCCCAGTCGACCACGACGTGCCGCGCCTCCTCCGCGATGAACGTCCAGCGTGCGAGGTTCGGCTCGGGGTCCCTGAGGTTCTCGAACAGCGCGGCCGCGGCCTCGTTGTGGCTCAGCACGTCGTAGGTCGCGGTCATGACGTACGCCGGGTGCTCGTGCAGGAGTCCCGGCACGGCGGCGATCTCCGCGGCCAGCGGTTCCGGTTCGGCGGCGATCTCCCTGGCGCGTCCGGCGAGCCGGAACAGGTGGTCCTCCTCGGACCGGTTCAGCCCGAGCGCCGCGGCGAGCGCGCCCAGCACCTGGTCGGACGCCTGGACGTCGCGGCCCTGCTCCAGGTACGTGTACCAGGTGGCGCTGATCCCGGCGAGCACCGCCAGCTCCTCGCGGCGCAGGCCGGGGGTGCGGCGCCGCGACGTCGGCGGCAGGCCCGCGTCGGCCGGGGTGAGCCGCTCCCGGCGGCTGCGCAGGAACAGGCCCAGCTCCTGGCGCTGGTCGACGGTCATGCTGGCACCTCCGGTTCCAGAATAAACCCGCTCTGGATACCAGGCTGAGCGCGGCTCAGGCTGGAGTCATGTCAGCACTCAACGACAAGGTCGTGGCGATCACCGGAGCGAGCAGCGGGATCGGCGAGGCGACCGCACTCCTGCTCGCCGAACGCGGAGCGCGGCTCGTGCTCGGAGCCCGCCGCGAGGACCGCCTCGCGAAGCTGGTGGCGAGGATCGAGGAGGCCGGTGGCACGGCCGTGCACACGCAGGTCGACGTGACCCGGCGGGAGGACCTGCACTCGTTGGTGGCACTGGCCCGCGAGCGGTTCGGCAGGCTCGACGTGCTCGTCGGCAACGCCGGCGTGGGACCGATCTCACCGCTCGACGACCTGCGCGTCGACGAGTGGGACGCGATGATCGACGTCAACGTCAAGGGCGTGCTGCACGGCATCGCGGCGGCGCTGCCGGTGTTCCGCGAGCAGCAGTCCGGCCACTTCGTCACCACCGCCTCCACCGCCGCGTTCCGGGTCCTGCCGTCCATGGCCGTCTACGCGGCCTCCAAGGTCGCCGTGCAGGCGCTCTGCGAGGGCCTGCGGCAGGAGGCGGGGCCCTCGCTGCGGGTGACCACCGTGTACCCCGGCTTCGTGCGCACCGAGTTCGCCGAGGCGTCGAGCAACGGCGAGGTGCGGCGGCAGATCGCCGGTCTGCGGGACGAGATCGCGATCCCGCCGGACTCCATCGCCCGCGCCATCGCGTTCGCGCTGGAGCAGCCGGACGACGTGGACGTGAACGAGATCGTCGTCCGGCCGACCGCCCAGGCCTAGGAAGTCCACAGTGGACAGGTGATCAGCTGTAGATGGTGACCGTCAGGCGGGGGTTCGAGCGGAAGTCCGTCGACTCGTAGGCGACGCGCGCGAGCGGCATCGACCCCGCCGCCGCGGTCAGCGTCGTCTCGATCTCGTTGCGCTCGTCCTCGGTCAGGTAGGCCCAGAACGAGCTGTGCCAGACCACCGTGTAGACGTCCCGTTCCTCCGGCGGCACCAGGTTCTCGCGCAGCCACCGCCCGGCGGGGGAGCGGGCCACCCGGACGCCGACCTTCGTCGCGAGCTCGATGGCGTCGTCGAGGTCCCACCGCAGCGAGTCGTGCTCCGGCGGGATGAACGAGTGCAGGATCATCGCGTGCTTGGGGTCCGCGGGGTCGCGCGGCTGCAGGTCGCACCCGGCCCTGTCGACGATCTCCAGGGTCGGCGGCTGCGGCCCGATGGCGGCCAGGCGGACGGGGGAGTCGGTGTCGCCCCACTCCCAGCCGAGGCCGAACCAGCGGTACCGGTCGAGGATCAGGTTCAGGCCCGCGCACGCGCCCAGCTCCAGCAGCCGGACCCTGGGCGCGCCGATCATCGTGAGCCCGCGGAGCAGGTACCCGGCCGTCTTGGGCTGGTGCTGCTGCACCGTGCGGTCGAGCGCGGCGAGGATGTCGCCCGCGTTCTCGACGATCGCCTTCTTCGCCGCGAGCCACGTGAGCAGCGCCGCCGAGTCGGACTCGCCGGCCATCGCCGCGGAGTGGGCGGTCGCGAACCGCTGGCTGAGGTCCAGCGCCTTGCCCGACAGCATCAGCATCCGCACGCCCGCGAGCGCCTGGATGCCGAACAACGGGCTGTGCACGGCGCTGTGCGAGCAGAGCAGGTCGGCGACCTCCCCGCCGCGGTCCAGTTCGCCCGCGAGCTCGGACAGGATCCGCGCCGAAACCGGTGCTGTCGTGCGCAACCGCACGGAGAAAGTTCGAAGAGTGGAAGCGCCGATGCTCGCCGCCGTCACGTTGCCTCCCCTCGTCGGCACCGGAACTTTACAAGCACGTGAACGCGTGTGATCCATGCGAGATTGCATGTACCGCAAGGGCTTGTCGGTATCGTGCGGATCGTGAGCGAGTTCCTGGAGCTGTCCGCGACCGGCCCGGTCGCCACGTTGACGATCAACCGCCCCGCCAAGCGCAACGCCATGAGCTACGAGATGTGGGCGGCCCTGCCCGGTCTGATGGCCGAGGTTTCCGCAGATGAGAGCGTCCGCGTGCTCGTGATCCGGGGCGGTGACCACTTCTCCGCCGGCGCCGACATCGCCGAGTTCTCGACCCTGCGCAGGGGAGCCGCCGGTGCCGCCCACTACGGCGAGGCCGTGCACAACGGGGAGCGCGCGATCGTGCGGCTGGAGAAGCCGACGATCGCGGCGATCTCCGGGTTCTGCGTCGGTGGCGGCTGTGAGATCGCCCTCGCCTGCGACATCCGGGTGGCCGCGGCCGACGCCCGCTTCGGCATCACGCCCGCGAAGCTCGGCATCGTCTACAACTTCACGTCGACCCGGCAGCTCGTGGACGTGGTCGGGCCGGCGTGGGCGAAGCAGATCCTGTTCTCGGCCGACCTGGTCGACGCGGCGACGGCGCTGCGGATCGGGCTGGTCAACGAGGTGGTGGACTCGCTCGACGCCCGCGTGAAGGAGCTGTCGGAACAGATCGCCGGGCGGGCGCAGGTGAGTGTCAGGGGCGCCAAGAAGATCGTCAACTCGATCACCGACGGCGGGCACGAGGACGACTTCGTGCGGGCGCTGTACGCGGAGGCCGCCTCGAGCGCCGACTACGCCGAGGGCGTGTCGGCGTTCCTGGAGAAGCGGCCGCCGCGGTTCTAGAGTCTTGACGTGACTTCACCGCTACCCCAGCCAACCCCACGCACACCGCTGGCACCCATGCCCCGTATGGTAATTGCCCTGGTTGCTGCTGGAATCGCAATCTTCACGGCGGGTCTGGTCGTCTGGTTGTGGTGGGCGGGCACGGCTGGGTTGTCCGGCAAGGACCTTGTGACTGCTCGGTTAGAGGCGTTGAAGACCGGCTTGAGTATTGGTCTTGGCAGTGGAGGCGCTTTTGCTCTCTATCTCGCATGGCGCCGGCAGCACTCTACCGAGGTGAGTCTGGCACAGAAGGAACGCGACCAGGATGATGTGGCTCGCGCCTACCAGCTTCAGGCCGAGATCGCGGAGCATAATCGGCTGCATGCTGAACGGGTGGCTGCGTCGACCGAGAAAGATGCGGATGATCGGCGCGTCACCGAGCTCTATGCGAAGGCGAGTGAGCAGCTCGGTTCTGACAAGGCACCGGTTCGTCTGGCAGGGATCTATGCGCTGGAACGGCTGGCGCAGGACAACCCCGAACACCGCCAGACGATCGTCAATCTATGGTGCGCCTACCTGCGAATGCCTTACCGGCCACCCGGTGATGTCGATGATGTCGACCATCGCGAGCGGGTCCAGGAGTTGGAGGTACGCAGTGCTGTTCAGCTGGTTCTCGCATCTCATCTAAGGTCCGAATCTGAAGCGACCTTCTGGGGTGAGACGGTGGACCTGAGGCTCGAAGGCGCTACCTTAGTTGATGTGGACTTTAGTGAATGTCGGTTCGGTAAAGTCAGCTTCAGGGGGGCTGTATTCGCGGGTGTGACGGACTTTAATGATGCCGTCTTTGTGGAGGATGCCAGATTTAGTAAGGCAAAATTCGAGCATTTCGTGCGTTTTGTTAATGTGAAATTTGAGTCGAAGGGGCTATTTTTCAAGTCATTTTCCATGGGGTGGAGTTCTGGAACGCCAGATTCAAGGGGGTTGCTGCATTTGATGATGCGAAGTTCCATCTCGCATTAGAAGGGTTCGCCGACTCGTATGACTGGCTTCCTAGGGATGCAGCGAGCTTCGACTCCGTTGCATTTGAGGGCGGCGGTCAGTTCGAGAGAACCTCATTTGACGGTGGAGTCGACTTTGTCGATGTCATGGGCGGCGAACTGTGTTTCGGCGATGCTTCTTTCGGGGGTGTCTCAATCTTCACGGGTGAGGCGGGCGCGAGTTTCAGCTTGCAGCCAGGCTTTCGCGCGTCCGCCTCTGCTCGGGTCTCAACCGGAGATGAGGCCGCCATCCGCTCGATCTGGCCGAAGAACTGGCTTGTCGGCGATGACGGCGTGATCACGGAACGGCCGGTTGAGACCCGAGTGAATGGTGGCTAGAAGACCTCGTCGCCGATCGTCGTGTCCGGGCCGTGGCCCGTGTGCACCACGGTCTCCTTCGGGAGCGTCAGTAGCTTCTCCCGAATCGACTGCTCGATCGTCGGCCGGTCCGAGAACGAGCGGCCGGTCGCGCCCGGCCCGCCCTGGAACAGCGTGTCGCCGGTGAACACCGCCTTCAGTGACGGCACGTGGAAGCACACCGAGCCGGGCGAGTGGCCCGGCGTGTGCAGCACGTGGATCTCCTCGCCGGCGACCGTGATCACCTGGCCGTCCTCCAGCGCCTGGTGCGGGATGACGCCGGTGTGCGTCAGCGACCAGACCACGTGGTCGGCCTGGTGCAGGGCCATCGGCGCGTTCGTCGCGTGCGCCAGGTCCGGTGCGACCCGGACGTGGTCGTCGTGCGCGTGCGTCAGGAGGATCGCCACGACGCGGCGCCCGTCCACGACCTTCAGGATGTCGTCGACGGAGTGCGGCGCGTCGATGACGACGCACTCGGACTCGTCGCCGATGACCCACACGTTGTTGTCGACGTCGAACGTCTCGCCGTCGAGCGAGAACGTGCCGGACGTGACGGCGTGGTCTACGCGCAGTGCCATCAGAACACCACGACCGAGCGCAGCACGTCGCCGTGGTGCATCTTCTCGAACGCGCCCTCGACGCCGTCGAGCGCGATCTCCTCCGTGACGAACGCGTCGAGGTCGAAGCGGCCCTGCTGGTACAGGTCGACGAGCATCGGGAAGTCGCGCGAGGGCAGGCAGTCGCCGTACCACGAGGACTTCAGCGAGCCGCCGCGCGAGAAGAAGTCGATCAGCGGCATCTCGAGCTTCATGTCCGGCGTCGGAACACCCACCAGGACAACGGTTCCGGCGAGGTCGCGGGCGTAGAACGCCTGCTTCCACGTCTCGGGGCGGCCGACCGCGTCGATCACGACGTCCGCGCCGAACGAGTCCGTCAGGTCCTGGATCGCCGTCACGACGTCGTCGACCTCACGGGCGTTGATCGTGTGCGTGGCGCCGAAACCCTTGGCCCACTCCAGCTTCCGCGGGTCGGTGTCGACGGCGATGATCTTGCCGGCACCGGCGATGCGCGCGCCCGCGATGGCGCCGTCACCGACACCGCCGCAGCCGATCACGGCCACCGAGTCGCCGCGCGTGACGCCACCGGTGTTCACCGCGGCGCCGACACCGGCCATCACACCGCAGCCCAGCAGGCCGACGGCGGCCGCGCGGGCCGACGGGTCGACCTTCGTGCACTGTCCCGAGTGGACGAGCGTCTTCTCGACGAACGCGCCGATGCCCAGCGCGGGCGAGAGCTTCGTGCCGTCCGTCAGCGTCATCGGCTGCGAGGCGTTGAACGTCGAGAAGCAGTACCAGGGCTTGCCGCGCTTGCAGGCGCGGCAGGTGCCGCAGACGGCGCGCCAGTTCAGCACCACGAAGTCGCCGGGCGCGAGGTCCGTGACGCCCTCGCCGACCGACTCCACGACGCCCGCGGCCTCGTGGCCCAGCAGGAACGGGAAGTCGTCGTTGATCCCGCCCTCGCGGTAGTGCAGGTCGGTGTGGCAGACGCCGCACGCCTGGACCTGCACGACGGCCTCGCCGGGGCCGGGATCGGGCACCAGCACCGAGGTCAGCTCGACGGGTTGACCCTTGCCCCGGGCGACGATGCCCTTGACCTCTTGCGCCACTGCGACTCCGTTCCTACTTGATGAGCGTCGTGCCTTCGAACTCGCCGAGAACTTCCCGGTAGAACTCAATCCCTACACCGTTGGGGTCGCGGATGTACAGGCTGTCCTCGACGCCCCGGTCGGGCCCCAGGTACTCGATCCCCGCCTCGTCGAGCTTGGCCTTGATCTCGTCGAACCGCTCGGGGGAGGTCGACAGCGCGAGGTGCTGCACGGCGCCGATCGTCTCGGAGAAGTCCGGGTGGTCGTGACCGGGGAAGTCGAAGAACCCCAGCAGGTTCTTGGCCCCGAGGTCGAAGAAGAAGTGGCTGGAGCCGCGGTAGTCGCGGTTCTCCACGAGCTCCACCAGCGGGAAGCCGAGGAACTCCTGGTAGAACTTGATCGTCTCCTCGACGTCCTTGCAGATCAGCGCGATGTGGTGCACGCCGCGGGTGGGCGAACCACCCCGCTCGGCGAGCGGCTTCACGTAGCGCTCGCGCAGCTCGTCGCGCTTGGCCCTGACGGCTTCCAGCTCGGCACCCTCTGGCTGTGGCATGCCCAGCAGGGTAGTTGAGTGTTCAAGCTTCCGCATGACCAGAAGCCCGGCCGCCGCGGGCCGGGCTCCTCAGGCGTCGGTCAGTCTTCCTCGTCGCCGGGCCACTCGCCGGTGAGCTTCTGGAAGCCCTTGGCGCCGCCGCGGTCGATCGCGGCCTTGACCAGGCCGAAGATCGCGCCCTGCAGCGCCGCGGCGAGCAGCACCTCGCTCCACGCGCGGTTGCGCATCGTGGCGCTCGGCGCCTCCTTGTCGCCCGCGATCAGCTTCCAGATCTGGCCGAAGATCGCGGTCGCGAGGAACCCTCCCAGCGCGCCGACCAGCATGCCCAGCGGGCGGTACAGGAGCTTCATGCGTTCCTCCTCGTGATCGCCCAGATGGCGGCGATGAGCGCGATCAGCACGGCCGCGATCGCCGCGGGGTGCCGGCGGGCCTTCTCGACCTGCTCCGCCACCGGGTCGGGCAGCGAGCTGATCGCCTGGTCGGTCGCGGCCGTCATCCGCACGACTGTCTCGTGCGCCTGCTCCTTGACGCGGCTGGGCACGTCGACCTTGTGCGCCAGCGCTTCCACGGTCTCACCGAGCTCGCGGCGGGTGCGCTCGACGTCGCGCTGGAGCTGTTCCTTGGGGTCGCTCATCGGTGTGCGCTCTCCTTGATCGTCGCGATGTCCTGCTGGACGTTGTCCATCGCCTGCCGCGGCACCGGCGGGGCGGCCTGCTTGACCTGGCCCTTGCCCACGAGCGCGAAGACCCCCGCGAACAGCAGAAGGGCGGCCGCGACGATCAACGCGGCCGCCCACGGCGGAACTACGAGTGCCAGCAGCAGGATCAGGCCCGCGACGACGCTGAGCCCGCCCCACCACGCGAACACGCCGGCCGCGCCGAACATCCCGGCGCCGACACCGGCGTGCTTGCCCTTGTCCTTCAGCTCGGCGACGGCGAGACGGATCTCATCGCGCGCGAGCCTGCTCACCTGCTCGGACAGCTGGTTCACCAGCTGCGCGGTCGACGTGTCGGTGTTCATGCACGTCGTTTACCCCGAGCCGGGTTGCTCCAATCAGCCCTTGTACACCGATCAGCCCTGCTGGGCCTGGGCCTCGGCGACCTTCGCGTGGACCTCGTCCATGTCCACCTTGCGGGCCTGCTCGATCAGGTCGTCCAGGGCGGGGGCCGGCAGCGCGCCCGGCTGCGAGAACAGCACGACGCCCTCGCGCACGATCATCAGCGTGGGGATCGACCGGATGCCGAACGTGGCAGCGAGCTCCTGCTGCGCCTCCGTGTCGACCTTGCCGAACGTGATGTCCTCGTTCTTGGCGGACGCGGCCTCGTACGTGGGCCCGAACGCGCGGCACGGACCGCACCACTCCGCCCAGAAGTCGACCAGGACGATGCCGGAACCGCCGACCACCTCGTCGAAGTTCTCCGTGGTCAGCTCGACCGTCGCCATGTGGGTCCTCCTCGTTTGCCGGTGGCTATCGGGTCAACGAAGCGGGCGTCGATGGAATTCCCGGGGTGCTGCCGCTCACGCTTGACCGAAAAGTTCTGTTCAACTTTTTGTGGACGTCTTCAACTCGGCGTTGTACGGTCCCCGCCATGAAGCCGCGCCTGCTCGTGACCTCGTTGCTCGTACTGGGGCTCGCCGCCTGCGGGTCCACGTCTGACACCAGCTCGCAGACGTCCACGTCCCCGTCGTCCGACCTGGGCTCGGTCAAGAAGGACGACAAGCTCGCCGCGCTGCTCCCGGCCGAGATCGCCTCGGCCGGCAAGCTGCGGGTGGGGTCGAACATCCAGAACCCGCCGAACAACTTCTACGACCAGGACGGCAAGACGCCGCTCGGGTCGGAGGTCGACCTGGTCAAGGCGATCTCCGCGAAGCTCGGGCTCAAGGCCGAGCACAGCGACATGGCGTTCAGCTCGCTGATCACCAGCCTCGAGACCGGCCGCGTCGACGTGACCATGGCCGCGATGAACGACACCGCGGAGCGCCAGCAGAAGATCGACTTCGTCGACTACTTCACCTCCGGCATCACGATCATGGTGCAGAAGGGCAACCCGCAGGGCGTCAAGTCGGTCGACGACCTGTGCGGCAAGGGCATCGCGGTCAACCTCGGCAGCTCGCAGGAGCAGTTCGCCAAGGAGCAGAGCGAGAAGTGCAAAGCCGCGGGCAAGCCCGAGGTCCAGCTCAGCGTCACCGACAGCGACACCGGTAACCAGAACCAGCTGCGCACCGGCCGCGTCGCCGCGATCCTGAACGACCTGCCGACCGCCGTCTACGTCTCGAAGACCGCGGGCGACGGCCAGTACTTCGAGGTCGTGCCGCTCGCGCCGATCAACGGCGGCCCGTACGGCATCGGCGTGAACAAGAAGAACGCCCAGCTGTCCGAGGCGATCAAGGGCGCCCTGCAGTCGCTGATCGACGACGGCACCTACGACAAGATCCTCACCACCTGGGACATCAAGCAGGGTGCGATCACCAAGGCCGCGATCAATGGCAAGTGATCTTCAGACCAGCGAGCTCCGGCGCGACGAGCTCGTCGTCGTGCCGCTGCGCCACCCGTGGCGGTGGGTCAGCGGCGCGGTGATCCTCCTGGTCCTCGCCGGGCTCGGCTGGGCGATGGCCGAGGCGCAGATCCAGTGGGAGGACGTGCCGGGGTTCTTCACGCACCCCGCGATGCTCGAGGGCGTCGTCAACACGATCGTCCTCGCGGTCGCGGCCCAGGGCGGCGCGATCGTCCTCGGTGTCGTCGTGGCGCTGATGAGGCTCTCGGCCAACCCCGTCGCGCGGTGGTTCGCGGTCGGCTACATCTGGCTGTTCCGCGGCCTGCCGGTGCTGCTGCAGATCCTGATCTGGTTCAACCTCGCGCTGGTGTTCCAGAACATCAGCATCCCGATGCTGTTCTCCGTGCCGACGAACGTGGTCATGACGGCGTTCGTGGCGGCGTTGCTCGGCCTGGGGCTCAACGAGAGCGCCTACATGGCCGAGATCGTCCGCGCGGGCCTGAGCAGTGTCGACGCCGGGCAGACGGAGGCGGCCAAGTCGATCGGCATGACGCCGCTGACGACGTTGCGCCGGGTCGTCCTGCCGCAGGCGATGCGCGTGATCATCCCGCCGACCGGCAACAACTTCATCAACATGATCAAGGGCACCTCGATGGCGTCGGTGATCGCCTTCCTGGAGCTCATCCACGCCGCGAACAACATCTCCTCGCGCAACCTGGAGATCATGGAGACCCTGTTCGCCGCCGCGGCCTGGTACCTCGTGATGGTCTCCCTCGCGTCGATCGGGCAGCACTACCTGGAGCGTGCTTATGGCCCTCGTTGAGGCGGTCGGAGTCCGCAAGTCGTTCGGCCACACCGAGGTGCTCAAGGGCATCGACCTGGAGGTGGAGCGCGGGGAGGTCGTGTGCCTGCTCGGGCCGTCGGGCGCGGGCAAGAGCACCTTTCTCCGGTGCGTGAACCACCTGGAGACGATCGACGCTGGCCGGATCTGGGTCGACGGCGTGCCGGTCGGGTTCCGTTCCAGCGGCGGCAAGCTCCACGAGCTGCGCGAACGCGAGGCCGCCCACCAGCGCCGCGACGTCGGCATGGTGTTCCAGCGGTTCAACCTGTTCCCGCACCGCACGGCGCTGGAGAACATCATGGAGGGCCCGGTCCAGGTGCTGGGCCGGGGCCGCGCCGAGGTGCGCGCGGAGGCGCTGGCCCTGCTGGAGCGGGTGGGGCTGGCAGAGAAGGCCGCCTCGTACCCGGCCCAGCTGTCGGGCGGTCAGCAGCAGCGTGTTGCGATCGCCCGCGCCCTGGCGATGAAACCGAAGCTGATGCTGTTCGACGAGCCCACGTCCGCGTTGGACCCGGAGCTGGTCGGCGAGGTGCTCGACGTGATGACCTCGCTGGCCCGCGACGGCATGACGATGATCGTGGTGACCCACGAGATCGGCTTCGCCCGCTCGGTCGCCGACCGCGTGGTGTTCCTCGTCGACGGCGCCGTCGTGGAGACCGGCAGCCCGTCCGACGTGCTCGACAATCCGCAGCAGCCGCGCACGCAACAGTTCCTCGCAAAGGTGCTCTGAGTTGATCGACGCCTCGTACCTCTCCCAGTTCCGCGAACCGGAGGGGTATCTCGACTTCGCCCGCTTCGGCCCGCCGTCGCTCCCGGTGGTGACGGCGACCGCGCGTCTGATGGAACAGGCGTCGCTCGCCGGTCCGTCCACGGTGGACACGCTGATGCGCGAGGAACAACGCGTGAAGGCGGCCGTGGCGCGGTTGTGCCGCTCGGACACCGACCACGTGGCGCTGGTGCCGAACACGTCGATCGGCCTGTTCCAGGCGGCGTTCGGCCTGTCCGGCACGGTGATGTACTCGGCGTCGGAGTTCCCGTCCAACACCTACCCGTGGGTGCGGGCCGGGCTTCCTTCGGTGGTGCTGGACGGCCCGGTGACCGCTTCGGCCGTTGCTTCCGGTTTGTCTGCTGCCGTCTCGGCTTTGTCGGTGTCCGCTGTGGACTTCCGCACCGGCTACCGCGCGGACCTGGCCGCGTTGCGCGAGGCGATCGGCGACCGCCTGCTGGTGGTCGACGGCATCCAGGGCTTCGGCGTGGTCGACGAACCGTGGGAACTGGCCGACGTGCTGGTGGTCGGTGGCCAGAAGTGGTTGCGCGCCGGCTGGAGCACCGGTTTCGTCGTTCTGTCGGACCGCGCCCTGGAACGTCTCTCGCCGGTGCTGTCCGGCTGGACCGGCGCCGTCGACGCGGGCCTGTTCGACAACGCCGTGCACTCCGCCGCCCCCGACGCCGCCTCCTGGAACATCACCAACCTGTCCCCGGTCGTCTCCGGCGCCTTCGCCGAGGCCCTGGAACTGGTGGAGCTGGCCGGCGTTCCTTCGCTGGACTCCGCCGTGAGCGCCCTGGTGGCCGAGCTGGAGGAGATCGTCCTGTCGTGCGGCGGCCAGATCGTCTCCGCCCGCGACCGCCGCGCCGGCATCCTCGCCTTCACCATGCCCGAGGCCGCGTCCGTGGTGGGCGAGGCCCTGAACGCCTTCGGCATCACCGCCACGATCCGCCCCGAGCACGTCCGCCTGTCGCCGCACGCCTCCACCTCGCGCGGGACGTTGGAACGCGTCCGTGCCGCCCTGAAGTCGCTGTCGGGTTCGTCGTCCTCACCGGTCCCGGCCGCTCTGTCGGCTCTGGTGCCCACGGTCGACTCGCTGGCCTCGGCCCTGGGCCCGGACACCGAGGTCGTGGTGCACGACCTGTCCCGCCTGCCGAACTCCATCATCGCCATCGCCGGCTCCCTGACCGGCCGCCAGGTGGGCGGCCCGATGACGGACCTGCTGCTGGGTCTCGTCCGCCGCGGCACCACCACGGACATGCCCGGCTACGAGACCTACGCCCCCGACGGCCGCGCGATCTGGTCCTCGACCACCTTCGTCCGCGACGCCGCCGGGGTGGCGGTCGGCTGTTTGTGCGTCAACAAACTCGCGGCCCACGAGGCGTCCGGCCCCGTTTCCGTCGAGTCGTTCCCGCAGGACGTCGACACGCTGCAACGCGTGCTGGTCGAGAAGGCGATCGCCGACGTCGGCGTGCCGGTCGAGCTGATGAAGAAGGTGCACAAGTCGCAGGTCGTGCGGGTGCTGGACGAGGCCGGCTTCTTCCTGATCCGCGACTCGGTCGACCACCTGGCCGGTGTCCTGGAGGTCACCCGCTACACGATCTACAACTACCTCAACGAGAACCGAGGCACCTGAGCAGCGCTGCCCAGGCGGGGGAGGAGAACGCGAGGACGTCGCCGCTCGCGTTCTTCGAGTCCCGGACCAGCGCGTTGTGGGCGAGCGAGACCTCGACGCACTCGCCTTCCTCGGTGCCGTCGCTGAAGCTGCTCTTACGCCAGGTGCGGTCCTGAGTCATCGAGTCCCTCTCGCGGTCGGCTGACGTACTCCGCCAGCTTGCTCCGCGATTGTTCCGGACTCAAGGAGACCTCATCCAGGCGATCGAACAGCAACCTCGTTCGCGCGATTGCCCCTGGATCCTCCACGAAGACCTTGGCGAGGTTGGTCTCGCAGAAGGCGACCGGCCGCGACTTCTCGAACTCCCACAGCACGCAGCTCGTAGCCGCGATCGGCGCGGTCGCTGGCACGATCCGGAGGGTGTGCGTCCGGAACGACAGCCGGGTGTACTGGTCCCGCATGATCGCGCTGCTTCCTACCTGCAACTGCAGGGCGTGCTCATGGACGTAGAACAAGCAACTCGGCCGATCGTGCCGCCGAAGGATCGACTGGCGCTCCGTGCGGAACTGGACCAGGGCAGGGATGCGAGCCTCAGTCACAACTCCGGTCATGCGGTAGAGACCATCGGCGTACTCGGGTGTCTGGAGCAAACCGGGCATGGACTGAGGCGAGTAGCTGGTGATCGTCCTGGCGGTGGACTCGGCCATCGCGACCGTGCGCAGCTCATCCGAGACCTGGACCCGGTACTCGTCGAACGCGTACTGGTACCGACGCCGGAACTCCGCCACGAAGTCGATGTCCTTCCCGCACATCGACAGGTACTGCACCAGGTCGATCTCGCTCGCCCGCGCCTTCCCGTGCTCGATCGTCGACACCTTGCTCGGGTCCCACCCGAGCTTCAACGCGAGCCGGTTCCCGCTCAAGCCCGTGCAGGTCTCCCGCAGGCGGCGGAGCTCGTCGCCCAGGTCCCTGCTGTACGCCGTGGATGCAGTCATGCGCCGAAGCTATGGCTTGCAAGAACTTCAAGCCCCGCCTCGTTCGGGTGAAAACGGTGGCCGCGCGAGTTCGCATACCGGTCGAGTCCAGTTACTTTCTCGCAACTTGCCTCTTCCCTTCCACGTCACATCGTGTTTACCGTTCAAGCTGTGAGAGCGCTCTCAAAGGTGAGATGGCTGGCCGGTCTGGCCGCCACAGCGATTGCCCTGTCGTCATTCGTGTCGTCGTCCGCCGCCTCCGCGGCCGACGACTACACCCAGAGCGTGACGGCGCTGGACGCCACTCAGGCGAGGATCAACTTCACGCCGACGACCCCTGCCCTGTACGTCGACGTGCACTACCTGGTTTCCGGTGTGAACCAGCAGAACTTCCGCATGACCAACAACTCCGGCACGTGGCAGCAGACCGTGGGGTCGCTGTCGTCGGGCACGGTGATCGAGTACTGGTTCACCTACGAGAAGAGCGGGCCGCAGTACGACACCCCGCACTTCTCCTACACGCACGGCAGCACGCAGGCGCCCGTCGCGACGCCGACGTTCAGCCCGCCGGGGGGTGCGTACACGTCGAGTCAGACCGTGACGATCTCCACCTCCACCAGCGGCGCGACGATCCGGTACACAGTGGACGGATCGACGCCCACGTCGAGCTCGCCGGTCTACAGCGGGCCGATCTCCGTGACCAGCAGCCGGACGATCAACGCGATCGGCTTCAAGTCCGGGCTCGCGAACTCGTCGGTCGCCAGCGCGACCTACACGATCGGCACGACGCAGGGGTGCGTCCAGTCGGACACCCCGAACTTCGGTTCCAACACGCGGATCTTCGACCCGAGCATGTCGATGCAGAGCATCCAGGCGCAGCTCGACACGGACTTCAACAACCAGAAGGACACGCTGACCGCGCAGATGGCGCCCCGCCGGGTCGCGCACCTGTTCAAGCCGGGCACGTACGGCGTGCACGACGACGTCGGCTACTACACGTCCGTCAGCGGTCTCGGGCGCAACCCCGGTGACGTCGTGATCAACGGCGACATCACCGTGGACGCGTTCAACGAGTCCGACAAGGGTGTGGCGCTGCAGAACTTCTGGCGCTCCGCGGAGAACATGGCCGTCAACCCGAGCAGCGGCACCAACCGCTGGGCCGTGGCGCAGGCCGCGCCGTTCCGCCGCATGGACGTCCGCGGCAACCTGGCGCTCTACCCGGCGTCGTACGGCTTCGCGTCCGGTGGCTACACGGCCGACACCCGCGTGTCCGGTCAGACCGCCTCGGTCTCGCAGCAGCAGTGGTACACGCGCGACTCCAACTACAACGGCGGCTGGAACGGCGGCGTCTGGAACATGGTGTTCTCCGGAACGCCGGGCGCTCCCGCGAACACGTTCCCGAACCCGCCGGAGACGACGCTCGGCACCACGCCGATCTCGCGCGACGTGCCGTACCTCTACTTCGAGAGCGGCAAGTACCGCGTGTTCCTGCCCTCGTTGCGCACCAACGCCTCCGGCGCGTCGTGGGTCAACGGCGGCACGCCCGGCAGCTCGCTGCCGATGAGCCAGTTCTACGTCGTCAAGTCCGGTGACACGGCCTCGACGATCAACGCGGCACTGGCCCAGGGCTGCAACCTGTTCTTCACGCCCGGCATCTACAACGTCAACCAGACGATCAACATCACGCGGCCGAACACCGTCGTGCTGGGCATCGGCTACGCGACGATCGTGCCGCAGAACGGCGTCACCGCCATGCAGGTGGCCGACGTCGACGGCGTGCGGATCAAGGGCATCCTGTTCGACGCGGGCACGACCCTGTCCCCGTCGCTGCTGACCGTCGGCCCGTCGGGCTCGTCGGCGTCGCACTCGTCCAACCCGACCACGCTGCAGGACGTGTTCTTCCGCGTCGGCGGCGCGGTGGCCGGCAAGGCGACGAACAGCCTGGTGGTCAACAGCAACAACACGATCATCGACCACACCTGGATCTGGCGCGCCGACCACGGCAACTCCGGGACCTGGGGCTGGAACGAGGCCATCGGCGACACCGGCCTGGTCGTGAACGGCAACGACGTGCTGGCCACCGGCCTGTTCGTCGAGCACTACCAGAAGTACCAGGTCATCTGGAACGGCGAACGCGGGCGGACCCTCTTCTTCCAGAACGAGATGCCGTACGACGTGCCGAACCAGGCGACGTGGAACAGGCCGAACGGGCAGGCCGGGTACGCGGCCTACAAGGTCGGCGACAACGTCCAGAACCACGAGGCGTGGGGGCTCGGCAGCTACTGCTTCTTCAACGTCAACCCGTCGGTGCGGGCCGAGAACGCGTTCGAGGTGCCCAACCGGTCCGGCGTGAAGCTGCACAACCTGCTGACCGTCTCGCTGAACTACCAGGGAACGATCACCCACGTGGTGAACAACGTCGGTGCGGTGACGCCGCCGGGAACCGTCCCGGTGAACGTCGTCAACTACCCGTAACCGACGCGCAAGGGTTGGTCATCCGCCACAATCGTCCCCCGTGGCGGATGACCTTCCCCGGGTGCGCGACGTCGACCGGACCAGACTGCTGAAGGAGCCGAACGGCTCTCCCGGCGTCTACCTGCCGCGCGACGTCGACGCCCAGCTGGACCGCGCCCTGCGCCGTCCTGGAGTTCTCCTCGTGGAGACCGAGCCGGGCGGCGCAGGTGCGCGCAGGGCCGTGTACGAGGCCCTGCTGCGGGTGCTGCCGGACAAGCCCATCGCGGTGAACCCGGCGGACGGCACCCCGCCCGTCCCCGACTCGGTGGTGTGGCTCGACTACGGCGTTCCGTTGGCTCGCGTCGACAGGACGACCCCGCGCTGGGTCATCGCGTTCGTGTCGGCCACCGGCCAGGACTGGCGGGCGTGGGCGGAGGACGGCGTCGTAGTCCGGGTGTCGATCCACCTCAGCGAGGACGAGAAGGCGGCCGTGCGCCGCCTCTACCCCGGACTGGCCGAGGTCGACACGGTGCCGGAGTTCCTCAGCCAGGTGCGCCGCCTCGGGCCGATCCGGGTGCACGCGGGCTACCGCGCGGACGACGAGGCAGGGACCGACCGGCTCGGGATCGACGCCGACGTCGCCATGCTCTCCGACCTGGTGGCGTCGAGGCTCATCAAGCCGCCGCTGTCGATCGGGCTGTTCGGGAACTGGGGCAGCGGCAAGAGCTTCTTCATGCGGCAGGTGGAACAGCGCGTCGCCGACCTGGCACGGCGCTCCGCCGACGCGGACAGCTCCGCGTACTGCTCCAAGGTCCGGCAGGTCCGGTTCAACGCGTGGCACTACGTCGAGGCCGACCTGTGGGCGTCGCTCGCCACGCACATCCTCGACAGCCTCGCCGGCGGGTCGGCGCACGACCTGGAGCGCATCGCCGACGAGTTCGCCGAGCAGCGCGAGGAGAAGTCCTCGCTGGTCGACCGGCTGGCGACCGTCCGCCTGGAACGGATGGCGGTCGTGGCCAAGCAGCAGAAGGTCGCCGGGTCGGCGCGGCGCAGGCTCGCGAAGCAGCTCGGCGAGGGTGACCTGTCGTTCGTGACGCCGAACCTCAAGGTGCCGGAGTTCGTGTGGGGGCAGATCCGCCGGGACAGGACGGCGATCGTCACGCTGCTGCTCGGGGTGCTGGTCGTCGGGCTGCTGCTCTTCGCCTCGGTGAAGTGGCCGGCCGCGCTCGCCGCGTCCGTGCTGGCGGTCACGCCGGTGCTGGTCAGGGCGTCGAAGGCGGTGACGTGGTTCCGGGAGCTGACCGAACGCCAGGACCCGCTGGACGCCCGGCTGGCGGCGCTGGACGAGGAGATCGAGGGGCTGGAGCGGTCGATCGCCGAGCTGGCGCCGGACGTCGCCGAGTACGCCCGCACCCGTGACGGCGACTACCGGCAGCACCTCGGCGTCGTCTCGCTGGTGCGCAAGGACCTGGAGATGTTCGCGGCGATCCTCGCGAACAGCGAGGCCGGTCCCGAGCGGATCGTGCTGTACGTCGACGACCTCGACCGGTGCCCGCCCGGCGTGGTGATCAAGGTGCTGGAGGCGGTGCACCTGCTGCTCGCGCAACCGGTGTTCGTCGTCGTGGTCGGCGTCGACGCGCGGTGGCTGCTCAGGGCGTTGAGGCAGCACTACGCCGACATGCTCGACGACCCCGTCGACTACCTGGAGAAGATCTTCCAGGTGTCGTTCGCGCTGCGGCCGATGGACGGGCCGGGGTTCCGGCGGCTGGTGTCCGACCTCGCCGAGGACGAGTTCGGGGAGGCGAGCTACCTCACGCCGCTGGTGGAGAACCAGGACCTGCCGCCGGTGCGGGAGCCGGTGCCGCTCGAGGATGTGCCGGGCGGGTCGTACGACCTGATGCCGCGCGGCATGCGGATCACCGGGCCGGAGGTCCTCTACCTGGAGGGGCTCGCCGGGCTGGTGCGCACGCCGCGGGCCGCCAAGCGCCTGGTGAACCTGTACCGGCTGGTCAAGGCCAGGTCGGCGACGCCGGAGTTCCTCGACGCCGACTACCGGGTCGTGCTGGTGCTGCTGGCCGTGCTGGTCGGCCGGTCCGCACAGGCCGACGCGCTGTTCGACGCCATCGAGTCGGGCCGGGACTGGCGGCAGGAGAGGGACCGGCTGGTCGGCGATCTCGCGGTGCCGGACGACCTGGCCGTGTACCGGAAGTGGCTGCCGCTGGTGCGGCGATTTTCTTTCACGGCCGCCACTTGTGCATGATGCGTGCATGTCGATCGAGCGGGGCGCAGAGTTCGCCGAGTTCTGGTCAGAGCGGCACCTGTGCACGCTATCGACGGTGCGTGCGAACGGCACCGTGCAGGTCGTGCCGGTGGGCGTCACGCTCGACCGGGAGACCGGTGTCGCGCGCGTCATCACGGACGGGGCCTCGTGGAAGGTCAAGCACGTCCGCAGGGCCGGGTACGCGGCGGTGTGCCAGGTGGACGGTCGCCGGTGGTCCACGCTGGAGGGTCCCGCGGTCGTCCGCGACGACGCGGAGTCCGTCGCCGACGCCGAACGCCGGTACGCGGAGCGATACCGGCAGCCGCGGGTGAACCCGACACGCGTCGTGATCGAGATTCAGGTGCAGCGTGTCAGCGGAACGGTCTGACGTCGTCGTTGTCGGTGTCGGCGCCGACGGGTGGGACGGGCTGTCGCCGGCCGCTCAACGGGCCGTCGCGGGCTCGAAGGTGCTGATGGGGTCGCAGCGGCAGCTCGACCTGGTGCCGGGGGAGTTCGAGCGGGTCGCGTGGCCGTCGCCGCTGGTACCGGCGTTGCCCGAGCTGTTCGGGAAGTACCGGGACGTGTGCGTGCTCGCCTCCGGCGATCCCATGTTCCACGGCATCGGCACCACCCTGGTCCGGTTGCTCGGCTCGCGCGTCACGGTCGTGCCGCACCCGTCGTCGGTGTCGCTCGCGGCGGCGCGGCTCGGGTGGGCGTTGAACGACGTCGAGGTCGTGTCGCTGGTCGGGCGGCCACCTGATCTGCTGAGGGCCGCGCTGAGTCCCGGACGGCGCGCGCTCGTGCTGGGCGGGGACCCGGAGGTCGTCGCCGGGATCGCCGGGCCGGTCACCGTGCTGGAGCAGCTGGGCGGGCCGGCCGAGCGGGTCTACGAGTGGGCGGGGCAGGACGCGGACCCGTTGTGCGTCATCGCCGTGGAGTACGCGGGTGAGGCGTATTCTCGCGCGCCAGGACTGCCGGACGACGCCTACGAGACCGACGGCCAGCTGACGAAGCGCGAGGTGCGGGCGATTTCCCTGTCGAGGTTGGCGCCGCTGCCGGGACAGCTGCTGTGGGACGTGGGCGCGGGGTCCGGGTCCATCGCGATCGAGTGGGCGCGGACGCACCCGACGTGCCGGGCGATCGCCGTCGAGCAGTCGGCGGAGCGGGCCGAGCGGATCGTGCGCAACGCGGCGAAGCTCGGCGTTCCGGGCGTGCAGGTCCACATCGGACGCGCGCCGGAGGCGTTGGAGCCGCTGGAGAAGCCCGACGCGATCTTCATCGGCGGCGGGCTGACCGTGCCGGGTGTGGTGCAGGCCTGCTGGGACGCGCTGCCGTCCGGCGGGCGGCTCGTGGTCAACGCCGTGACGCTGGAGTCCGAGGCCGTGGTCGCGCAGTGGTACGCGCGGCTCGGCGGCGACCTGGTGCGGATCGCGGTGAACCGGGGGTCGGCGGTCGGCGGGTTCACCGGCTGGCGGCCGCACATGCCTGTGACGACGTGGAGCGTGACGAAGTGACCGTGCACTTCATCGGGGCCGGTCCCGGGGCCGCCGACCTGATCACGGTGCGCGGGCGGTCGTTGATCGAGTCGTCGCCGGTGTGCCTGTACGCGGGCGCGCTGGTGCCGGTGGAGCTGCTGGACTTCTGCCCCGAGGGCGCGCGCAGGGTCGACACGGCGTCGCTGACGCTGGACGAGATCGTCGCGGAGCTGGCGGCGGCGTCGGAGCAGGGGCTGGACGTGGCCCGGCTGCACTCCGGCGACCCGGCGGTGTTCAGCGCGATGGCCGAGCAGATGCGCCGGCTGGACGTGTTGGGCATCGCCTACGACGTGACGCCGGGGGTGCCGGCGTTCGCGGCCGCGGCGGCGTCGTTGCAGCGCGAGCTGACCGTGCCTGGGGTGGGGCAGACGGTGATCCTCACGCGGACGTCGCAGCGCGCCACGCCGATGCCGCCGGGTGAGGAGCTGGACACGCTGGGCCGCAGCCACGCCACGCTCGTGCTGCACCTGGCCGTGCAGCGGATCACCGAGGTGGTCGCCGAGCTGGTGCCGAACTACGGCGCCGACTGCCCGGTCGCGGTGGTCGCGTACGCGTCGCGTGAGGACGAGATCGTGTTGCGCGGGACGCTGGACGACATCGCCGCGCAGGTCGCGGCCGCCGGCATCAAGCGGACCGCGGTGATCGTCGTCGGGCAGGTGCTGGGGGCCACGCAGTTCCCGGACAGCCACCTGTACTCGGCCACGCGCGTTCGATGATCCTGATCCTCGGCGGCACGGGGGAGGCGCGGGAGCTGGCCGCTCGAGTGCCCGCGGTGTCGTCGCTCGCCGGCCGGGTGAGCACTCCCGCGCTGCCCGTCGGCGAGGTCCGGATCGGCGGGTTCGGCGGGGTCGACGGGCTGGCGCAGTGGTTGCGGGACAACGGGATCACCGCTGTGGTCGATGCGACGCACCCGTTCGCGCGGCAGATCACCGCGAACGCTTTCGAGGCCTGCGCACGGGTCGGTGTGCCGTTCCTGGTGCTGCGGAGGCCCGGTTTCGACCCTCAGCCCGGCTGGCTGTGGGTGGACGACGTGGCCGGGGCCGCACGGGCGATTCCGGGTTCCAGGGTGTTCCTCACGACCGGGCGGCAGGACCTGGCGGAGTTCGCCGGGTGCCCGCAGTGGTTCCTGGCGCGGATGGTCGAGCCGCCGGAACCGCCGATGCCCCAGCGGATCGAGGTGCTGCTGTCGCGGGGTCCGTTCACCGTGGACGGTGAGCTGGCGCTGATGCGGGAGCACCGGATCGACGTGCTGGTCACCAAGGACAGCGGTGGCCGCATGACGTCGGCCAAGCTCGAAGCCGCGCGCCGGCTGGGGATTCCGGTCGTGATCGTGCGCCGGCCACCGCTGCCGCCCGCGGAGACGGTGGCCGACGTCGACGCCGCCGTCAGGTGGTTGGGTACCGCCGGGGCGTGAACACGACTCCCCGCTCGGTCACGACCGTCTGCGACGAGCCGATGATCAGCAGGCAGCGCATGTCGATCGTGGCGGGGTCGAGGGCACCGAGCGTCAGCACCCGGATCTCCTCCTCGGGGCCGCCGACGTCGCGTCCCACGACCACCGGCGTCTCCGGCTTCCGGTGCTGCAACAGGAGATCGCGCATGTCGGCGACCTGGTGCGTGCGCGCCTTGGACGCCGGGTTGTAGATCGCGATCACCAGGTCGGCCTTGGCGGTGGCGGTCAGGCGTTCGGAGATGACCTCCCACGGCTTGAGGCGGTCGCTCAGCGAGATCACCGCGTAGTCGTGGCCCAGCGGCGCGCCCGCCTTGGCCGCCACGGCGTTCGCGGCCGTGACACCGGGAACGATCCGCACGGGGATCTCCGGGCTCTCCGCGGCGACTTCGAGGACCGCCGTGGCCATGGCGAAGATGCCGGGGTCGCCAGAGGAGACCACGGCGACCCTCGAACCGCGGCGGGCCAGGTCCAGGGCGAACGCGGCACGTTCCGACTCGACCTGGTTGTGCGACAGGTGCCGCTTCTGGCCGGGGCGTTCGGGAACGCGGTTCAGGTAGGTCGAGTAGCCGACCAGCTCGTCGGCCGCTTCGAGCTCCTGGCGGGCCTCGGGCGTGAGCCAGTTCCGCGCACCGGGACCCAGACCGACCACGACGACCTCGCCCCTGGGCTTGCGCGGCTTGGACCCGCTGGGCAGCACGGCGATCGAGAAGTAGGGGACCGTCTCGGGGTCGACGTCGGCGAGCGGCAGCATCTTCTGCCTGCGGGAGGTGGCGCGCTCGACGTACCAGGCGCCGTCGAGCCTGCCCGCGTTCGCCAAGGCCTCGCGCACGTTGCCGAAGGTGCGGCCCAGCTTGAGGATCGCGGCGCTGTCGGTGTCGGCGAGGCGGGCCGCGAGCTCGGCGGGCGGCAGCGTGCCGGGCAGGATCGTGAGCACCTCGTCGCGTTCCACCAGCGGCGTGCCGAGGACAGCGGACGCGCCGCTGACCGACGTCACGCCGGGCACGACCTCCCACTCGTACCTGCCGGCGAGCCGCTTGTGCATGTGCATGTACGAGCCGTAGAAGAACGGGTCGCCCGCGGCGAGCACGACGACGTCACGCCCGGCGTCGAGGTGCGCGGCGAGCCGGGCGGCGGCGACCTCGTAGAAGGCGTCGATCTCGCCCTGGTAGTCGTCGGTGTCCTCGGTGGTGACCGGGTAGACGAGCTGCTCGACGATCTGGCCTTCGCGGAAGTACGGCTCCGCGATGGTCTTGGCGATGCTGCGGCCGTGGCGGGCGCTGTGGAACGCGATCACGTCGGCCTCGCGGATGAGCCGCGCGGCCTTGACCGTCACCAGTTCCGGGTCGCCGGGACCGAGACCGACGCCGTAGAGCTTGCCCGTCATTCTTCTTCGCTCGCAATCGCGTTGATGGCCGCCGCCGTCATGGCACTCCCGCCACGCCGGCCGCGTACCACGAGGTGCTCCAGATCCGTTGCCGCCAAAGCCTCTTTCGACTCCGCCGCCCCGATGAACCCGACCGGGATGCCGAGCACCGCGGCCGGTCGTGGTGCCCCGGCGGCGATCAGGTCGAGGAGGTGGAACAACGCGGTGGGGGCGTTGCCGATCGCGATCACGGCGCCCGCGAAGCGGTCCGCGAGCAGCTCGAGAGCGGCGGCGCTGCGGGTGTTGCCGATCTCCTGCGCTCGTGCCGGGGTACGCGGATCCTGCAGGAAGCACAGGACTTCGTTGTCCTTCGGCAGACGGCGGCGGGTGACACCGGACGCGACCATGTTGGCGTCGCACAGGATCGGGGCGCCGTCGCGCAGTGCCGCGCGGGCGTCGCGGACGACGTTCGGCGAGAACGCGACATCGTCCGGCAGGTCGGTCATGCCGCACGCGTGGATCATGCGGACGACGACTTGCGCGACGTCGGCGGGGAACCGGGTGAGGTCCGACTCCGCGCGGATGGTGGCGAAGGACTGGCGGTAGATCTCCGCCCCGTCCCTGATGTACTCCGTCACCTGATCTCCTCGTAGCCGTCGCCGGTCGCGACGAACTCGATCACATCACCGGCCGGACGACCACATCGGCGTGCGCAGCCCGACCAGTGCACGGGCCGCGAGTGCGGGGTCCCCAGCCAGGCGCGGGCGTCCGCGCGCACGTCCGACAACGACTTCGCGCAGCCGGGTCGTCCGGTGCACGCGCTCACCCCGTGCCAGGGGGAGGAAGGGTCGGTGATCAGGCCGGACGTGTCGGTGCCGGGCGGGACGACCACGCTGCGCCACGGGGTGAGCCGCAGCGCGACGCCGGGCAGGCTGTGCGCGTCGAGCCGGCCGAGTGGAACGCCTGGTGTCAAAGGTGAAGGTGCGACAGGAGTCACAGCCGGGGTGATGCGGTCCGAGGCGGCGACCCCGAAGTGCGCGGTGATCTTTCGCACACCGTCGTCCACTTCGGACAGGCGCCACGCGGTGCCGCGCAGCTCCTGGAACAGCCGGGCGGCGGTGACGACGGCGTCGGCCGGATCGTGAACTCGGACACCTGTATCGGTCCCGGCGAGCAGCAGCACGTCCCCGACCAGGCCGATGTCACCACGCAGGCCGCTCACCGCGGCACCAACCGTGACGAGGAACCTGCCGGGCAGCGCGGCCAGCGACGGGTCCGCGCACAGGGCGGCGTCGATCTCGTCCACCAGCGCCTGGTTGTCCTCCAGCGGCGCCGCGATGATGTTGCGGATGCGCTCGTGGCTGAACGACGGGAGCAGTCCCGCCGCACGTAACCGGTCACCTAGCTCCAGGCTGTCCGCCACGCCCCTGAGCTGCAAGTTCGCCCGTGAGGTCAATTCGATGACGCCGTTGCCCAGTTCGGCGGCAGCGGCCCGTACGACGTCCCACTGGGCGGCGGAAAGGGTGCCACCCGGAACCCGGATGCGTGCCAGGCCGCCGTCTGCTGCGGCATGCAGCTCGACCGCGCCAGGGCAGGCATCCGGGTGACTACGCATAGGTCGGACTGTAACCCGCCGGTTAGGGTGAGCCCGAACGACGAAGCGCAGGAGGAAGCCGGTGCGAATCCGGCGCGGTCCCGCCACTGTGACCAGCGAACCCGCTGGGAGTCAGGAACTCCGCTTCGCCGCGACCCGCAACCTGGGGCGAGGACCCCACGAGGGATGGAGCCTGCGTGATCCTGCTGCTGTCGACCTCCGACACCGACCTGCTGTCGGCCCGCGCGAGCGGCGCCGAGTACCGGCTCGGCAACCCCGCGCGGCTCACCGCCGACGACCTGCCCGCCCTGGTCGACGGCGTCGGCCTCGTCCTCGTGCGCATCCTCGGCGGCCGCCGGATGTGGGAGGAAGGGCTCGACTGGCTGCTCGCGAGCGGTCTGCCGGTGGTCGTGCTCGGCGGTGAGATGCAGCCCGACGCGGCGCTCATGGAGCTGTCGACGGTGCCCGGCGGCGTCTGCGCGGAGGCCCACCTCTACCTCGCCCACGGCGGGCCGGCGAACCTCACGGAGCTGCACAAGTTCCTCTCCGACACGATCCTGCTGACCGGCCACGGGTTCGAACGACCGAAGGCCACGCCCACCTGGGGCGTCCTGGAGCGCGAGCCGTCCGCGGCGCAGGGCCCGACGGTCGCGGTGCTCTACTACCGCGCCCACCACGTGGCCGGGAACACGGCGTTCGTGCACGCCTTGTGCGACGCGATCGAGGAGAAGGGCGGCAAGGCGCTGCCGGTCTACTGCTCCTCGCTGCGCACTGCCGAGCCCGAGCTGCTCGACACGCTCCGCGCGGCCGACGCGTTGATCGTCACGGTCCTCGCGGCCGGCGGCACCAACCCGGCCAAGGCGAGCGCCGGTGGTGACGACGACGCGTGGGACGTCGGCGCGCTCGCGGCGCTGGACGTGCCGATCCTGCAGGGGTTGTGCCTCACGTCGAGCCGTGAGTCGTGGGACTCCAACGACGACGGACTGTCTCCTTTGGACACCGCGACCCAGGTCGCGATCCCGGAGTTCGACGGCCGGATCATCACGGTCCCGTTCTCCTTCAAGGAGATCGACTCCGACGGCCTCACCGTCTACGTCGCCGACCCGGAACGGGCGCTGCGCGTCGCGGGCATCGCGATCCGGCACGGCCGCCTGCGGCACATCCCCGTCGCCGACCGCAAGGTCGTCGTGATGCTGTCCGCGTACCCGACCAAGCACTCGCGCATCGGCAACGCCGTCGGTCTCGACACCCCGGCCTCCACGGTCCGGCTGCTCAAGGCCATGCGGGAGCACGGCTACGACATCGGCGACGCGCTGCCGGGTGTCGACGAGCTCGACGGCGACAAGCTGATCCACGCCCTGATCGCCGCCGGTGGCCAGGACGCCGACTGGCTCACGCAGGAGCAGTTCGAGAGCAACCCGATCCGCATCGCCGCGGCCGACTACCGGGAGTTCTACGACACGCTGCCCGACGACTTCCGCGAGTCGATGGAACAGCACTGGGGCGAGGCGCCCGGCGAGCTGTTCGTCGACCGCAGCAAGTCGAAGGACGGCGAGATCGTGCTGGCCGCGCTGCGGTCCGGCAACGTCACCGTGGTCGTCCAGCCGCCGCGCGGGTTCGGCGAGAACCCGATCGCGATCTACCACGACCCCGACCTGCCGCCGTCGCACCACTACCTCGCGGCCTACCGGTGGATCGAGTCGTCGTTCGGCGCCGACGCGGTCGTGCACGTCGGCAAGCACGGCAACCTGGAGTGGCTGCCGGGCAAGACCGTCGGCATGTCGGCGTCCTGCGGCACGGACGCGGCGCTCGGCGACCTGCCGCTGATCTACCCGTTCCTGGTCAACGACCCCGGTGAGGGCACGCAGGCCAAGCGCCGCGCCCACGCCACGCTGGTCGACCACCTCGTGCCGCCGATGGCCCGCGCCGACAGCTACGGCGACATCGCGCGCCTGGAGCAGCTGCTCGACGAGTACGGGAACATCTCCGCGATGGACCCGGCCAAGGTGCCGGCGATCCGCGCGCAGATCTGGACGCTGATCAAGGCCGCGAAGCTCGACCACGACCTGGGGCTCGACGACCGGCCGCACGACGCCGAGTTCGACGAGTTCATCCTGCACGTCGACGGCTGGCTGTGCGAGGTCAAGGACGTCCAGATCCGCGACGGGCTGCACATCCTCGGCGAGGCGCCGACCGGTTCCGTGCGCGTCAACCTCGTGCTCGCGATGTTGCAGGCACGGCAGATGTGGGGCGGTCAGGTCGCCGCGCTGCCCGGTCTGCGCGAGGCGCTCGGTCTCACGACCACCGCGCGTGAGGACGTCGACGCGATCGAGGAGGAAGCGCGCGCTCTCGTCCAGGCGATGGAGGACGCGGGCTGGGACCGTGAGGCCGCAGCGGGTCTGCACGAGTCGACCGACGTGCAGAAGATCCTGGAGTTCGCGGCCGTCGAGGTGGTGCCCCGGCTGGCGCGCACGACGGACGAGATGACGAACGTCCTGCACGCGTTGGACGGCGGCTACATCCCGGCCGGCCCGTCCGGTTCTCCGTTGCGGGGCCTGGTGAACGTGCTGCCGACCGGCCGCAACTTCTACTCGGTCGACCCGAAGGCCATCCCGTCGCGCCTCGCGTGGGAGACCGGCCAGGCGATGGCCGACTCGCTGCTGGAGCGCTACCGGTCCGAGAACGACGGCGAGTGGCCGCCCTCGGTGGGGCTCTCGGTCTGGGGCACGTCCGCGATGCGCACGGCCGGCGACGACATCGCCGAGGTGTTCGCGCTGATGGGCGTGCGGCCGGTGTGGGACGACCAGTCCCGGCGCGTCACCGGGCTGGAGGTCATCGGCCTGGAGGAGCTGGACCGGCCGCGCGTCGACGTCACGGTCCGGATCTCCGGGTTCTTCCGTGACGCCTTCCCGCACGTGGTGTCCCTTTTGGACGACGCGGTGCAGCTGGTGGCGGCGCTCGACGAGCCCGCGGAGCAGAACTTCGTGCGGGCGCACATGCTCAGGGACCTGGAAGAGCACGGCGACGAGCGCCGGGCCACGTTGCGGATCTTCGGATCCAAGCCGGGCGCGTACGGCGCGGGCGTGCTGCCGTTGATCGACAGCCGCAACTGGCGCGACTCGTCCGACATCGCCGAGGTGTACGCGGTGTGGGGCGGCTACGCGTACGGCCGCGGCGTCGACGGCGTCGAGGCGCGGGTGGACATGGAGTCGGCGTACCGGCGGATCGCGGTGGCGGCCAAGAACATCGACACCCGCGAGCACGACATCGCCGACTCGGACGACTACTTCCAGTACCACGGCGGCATGGTCACGATGGTGAAGGCGCTGACGGGCAAGGCACCCGCCGCGTACGTCGGCGACAGCACCCGGCCGGAGGCGGTCAGGACCCGCACCCTCACCGAGGAGACCTCGCGGATCTTCCGCGCCCGCGTGGTGAACCCGCGCTGGGTCGGGGCGATGCGCAACCACGGCTACAAGGGCGCGTTCGAGCTGCAGGCCACGGTCGAGTACCTGTTCGGCTACGACGCCACGACCGGTGTCGTCGCCGACTGGATGTACGAGAAGCTCACCGAGACCTATGTGCTCGACCCGGAGACCCGCAAGTTCTTGCAGACCTCCAACCCGTGGGCGTTGCACGGCATCGCCGAGCGCCTGCTGGAGGCGGCCGAGCGCAAGATGTGGGAGCACCCCGAAGAGTCCACTCTGGACGCCCTGCGGTCGGCGTACCTGGAGACCGAGGGCGACCTGGAGGACGGCGTCTGATCCGAGCCCCGCGCCGCCGCGTCCGCGCGTAGCCTCCTCGGCATGGGGAAGATTCACGCCGGAGCCACGCTGACACCGCACTTCCGCGACTTCCTGCCCGCGTGGCTCGCGGAGCAGCCGTGGTACGAGGGATCGGGTCCGGTGCGCCCGGCCGGGTTCTTCCGCTTCGAGGACCCGGCGGGTGTCGTCGGCGTGGAGACGCACTTGCTCCGCAACGGTGACGCCGTCTACCAGGTGCCGTTGACCTACCGGCCCGCGCCGCTGCCCGGCGGTGCGCTCGTCGTGACGGCCGAGCACAGCGTGCTCGGCCGGCGCTGGATCTACGACGCGGTGAGCGACCCGGTGTGGGTCGCGGCGCTGCTGGACCTGGTCGCCCGCAACGGGATCTCCGACCCCGCCGGTCGTGCCGGGACCTCCGCGGCGGAGGCACGGGGTGCGCTGCTGCTCCCGGTGGAGCTCACACCGGAGTCCGTCGTGATCGACCTGGAACGGCGGGTGGTCCCCGATCGTCCGGCCAGTGGTGCGGCGGGCGTGGTCACCGGCTCGTGGCACCAGGACGGCGAGGTGCGCTCCGGCCGGCTCGCCGTCGTGCGTCAGACCGGCCCGAAGGCGTAGGAGCCGGGCGCCCCGGCGTCGTCGCCCGCCCAGAACTCCATCCACAGCTGGACGAACTCGTGGCGCGACAGCCTGCCGTCGCCGTCGAGGTCGAGCCTCGCGAAGTCGACCGGGCCGTCGTGGCCGAGCCACGCGCGGATCATCGCGCGGTACTCGTCCTGCGAGACGTAGTCGTCGTGGTTCGCGTCCACCGCGGTGAACATCGCGTCGGCCGTGCCGAAGACCGCCTCGGGGCTGTCCGGCAGCACGTCGACCACGCCCAGGACGTCGTCCAGCGACACCCTGTCCCTGCCCGCCGCCGACCGCAGCGCCTCCCACCAGCCCATCATCACCTGCGACAGCATCGCCTCGTCGCCGCCGCGCAGCTCCACCCAGCGCGCGGTCAGCGCCTCGAAGTCGTCCTCGGCGAGGTAGCCGTCGCCGTTGGCGTCCATCGCCTCGAAGACCGGGGCCACCTTGTGTCTCTGGAACTCGCTCGCCATGGCCAGAAGATAAGCCGAACGTCGTAGCCCGATCATCGGCCGAACGGGTCAGAACTAGTCCACGAACAGGGCATTCGACAGCTGCGCGCGGCCGCCGACGCCGAGCTTGCGGTAGATCCCCGACAACGCCGCCTCGACCGCGTCCGCCGGGACGAGCAGCATCGACGCGATCTCCTCGTCGCTGCGGCCGCGGGCGGCCAGCTCCGCCACCTGGTGCTCGGCGGGGGTCAGCGCGGTGGGACCGGTCTGGCGCCTCCGCCGGGGTCCGGCGCTCGTCGCCACCAGTTCGGAGTAGGCCCGCGCGGCCATCGCGGTGGAGCCGCACTTCTGCGCCAGGTCCACCGCGTCACGCAGGCAGGCGCGCGCACCGGCGGTGTCGCCCTGGCGCCGCACCACGACGCCGAGGTCGACGAGCGCCCGCGCCAGTTCCAGACGGGCGGGGGAGTTCCGCAGCACCCGCACGGCTTCCTCCAGCAACGCCCGGCCGGCCGCCCCCGCCGTGACCCGGCCCTCCGCGCGCAACGCCATGCCCAACGCGCGGGGCGCACCCCAGGCACGCGCCAGCGCGACCTCCTCTGCCGCGAGCTCGCGCGCCCGTTCCGAGTCGCCGATCGACGCGTACGCCAGCGCCGCACCCGAGCGCCACGCCAGCGGTGCGGGATTGCGGTACGGCCACGCCGCGCAGTGCCGTCCGGCGGCCAGGAACGCCTCCAGCGCCTCGTGATCGTCGCCCCGCGCCGTCAGCAAGCGTCCGCGCACGGTCAGCAGCCCGCCGTACTGCCACACCCGCCGCGCCCCGTCGGTCGAGGACTCCGCGATCACCGCCTCGGCCTCGTCCAGCCGGCCCTCCTCGAGCAGGATGTCGGCGAGCAGCGCGGCGTGCCACGCCGAGACCGCGTGCCAGCGCCGGTCCTGCCGCAGGTGGTCCTCCGCCAGTTCGAGGTCGGCGCGGGCCGAGACGAGATCTCCCTTGCGGCGCTGGACGTTCGCGCGCATCACGTACGTCAGTGCCCGCAGTGCCGGAGCCTGTGCGCGGTCCACGTCGTCGAGCACGGTGAGTGCTTCGTCCAGCGAGTCCGCGAGGTTCAGCGTCATCGCGGACGTCAGCGACGACAGCACGTCATCGGCCGACACCCGTGCCACGGCCTCGGCGGCGGTGATGTCCCCGACCATCACGTGGTGCAGCACTCCGGCGGGCGTGTCGAGCGGCACCGACGACGGCACCGCTTCCTGCCACGCCAGCCCGTGCACCGCCAGATGTGCCCGCGCCCACGGCGAACCGTCCGACAGCACCGCCGCCAGCTCGGCCGCGTTCCCCTCGGCGTGCAGGGCGTAGGACAGCGCCACGGCCGTCTCCGCGTCGTCCACATCGGACTGGAACGCCTCGCGCAACCGCGCCGTCGCACCGGGCAGGTTGCCGACCAGCTCCGCGATCCCCAGCAACCGAAGGGCGCGGGACGGGTTCGCCACCGGTTCGCGCAACGCCCGCCACAGCAACCGCGCCGCACCGGCCGTGTCGCCCTGGTTCACCGCCTCCTGCGCCGTCCGGTCGAGCACCTCACCCGCCCACGGCTCCAGTCCCGGCGACGTCTCCAGCAGGTGGTCGGCCACCGCCCGGTCCGGTGCGCCGTGCGCGCGCAACGACCGCGCCGCGCGGAGGTGCAGGTCGGCCCGTGCCGGTGCGGGCATGTCGTCGAGCACCGCGGCGCCGACGACGCCGAGCAGTTCGACGGTCCGCACGGCCTCCGCCAGTTCCAGAGGGCCCAGCCGGGTCAGGTCGGCCAGCACGCCGGGGTGCGGTGACGGGCCGAGCGCCGCGAGGCAGTGCGCGACGGTCGCGACGGCGGCGGGACGGCGGCGCAGCCGGGCCGCCGTGATCTCGCCCAGCACCTCGGCACCCCGCTGCGCGACCCGCCACGCCGACTCCGCGGTCGGCGGCACGTCGTCCTCCGCCAGCGCCGAGACCAACCGGGTCAACGCCAACGGGTTCCCGCCCGTCGCGGCCACGCACGCGGCGGTGAACTCGGGCGAGGGCGTGCCCAGCGGCGAGAGCAGCGCGGTGACGGCGTCCGGGGACAGCTCGTCCAGCACGACCCGGTGGCACACGGCCAGGATCTCCGCGTGCGACGGGTCGTCGAAGCGCTCACCGGCGCCCGCGGTCAGCACGAGCGCGATCGGCAGCCGCTGGACCCGCAACGCCAGGTAGGCGAGCCAGCGCAACGACGCGGCGTCGGCCCAGTGGACGTCGTCGACCAGGACGAGCAGGCGCCGCCGGCCGGCCAGCGCCGCCGCCAGCCGGTAGACCCCGTGCAGCACGGCGAAGTCGGCGGCCGGTGCGGTGAGGTGCAGCGCGCTCACGGCCTCCGCGGGCACGAGATCCGGGTCCACCAGGTCGAAGAGCTGCGCCACCACCCCGAACGGCAGGTCGCCGTCCAGGGCGCTGCAGCGGGCCCGCACGACGTGCCCGTCCCAGTGTGCGGCGAGGTCGTCGAGCACCGCGGTCCTGCCCGTGCCGGGAGCACCCTCCACGACGGTGGTGGTGCCCGGCGTCACCTGTTCGCTGATTCCGGCACACCACGCTTTTCGCCGGTTTTCCAAGATCTCTCCACAATCCGTGGCCGAAAGGATCAGCGGAATTGATGCTAGGAGAAACCGGTCCACTTGCCCAGGTAAAGCTTCCTGCGCTACGGGCGTCTCAACAGGAGTGCTGCACGTATGATCCCGCGGGCAACTACTCGAATGGGTAGCGGCAGCTGGACGGTGCCCTGGTGTGATCATCCCAACGGCCCAGGGGTGCTGCCCCGGGGCTGGTCGCGGTGCGGGTCGGCGTGGTAATGCAGATCTTGTTCTCCGCCGCCGCGGAGCGAAAGGAAAATGGGTGTCGGGGAATCGTGACGGGGTGTTCCGCGGCCGCGAGGGAGAACGGGAGCTCCTGAACGGCGTGCTGGACGCGGGTACCGGCGTGGTGCTCGTCGACGGCGCGGCGGGAACGGGCAAGACCCGGCTGCTGGCGGAGGTGGCCGCACTGGCCGCGCGCCGCGGCTTCGAGGTCGCCACCGCGCAGGACGAGCTGGACCAGCCGTTCCTGCTGGCACGACTGGCGGAACGCCGGCCGGACGGCCCCACCCTGGTGGTCCTCGACGACCTCCACCTGGCCGAGCCGGGAACGCTGGCGGCACTGCGGTCCCTGTTGCCCGCCTCCACCCACGAGAAGGTCGTCTGGCTGCTCGCGCGCCGCCGCGGCGAGGCCGCCGACCGCCTGGTCGCCGCCGCGCTCGCTCGCGGTGCCGTGCGGATCGAGCTGCGACCGTTGCCGGACAACGTGATCGCCGACCTGGTCACCGACCTCACCGGCGGCGACCCCGACCAGGACCTGCGGGCGCTGGCGTCGACCGCGCAGGGCAACCCGGCGGCGCTGACCGGCCTGCTGCACGCCCTGCGCGAGGACGGCCAGGTCGCCGTCATCGGCGGGAACGCCTCACTGCGCACCGACCGCGTGCCGATGCGCACCGAGGCGCTGCTGCGGGAACGCGTCAGTGCGTTGGGGGGCAAGGCGAGGCACCTCCTGCAGGTCGCGTCCGTGCTCGGGCCGCGCTTCGAACCCGCCGACGTCGCGGAGATGCTGGCGTCCAGCACCGCGATCCTGTTGCCCGCGCTGGACGAGGTCATCTCCGCCGGTGTCGTGACGTCGCTGGAGGACAGGCTGGCGTTCCGGCACGAGCTGGTGTGGCGCCTGGTCGCCGACTCCGTGCCGCCGCCCGTGCGCCGCGCCCTGCACCGCGAGGCGGGCGAGATGCTGCTGGGACGCGGCGACTCCGCCGTCGCGGCGGCCAGGCACCTGCTGCACGGCGCCCAGCGCGGTGACGCGCGGTCGATCGACGGTCTGGTCGTCGCCGCGAAGGCCGTGCTGCTCACCGCGCCCGACGCCGCCGCCGAGCTCGCGGTGCGGGCGCTGGAACTGACCGACCAGTCCTCCCCGTCGTTGTTGCGCCGCACGGTGATCGCGGTCCGCGCGCTGATCGCGGCCGGCAAGCTCGCCGCCGCGCAGGCGCTCGCCGAGGACGCGATGTCGCGGCAGGTGTCCTTCGGGTCCGCCGCGAAGCTGCGGCACTGCGTCGCCATGACGACGTTGCTGACCGCGCGGCACACGGAGTCGGCCGAGACCTCCGAGGCGTTGCTCGTCGAGCCGGGGCTGATGCCGGAGCTGGTGCCGTGGGTGGAGATCACCCGCATGATGGCGCTGCTCGGCCACGACCGCGGCCGCGCGGAGGAGCTGGCCGAGAGCGTCGTGCGCGGCCACCAGGGATCGCCGGACGACGTGCTGGCGACGGCGCTGGCGGTGCTCGCCGCGATCGCGCGTGACACCGGACAGCCGGGCGTCGCGCTGGAACTGGCCCGCGAGGCGGCGCAGTCCGTGACGTCGCACGACCTCTGCGCGTACCCGCAGCTGCTGCTCGCGACGGTGTTCTCCGGGCTGCGCGAGTTCGCCGAGGCCCACAGCGTGCTGCGGCGGGCGCGCAGCGGGCCGTCCGCCGTGGTCACCAAGGGGATCATGACCGCGGTCGTGCAGGCGCGGGTCCTGTTGCAGGCAGGGCGGATCGAGGAAGCGGCCGTCGAGGCGCGCACCGCGCTGACCACGGCGGAGGAGACCGGGCACGCGGCACTGGTCGCGCCGGCGCTGGCCGTGCTCGCGATGGTCGCGATCCACACCGGCGACCTGCCCGCCGCCGTCGAGCACGTCGAGCGCTACCGCGAGAGCGTTCCCGCCGACGGGATCATGTTCTCCCGCGCCTACTACCAGTGGACCGACGTGCTGGTCACCTACGTGGGCTCCGGGCTCGACAGGGCGCTGGGACTGCTCGCCGACGAGTACCCGGAACTGGTGTCGTCGGGGCTCTTCGCCGAGGAACCCCGTGCCGCCGGGTGGTTCGTGCGTCGCGCGATGGAGGCCGGGGACGAGGGGCTCGCCAAGTCCGTCGTCGACCGGGTGGAGCAGCTCGCCGCGGAGAACCCCGGGTTCCGCGCCGTGGCCGCGGCCGCGCTGCACGCCCGCGGCCTGGTCGACAACGACCCGTCGGTGGTGGAGCTCGCCGCGCAGCAGCACGGCGACCTGTGGGCGCAGGCCAACGCGGCCGAGGACCTCGGCGTGCTGCTGGACGACCGCGCCGCGTCGGTGAGGTCGCTGGAGAGCGCGCTCGGGCTGTACCGGGAGATCGGCGCGTCCCGCGACAGCGCCCGCGTGCTGGGACGGCTGCGCAAGCTGGGACGGCGCCGCCGGGCCGAGCCCGCGCGCCCTGCGTCCGGATGGTCCAGTTTGGACGACACCGAACGGGCTATCGCGAACCTCGTCGCCAAGGGTCAGACGAACCGGCAGATCTCCACGCAGCTCTTCATGTCACCGCACACGGTGAACTTCCACCTGCGCAAGATCTTCCGCAAGCTCGGGATCAGCTCTCGCGTCGAGCTGGTGATGAGGTCGCGGGACGACCGGTGAGCCGCTTGGCCTGACGGCGCAGCTGCAGGATCCGGGCGGCACCGACGACGGCGACCAGCAGCGCGCCGCCGATCGCCGCGAACAGCAGCGACACGCCGAGCGGCAGGCTGAACTCGCCCCACAGGAACCGGATCGTCGCGTTGTCGCCGTTCTGCAGGATGAAGACCAGCAGGAAGGTCAGCACGACGATCGCCACCAGCACGGCGACCCACGTCCCGCTGATCCTGGTCGGCCGCATCGACTTCGGCGCGGCCGGGGGAGGCGACGACGGGGGAACGGTCGCCGGCGGTGCGCTCGGCCGCCCCGCCGGGATCGGTTCGGTGACCGGCGCGCTCGGGGTCTCGTCGCTGGGGTTCGCCACGGTGGAATTATCGGCGATCCCCGCTGCTCCCGCAGGTCGGCGAACGGGTGGCTACAACCGGCGCAGCCCCGACAGGACGCGTTCGAGCAGAGCCATGTTCGGCTTGTCGCCCGGCTCGTGCACCGCGACCAGGTTCAACGTGATCAGGTCGCTCAGCAGCACCCGCGTGACGCCGAGCGGGATCTTCATCAGCGCCGAGATCTCGGCGACCGACCGCGGCTGCAGGCACAGCCGCATCATCGCGGCCTGGTCGTTGTTCGCGCGGT
This sequence comes from Lentzea sp. NPDC059081, assembly GCF_042738015.1. Classification (NCBI taxonomy): domain Bacteria; kingdom Bacillati; phylum Actinomycetota; class Actinomycetes; order Pseudonocardiales; family Pseudonocardiaceae; genus Lentzea; species Lentzea sp. NPDC059081. The sequence goes on from NZ_JBHYGW010000010.1 coordinate 217,363, forward strand.
AGAGCCGCTCCTCGTCCGTCGAGAGCAGCGTCTCGAGGCGGAGGTCGTGGCGTGCCGCGGTGCGTCCGCCCGTGCGGGCGTAGGGACGGATGAGCGAGCTGTCCCGCGCGGGGACGCCGCTGGGGGGTTCATCTTCGGGCATCGGCCACTCCGGGGGCGGCTCCGGTGGGCGTTGGCGCAACGGTTGCTGACGGGGCAGCTGCTGCGTCTCCGGCGCGTACGAGTCACCTCGCTCGTCGGACTGCAACCATCTGCGGGTCGCCGGGGATCCGAACCGAGCCCCGGTGTAACCGATTTCCGTCGCTTCCTCGTCGTGCACGTGCTCAAGCTATAACGAAGTCGCCCAAATGTATGTCGATCACGTTGCCTTTTTGTCACCCAGATCGAATCTGACCTGGATTGCAGTGCCCGACGACGTCGTTTGGGTGCGGACAAGGTCGGCCAAACGGTTGACAAGCAACAGACCGCGACCGCCTGGTTCGTTTGCGTGAACAGGGGTGCGTCCGGCCAGAACATCCGTGATGTGGCCGTTGTCGTTGACTTGGCAAACAATGCTTTCGCTTTCCGTCCACACACGAACCGTGCTCTCGCCCCCGCCGTGCCGGACGCTGTTGGTCGCGAGCTCGGTCACGGCGAGCGCGAAGTCGTCGAGGCGCTCCGGCGCGAGCCCGAGCTGCACGGCCTGCTCGCGTGCGAACGCCCGCACCGCCGCCATCGCGCCGGCACCCACCGACGTGCCCACCGCGTCCACCGGGATCACCAGCGGCAACGAGTGCGCGGCGACGACCACCCGTGCGGGGTGGAAGTGGTCGCTGGGACGGTGACCACCCGCGTCGATGACGACCGGGTGGGTTTTTTCCGCGTCTGCCAACACATCGTGACTCAGTGACGAGGTGTCGTACGGGCACAGGATGCTCACATCGCGCCCGCTGAAGGCGTAGTTGACCAACGCCTCGTGCAGCGCGCACGCCGGGTACTCGACCTCCGAGCGCCGGTCCCACACCGGTTCGCTGATGATCCGGACGGCCCCGCGGTGCCGGTCGGCGAACGCGCGGAGCTCGGGGATGATCCGGCCGGGGTTGCGGCCGGTGTCCGCCATGTCGACGAAGGTCACGAGGTGCGCGAACCCGCTCAGCGACTCCCTGAGCAGCCGCAGGTTCCTGCTGGGCACCGCCACGGCGACGGGTTCGGCGTTCGCCAGACCCTCCACCACGAACGGAACGGTCCCGTCGACGTAGGACTCCTCGTCGGAGTAGAACAACGCCGGATGTGCGAACGTCATGTGCCACCTCTCGCCAACGTCCCGGGATGCCCACCCGGCCCGTTGCCCAAACCATCATTTCTTGACTCTGACACCGTGTCAGCCCCTACACAGGAGCAGTCATGTTCACCATCGGAGACTTCGCCCATCTGGGTCGCGTGTCGGTGCGGATGCTGCGCCATTACGACGCGGTCGGCTTGCTTCCGCCCGCCCGCGTCGACCCGGCCACCGGCTACCGCTTCTACACCGCGGCCCAGCTGCACCGGCTCAACCGCCTGGTGGCGCTGAAGGACCTCGGCCTGACGCTCGACCAGGTCCGTGTCGTGCTCGACGAAAAGCTTTCCATCGAGCAGTTGCACGGCATGCTGTCGTTGCGCCGGGCCGAGCTGCGCCAGCAGATCCTCGCGGACGAGTCGCGCCTGCGTCGGGTCGAAGCACGTCTCCGAGCCATCGAGAGGGAGGGCGCCATGCCCACCGACGAGATCGTTGTGAAGGCCGTTGCCCCCGTCCGGGTCGCCCGGCTCAGTGCCACCGCCGCGTCCTACGGCCCCGAGGACATCGGCCCGGTGATCCAGCCGCTCTACCCGCAGCTGTTCGAGCGACTGGGCCGCGCCGGGGTCCCGCCCTGCGGCCACGGCATCGCCACCTACGAACCGGCCGCCGGTGACGAGGTGCTCGTGCACGCCGGCGTGACCGTCGACGTCGAGCCTTCCGCCGCGTACGACTTCGAGATCGTCGACCTGCCCGCACTCGCCGAGGCGGCGACCGTCGTGCACCACGGGTCGATGGACGACGTCGACGTGACGTACCAGGCCGTCGCGGCGTGGATCGAGGCCAACGGGTACAAGCAGAACGGGTTCGCGCGGGAGGTGTACCTGAACTACGGGCAGGGCGACCCGGCGGACTGGGTGACGGAGCTGCAGCTGGAGATCACCAAGCCGTAGCGCGGCTCAGTCGTCGCTGTGGATGCGGCGGTGCAACGACTCCATCCGGTCGTCCAGCTGCGCCGCGATCATCGCCGACGACATCAGCTCGTCCACGAAGTCCGCGGGCGGGCTGTCGTCGTACTTGTAGAACAGCTTGTGCTCCAGGGTCGCCCAGAAGTCCATCGCGATGGTCCGCAGCTGCACCTCGACCTTGACGTGTTCGACCCGGTCCGACAGGAACACCGGGATGCGCACGATGAGGTGCAGGCTGCGGTACCCGTTCGGCTTCGGGTTCGCGATGTAGTCCTTGGTGTGCAGGATCTCCACGTCGTGCTGGCGCGCCAGCATCGCGGAGACCCGGTAGACGTCCGAGACGAACGGGCAGATCACCCGCACGCCCGCGATGTCGTCCAGCACGTCGCCGATCGACTCCAGGTCGAGTGGAAAACCCTTGCGCCGCAGCTTCTCCAGGATGCCCTCGGGCTTCTTCACCCGGTTGGTGATGTGCTCGATGGGGTCGTGCCGGTGGACCGAGTCGAACTCCTCGCTGAGGATGCGGAGCTTCGTCATGAGCTCCTCGATCGCGAACTTGTAGACGAGCAGGCGTCGTTCGAGGTCGCGCAGGAGACTCAGGTCGTCGGCCAGGTCGGTCACCACACCAGGGTACTGATCACGCGGAGCCGAACCGCGCCACGGCTTCGGGCGCGTAGCCGTAGAAGCCGGGAAGACCACCCGTGTGGAGGAAGACGACGGGCACGTCGCTCGTGGCGGCGATCTCGCGGAACTTCACGGCCGCCTTGCCCGTGTAGACCGGGTCCAGCAGCACGCCCTCGGTCTCGGCGAACAGCTTCAGCACGTCCCACATCTCCGGCGTCGGCACGCCGTAGCCCGGGCCGACGGTGTCGTCGGTGACGGTGAGGTGCGCGAGCTCCGGTTCCGGCACGCCGAGGAGCGCGGCGGACTCGGCGCACAACGTCCGGAGCACCTGCGACGCCTCGGCCGCCGGGTGGGAGACGCTCGCCGCGTGCACCTTGCCGGGCCAGCCGAGCAGCTCGGTGCCGAGCGCGATGCCGGCCGCCGTGGCCCCGCTGCCGTCCGGCACGACGATCAGCGCGTCGTCGATGCCGCGGTCGTGCAGCTGGCCGACGAGCTCGACGGCCGCGGCGACGTAGCCGAGGGCGCCCAGGCCGTTCGAGCCGCCGATCGGGAGCGTGACGGCCTTGTCGTGGTTGACCTTCTCGTAGGCCGCCGCGGTCTCCTCGGCGTCCGCGCAGAGGTGGACGTTCGCGCCGAACACGTGGTCCAGCACGATGTTGCCGGACCGCTCGTAGGCCTCGCCCGTCATCGGCACCCTGGCGGTGAGCACCAGCTCGCAGCGCAGGCCGAGCTTCGCGCACGCCGCCGCGGTCTGGCGGCCGTGGTTGGTCTGCAGCGCGCCGAACGTGATGATCGTGTCCGCGCCGTCCGCCAGCGCCCGGCCGAGCAGGAACTCCAGTTTGCGCAGCTTGTTGCCGCCCGCGCCGAGGCCGTTGACGTCGTCGCGCTTGAGCAGGACCGGCGGGCCGCCGAGCGCGGCCGCGAGCCTCGGGGCGTCGTCGAGCGGGGTCGGCCAGCTGCCCAGTGCGACTCGGGGGAACGCGCTCAGGTCCATGGCGCGAGCTTAATCGCCTCGTCAGGGCCTGGTTCCCGACCGACGCCGTGCAGCACGTGGGCCAGGACCTCGATGCCGCGCACGACCCGTGGGCCGGGCCGGTTGAAGTACGACGGGCCGTCCACCACCCACGTCTCGGGCAGGCGCTGGTCCGGCAGCTCCCGCAGCGTCCGCTCGGGAGGGAAGCCGCACGGCATCAGCAGGACCACGTCGGGACGGGCGTCGTGCACGGCCTGCCAGGTCGTCGGCCCGGTGTGCTCGCCCGGTGCGGCGAGGAGCGGGACGCCGCCGGCCGCCGTGACCTGTTCCGGCACCCAGTGCCCGGCCGGCCAGACCGGGTCGAGCCACTCGATCGCCGCCACCCGCGGCCGGACGACGTCCCGCGTCAGCGCCGAGACGGCGTCGATGCGCTCCCGCAGCGCCGCGATCCGGTCCCCGGCGTCGACGCCGAGGACGTCGCCGACGGTCTTCAGGCAGTCCAGCACCTCGTCCAACGTGGACGGTTCGAGGCTCAGCACCTTCGGTCCCACGTCCATCATCCGGACGGTCTCGGTGACGGTGCGGTACGAGATCGCGCAGACGTCGCACAGGTCCTGGGTGAGGATCACGTCGGGCCGCAGCTCCTCCAGAAGGTCGCTGTCGAGGCCGTAGATCGACGAGCCGTGGTGGACGGTGTCGTTGATCTCCCGGCTGCTGACGGCGTTCTGGTCGACCAGGGTGCTCGTGACGACCGGGACGTGCGCGACCTCGGCAGGCCAGTCGCACTCGTGGGTGCGGCCCACGAGGTGGTCCAGGAGCCCGAGCTCGGCCACGACGTCGGTCGCGGCGGGCAGCAGCGAGACGATCCGCATCAGACCTCGCGCCCGAACTCGGCGTACCGGGTGGTGCCGCCGGCCAGTGCGGCGACGGCGAGGGTGAGCCTGCGGTGCAGCGACGGGTAGATCCGCGGCCGGGCCTCGTCGAGCGCCAGGTACGTCACGCCCTCCAGCTCGGGGTCGCACGCCACCGCACCGTCCACGACGCCACCGTCGAACACGAACTGGTGGCAGTCGCGCCAGACCCCGTTGCGCGGGGTCCAGTCCACGACGAGCAACCGTCCGAGCGGGACCTCCAGACCCAGCTCCTCGCGGACCTCTCGCAATGCGGCCGCCTTCGGCGACTCGTCGTCCTCGGTCATGCCGCCGGGGATGTCCAGCACCGCCTTGTAGGTCGGCACCACGAACAGCACGCGCCCGGTGGAGTCGCGGATCAGCGCGCCGCCGGCGGACGTCTTGGTGGGACGCCTCGATGCCACTCCCGGCTCGTGCTCGAGCTCGGCGGGGCCCTCGTCGAGGACGTCGGCGGCGAAGGTCGCGGGGTCTCCCGCGTGCAGTGCGGACACCCGTCGATGATCACACCACGGGGTGAATCCCGCACCGGTGGACCTGCCGTTCGGCGCTGGTCGGGCGCCGTCCGGCGATGACGGTCAGCAACCAAACGAATCACCAGTACGCTCAGCGGTGTAACTCCGTGCGATCAAACGCCGATGTCCACGGCAACATCGGTGGAGGTGACGCCAATGGGGGCAACCGGTGCCGCCAAGCGCAGACACGACGGCAGATCGGCCCCGTGGTCGGTGGTCGGCCTGACGGTCGTGTTCGTCGTGGTGGCCCAGGTCCAGTTCGCCATCGCGGTCGCGGAATCGGTCTGGTGGCCGGCCGTGCTCGGGGCGGCGTTGCTGGGTGCGGCGGTCGTGTTCGTGAAGACCGCGCGCAGGCATCGTCTGGACGACAGCGACACGTACGAGGCACCGCCCGAGGTGGCCGCGAGGCCGCTTCCGGCCGAGTACGAGGCGCACGTCGACGCGGACGGGAGCCTGGCGCGCGCGGTCGGCGAAGTGATCCACGCCTCCCGGCGCTGGCGGGCCTGACCACCCCACATCGGGCGGGCCGGGCCACCGGGTGGTCCGGCCTCTTCGGCGTGTCCGGACAATGACGCGATGCCGACCTCCGCGCAGTGGCTCGACGTCCGCGCCCACCTGCTGGCCCACCGGCACGCCCTCGCGGTCGAGGCAGCCGCGCTCTACCCGGACGTGCCCAAGGTCGCCGGCACGCCGCTGCTCACGGCCCCGCACTGGACGCCGCCGGCGCCGGTCCCGCTGGCCGATCTGACGCTGGAGCGCCGTCTCTCACCGCCGCACGCCGCCGTCGGCGGCCCGCTGCTGCCCGACGGGTTCGGCAGCTACTCGGAGGCCATGGCCGCCCTCGCCGCGCCGGCGGTGTTCCAGAACCGCGAGACCTACCGGCTGCTCGGCTTCACGGGCCGGCACCTGACGTTCGGCCTCGGCACCTACTTCGACGGCATCGACGTTGGCGAGGCGTGCGCCCACGAGTACGCCGCCCGGTCGCTCGGCCTGATCGGGACACTGCCGCAACGCACGGCCGTCGGCGACCCGTGCGACCCCGCGCGCCGACCGGTGAACGTCGCCATCAGCACCCTCACGCTCCGGCACGACACCGTCACCGGAGACGCCACGTTCTTCCTGCACTGGCGCGACCCGAAGCGCGTCGGGCACGCGGGCGGCATGTTCCAGGTGCTGCCGGTCGGCGTGTTCCAGGGCTCCCGGGACAGCGACTTCTCGTTGTGGCACTGCATGGTCCGCGAGTTCGCCGAGGAGCTGCTGGGCGTCGAGGAGATCCACGACGCCGACTACGAGCGCTGGCCGTTCGCGGCGGAGCTGACCGCGGCGGCGCGGGTGTTCTACCTCGGGACGGGCGTCGACCCGCTGACGTTCGCCACCGACCTGCTGACCGTCGCGGTGATCGAGGCGTCGCGGTTCGACGCGGTGTTCGGCGATCTGGTGTCGCACAACGACGAGGGCCGGGTGCTGCGCGGCCTCGCGTTCGACGCGGCCACCGTCGAGCGGTTCGCCCACCACGAACCGACCCAGGCGGCCGGCGCGGCGCTGCTGTCGCTGGCCTGGCGGCACCGCGACGTGCTGCTCAAGACCTGAACGGGTTCGGCAGCCGGGCCCACGCCGTCGTCGTGGGGTCCAGCCGCATCAGCGTGAGCGGCTTCGCTGGCAGGGGGTCGTGCAGCAACGCGTGCCGGTCGGGCGTGTCCGGGACCGTCTTCGCGACGACGTCCCACAGTTCGGCGTCCGGTGCGTCGAGAGCGCTGACGAGCCCGGTCATCGCGGTCGCGAAGAACGTGGCGAACGTCTTGGTACGCAACGCCTCCGGGCTCGCGTGCAGCCGGACGGGCAGCTCCGCGCGCGGGCTGGTCCTGATGTCGGCGAGGTCGCGGTAGAGCACCCGGCTCGGCCTGCCGTTCACCAGGCCCACCACCAGGTTCTGCTCGTGGGCCTCCAACGCCACGCCGCGCGCCAGCAGGGTCATCAACGGCGGCACGGTCAGTTCCGCGAACTCCGCCAGCCACGCGACCGGGTCGTCCGGCGGGGACAGGCTCAGCGCGGCCAGCGGCAGCAGGGTTTCCCCCTCGCGCGGCACGGGTTTGTCGCGCAGGATCACCCCGAGCCTCCGGTCCGGCTCGCCGTTCGTGAGCACCGCGGCCGACGCCCGGTTGGGTTGCAGCTCGATGCCTTTCACGACACCGGCGAGGAAGTCCGAGACCGTCGTGGCCGTGGCGATCGACTCGGCCGAGATGTCCCGCACGGCCGAGGTGATCTGGGCGCTCAGCGTCGTCTTCACGTGCCAGTCGCCGGCCGACAGCGTGCGCAACGCCATGAGCGGGCTCGCGTCCAGCGTGCCCGCGCTCGCCACGCCCAGGCGGTCGGCCTGCCACGGGTGCACGGGCAGCAGGATCCGGTCGCCGTCGGTCAGCTCGGCGGGCCAGTCGCCGAACACGACGTGGTCCTTCGCCGGGTGCAGCCGCAGGGCGACCACCGGCCGGTGCTCCGGCCCGTAGGCGAGGTGGTCCCGAGCCGTGAACCCGGTGCGGTTGCGGCAGCACGGGTGCAGCGGATGCCCGTCGACGACGCTCTGCTCGTGCTCTTCCGGCGACCGTTCGAGGAACGGCGTCGTGATCGGGTCGGCGGTGCGGGAAAGGGCCAGTCCGGCGACGCTGTGCCCGACCTCGCGAACGAGGCTTTCCGCAAGGGGCCAGTTCAGCGCCTTCAGCAGCTCGACGGGGTGCTCGAAATCGGCTGGATCCACGCTGACCTGCGGCAACGGCTCAATTGCGAATGCCCGGCGAAGGCGCGCGAGAACGGCCGCGCGGGCCCCCGGCAATGCTGCGAGATATCTCTCAGCGCGATCACCGTTCAGCGCGGCGGCGAACTCGGTTTCGATCGGCGTCTGCGCAAGAATGATCAGATCCTGGCACATCGTCCTCAGGGAAGCGGACACCGGTGGAAGCGATCACTGACCCGGACGGCGTCACCACGACCGCCCTGCTGAACTGCCTGCGCCGCGAGGTGGCGGAGCAGGGGCCGGACGGGACGCTCCTGCTGCCCCGCACGGGAACGCGGGTGCGGGCGCGGGAGGGCCGCTGGCTGTCGGACCCCGAGGTGTTCACCGGGTCCTGGCAGCCGCTGAGCTGGGCCGAGCTGGCGGTGCTGGTCAGCAAGGAGCTCGGTGACCCGCCGGTCGGGTTCCTCGACGAGATCGCGGGGTCGCGGTCGGCCGTCGCGGCGATCCTCGACGCCCGCCCCGCTCCGCCGGCCGACCTCTACCAGCGCTCCGAACAGGCGCTGGTCGCCGGGCACCGCTACCACCCCGCGCCGAAGGGCCGCGGTGGCGCCGCGGCGGCGGAATGGCTGCCGTACGCGCCCGAGGTGCACGCGCGGTTCTCGTTGGCGCGCCTGGAGGGGACGTTCGTCGACGACGGCGAGGTGCCGCTGCCGGAGGGCGTCCTGCCCGCGCACCCGTGGCAACTCTCGTTGCTCGGAATCGAGGGTGCTCCCGGCGGGGCCGAGGTGTGGCCGACGTCGTCGGTGCGCACGGTGTACGACCCGGCCGCGGACCTGTTCTACAAGTTCAGCCTCGACGTCCGGATCACCAACGACGTGCGCCGGCTGTGGGAGTACGACCTGCGGTGGATCCCACCGCTCGCCCGGTTGCTGAGACCGGTGTTCGAGGACGTCTCGGCCGCGTACCCCGGCACCGCGTTCCTGGTCGACCGCGGCTACCGGACCTCGCCGGCTCAGTTCGAGGGCCTGGCCGTGGTGGTGCGCGACGGCATCCGGCAGCACACGCCACCGGGCGTGACCCCTTTGCTGGCGGCGGGGATCAGCGAGGGGTTCGACGGGAACCCGTTGGACGGCTTGGATTCCACTCAGGCGCTGGAGTGGTTCCGGCGCTATGTCTCGGTTGTCGTGCCTCCGGTGTTGCACGCGTTCTTCGCGCACGGCGTGGTGATGGAGTGCCATCTGCAGAACGTGGTGGTGGGGGTGGACGCCACCGGGATGCCCGTGCAGGCGATCTTCCGCGACCCCGAGGGCATGCGCCTGCTGCCTCGTCACGCCGCTCTGCTGTCCTCTGTGGACCCCGGCGGCGGGGCGAGGGGAGTCGACGAGGCCAAGGGCTGGGAGCGGTTGCGGTACTGCCTCGTCGTGAACCACCTCGTCGAGATCGCCGGCGCGGTGCTGGAGCGGCACCCCGGACTGGACGTGTGGGCGGAGGCGCGCGAGGTCTTCCTCGGCTACGCGCGGGACCACGGCCCCCAGGAGCTGCTGACGTCGTTGCTGGAGAGCCCGTTCGTGCCGGCGAAGGCCAACCTGCTGCTGCGCTGGACGCGCGCGGAGGGGGCCGCGAGCCGGTATGTCGACTTCCCGAACCCACTGGACAGGAACCGCCCGCGTCGTTGACGGCGTTTTCGCGGCGCCCCTAGCGTGCCGGTACATGACGAATCGCTGGCGCACCCTGACACCCACGGTCCTCGTCGTGGCCGCTCTGCTCACCCCGGCGGCCGAAGCGGGCAGACCGGCCTGGTTCACCTCCTGGGCCCAGTCGCAGCAGAACCTCGGTCCCGCGGTCCGCGACCAGTCGATGCGCATGATCACCCACCTGAGCCAGGGCGGCAGCGCCGTCCGGGTCCGCGTCCAGAACACGTTCGGCACCCAGCCCGTGACCCTCGACCACACCACCGTCGCGCTGAGCGCGGGCGATGCGACGGTGTCCGGCGTGCGCGACCTGACGTTCGGCGGTGAGCGCGCCGTCACCCTGCAGCCCGGCGCGTCGACCTGGAGCGACCAGGTCCCGCTGGCCACGAGCGCCGGCGCCGACCTGGCCGTCAGCATGCACGTGGCGGGGGAGGCGGTGCCCGGCCGCCACGACGGCGCGTTCCGGGAGAACTACCTGACCGCTCCCGGCAGCGGCGACCAGACCGCGGCGGGCGCCGACGCCTACACCCAGAAGATCCAGTCCACCTACGTCGTCACCGCCGTGGACGTCTTCAACCCGCGGCTGAAGGGCGCGATCGTCCCGTTCGGCAGCTCGGTCGTGGACGGCGTCGGCAGCACGAACTGCGGCCCCGGCTGCACCGAGCTCGGCACGAACAAGCGCTGGACCGACGTGCTGGCCAGGCGGATCGTCGCGGAGTCGCCCGCGCAGCTGACCGTCGCCAACGCGGGGATCAGCGGCACCACCAGCGCGGTCTGTCCCGGGAACTCGCCCGGGATCCAGGGCCTGGACGCCGTGTCGCGGCTGGAACGGGACGTTCTCGCCCTGCACGGCGTCACCGACGTCATCTACTACTACGGCACGAACGACCTGGCCAACGGCTGCTCGTCGGCGGACATCATCGCCAGCTACCGCACCGTTTTCTCGCGGCTGAAGGCCGCCGGGGTGAAGGTCCACGTCACCCCGATCACGCCCAGGCCCGGCTACAGCAACCAGAACAACGTCGACCGCCACGCCGTCAACTCGTTCGTGAGGCGGGGCAGCGACTGCTCGGGCACCTGCGCGTCGCTGACGGACTTCGACCAGGTGCTGGCCGACCCGGTCAAGCCCACCGCCATCCTCCCGGCCTACGACACCGGTGACGGCATCCACGCCAACATCGCGGGCCAGCAGGCGATCGCCGACTACATCGACCTGAAGGCGTTCCGCTGACGGGTCACCGGAGTCGTTGGGCCAGCCAGGACGAGACCTCGGTCAGCAGACCGGCGTCGACGGGCCGGCGCAGCAGACGGCTGTAGGACGTGAGCTTGGGTGCGCCGGGGTCGACCCGCAGCAGGTGGGTGAGCCCCGGCGCGCACCGGGTCTCGGCGTGCGGGACGAGCGAGGCGACGACCTCCAGGTCGGCGGCGTCGACCTGGAGGTCCTTGTCGCCGGTGATCGCGAGCACCGGCGCGGTGATGCCGGGCAGGTCGGCGCGCGGGTCGTGGACGAGCTGCTCGCGCCACCACCGGGCGTTGATCTTCGCGCCGCCGACGCGGGCCACGTCGGTGCTCGTGTTCTCCAGGGCGGTGAGCTGCTTCAGGCCCACCTTGCCCAGCAGGGGGAGCAGCGGGCGGACGAGGCCGGGCAGCGTGTCCCCGACCCGGGACGCCTGCCAGAGCAGAGCTTCCTTTCCGGGACGGGCGTAGCCGGCCAGCAGGACGACGGCCGCCGGCTGCTCGTGGCTACCGAGCCACATCGCGTGAACGGCGCCTTCGCTGTGCCCGAGCACGCCGACCTTCCCGGCCTCCACCTCCGGACGTGCGCGGAGAGTGCGCAACGCCAGCACGGCGTCGTCCCGGTTGTCCACGAACCCCGCCGCGCGCCAGTCGCCGGGGGACGCTCCGACACCACGCCGGTCGTAGCGCAACGACGCCATGCCCTGCCGTGCCAGGGCGTGGGACAGCGGAACGCCCAGCTCCATCCGCAGCCTGCCGGCGTTGGAGTCGCGGTCCACCTTCCCCGAGCCGGGTAAGCAGAGCACGGCCGGGTGCGGACCCGGCCCGTCCGGCAGCGTGAGCGTGCCGTGCAGCGTGTGGCCGTCGTCGGTGGTCATGGTGATCTCGACGTCGCGGGGTGTGGTGACGGACATGGTCATCGGGCCCTCCCTGTTATCAGTTTTGAGAACAGTATCACCGGTGAGAGAATTCGGTCCATGGCGAGTCTCGACCTCCTGCTGCACCCCGTCCGGCTGCGCATCGTGCAGGCGCTGCTGGACGGGCACCCGAGCACGACCACGCAGCTGCGGCAGCGGTTGCCGGAGATCGCGCCGGCCACGATGTACCGGCACGTCGCCGTCCTGGCCGAGGCCGGGGTGCTGGAGGTGCTCGACGAGAAGCGGGTGCGGGGGATCATGGAGCGCACCTACCGGCTGTGCTGGGACCGCGCGCAGCTCGACGGGGCCGACCGCGCCGCGATGACGCCCGAGGACCACCTGCGCGCGTTCACCGCGTTCACCGGGAGCCTGCTCGCGGACTTCGGCCAGTACGTCGAACGCGACTCCGCTGATCCGGCGGCCGACGGCGTGACGTACCAACGGGCGTCGCTGTGGCTGACGGACGCCGAGCACCAGGAGCTGCTGGCCGAGCTCCGCGCGTCGATCACCGCGCGGACGGGCGGTTCACCGGGACCCGGCCGCACGCGCCGGCTGGTCGGTCTGGTGGCGATGCCGGAGGGTGAAGGATGACCTTGTCCCCCGTGAGAGCTACTCGCTGATGTCCGCTCCGGTGGGATTCTTTGGGCCGGAAAGCTCCCTAGCGTCTGCGGTGTCGAAATTCCCGCACACAGCCAGGAAGTCGGAGTCATGGACCAGAGTGCTCTCCCGGACCGCACCCCCGCCGAGCTGACCGAGCGCAGGACCCGGTTGCGCCGGTTCCGGTTCCCCGTCCTGTTCGTCCCGCTCTTCGTGGTGATGCTGGCGGTCGTCGGGATCGACACCCTCGTCGCGCCGCTGCCGCTGCTCGCGCTCCCGGTCGGCCTGGGCCTCGCCGCCGCCGGACTGCTCTGCTACCGCCGGTGGTCGCAGTACGTCGAGGTGCGCGACGACGTGCCGGAGGTCGCGCCGCGCGGCCGGTGGGCGGGGCTGGGCAGGGGTGCGCTGCTCGGGTTCGCGCTGTTCTCCGCCCTGCTGCTGGTCATCGGCATGTTCGGCGGGTGGGACGGGCTGTCGTACGGCTCGTTCTTCGGTGCGCTCGGGCTCGTGGGCATGATGGCGAGCGTCGCGACGATGGAGGAGATCCTGTTCCGCGGGGTGCTGTTCCGCATCCTGGAGGAACGCGTCGGCACCGTGATCGCGCTCGTCGTCTCGTCACTGCTGTTCGGCATGACGCACCTCGTCAACGTGAACGCGACGCTGTGGGGCGCGCTGTCGATCGGCCTCACCGGCGGTGCGATGCTGGCCTCCGCGTACGTCCTGACCAGGTCGCTGTGGTTCCCGATCGGCCTGCACTTCGCCTGGAACTTCACCCACGCCGGCCTCTTCGGCATCGCGGTGTCGGGCTCGAACGACGTGCCCAACGGCCTGCTGCACCTCAGCCTCGACGGCCCGTCGGTGCTGACCGGTGGCACGTTCGGTCCCGAGGCCAGCCTGATGGCGCTGCTGGTCTGCTCGGTGGCGACGGCGTTCATGCTGCGCCAGGCCGCGCGCACCGGCCGGATCCGTCCGCGCCCGGCCCGAAAGTCCTAAGTGGACTCCCGCGCCGATTGAGACGCAACCTGGGCGGAGAGCGCTTTCGTGCTACGTTCGGATGAGAGCAAGCCACTCTGGTTGTGGGTCGGACAAGCATGCTTTTCGCTTGTCCGACCCACAACCAGACAGTGTTGTGTTTGGGAATGCCACTCGGAGTGGAGCGGCCTGTGCCCGTCCTGTGGGGTGTCTCGTTCGACGCCACGGCCATGTCCGGCGTGGTGGTGGAGTTCATCAAGATCGCGAAGTCGTTCTCCGGCCGGGGTTTCGAGGTCCACCTCGACCTCGGCTACGACATCAAGGCCGACAAGGGCCGGTTCTTCCAGCCCTACCGGCACGAACGCGTACCGGACTGGATCACCCTCGACCGCGTGGACGGCGTCGCGGACATCGCCGGGTACGACCGGGACTTCGTCGCCTCGACCCTGGAAGCCGTGCGCCAGGACCAGGTCGTCACCGCCGATCGCGTCGTCGCCGACCTGGCCGGCGCGATCGTGGCGACCTGGGAGGACCGCGGCGTCACGCTCGTGATGGTCGAGAACGGGACGCTTCCGGAGAACGTCGTCTACACCAGGGCGTTGTACCGGGCGATCGAGGTGTACGGCGCGAAGCACGGGCTGGGCCGGTACGTGATGTGGCGCGACCACGACCTGATGTGGCAGAGCGAACCGGACAAGTACGGCAGCTTTCCTTACCCGGCAACGCCTCCGATGGTGAGCTCGCCGCACATCCACTACTTCGCGCTGCACGAGGAGGCGAAGCGGCGCACGCTGGAGTGGATGCCGCACCTGCGCAACCTCGACGTCCTGCCGAACACGTTCACGGCACCGTCGCGGCTTGCCAGACCGGACTTCCGCGAGCACTTCGGCGTTCCGGAGCACGCGCGGATCGTCGCGCGGTTCACCAGGATCATCCCGCAGAAGCGCATCGACCGGGACCTGCACCTGCTCGCGTCGTTGCCGGGGACGTGGTTGTTCGTCGCGGGCGACACCGAGGAGGACCCGCAGGAGACCGCAAGACTGCGGGCTCTCGCCGACGAGCTGCAAGTGCCCGTGGTGTTCGGCGGTGTGCTGGAACCGTGCGAGTCGGCGGGGGACGAGTTCTCGGTGCGCGACCTGCTGGCGCACGCCGACGTGGTGTCGTTCCTGACGTCGTACGACTACGAGAGCTACGGCAACCCGATCGGCGAGGCGATCGCGGCCGGCGTGCCGTACATCGCGAGCCGCTATGCCCTGTACGACACGGTGTACGCGGGCTTCGAGGCGCCGGTGCTGGACATCCTGACCCACGACCTGCCGACACCCGAGTTCGCGGCGGAGGTCCTGGAACTGATGACGAACGCGGAGAGGCGGGCGGAAGTGGTGGCGCACAACCAACGGCTCGGCACGGACTACCGCGCGGCCGCGGAGGAGCTGGTGGGCGCGCTGTTCCCGCCGCCGATGGGCGAGAGCGTGCGGCTCAGCGTCGTGCTGCCGGTCTTCGACGAGGCCGCGAACATCGACGAGGTGCTGCGGTCGCTGCACGAGCAGGACGACATCGACCACGACATGTACGAGATCGTGTTGGTGGACAACAACTCCACCGACGACACGGTCGAGAGGGCCCGCAAGTTCGCCGAACGGTCGAAGGTCGCGATCCACGTCATCAGCGAACGCGAGCAGGGCGTCGCGTGCGCGCGCCGCACCGGGATGGAGTTCGCCGCCCGCCGCAGCCGCAACCGCGAGAACCCCGGCGAGCGCTTCTACCTGGTCTCCGCCGACGCCGACTGCCGCGTCGACCGGCGGTGGCTCACCGAGCTGTTCGCGGCCATGGAGAAGGACAAGGCCGCGATCGGCGTCTGCGACTACTACTACAACGCCGAGCACTTCGTGGACCGGCCGCGGTTGTGGGACGCGATCCAGCGGACGTTGCGCTGCCGGGCGGTGACGTTCTCGTTGTTCGGCGGCTTCCCGGACGGCAAGGGGTTCGCGGTCGAACGCGAGGCCTACGAACGGGTCGGCGGCATCGAGATCTTCTACCAGCTGCAGCACGGGAGGTTCGTCAACCACCTGTCCGACGACTGGGACTTCGGCATCAAGGTCCGCGGCTCCGGCTACGACATCACCTACGCGCCGCGGTCGAAGGTCGAGATCAACCCGCGCCGCGTCAACCACGCCCTCGACGAGGTCATCACCGGGCGCGCGTACGGCAACGACGGCATCATCGTGATGCGCGACATCCGGCCGGAGGCGCCCGCCAGGACGGTCGACCTCACCGAGGCGGAAGCGTTGCAGGCGTGGGAGTTCTCCATCAAGGACTTCACGCCCAAGAACACCATCCTGCCCGTCTTGCTCACACCGTCCTTCCTCGACGACGACGCGGTGGTCGCGTTCTTCGGCGCCGGCCTCGCGACCCGGCTGGGGGAGCGGATCGCAGAGATCAAGGCCGAGATGAGCGTCACCGACTTCCTCCCGATCCACTCGTACAAGACGCCGTCCTACCGGCTGTACCTGGAGTTCCGGGACGAGATCTTCGCTCGGCTGCGGGCGACCGTCGGGGAGGACGTCGGATACCCGCCGCCGCTGCCGGAGTGCTTCGACGACGTGCCGGAGGAGAGGTTCGCCGAGTTCGTGAAGTACTACTGCGAGGACCGCGAGTCCGGGGAGGCGCACAACCACTTCGGCAACGGAGGCGTGTTCTGATGATGCTCGACTCGAAGCCCGGGGTGTGGGCCGCGCTGCAGAACCCCGCCAACGCCCACCTGCTCGACTACGTCACCGAGGACCCGTTCGGGGCGCACGTCTTCCCCGGCAACGTGCCCGGCTACGGCGTGGACGACTTCCTCGACGACCTGGGCGACCAGCTCGTCGGCACCGCCCCGATCCACCTGTGGTCCTACATCCCCACGTGCGCCTACAAGTGCCGCTTCTGCCAGTACCCGGTCGTGCTCGTCAAGGGCGGCCAGGCCGAGGAGAAGCTCACGCGGTGGGTCGACTGGAACATCCGCGAGGCCGAGCTGTGGCTGAAGCGGGTCCCGGAGCTGGCCGACGCGCCGATCGGCGAGTTCAACGTCTTCGGCGGCACGCCGTCGTTGTTGCCGGAGAAGCAGATCCGGCGGCTGCTCGACTTCTACCGGGAGAACTTCGGGTTCACCGAGGACACCACGATCCGGTTCGAGGGCGACCCGAGCACGTTCACGCCGGCGAAGCTGGAGACGTTGCGGGAACTGGGCTGCACCAAGCTTTCGAGCGGCGTGCAGTCGTTCGACGACCACGTGCTGCAGGAGTGCGGCCGTGAGCACACGTCGCGGATGTGCGTCGACTTCGTGCGCAACGCGCAGGCCGCCGGGTTCGAGTGGGTCAGCATCGACCTGATGTACGGCCTGCTGGACCAGACCGTCGACAGCGTGCGGCGCGACCTGGACGTGGTGCTGGAGAACGAGATCACCGCGGTCGTGTGCACCAAGCTGCACCTCAAGTCCTACGCCGAGACCAGGACCGGGGTGGCGGGGGAGAAGCCCGCGCCGTGGCAGCTCCCCGAGTACCGCCAGAAGCTGGTGCGGGACGGGCACTTCTGGCCGTCGCTCGAGGACCAGTACCGGATGCGCGAGATCCTGACCGACGGCCTGCGCGCCGCCGGGTACACCGAGCACCCCACGATGTACTTCGCCCGCGACGGGCTCGGTCCGGAGAAGTGGAAGTCCATCATGGTGGACCAGGACAAGCAGGAGGCCGAGGTCGCGATCGGCCTCGGCGGCAGCTCGAGCTGCCGTGCGTCCGAGGCGATCACCGACGTGAACTGGAAGAACTACGCGCGGGCCGTCGAGGAGGGCCGCGTGCCGCTGGGCTCCGCCACCGGCTTCGACCTGGAAGCCCAGGAGGCCAGGGCGGTCAAGATGGCCCTGTCGACGTTGCAGCCGGTGCGCGACGACCTGCACCGCGCGCTCTACGGCCGGTCGCTGCACGACAGCCCGTGGCGGGAGAAGTTCGCCTCGCTGGCCGACCGCGGGCTCGTCGTGGTGGACTCCGGCGGGGTCACGTTGACCGCGGACGGCGAGGTGCTCGTGGAGGCGATCATCAACACCGAGCTGTGAGCCTCACGGCACGATGACGACCTTGCCCGCGACCGTGCGCGACTCGGCGAGCGCGAGTGCCGACGCGGTCTCGGCCAGCGGGAACTCGGCCGCGATCTGCGGGGTGATCACCCCGTCCGCGAGCAGGCCGAACAGGCGGGTGAGGTCGTCGGCCAGGGTGCGCCGGAACCTCGCCCTGTTCCGCACGCCCGACCAGAAGCTGTAGAAGTACGCGCCGCGGTGGTTGGGCAGCACGTCCCAGAGCTTGAGCTGCGCCATCATCTTGAGCAACGGCAGCTGCGCGCCGCCCTCGTCGTTCTTCGCGGCGGCGGTCCCGTACGAGACGAGCGTGCCGCCCTTGCGCAGCAGCTGCCACGACTTCTGGATGCCGGGACCGCCGACGTGGTCGAACACCGCGTCCACGCCCTGCGGGGCGAGCTCGCCGATGCGGGCGTAGAGCTCGGGGTCGTGGTAGTCGACGGGAAGCACGCCGAGCGCGCGCAGGGTGTCGTGGTGCCGGGGTGACGCCGTGCCGATCACGGTGGCGCCGGCGTGCCGGGCGAGCTGGACGAGCGTGGAGCCGACGCCGCCGTTGGCACCCAGCACGACGACGGTGTCGCCCGCGCGGACGTCCGCCCGGCCGTGCAGCATCTGCCAGGCCGTGACGCCGTTGACCAGCAGGGTCTCCGCGGCCGCCGACGACACGCCGTCCGGCACGGGCACGAGGTCCTCGGCGTCGACCAGGACGTGGCTCGCCCAGCCTCCCGTCTTCGTGATGGCGGCGAACCGGCGGCCGGTGAGCGCCGGGTCCACCCGCGGCCCGGTCGCGACGACCGTGCCGACCAGGTCGTAGCCGGGGACGAACGGGAACGGCGGCTGGTCGTAGTACCGGCCGAGCCGCATCTGCTGCTCGGCGAACGAGACCCCGGTCGCCTCCATCCGCAGGAGCGCCTGCCCCGCGGACGGGGCCGGGAGGTCGCGCGTCCGCACCTGCAGGCCACCGGGGTCGACGATCCCCGGCAGGACGACTTCGGTGGCGCGGTGGGTGACTGCACTGGACATGCGCAGAGCGTGCCGGGACCGCTGCTCCGGCCGCATCGGCACAAGATGCGTAGTCCCGTCTCGACAGGATCTAGGTGACGGTTGCCGACGCGAGCGCGGGCGCCGCGCGGACACGATCGCCGCATGTTCGGTCTGCTCGTCCAAACAGACATGCTCCTGGCGCTGCTCGCGATGATCGCGGCGGCGGTCGCCGGTGTGCGCGCTTCCGGCCCGCGACTCCGGCGCTGGCTGCGCGTCACCGCCGTGCTGGTGGCGCTGCGGCTGGTGGTGATCGGCCTGATGGTGCCCGGCGGCCTGGTGCTCGTCGAGGCCCGGTTGCTCGTGCAGCTGCCGCTGGCCGTCCTGCCGGTTCTCCTCGCCCTGCTGGTGCGCACGCCTGTGACGGTCCACGTCGCCGCCGCCGGGGTGGTGTTGTCGGGCTGGTGGCTGTTCGTGCCCTTCGGCCCGCAGGACGTCGTGCCGGTGCTCGGTGGTTCGGTGCTCGTCCTCGGCGTGACGGCGGCGTCGTCGCTCGGCCTGGGGCGGTGGCGCGAGTCCGGTACTCGGGTCGCGCGGCTGCCGTGGCTCGGAGCGGGGCTCGTCGTCGTCCTCGCCCTCGTGCTCGTCGTGAACTACCGGGAGAACACCGCGCAGGCGTCCGCGCACGACCACCACGGCGGTGTCAGCGTGGACCAGCTCACCGGTCCTCGCGACCGCACTCCGGACGTGCGGCTGACCATGACCGCCGCCCACGGGCCGATCCGGCTGGCGTCCGGGCAGGTCGTGGACGGGCTCACCTTCAACGGCGTCTCGCCCGGTCCGGAGATCCGGGTCGGGAAGGGGCAGCTCGTCGAGGTGACGCTGGTGAACAAGGACGTCGAGGAAGGCGTGACGCTGCACTGGCACGGCGTGGACGTGCCGAACGCCGAGGACGGCGTTCCCGGTGTGACGCAGGAAGCCGTTCGTCCTGGAAAGCAGCACGTCTACCGGTTCGTCCCCAACCGCGCCGGATCCTTTTGGTACCACACGCATCGCGACGCGCTGGAGAACGTGGAGCGCGGCCTGTTCGGGTCGCTGGTCGTCGAGGACGCGGAGAAGTTCGACGGCGTGGAACGCACGATGTTCACGCACGTCTGGCCTGGTGCGGCGGAAGCCGCGTTCGGCATCGCGGACCGGCCTGCGCACGAAGCGGTCCCGGCGGGCAGGAAGGTGTTGCTGCGACTGGTGAACAGCTCGCGTGAACCGCAGGTGATCCGGGTGTCGGGCACCGAGTTCCTCGTGACGGCGATCGACGGCAACGCGGTCGAGGGCGCGACTCCGCTGGGTGCCGGCACCGATCTCCAGCTCGCGGCGGGTGGCCGGTACGACGCGGTGTTCACGATGCCGGGCGCCGCGGTCACAATGTCCCTCAACGACTCCGCGGCGACGGCGTTCAGTCCCGACGGCAACGTGGACCCCGCGGTGCCGGAGAACGGCACGCCGTTCGATCCGCTCGCATATGGCTCCGGTTCTGTCGAGTCCACTGTGTACAATCGCACGTACGACCTGCGGCTGGACGACGGTTTCGGCTTCAGCCAAGGACGGATCGGGTTCGTGAGCAGCCTGGTCAACGGCCGCCTCTACCCGGCGGTGCCGACGTTGCAGGTGACCGAGGGCGACCGCGTCAAGGTCCGGATCATCAACCGCAGCATGATCAACCACCCCATGCACCTGCACGGCCACCGGGTTCGCGTCCTGACCCGCAACGGCGTCGCGGCGTCGGGGAGCCCGTGGTGGACCGACACGCTCAACGTGGCGCCGGGCGAGGTGTTCGAGGTCGGGTTCACCGCCGACAACCCCGGGATCTGGATGGACCACTGCCACAACTTCCAGCACGGCGCCAACGGAATGGTCATGCACCTCGCCTATGACGGCGTGACCACGCCTTATGCCCATGAGGGCTCGCCGGAGTGACCTGTCAACCCGTTCACGGGCTTTTCGAAACACCGGTGTCCTGATCCGCACCGATCGAGTGATCTTGCCCGCGTCCGGCCGTGCGGAGTCGGCGCGGGCTTCTTACGGTCCTGCCCAGCGGCCGCGAGGCCGCCGCACCACCAGGGCGCGCCGCCCGCTCACCTGTCCAGCGGCGGGCCCTGACCCGGGACACGGAACAGGTCCCCGTCGGACAGGCGCTGCTGCAGGCGAGAGCGTGACGGGGCGCGAAAAGGACAATGCGTCATCTCCGTGGCAACGCCACCACCCGCGCCCTGCTCATCGCCGTCTCCACGGCCGGCCTCTTCGCGGCGGGTGGCGCACTCGCCTCCGCCGCGCCGTCGGTCGACTGGGACCGGATCGCGCAGTGCGAGGCAGGCGGCAACTGGTCCACCAACACCGGAAACGGCTACTACGGCGGGCTGCAGTTCAGCCAGTCGACCTGGCGGGCCAACGGCGGTGCGGGCCGCGCCGACCAGGCCTCCCGCGAGGAGCAGATCCGGGTGGCGGAGAACGTCCTGCGCAGCCAGGGAATCGGTGCCTGGCCGTCGTGCGGGCGCCGGGCCGGCGGGCCTGCCGGGCCTGCGCAGCCGGCCCGCGTGCGGCACGTCCCCACGGCCGCCAAGGGAGCGCCGCGCGCGGTTCCGGTCGTGCCGGTGGCCCCGCCGTCCACGAGCAACCCGGACGGCGACTACGAGATCAAGTCGGGGGACACCCTCAGCAAGATCGCCGAGGAGCTGAAGGTCGAGGGAGGCTGGCAGGCCCTGGTGGCCAAGAACGCCCGCTTCCTGACCAACCCCGACCTGATCAGGCCGGGGCACAGGATCGCCACGAAGTGACGCGATGAGCGCGGGGACCCGTCGGTGACGGGTCCCCGCGCTCAGTCGTCCTCCGGCACGTCCGCCTCCGCCCGCGGGAGGGTGAAGTGGATCGTGGTCCCGGCCGTCACCCCGGTGTCGAGCCAGATCCGGCCGCCGTGGTACTCGACGATCTTGCGGCACATCGCCAGGCCGATGCCGGTGCCGGAGTAGCGGTCCTTGGTGTGCAGCCGCTGGAAGATGACGAAGATCCGCTCGGCGTACTGCTCCTCGATGCCGATGCCGTTGTCCCGCACCGAGAACACCCACATGTCGTCCTCGCCGGGCTCGGCGTCGATCCGCACCAGCGGGGGCTCCTCCGCCCGGAACTTCACGGCGTTGCCGATCAGGTTCTGGAACACCGCCGTGAGCAGCCTGGCCTCACCGCGGACCTGGGGCAGGGTGCCGACCTCGATCCGCGCGCCGGTCTCCTCCACGGTGTGCGCGAGGTTGCGCCGCGCCTCGTCGACCAGGTCCGCCGCCGGCATCACCACGTGCTTCTCGCGGTGCCGCCCCACCCGGCTGAACGCGAGCAGGTCGTTGATGAGCAGCTGCATCCGCTTCGCGCCGTCGACGGCGAAGTCGATGTACTGGGTGGCGCGCTCGTCGAGCTGGCCGCTGTAGCGCCGTTCCAGCAGCTGGCAGAAGCTCGCGACCTTGCGCAGGGGTTCCTGCAGGTCGTGGGAGGCGACGTAGGCGAACTGCTCCAGCTCCGCGTTGGACCGCCGCAGCTCGGCGGTGGCCTCGTCCAGTGCGGCGTTGCGGTCCCGCGCCTGCTCCAGCTCCGAGACGATGCGGGTGCGCATGACGTCGACGTCGCGGCCCAGCTCCCGCAGCTCGGCCGGACCGGTGGCGGTCACCGTGTGCGCGAAGTCGCCGCCCGCCACCAGCCCGACGTGCTGCCGGAGCCTGCTCACCGGGCCGACGACGTGGATCAGCACCGCCGCCACGCAGCCCAGCACCGCGACCAGCAGCACGGCCATCGCGATGATGCAGGTGACGGCCATGCCGGTGGCCGAGTCGTTGAGCGCCGCGCGTCCTTCGGTCCGCTGCCGCGCCAGTTCCTCCTGCAACGCGGACAGGGCGACGCGCACCTCGTCGAACCGCTGCTTGCCGATCGACTCGTCGGGCAGCTGCGCGCCGGCCCGCACCGCCGCGATCGCGGGGTCGGCGTACTGGCTGCGCCAGCCGTTCATCGCCGCGTCCAGCTTCCCCAGGCCGTCGGCGACCTTCGGCGTGTCCAGCGCGGCCACGGTCGCGCGGGCGGAGCTCTGCCGGTCGTACCCGTTCTGGTAGGGCTTGAGGAAGTCCTCGCTGCGGCTGAGGACGTAGCCGCGGACACCGTTCTCCTGGTCGACCAGGTCGGCGCCGAGCTGTTGCGCGCTCACGACCGCGGGCCCGACCACGTCCAGCAGCCGCGACCGCGCCCTCGACAGGTCGCCGATCGCGAGCAGCACCGCCAGGGTCGCCCCCAGCAGCACCGCGACCAGCGCCATCGAGATCCACACCGACCACCGCCGCAGCGACGGACCAGCCGACACGCCATCGGAACCCGCGCGCACGGCACCTCCCCTGACACGACGCCCAGGCGCTCAACACGTGTCGAGCCGCGCAAATCTTATGGGCGCGCTCCCAGAGGCCCGTCACCGGTGCTGCGGGCCGGTCCTCCGACGAGGACCGGCCCGTGCCGTCACCGGTGGTCGACGGAGAAGTTGTCGAAGCCGGCGCCGGTGTTGAAGACGCGGACGCCGTTGGCGCCGCTGGTGTAGCTGCTGTCGGTCACCGAGATCTTCGGCGTGGTCAGGTCGCCGACGTAGACCTTGATCGACGAGCCGACGGCCTCGACCCGCAGCCGGTACGAGACGTTCGGCCGGATCGTCACCGCCGCCGTCGCGAGCTGCGTCCAGTTGTTGTCCGCCTTGCCCAGCACCACCTTCCCGGTGCCGCTGATGCCGGCGTAGTACCCGCGGTAGCCGTCGGTGCCTGTGTTGGGCTGCGTGGCCCGGAACACCACTCCGGCGTCACCCGCCGCGGACCTCGGCGTCACGTCGACGGTCTGCGTGAAGTCGGAGAAGTTCGTGTCCAGCAACGCCTTCCCGCCGAACGACGCCCCGGCCTCGTACCGCTTGGCGCCCGTCGACCAGCTGCCGCCGTAGGTGGTCCAGCCGATGGCGTTGCCGTCCTCGAAGTTGTCCTTGACCCGCATGGTCACCGGCGCGATCGTCCCGTCGGCGTTGAAGGTCATCCGGTCGTAGGAGAGCTGCCGGTCGTTGGCACCGCTGCGGCTCAACGGCCGCCGGTGGTAGAGGATGTACCAGATGTCCGTGCCCGGCACGTTGACCACGGAGTTGTGGCCGGACCCCCGTGCCACCGCGGCGTCCTGGGCGAGCACCCGGCTGATCTTGGTGAACGGCCCGGTGGGGGAGTCGGAGATCGCGTAGGACACGGCGTAGTTCGGCCCTGTCCAGCCGTCCTCCGACCACATGAAGTAGTACTTGCCGTCCTTCTTGAACATCTGCGAACCCTCGGTGAAGTTCGCCGGCGTGATCTCCTTGAAGGTGCTGCCGTCCGCGAACTGGCCGAGGCTGGTCATGTCCGCGTTCAGCTTGACAACGTTGGCATGACCCCAGCCGCCGTAGTACATGTACGCCTGACCGTCCGTGTCGATGAACACGTCCTGGTCGATGGGCTGCGCGCCGTTGTAGAACTGCCCGATCAACGGCTTGCCGATCGCGTCCTTGTACGGCCCCTCGGGCCGGTCGGCGACGGCGACCCCGATCCCGCCGAGCTCGGAGTTGCTCTGGATGTCGTTGGCCCCGAAGTACAGGTAGTACTTGCCGTTGCGCTGCACCGGCGCGGGCGCCCACACCGCCCGCCGCGCCCACGACACGTTGGCGGTCGTGAGGACGTTGGGGTGCTTGGTCCAGTTGACCAGGTCCGTGGAGGAGAACGCGTCGAGGTAGGTCTGCTCGTCGTACGGCCGCGACGAGGTGGGGAAGACCCAGTACTTCCCGTCGTAGACGGTGGTGTCGGGGTCGGCGTACCACCCGTCGACGAACGGGTTGCCCGCCTCCGAGGTGGAGAAGTCGGGCACGGCGGCCGCGGACGAGGCCACGGCCGGCACGCTGCCGAGCATCAGGGCGGCCAGCGCGGCCAGGGCGATCCTTGGTGTCAACGTCTCGTCCAATCTGCAGGGTCGGACTCGATTACATCGTTGTAAACACGTCGTGGATCGATCCAAACAGCTCCGGTCGGGCGCTGTCCAGAACTCACTCAGCGCTGATGCGCGTGCCCGCCGCCAGCCACGCGCCCGGCACCGGCCCGACGGCCCTGCCGTGCCCGATCTCCGGATCCGTCCCCGCATGTGCCCTGGCGCGCCAGCCGAACGTCTCGAGCCAGTCGGCGATGTCGTCCCGCGCACCCCGGAAGGCCACACCCCGCTTGCTCAGCCCGGCGCGCACCTCCGCGCCCAGCTCACCGAGCATCGCCACCTGGAGGTGTTCGAGGAGCAGGTGGCTGCCCGGTGCGGACAGCGCGGTGAGCCCGGTCAGCAGCGCGTCGCCCTCCTCCGGGGTCAGGTACATCAGGACGCCCTCGACCAGCCACGCGGTCGGCTCGTCCTGGTGGAAACCGGCCGCGCGCAACGGGGTCGCCCAGTCCGCCAGGAGGTCGGCGGCCACCCCGACCCGGTCGCACGTCGGGGGCAGGCCGGACCGCTCGACCAGGGCGGTCTTGAACTCGGTCATCTCCGGCAGGTCCAGCTCGAACCAGCGGGTGCCGGGCGGGCAGGGCAGGCGTGCCGGGCGGCCGTCCACGCCCGCGGCGAGAGCGACCACCTGACGCACGCCGGTGTCCAGCGCCTCGCCGATCCGGTCGTCGAAGTACCGGGTGCGCACCGCGTGGTACGCGGGGAAGCCGCTGGAGGTGACCTTCATCTGCGCGATGAACGCGGAGAGGGCCGGGTGGTCCGCCACTTCCGCGACGAGGTGGTCGGCCAGCGGGTCGGCGAAGAGCGGATGCGGTTGCCCGGCCTCCACATGTCTCGCCCAGGCGACGTACAACGCGGTCTGGCTCAACGCACTGACGGGAACCGTGAGGTCCGGCATGCCACTTCCTCCCCGTGCCGACGTGATCAGCCTGCCGCGCGAGCAAGGATCTTGGCGTTCCTGCGTCCGAGTGACGTGCGAGGCGCCGGCCTCGCCCCGGGGGAACGACCCCTGGCCGGAACCGTCCTTCGAATGCGACCAGGGCATTCGTCGATGTCGCCTGGTCGTGGCATTCCGGTCGTTCCGCTTCTCGCGGAGTCGTGGAATACCTCCGGTCCGGCTTGGTCGCAAGTCGGAGGCGAACGCCCCGTTCCCGTGCGCCTCCGCCGTTCCCGGCTCGGCTCCGGAGCTGTGCAAACAAACGTGAAAGAATTAATAGAAATGTTCTTCGCATCGATGTGGGGCGGAGTCGAAATGCACCCCTTCGGGTAATGGTTTCGACAACGCGACGATCTCGCCGGATCGCTAATGTCCATTGTTGCCCGTTGTGCGGGGCTTCCTCGCAGGGTTCAAAGAACGTGCCCTCCAGAAAGGATGACGATGGCTCGCAAGCCTTTCCGGGCTGGAGTCTCGATGGTGGTGACGTCGGCCCTGGTGTTCGCCGGGGCGGCGGTGGTCCCTCTGGCCGCCCCCGTCACCGCGTCCGCCGCGGAACCGGAGTACGTGTTCAACAACGCTTGGACACTGGTGAATCCTGGTTCCTCGGGCACCGCCGCGACCAACGAGAGCTTCCGCGCCACGGCCACGAAGAAGGCCACGACCGTGATCCCGTTGAGCACGGGGGCGGTGAACGTCACGGCCGACTACACCCCGGGCTCCGGTCAGGTGGCGGGGACGAACTACATCGCCAACGCCACCAACCACGGCACGAAGAACCCGTCCCCGGCCATGTTCATCGGCTCGCCGGCCAACGCGTCGACCCTGCCCGGCCTCGGCTTGGTGAGCAACGCGTCGAACTGCAACGGCGCCCCCGGCACGGCGGGACACCAGAACTTCGACGGGCTGTGCGGATCGACCGGTCAGTTCACCCTGACTTTCTCGAAGCCCGTCACCGACGTGGTGATGGACGTCAGCGGCCTCGGTGGCTTCGTCGAGGAATACGAGAAGATCAACACCACCGAGTGGGCACGCGGGTCGTTCGTCAACACGCGCCTGCAGCTGCTCACCAACGGTGTCACCCTCGTCGACCCGTCACCGGGCCGCACGAACTTCGCGGTCCAGCCGAAGCTCCTCTCGGTGGCGAGCTCCAACGCGTACGCGCTGTGCAACGAGAAGCCCGTCCGCTACGCCGGCACGAACCGGCAGACGCCTTCGGTCGACACGGCCGGGTGCGGCTCGGTGGTGCTGAAGGGCACGTTCACCAGCGTCACCTTCCGCACGGACACCGACGTGAGCCCGCTGTCGAGCTTCCCCGCCAACGTCTACGGGACCGGCTCGCTCTACCGCCAGAACCGCAACGACGGCTACGCGGACGGCATCAACGGCCTCAACTCGTTCAACACCGAGACGGTGCTCACGCCGAACGCGCGCGACGATGCCGAGGGATCGGACCACTACATCCTGTCGCTGCGGCTGCCCGAGCGGAACCAGCTCGGCGACTACGTCTGGTTCGACACCAACGGCAACGGCCAGCAGAACCCGAACGAGCCCGCCGTGCCGGGCGTGAAGGTCGAGCTGCTCGACGGCAACGGCAACCCGGTCGACGGCGACGGTGACGGCGCCGTGGACGCCACGACGACCGACGCGCAGGGCAAGTACCTGTTCACCGGCCTGGTCGACGGGACGTACCGGGTGCGGTTCACCGCGCCGAACGGCCGCTCGTTCACCACCCCGCTGACGGGCAACACCGCGACCGACTCCAACGCGCAGGCGGACGGGGTGACCGGGCCGGTCACGCTCGGCCCCGGCAAGCGCACGGACCTCACGATCGACGCGGGCCTCGTGCCGAAGCCGACGAACACCATCGGTGACTTCGTCTGGTCCGACACCAACGGCAACGGCGTCCAGGACCCCGGCGAGCCGGGCCTGCCGGGCGTGACGGTCAAGCTGAGCAACGGCGCGACCACGACGACCGACGCGGACGGCAAGTACCTGTTCGGCGGACTCGACGACGGCACGTACTCGGTCTGCTTCACGCTGCCCGCCGGGTACGCGTTCAGCCCGAAGGACGCGGGCGGCGACGACGCGAAGGACTCCGACGCGGACGGCGCGTCCGGCTGCACCGCGACCACGACCGTGGGCCCCGGCAAGCGCCAGGACCTGACGCTCGACGCCGGCATGGTGCCGCCCAGCAACAGGATCGGCGACTACGTCTGGGCCGACACCAACCGCAACGGTGTCCAGGACGCCGGTGAGCCGGCCATCGCGGGCGTGACGGTGAACCTGAGCAACGGGGCGACCACCACGACGGACGCGAACGGCAAGTACCTGTTCGACAAGCTGCCGGACGGCACGTACACGGTGTGCTTCGACGTGGCGAACCTGCCCGCGCAGTACCAGGGTTACCTGCCCACCCGGCAGACCGCCGGTGGCGACCCCGCGAAGGACTCGAACATCGGCCAGGACGGCTGTTCGGCTCCCACCACGCTGGGGCCGGCCAAGCGCGAGGACCTGACGATCGACGCGGGTCTGCGGCCGCCGAACAGGCTCGGCGACTTCGTGTGGGCCGACTCGAACAAGAACGGCCTGCAGGACGCGGGCGAGCCCGGTGTGCCCGGCGTGACCGTCAAGCTGAGCAACGGTGCGACGACCACGACGGACGCGAACGGCAAGTACGAGTTCAACGGTCTGCCCGACGGCACCTACACGGTCTGCTTCGACCTGACCTCGCTGTCCGGTCAGTACGCGGACTTCGTGGCCACCGGTGCCGACCAGGGTGACGACACCAAGGACTCCGACGCGGACCCGGCCACGGGCTGCGCGCCGCCGACGACGCTGAACGTCGACAAGCCGGAGGACCTGACGATCGACCTGGGCATCGCCGCACCGGCGAACCGGATCGGTGACTTCGTCTGGATCGACACGAACAAGAACGGCCTGCAGGACGCGGGCGAGCCCGGGGTGCCCGGCGTGACCGTCAAGCTGAGCAACGGCGCGACGACCACGACGGACGCGAACGGCAAGTACCTCTTCGAGGGCATGCCCGACGGCACGTACACGGTCTGCTTCGACCTCTCCACGCTGCCCTCGGACTACCGCACCACCAAGGCGAACGCCGGGGACGACGCGAAGGACTCCGACGCGGACTCGTTCACGGGCTGCACGTTCCCGGTCGCGGTCGGGCCGGGCAAGCGCCAGGACCTCGACGTGGACATGGGTCTCGCGGCGCCGCCGAACAGGCTCGGCGACTTCGTCTGGGCCGACACCAACCGCAACGGTGTCCAGGACGCCGGTGAGCCGGCCATCGCGGGCGTGACGGTGAAGCTGAACACCGGCGCGACCACGACGACCGACGCGAACGGCAAGTACCTGTTCGACGACCTGCCGGACGGCACCTACACGGTGTGCTTCGACGTGGCGGCGCTGCCAGGGCAGTACCAGGGCTGGCTGCCGACCCGTCAGGCCGCGGCCGGTGACGTCACGAAGGACTCGGACATCGGCGCGGACGGCTGCTCGGCCGCCACGACGCTGGGTCCGAACAGCCGGGAGGACCTGACGATCGACGCCGGTTTCCGGCCGCCGAACAGGCTCGGCGACTTCGTGTGGGTCGACTCGAACAAGAACGGTTTGCAGGACTCCGGTGAACCCGGCGTTCCCGGTGTGACCGTGAAGCTGAGCAACGGTGCGACCACGACGACGGACGCGAACGGCAAGTACGAGTTCACCGGTCTGCCGGACGGCACCTACACGGTGTGCTTCGACGTGGCGGACCTGCCGGGTCAGTACGCCGACTTCCAGGCCGTGGGCGCCAACGCGGGCAACGACGACGCGAAGGACTCGGACGCGGACCCGGCCACGGGCTGCGCGCCGCCGACGACGCTGAACGTCGACCGGCCGGAGGACCTGACGATCGACCTGGGCATCGCGCCCCCGGTCAACCGCATCGGCGACTTCGTCTGGATCGACCTGGACAAGAACGGTCTGCAGGACGCCGGTGAGCCCGGGGTGCCCGGCGTGACGGTGAAGCTGAGCGACGGCAGGACGACCACGACCGACGACAACGGCAAGTACCTGTTCGAGGGCATGCCCGACGGCAGGTACACGGTCTGCTTCGACCTGGCGACGCTGCCGTCGGACTTCGTGGCCACCAAGGCGAACGCCGGTGACGACGCGAAGGACTCGGACGCGGACACCACCACCGGGTGTGCGCCGGAGACCGGGGTCGGGCCGGGCGCGCGGGAGGACCTGACGATCGACCTGGGTCTCGCCGCGCCGCCGAACACGCTCGGCGACTTCGTCTGGGCCGACACCAACCGCAACGGCGTCCAGGACGCCGGTGAGCCGGGCATCCCCGGCGTGACGGTGAAGGTCGGCGACCGCACCACCACGACGGACGCGAACGGCAAGTACGAGTTCACGGACCTGCCGGACGGCACCTACACGGTGTGCTTCGACGTGGCGAGCCTGCCGCAGCAGTACCAGGGCCACCTGCTCACCAGGCAGGGCGCCGGGGACTCCGCGACCGACTCGAACGCCGGTGCGGACGGGTGTTCGGCTCCCACGTCGCTGGGGCCGAACAGGAGGACGGACCTGACGATCGACGCCGGGTTCCGACCGCCGAACAGGCTCGGCGACTTCGTGTGGGCCGACTCGAACAAGAACGGTCTGCAGGACGCCGGTGAGCCGGGTGTCGCGGGCGTGACGGTGAAGCTGGACACCGGTGCGACCACGACGACCGACGCGAACGGCAAGTACGAGTTCAACGGTCTGCCGGACGGCACGTACACGGTGTGCTTCGACCTGACCTCGCTGTCCGGTCAGTACGCCGACTTCATCGCCGTCGCCCCGAACCGGGGTGACGACGCGAAGGACTCGGACGCCGACCCGGCGACCGGGTGCGCGGAGTCGACGACGCTCGGCATCGACAGGCCGGAGGACCTGACGATCGACCTCGGCATCGAGCCGCCGGTCAACCGCATCGGTGACTACGTCTGGGCCGACAGCAACAAGAACGGCCTGCAGGACGCGGGCGAGGCCGGCGTCCCGGGTGTCGCGGTCAAGCTGAGCAACGGCGCGACCACGACGACCGACGAGAACGGCAAGTACCTCTTCGAGGGCATGCCCGACGGCACGTACACGGTCTGCTTCGACGTGGCGAACCTCCCCGCTTCCTACGGGGACTACACGCTCACCACGGCGAACGCGGGCGACGAGGCGAAGGACTCCGACGCGGACCCGGTCACGGGCTGCACGGCGGAGGTCGCGGTCGGCCTCGGCAAGCGGGAGGACCTCGACGTCGACGCCGGTCTGGTCGCGCCGCCGAACACGCTCGGCGACTTCGTCTGGGCCGACACCAACCGCAACGGTGTGCAGGATCCGGGCGAGCCCGGCATCCCCGGTGTCATCGTGAAGGTCGGCGACCGCACCACCACGACGGACGCGAACGGCAAGTACGAGTTCACGGACCTGCCGGACGGCACCTACACGGTGTGCTTCGACGTGGTGAACCTCCCGGCGGGCTACGAGGACCACCTGGTCACCAGGCAGGGCGTCGGAGACCCCGCGAAGGACTCCGACGCCGGCGAGGACGGCTGCTCGGCTCCCACGTCGCTGGGACCGAACAAGCGGACGGACTCGACGATCGACCTGGGTCTGCGGCCGCCGAACAGGATCGGCGACTTCGTCTGGGCCGACACCAACGGCAACGGTGTCCAGGACGCGGGTGAGCCCGGCGTCGCCGGCGTGACGGTCGAGCTCAGCACGGGCGCGACCACCACGACGGACGCCAACGGCAAGTACGAGTTCACCGGCCTGCCGGACGGCACGTACACGGTGTGCTTCGACGTCGAGAACCTGCCCGCGCTGTACGCGGACTACCAGGTGACCGGCCAGAACAAGGGCGGCGACGACGCCAAGGACTCCGACGCCGACGTCGCCACCGGGTGCGCGCAGCCGGTGACGGTGAACATCGACAAGCCGGAGGACCTCAGCGTCGACCTCGGCATCAAGGCACCGGTCAACCGGATCGGTGACTACGTCTGGGTCGACACGAACAAGAACGGTCTGCAGGACGCCGGCGAACCCGGTGTGGCAGGCGTGACCGTCAAGCTGAGCGACGGCAAGACCACGACGACGGACGAGAACGGCAAGTACCTGTTCGAGGGCATGCCCGACGGCACGTACACCGTCTGCTTCGACGTCGCGAACCTGCCCAACGGTGTGCGCGACTACACGCTCACGACCGCGGGTGCGGGTGACGGTGCGAAGAACTCCGACGCGGACCCGGCGACGGGCTGCGCGGCGGAGGTCGAGGTGGGTGTCGGCCAGCGGGAGAACCTCGACGTCGACGCCGGTCTCGTGGCGCCGCCGAACAAGCTCGGCGACTTCGTGTGGGCCGACGTGAACGGCAACGGTGTCCAGGACGCGGGCGAGCCGGGTGTTCCGGGCGTGAAGGTGACGCTCAAGGAGACCGGCGCGACCACGACCACGGACGCGAACGGCAAGTACGAGTTCGGTGGCCTGCCCGACGGCACCTACACGGTGTGCTTCGACATCGACGACCTGCCCGCGCAGTACGCGGACTACCAGGCCGTCGCGCCGAACAAGGGCGGTGACGACGCGAAGGACTCCGACGCGGACGTCGAGACCGGGTGCGCGAACCCGGTGGTGCTGAACATCGACAAGCGCACGGACACCTCGGTCGACCTCGGCATCGCGCCGCCGGTCAACCGGATCGGTGACTTCGTCTGGAAGGACCTGAACGGCAACGGTCTGCAGGACGAGGGCGAACCCGGCGTGCCGGGCGTCACGGTCAAGCTGAGCGACGGCAAGACCACGACGACCGACAGGAACGGCAAGTACCTCTTCGAGGGCATGCCGGACGGGACGTACACCGTGTGCTTCGACGTCAAGAACCTGCCGGACTCGGTGAAGGACTACAGCCTCACCAAGACCCAGCAGGGCGACGACAGGGCGAAGGACTCCGACCCGGCCCTCGACTGCGCACCCCCGGTGCAGGTCGGTGTCGGCAAGCGGGAGAACCTCACCGTCGACGCGGGTCTCGTGGCCCCGCCGAACAAGATCGGTGACTACGTCTGGAACGACGTCAACCGCAACGGGATCCAGGACCCCGGTGAGCTCGGTGTGCCGGGCGTGACGGTGAAGCTGGTCGACGGCAAGGGCAACCCGGTGGGTCAGCCGGTCAAGACCGACGCGAACGGGAAGTACTCCTTCGACGGGATCCCGGACGGCACCTACACGGTGTGCTTCGACCTCAACGCCCTGCCGGCGGCGTTCGCCGGATACCTGGCGGCCAAGCCGGGCCAGGGTGCCGACCGCGCGAAGGACTCGGACGCGGACCCCGCGACCGGGTGCAGCGGACCGGTGACCGTCGGCGTGGGCGAGCGGACGAACCTCGACGTGGACCTCGGCATCGTGAAGCCGACGAACCGCCTGGGTGACTTCGTCTGGTCCGACGACAACGGCAACGGGATCCAGGACGCCGGCGAACCCGGCGTGCCCGGCCTGCCGGTGTTCCTCCAGGACGGCAACGGAAAGCCCGTTGCCCAGACCACCACGGACGGATCAGGCAAGTACCTGTTCGACGGCCTGGAGGACGGCGAGTACCAGGTCTGCTTCAACGCGGACCCGAGGACCGGCCTCGTCAACGGCCGCCCGCTCACCAGGCAGGGCGCCGGGGACAACGCGGTCGACTCCGACGCCGACCCGGCGACCGGCTGCACCCGCGTGGTGAAGCTGAACGCCGGCAAGCGGGTGGACCTGACCCTCGACGCCGGCCTGGCGCCGAAGGCCGCACCGCCCGGTCCCGCGCCGCAGAAGCCGAACCCGCAGAAGCCGGCACCGCCGCAGCCGAACCCGCCGCTGGCGTGGACCGGTGCGTCGTTGTGGGGCCCGCTGGCCGGTGGTCTCGCACTGCTGCTGGCCGGTGCGTTCCTGGTGCTGATGACGAGGCGCAGGGAGGAGTGACCGGCTAGGTGACGCCGGAGGGCCGTTCCGCATCCTGCGGGGCGGCCCTCCTGCGTTGTGCGCGGGCGGGCGTCCGGCGAGCGCCGGGAACACCACAGTGGACAGTGCAAAGTGGACTGTCGGATCAGACGGGTGAGGTTGCCGCTCCGTCGGGGGACGGTACTTCCTCCCGGCCAGGACGCCGCCGATCCTGGATCAGCAAGTGGCACCGAAGACATCAGTGTGACAACGAGGAGGATTCGCAGTGCGCACCAGCCGGATCTCGATCATCACCTGTCTCGCGGCACTTCTCAGCCTCGCGGCACCGCCCGCGCAGGCCGCTCCGGAGGCGGTGGCCCTGCCCGCGCTGGGCGCCGTGGTCACGCTGAAGCTCTCGGCC
Organism: Lentzea sp. NPDC059081; assembly: GCF_042738015.1. Taxonomy (NCBI): domain Bacteria; kingdom Bacillati; phylum Actinomycetota; class Actinomycetes; order Pseudonocardiales; family Pseudonocardiaceae; genus Lentzea; species Lentzea sp. NPDC059081. The sequence continues at coordinate 251,195 of NZ_JBHYGW010000010.1, forward strand.
CCCGGTGTCGAGCTCAAGGTCGGCGCGAAGGCGGTGAAGGTCGACCTGAGCGGTGACGTCGTCCTGCGCGTCGTGGCGAGCGACATTGACCCCCTCAAGACCGTCGGACTGCGCGTGCTCGACCTCGACCTCGCCGGGAAGCTTCCCCAGGGCGACGTGACGATCCGGCCGATCGGGCTCGACGTCGCCGCCGCGAGCACGCTGCGCCTCAACCTCGGCCTCCCCCCGACCCTGACGCACACCCTGGTGCTGGGCCTCAAGGTCACCGTCAACTCGCCGGAGGTCGGCCCGAAGCCGGTCGAGCTGTCCACGAAGGACGTCGCCAGGCTCGTCGGCAAGCTGCGGGCGTTCCCGCCGACGGGCGAGCTGCACCAGCTGCAGAACCCGGTCGACCTGGTCGACGGCCTCAAGCCGGGCGTCACGGCGGGCGTGATCACCAAGCTGGGTCTCAAGATCGGCTGACCCCGCGGACGCGAACGGGCCCGGAGCACCTCGAGTGCTCCGGGCCCGTTCCGGTTCCGGCCTAGCGGGGGGTGCGGGCCGCCTCGACCTCGTCCTCGGTGACGACCCCGGCGGCCACCGCCTCCTCGAAGGTCGCCGCACAACGCCGGGCGTGCGCGGGCGTGCCCTCGTGCCCCCGGCTGAGCATCTTGAGGCAGACCTTCAGCAGCGTGGCGGACGCCTCGGTCCACGCCGGCCGCCGTGGCGGCTCGGGCTTCGTCGTGGCCGTCGGCGCCACCGAGGACGTGGCGGAAGCGGTGGCCGACGGCGCGGGCGGAGCTTCCGGCTTCGACGTGGGAGCCGGGGCCGCCGGTGCCGCGACGGCCGCGGGCTTGTCCGGCGCCGCGACGACCGCGGGCTTCGCGGGTGCGGTGGCGGGAGCGGGCGGCCGGGCCGTCTGGTCGACCGCGTGGCTCACCAGTGCCGCCGGGATCACCCGCGTCCCCGTCGCGTAGGCCTCGCTCCACGCGAGCACCGTGTCCACGTAGGACTCGGAGTGGTTGTAGCGGAACACCGCCGCCCGCCGGTCCCCTGGACGGGACAGGTCCATCCCGCCGGAGCACAGGTAGCCGGCCGCGGCCGCGGTGGCGTCGAAGACGTTGTGCGGACTGGCGACACCGTCCCCGTTGCCGTCCGTGCCGTACCGCGCCCACGTGCCGGGGATGAACTGCATGGGCCCCACCGCGCGGTCCCACGTGCCGTCGCCGTCCCAGCGCCCGCCGTCGGTGTCGCGGATGGCCGCCACGCCGGGCCCGCCGGCCAGCACGGGCCCCAGGATCGCCGGGCTGGTGGTCCCGGCCGCGTCGGCGCGCCCGCCACGCGCGTGCCCGGACTCGATGCGCCCGATGGACGCCAGCAGGTGCCAGGGGAGCTTGCACCGCGGCGTCGTCCGCGCGGCGAGGTCGGCGGCCGCGCGGTAGGCGTCGAGCACGTTGCCGGGAATCCCCTGCGCGCCCACGGGTCCGGGTGCCGTCCTCGGCTGCGCGGGGTTGGTGAGCGCGACCGGCGACACCGCGGCGGCGGGCTGGACCGCGGTCCCCCCGGCGCGGTCGGCCCGGCTCTCCGCGCCCTGCGCCACCCACGGCACCTCGCGCGGCACCTCGCCGGGGGACGACGAGCCGACCGGCCCGGGAGGGGGTTGCCACAACGTGCTCGCGCCGGCGGCGGTCAGCACAGTCAGGGCGAGAGCGAGCCGCACCGTTCTCGGCGAATGCTCCCGTGAATGGAATTTGCGAAACACATTCACTCCTGTCGTGGGGCAGAACGAGCGATCGTTCCCGCTCATTCACTTACCAGGCAGGAGAGAGGTTCTGCAGCGGGAAAGCGCCTGATTCCCTCAGTGGGGTGGTTCCGCGGATTGAATGCGTAAAAGCGCGCGCAGTGGGGATCGGGTCGTTTTGTCGCCGCGCGTCGAAATGAATTCTTCTCACAGCGACGGCCGGCTCCGGCGGCCCGCCCGCGGGAGCCGGCCGCCGGAGCGTTCGCGAGCTACGCGAGGCACTTCCAGCTGTACGGGTCGGCGACCGCGACGGTCCGGGAGAAGACCGCCTGCTCGTGCGGGTTCTGCCGCTGGCAGGCGTCGTCGAGGTCCATGGCCACCCGTGCGCCGGCTCCGGTGACGCACCGCCAGTCGTAGGCGGTCGTGCCCGCGAGGACGGCTCCGCCCGCCGCGCCGATCGACGTGCAGTAGCCCTGCAGGTCGAGGCCGCCCTTCTCGGCGAACACCGGCGGCCGGGCCAGGGTCACCGTGACCGAGGTGGTGCCGGGAGACAGCGCGACGACCCCCTTGGCGTTGTCGACGGTGCCCGCGCTCGCGCCGGCGATGTTGCCGAGGAATGCCGGCACCTCGAACCGCACACCACCGGCGGGAGTGGCGCCGGACAGGGTCAGGGTGACGGTCGCGCCGGACGCGGTGATCGTCACGCCTGTCCGCCGGTTGCCCGCGATCGGGTAGTTCCCGACGCTGGTGGTGGCGCCGTCGCGCAGCCACTGGTTCGGCAGGCCGCGGCCGACGACCACCGTGCCGTCGAGCTTCTCGGCGACCAGCGAGTCCAGCAGCACCTTGGAGGCGTTGGCCTGGCCCCACATGTGCGGGCTGGACCCGCTGCCCGCGGTGCTGTGGGTGCCTGGCGACCAGGTGCTCGTCCCGACCGTCTGGATGCCCTCCCACCACGAGAAGGGGGCGCTCTGGGCGTTCTGCACCAGGTACTGGTAGCCGTAGATCCCCTCGGAGCGGTACCGGGACGACGCCAGCCCGGCCGAGCCGTAGCCGGCGTTGTAGGCGCTGCTCACGCCGGGGTAGCCGCCGAAGGTGTGCTTCGGCAGGCCGGACAGGCGGCTGAAGCCGTTGTCGTAGGTGGCGTCGATCAGGTCGATCATCGGCCCGGCCGGGTCGCTGCCCCAGAGCTGGCCGTCCCACGCCCAGCGCCCGAAGAGGAACATCGAGGCCCAGTTGCCGTTGTTGGTCTGGCCGCAGACGTTCGCACTGCTGTTGGGAACGTCCATGGCGCACGGCAGGTACGACAGGCCGTTGGCCGAGATAGTGGTGTTCAGCCGCGCGTTGACCGCGCGCAGCAGCGTGTCGTAGACCCGGCCCGCCCAGGACGCCTCCGCCGTCTCGCCGAGCGTGGTGGCGATGTACCGGTAGGTCAGCAGGCCGAGGAGCGCCGACTGGTTGTCGACGGTCCAGTACCCGGTGTGGTCCACCGCCACGGTGGCCTTCATGATGCCGCCGGGCCCGGTCGCGTCGGACTCGATCCGGTGCGCGGTCTGCCTGATCGTCGCGAAGTTGTCCCGGACGAACGCGGCGTCACCGGTCTTGCGCAGGTAGACCGCCCACGGCCAGTTGTACTTCCAGGTGCCGTCCGGGTACATCCTGGTGATGTCGTTCGGGTCGTCCTGGGAGATCAGCGTCGGCAGGTAGTCCTTCGCCCTGGCGAGGTCGCCCGCCTCGAGCAGCTGCACCAGCATGCCGACGAGGTCGTGGTTGAAGATGGCGTCGTAGCCGTTCTCGCCCACGTTGAGGCGGTTGCCGTCCTTGACGAGGTTCGTGGTGATGTAGCCGGCGCGGTAGGCGTTGTTCAGTTGCGGGTCGGGCACCCGGATCTGCGCGATCTGGGCGAGCTTGCCGTCCCAGTAGGACGTCATGTGCGCGTAGTGGGTGTCGTAGCCGCCCGCGGCGACGAGCTCGCTCGCCGACGGCCAGGCGTAGCTCTGCCCGAACCTGTCGGCCGCGATCACGTAGTCGAAGTCCGTGGTCTGACCGGGTTGCACGGTGGTCGACGGACGGGTGAGCGCCAGCGTTCCGCCGGACGGCGCGGGATCCAGGACGTGGGTGACGGTGTCGTGGTTGACCACGCGGACGCGCGAGTAGATCGCGACGAAATCCCGCCCGCCGATCGTCACCTTGTCGCCGAAGTTGGTGATCGAGACGGTGCTGTTGTCCCGTTCGAACTGCGTCGTCAGGGCGGGGAGGTATCCGCCGGCGTTGAACCAGTGGACCCGGCCGGGGTTGTTGTGGATCCCGAACCGGACCGTGGTGTTCGGGCCGGAGTGGACGTCGAAGCTGCCGTCCTTGTGGGTCAGGACGCCGTAGTAGTCGCCCTCCCAGCCGATCGACGCGCTGTCGTGCTGGGTGACGGCGGCTCTCGCGTCCGGTTCCCACGTGGGGAGACCGACGGCCAGGGCGAGGGTCGCGGTGACGGTCGCGGCGAGCCAGCGCCGCCTTCGGCTGTGCGTCTTCATGTGGGCCTTCCCTCCGACCGCGCCCCAGCATGGACTTCCAGCGCCGAATATGATCGTTAAAATTGGCGTGGACCGAACCCAACCACAGCCGTTCTCGCGATGTCAACGCTGTGTGAACTGCCGTGTGCGGACGGGAGCGGGACCCGGCGTCACACGACGGTGGATCGATCCAACGTCAGGCCCGGCGCCGTGAGGAACCGCGGACGACCAGCTCCGGCGGCAGCAGCGAGGCCACCGGGACGGCCGCTCCTTCCTGGGAGCACAGGGCTTCGACGATGCGGCGGCCGACCTCGGGGAGCGGCTGGCGGACGCTGGAGAGGTCGAGGACCTCGGCGGACGGCGTGTCGTCGTACCCGACCAGTGCCACGTCGGCGCCGGGGGTCAGCCCGAGGTCGCGGACGGCCTGCAGCGCACCCGCGGCCAGGGTGTCGGACGCCGCGACCAGGGCGGTCGGCGCCTCGGCCCGGTCGAACAGGCCGCGCGCCATCCGCGCGCCGCTGGTCCAGGTGTCCTCACCGCGCACGTCGAGGCGGTGGCTGCCCGCGAGGAGCCCGTGCCGGTCCATCGCCGCGACCCAGCCGCTCGCCCGGTCGTCCCCGACCCGGTGGCCGTCCGGGAACCCGAGGAAGCCGATGCGGCGGTGCCCGGCGTCGGCGAGGTGCCCCACGACGGCCGCGACCCCCGCCTCGTTGTCGACGTCCACCCACCCGCTCGCGTCGGCGGCGTCGGAGAACCGGCCGAAGCACACGAACGGCACCCCGGCCTCCCGCAGGACCGGCAGCCGCGGGTCGTCGGGAACCACGTTGTAGAGCACCACTCCCTCGACCGACCCCGTGCGCACCAGCCGGACGCAGGTCGCGGCCTCGCTCTCCGCGTCGTCCACCGCGAACAGCATCAGGTGCCGCCCCGCAGCCTGCCCCGCCTCGGCCAGCGCGTGCAGGAACCGGTCGTGCAGATGGGCGAGCGAGTGCGACGAGACGGGCTCGATGCGGCACGCGATCATCCCGGCCGAGCTGGACCGCAGCGCCCGCGCTACCCGGTTCGGCTGGAACCCGAGCTCCGCGACGGCCCGCTGCACCCGGTCCCGCGTCTCCGGCCGCACCTTGGCGGGGTGGTTCATCACGTTGGACACGGTCTGCTTGGACACCCCGGCGGCCGCGGCGACGTCGGCGATCGTCACCGGACCCGGCCGCGGCCTGGCTGGCGCTTTCGCCACTGCGAACACTCCCGACGCCGACCGGCGCGCCTGGGTGGACCGGGCACGCCAGGTTGATCGATAAAATCCAGCTGACCGGTCACAGCGTACTAGCTGCCGCGGATTTTTCCGTCCAAGGCAGCGCTACGTCCACAGTGGACCAGCTTTGCGGACGGGTCTGCGCGGATCCGATCGCGGTGGCGAGCACCGGCGGGTGCTCGCCGAAGATCAGTTCCCAGTCCAGCGCGGGCGCGGGAGCCGGTCGCGGTTCGGGGATCAGGCCGTGCGTCGGGACGATCGCGCCGTTGAGGAACTGCCACACGTCGTCGCCCACCCGTCGGTGCGCGACGACGGCGGCCCTGCGCGGTTGCGGGATGCCGGTCGGAATCGTTGCCACGAAACGGATCCCGTGGAACCCCTCGGCGTCGGTCGCCTCCAACGTGCCGTGGTGGCGGGTGGCGATCCGGCGGGCGATGGCGAGCCCGAGCCCGGCGCCGCCGGCGGCACGGGTGCGGGCCTCGTCGAGGCGGGTGAACCGGTCGAAGACGCGTTCCCGGTCCGCCTCCGGGATGCCGGGACCGTCGTCGATGACCTCCAGCGTCGCGGCGGCCCCGCCGCGCAGGCGCACGACCACCTCGGTGCCGGCGTGGCGTTCGGCGTTGTCGAGCAGGTTGCCGAGCAACCGCGACAGCTGCGCGCGCCGTCCCGGTACGAGCACGTGCTCGTCGGTCTCCAGCGTCACCATCGCCCGGCGGGAGACCTCCTTCCTGGCGATGGCGGCGAGGTCGACGGTGTCCTGCTTGTCGAGCGCGTCGGCGTCCAGTCTCGCCAGCAGCAACAGGTCCGTGGTGAGCTCCTGCAGCCGTTCGGTGTCCTCCAGCGCCGCCTTCACGACCGTGGGCCAGTCCGCCATCCCGGGGTGCGACAGGGCGATCTCGAGCTCGGCCCGCAACGCCGCCAGTGGGCTGCGCAGCTCGTGCGAGGCGTCCCCGACGAACCGGCGCGTGTCCTCGACGGAGCGGTGCACCCGGTCGAGCGTCTCGTTCAGTGTGGCACCGAGCCGCGCGATCTCGTTGTCGGAGGACGGCACGGGCACGCGCCGGGTGAGGTTGTGCTCGTTGATCTCCGCCACCTCGGCGCGCATGGCCTCCACCGGCCGCAGCACCCGGCTCGCCGCCGCCAGCACCGTGACCGACACCAGCCCCGTGATCGCCGCCAGCACGCCGAAGATCCCCAGCACCTCGTTGTTCAGCTGCTGCTGCGCCCGATCGGCGATCCCGCGCGCCTCGTCGTCAGTCGGCCGAGGCCCTTCGCCGACCACCTGATAGCGCGTGCCCTCGGGCTCGGTGACGGGCCACAGCGACAGCTCGGGCCACACCTCGGTGCTCACGTGCTGGAACCACACCCCCTGCCCCGCCATGCTGACGGGCACCGAACCGGTGAGCCGCCGGCATTCGAGGTTGGAGCAGATGTAGTGCGCCCGCGAGCTCTCCGCGGCCTCGCCCACGATCTGCTGGCGCTGCGAGGTCAGCATCAGCGCCCCGGCGAACCCGATGAGCAGCGCGGTGACCACCGTCGCCAGCACGGTCACCTTGACCTGCAACGACTTCACCGGTCCACCAACCGGTAGCCGACACCCCGCACGGTGGTGATGCTGCGCCGGTCGAACGGAGCGTCGATCTTGCGCCGCAACGCGCTGATGTAGACCTCGACGAGGTTGGGATCGGGATCCTGCGCCGAGTCCCACACCCCGTCGATGATCTCCGACTTGGTGACGACCTCACCCGCGTGCCGCAGCAGGAAGTTCAGCACGGAGAACTCCTTGGCCTTCAGGTCGATGAGCGTGGTCCCGCGCCGGCACTCCCGGCTGACGGGGTCGAGCACGAGATCACCGGCCCGCAACAACACGGGCTGCGCCGTCCGAGACCGCCGCCCGAGCGCCCTGAGCCGCGCCACCAGCACCACGTAGGAGAACGGCTTGGTCAGGTAGTCGTCCGCCCCGGTGTCGAGCCCTTCAGCCTCGTCGAACTCGCCGTCCTTGGCCGTGAGCATGAGAATCGGCGTCCACACACCGGCATCGCGCAGCTCCGCGCACACCCGGTACCCGTTGAGGCCGGGCAGCATGATGTCGAGGACGATCACGTCGTACGGATGCTCCCTCGCCCGCCACAACCCGTCCGTCCCGGTGCGCTCCACGTCGACGGCGAACCCCTCGGCCGTCAGTCCGCGGGTGAGCAGGTCGGCGAGACGGGGATCATCCTCCACCACGAGCACGCGCATAGAAGCAGCGTGCCGCATCGCTGCGATCGCGTCCTGAAATCGGGTTCAGGATCGTTCAGCGTCTTTTCAGGTTCACCCTGACAGGCTCTTCCTCGTGGACAAGGGGGATCCACGTTCGGGGGAGAGGTCGGCGGCGCCGCTTGGGGGAGCGGCGCTGCCACCTTGCGAGCCACCCGCCCCGCTTCCCGGCGGGACGGAACTGCCGGCGCCGGCGACCGAGGCTGGGACATCGGGATCAGGTCCCTGACAACCCCTTTAAGCCCGGTGTTGAGGTGCTGCATCACCTGATCGAGTCGCATGGGCGCCGGCAGCGGGTCTGTTCCTGCCGAAGGAGACTGACTGACCTCGTAGAGTCCGTTTGAGTACGGATTTGCATCCCACAGGCCGCTGTGGGGAACTTCTGGCATGGGTAAAAACCGGAAGGCCCCTCATCTGCGCAGATGAGGGGCCTTCCGACTGAAATGGGCGATACTGGGATCGAACCAGTGACCTCTTCGGTGTGAACGGGTCCTGCCGAGTGTCAGGCCGTTGGCCTGGTCTCGCCACGACCGTCCTGATCTGCGTGAACAGCCGATCCAGTTCTCGCTGATTTATCTGTGTCTCGCCTGGTGTAGCACGTCTCAGCTACCGGATTTACTACCGGCCTAGATTCCGCAGGGCTTCCGACGGTGGGCTGATTGGTTCAAAGCGCGATCCAGGCCGAGCGTAGTACTTGGCCTGGATCGCGCGAGTTAATCTCGATCTTAGGTCGCCTGCGATGTGGCTTCGTCAAGGTTCTGGAGGGGCGGGTAAGTGACCGATTTTGCCCCTCATTGGTGCTGCACTGCAGTCCCGTCAAGGTCCTAGGCACGCTTGCTGTGTCGGGGTACCGGAAGGGAGAGGTTGCTCGCGGACGTTCTCATCAGCCTCCTGCCACCACTGGCCGGTAATGCTGGGGTCGGGCTTGATGTCACGGATGACGGTGGTGTTGTCGTGATGCGCGCCCGTGAAGTTGGCTTTGTAGAGAAAAGCTCCTCGGAAGATCGTCCCGAAGAGTGTAGCTTCTCTGGCCTTGAGGTCGTGCATTCGGGTGTCGCGGAAGCAGGCGCCTGTCAGGACGGCTCTTTCGACGGAACTGCCGTCAAGGAAAGAGCTGGTGAAATTTGTATTGGCAAACTTGCCGTCCTTCATTTCTGCATTTGGCAGGCATGTACTTGACAAGTTGATGATGATATTGCTGTCATGCGCAGGGTCGCGCTCCTTGATGGCCTTCAGTGCAGCCTTTACATCGTCGGGAATCGCCTCGTTCGGGCATGTTACCGGCTTGTATAGGCCTGCTGAAAGCGGTTTGCTGGCCCTGGCTCTGATGAAGTCGGATAGTTGCCCAACGATATCTGGTTGCTCGCTCGGGTAGTCGCGCATCAAGTCTTTCATGGTTTTGACACCGTTGATGCGTACGGCGATATCCGAGTCAGCCAGATTCGCGCCCGCGTCTTGGAAGCGGTCATGACGCTGGATTTTTTGTGTCATCGAGTTCTGCTCTGAGACCAGTTCGGAACTGGCTTCATCAGCCCGCCCGGTGGTATATGTCCCCACAGCGGCGACCAGTGCCGCCGTAACCGTGACCAGAGCTAGGGAGGTAGCGAAACGGCTTGGACGCGTTGTCGTCGGATCCTTTTCCGCAGACTGCTTTGAGTAAGCATCGCCGGTCTTGGCCTCGCGATCAGGTTCTGGCGGTCGGTCGGGGTGAGGAGGCGTAGACATGGACACAACATCTCTGAAGTCCGGTGTTGGCAGTGCCGGTCTGGAGATGCTTCACCCGAAAGTGAAGTTTGTGGATCAAGATCTATGGGATCTATCTAGCCCATGCCGGCGGCGTTGGACACCGCGAAGCAGTCGTTTCGGTCCGCACCTGGCTTTGCGGCTCTGGCCGTGGTGTGCCACCGCGACGGTGGCGATCTGGACCGGACCCGTCGACTGGGAGCGGACCGGTTCGACCGGGCCGTACGGCACGAGGTCGCCCGACGAGTTGGTCTCAAGCCCGTCGCTGCGGATCGCCGGAAGCCTGTTCGCCGCCTTGACCGACCCCCGTCGGCGTAGTCGACAACCGAAACGGTGCGCTGGAACGGGTTCGGTTCCTGCTGGCCGACCGAGAACAGGTCGAGTCGCTACGACTGGTTTCGTGGACGAGCTTGGCCTGACTACGCCAGTCGACCGGAACACGGATCGAATGCCTCGAGGTACTCCGACGGGACCGCCTTGGTGGAGTCCTTCATTAGTATCGGCATGCCGCTTGAACTGTGCGGACGTAATTTCCGGCACGCACAGGGCTATTGTCCCCAGGCGACGCCGTACGACAGGTTGGGAGTCAGCTCCAGGAAGCGGACGTGCACTTCACCCGCCTCGTCGGCGTCGATCGGCTCCCGTGGCGCGGCGTCGTCCTCCACTTCGCCCATGCGCAACCCGTCGACCTTCCAGATCAAGGGCGGTGGCTGTTTCCGTCCGAACCTGACGTGCAGGTCGAACGACCTGCACGGGAAACTGGGCGTGCAGGCGTAGAAGGGCCTCATCTTGCTCACGTCCGAGAACCGGTAACGGATGAAGAACTCGTGCTCCCGCTGGTCGGTCAGGGGTTCGGCCGGTTCCAGGTCGAAGACGACCCTCGTCGACGAGTAGTGCAGCCGTGCGCGCAGCGTTCCCCCGCCGAGCACGACGATCTCCGGATCGTTGACCGCAGAACCGGCTTTCCAGCCGCTGGTCACCGGCACCGAGACTTCGAGGCGCAGCTCGCGCAGTTCTTTCTCCGTCGTGGTGACGCGGCGCATCTCGTAGATCTCGGGTGCCTCGCGGTCCAGCGCGACCCACGTGCGCAACTCCGTGGTCTGCCACGGCGCGACGGGAAGCCGCACGTTCGGCGTGGCGGCACCGGCGGCGTCCGCGACCGCCAGTTCCGCCAGGACGCGCAAGCCCTTGTCGATGTGCCTGACAGCTGTGCGCTTATCGCGCTCGATGTGCTCGGCCACCAAGGCCAGCCGACTGTTGTAGAACTTGGTGCGCTTGTCCTCGGACAGCGCGAGCGCGGTGGACACGGCGAACTCAAGGTCGGTGGGCAGCTGCGCGGCCAGTTCCGCGAGACCCCGGGTCAGGGTCGTCCGGACCTGGGCCGAGTCGGCCGTCACCGGCAGACCGAACACCTCGCGCAACCCAGGCCCCGCCCGCTTCGCCAGGTCCGGGGTGTCCAGGCCTCGGCCCCTGCGCAGCGATTTGAGCTCGTCCACGAGCTTGTCGATGTCGATCTGTCTCTCCTGCCTCGTGCGACTTCAGGCGGGAAAGTCTAGCCGGAGCCCACTCCTGGGCTGGTGCTCACGCGCTGACGACGAAAGCGCGGGTGTACTCGCTTCCGGCGAGGTGCTCGTAGACGTAGGTGGTCGTGACCCGGTTCCAGTGGTGCCCCAGCAGGACCGCGAGCCCCAGGGGCCCGATCAGGAACAGGTGCAGCGGTCCGGTGGACGAGTGCCGCCGGGCGATGTCCCTGACCGCGATGGCGAGACCGTTCGCGGCGCGCGGAGTGGGCACGGACGACGGGCCGGTGCCACGGGACGGTGACACCGTTACGGCGGTCTGGACCTCCAGACCCGAATCGGTGATCCACCGGAGAGCCTGCCCGGCGGCGTCCGTGGCCACGTTGACGATGATCGCCGTGCCGGTGTCTCCGCCCACGGTCGTCTCGTCCACCGTCACGTCGTACTTCTCCGGTTCGTCGCTGCTCGTCCACAGCTGGTCGCCTTGGCGGATCCCGACCTCGTACCCCATCACGCGCCGCAGTTCCGAGCCGATCAGGAAACCCGTGGCCTGCCGCAGGTGCCCGCTCACCAGCACTCGGTTCGCGTCACCCAGCCGAGCGGGAACAGAACGCACCTCCGTCGCCAGATCCTCCCAGGTGTTCGGTGGCTCTGGTGCGACGCGGCTCCAGTCCGTGTCACCGCTCATACGATCCACCCAGTCGACGGCGACCGAGGCCTGGTGCGCGACTGCGTCGTGCTTGATGGTCGAGATCGAGACGGTCGTCCACGGCGATCCACGCTCCAGGCCGAGGTCGGTGATCGCGGCCCTGACGTCGTCGCGGGCGAGCCGCCGCCTGCCGGCGATGACCTGCCGCGAGATCCAGTCGGCGCCGAGGTTCACCGCGATCGCGTCGGAACGCAGCCCGTTGGCCGTCATGAGCAGGCTGACGTCGCTGCGGAGGCGGTCCAGGTCGTAGGCGACGTCGAGGTGGAAGTGCTCCAGGAAGTCCATCAGTTCCGGCTCGCTCACGCCCGCCTCGGCCGCCCAGCCTGCCCGCGCCTTGCCCCGGCCGGACTTCGGGCCGCCCTGGGACGCACGGGGCACAAGCCGTCCGTCACGACCGTCCCGGTCCTGCATCAGCTTGTCGCCGGGGTCGATGGTGCGGTTGGTGACCAGGCGCATCTCGGCCGGCGAGCCGGTCGCGGTCAGATCACGGTAGGCCTGCACGATGTTCCGGAGAACTCCGCTGGCCTGGAGGTAGTCGAAACCCACCGCGGTCCGGTGGTCGACCGCGTACTTGACCTGGTGGTAGGAGTTCGGTGGCTGCGTTCGGTGGACCACGACGTCGTCGCCGTTGCCCACGCCCGGTTCCTCCACCCCGACCGCGACGGCGGGGTTGGCGCTGTTGCCGGTGATCGACTCGTGCAGCATCTCCATGCACCTGCGCCAGGCGTACAACCGCTGGTAGTCGTCGCCAGCGATCCTGGCACCGCTGGCACTGGGCACGTGGTGGGCGGGCAAGGCTTCTCCAGAGGTGTGGCGGGGTGCGGCAGGGGGCAGGCCGCCCGTGGGCTGGATGTCGCACGACCGGGGACGTCCGGCGATGATCCGTCGGGCGTCCAATACGTGGCCGACGCGCGTGGAGCGCACCACGACGAGGGTCGGGTTCAGTTCCTCGTGATGCGGTGACGAGTTGCGCCTGAGGCTGTCGAGATCCGTACTGCTCGGTCCGACGTCTACGGGATGGCTGTGCCAGTCTCCGAGGTACCCCAGCCGGTGATCGGCCTCGCGAGCGCTGAGTACGGCCGGGCGAGTCGCCCCTCCGGGGAGCTCGTAGTGGTGAGGGCCCCGGATCTCACTCGGGATCTCCACCACGGCCGTGACCCACGGGCGGCCTTCGGACAGCACACCGAGGAGAATTCCTCCTGTCTCCCAAGGATGCGAGCGCTTGGCCGCCGCGATCATGGCGTCCCGAGCCGCTTCCGACACCAGGAGACTCGGACGCCGGCTCACGTCTTGCTCGTCTGGTGCAGAGGTCCGCGGAGCACGCCGACGTTGTCGAACGGGGGAAGCAGCGGCTCGTGCACGAAGATGTGCTCGTCGGGCAGGTGGCGTCGTCCGGTGAGGAGGTCCACGACCGAGCGCGCTATCTCCGAGGCGGTGTGCAGGACGGCGATCGGGGATGCGTTGTGAACGGGCGCGGTGCATCCCAGTTCGAGGAAGCCCGCCTGAGGTTCGGCTGGATCTTCTGGTGGCAGGTCGAGGTAGGCCGGGTCCGCCCTGCGCGCGGCGATGAGCGTGTCGCCCTTCGCCTGCCGCTGGACGCGCGCGAGGCGGCCCCCGTGGAAGAGCGCTCCTGTAACCAGGGCGGTGTTCGTCCGTCGGCAGACCTCGGCGAGCGCCGCGGTGAGAGAGAAGCGCCCCGTGCAGTCGACGACGACGTCGGCGCCGGTGATCTGGCCGGCCAACTTGCCTGGTGCATGTGAGAGGTCGCCTTGCCGCTCGACGTTCGTCCACGAGGCGTGTGAACTGATCACTTCCGCCACGACAAGGGTCTTCGGGTAGCCGACCAGGTAGACCGGGCCCACGTGCCGAACGACGTTGGCGGACGTGAGGTCGTCGCTGTCGTGCAGGACGATCTTGCCGACTCCGGCACACGCGAGAGCGACCGCGACGTGCCCACCGACGGAACCCGCGCCGGTCACCAGCACCTTCTTGCTGGCCAGGAGTTCGGCGTCGGGGCCGGCGCGACGCTTGAGCGCGTCGACGTCGTTGGCCGTGGCCGGCAAGGCGAAGGTGCGCAACGAACCGTCTTCGTCGTCGTAACCCACCACTACCGCGTCGTGCGCGCCGTGACGGGGCCAGGCGAGCACTACGAAGTCGTGCCCGCCGCTGGGCACCGCCAAACTTGCCGGAGTCGTTCGCTCCGCCCGACCGCGGTCGAAGTCGTTTCGTTGCCGGCGGCGCAGGGACGAGCGGAACTCGTCGATGTTTCGTGGCGGGGCCTCGACACCGTGGCGCAGGTAGAGCGCACCGCGGAGGCGGGGCTTGTTGTCACCTGACTTCGCGGGTTTGGAGCGGGTGATGAGCAGGTAACTCGAGCCCTGTGTCACCGCGGTGAGATCGGTGAAGTAGCCGTCACTCATGCCGCGGACTAGGTCGCCTAGCGGCAGTTCGGCACGGAGGGACGTGCGCTCGCCGGTGAACAGGAAGTGGGCGTCGAGCGCCCGGTCCTGGTCGCCGAACCCATCCACTGCGCGTGCGGCCCAGTCGTCGAGCCTTGCCCACAGCGCTTCGAGTTCACGTGCGGCGACCTGGGCGGGATCGTCCACGGCCCACAAGCAGATCGTGCCACGGACCGCGTGGTCCGCCCGCAGCCCTTCCACAACGACGTGGGCGTATCTCAGGGGCCAGCCCTCGAGGAACACGATCTTCATGCGGGTGGCCGTGGTGAGGGGTCGAAGGCTCGGGCGAAGCGGGCCGCTCCACTCCTTCAGGGAGCCGTGCAGCGGCGAGAAGCCCGCGTTGACCAGTCCGGCACGGAAGCGGTCGAACGCGGCCTCGTCGTACGTGTCCACTGTGGTGGTCAGCCTCGATTACGGGAGTCGCTCGCGAAGCCGCGGGGCTGGTTGTTCCCGACGGCCGTGACGGGGGAGATCGCGCTCAGCGGGAAGCCGTTGGCATCGCAGCCGTCCGGCAGGATGAGAACCTCGCCGCGTTCGTTGGTGCCCAGGACACTCCGCCAGATCTTGGCCGCCTGGCAGGGATCCGCGTCCAGAGCCTCGCGGCACTGCTGGGCGAGCCAGGTGAAGGAACTCGCCGCCGCGGTCCACAGGCCGTAGTCGAGCACCGGCTTCATCGGGGTGCCGAACACGGGATCGGGCAACCCGGTCTGTTCGTACTCAGTGAACTGTCCTGCGATCTGTTCGAGGGTGGAGGTGAGCAGCTCCGCCCAGGTGCTACCGGTCACCAGATTGGCCTTCCACACGTGGTAGGCCGCGACCTCGACGTACAGACCTCCTGGACGCTGCCTGCCCAGATGGGTGTGCCGCACCTGGCGCAGCAGGCGGACCACCGGCCGATAGGCGTTGCGGGAACCCACCTGGGGACTCCACGACGCGACGGCGAGGGCCTCGGTGTCCTCGCCGAACTTGATCGGGTTCGTCTTGATCCAGCGCTTGTCCTCCTTGTTCCACTCATCGCGGTCGCGGTTGGGGATGCCCCAGTGCTCCTGCCAGGGCACGGCCGGCACCGCGTCGATGGAGAACGAGGTGTCGCCGCCCGGCTCGTCGGGGTCCGGGAAGTCGATGTTCAACGACCGGGCCTGGCGGGTTACCCGGCCGTCGGGGTCCTGGTCCTTCAGGCCGTACGCGGCAACGAGAACGCGTTCCACGGCCGCGTAGATCTTCGCCGGGTCGTAACGGACCGACAGCTTCTCGAAACGCAGGAAGACGTCGACGTCCTTGCCGGGGTAGCGGGCCGTTAGCCTGCCGTACGACCCGATCAAGTACGGGTTGATGCCCCACCCCCGCAGCTCCTCGTCCGCGTTGAGCAGAGCCTGGATCTCGGTGTGCGCGGCGATCGCGAGTTCGCGCTTGTTCTCGTTGACCGTCACGTTCCTGACGGCCTGGTCGAACTCCGGGTTGAGTGTTGTTGTTGCCACCCGATACCTCCTGTTGGTGCACGGCGAACGCCGATGGAGCCGAAGACTTGAGGGAGATGACCTGTGCCGTCGCGGCAGGCGCAGAGGTCTCACTTCCAGAGTAGATGCGCCTTCTGGCCACAAGCGGGCCTAGGACGCTCCACACGCGGAGTTGTCATGGAACTGTCCACTTCGAACTTCTCATGTCATCTTTCGGAGTTCCAGCTGATGACGGGACTGCCGCTGCGCCCCGCCGACACGGTCGCCATCTCCATGTATCCCGGAGTGGCCGTCTCCCGCTCCCATTCGTAGAGGACCACTCGCATGGTGTTGCACGCCCTGCCCAGGAGCACGGCGACGGGGAACGGCGCGCGGAGGAATAGGTGCACGGGACCACCGGCCGCGATCTCGTCGATCCGCCAGCGCAGTTCGCGCGCCAGCGCCAGGCCTGCTTCGGCGGGGATCACCTCGCGCTCGGTGACCGTGATCTCCACCGCGCGGGAGAAGGGATGACTTTCGGCGTAGCGTCGGAACTCCTTGTTGGGAGGGGCGGGAACGAGGTCCAAGTACACCGCGGCTGGACCGCCCGGCGCGTTGTCGAGAACGATCTCCTCCTCGGTCAGCCGGACCGCTGGCGCGCTTCCGCCACCCCAGGCCTGACCCTCCAGATCCATGACGGAGACGGCGATGCCGGAGGTGGCCGGGACCGCGGCACCCAGAGCGAACGCGACGCTCAGGTGCGCGCCGCCCGTGACCCGCACCCGGTCAGCCCCCGCCGCCTGCACTAGCCGCGGCAGATCACCCAGGAACGGGGCGATGTCCTGCCACACCTCGGGCGGGGGCACGCTGGTGCCGGGAAACGGTGCGCGAGTGCGCACCGCCAGCGGTGCCTTCGGCGTGCCGAGCGGGGGAAGGCGTGTCTGGACGTCGAGCCGCAGCTCACCGTCCGGCGCGGCGCGGCGCACCCGCCTGACGGCCATCTCGCCGGCCAGCTTGGCCATGCCGGCGTGATCGACGACCGGGAACTGGTCGAACGCCTGGAGCGTCCACCCCGGCTGGGGCAGCAGCCGGTCGGGTGCGCCGTAGTCCAGCACACCGGCGGCATCGGTGATCACGTTGCCGATGGCGAAGGTGAAGGCAGGATCCGCCTCCAACGTGAGCAGCGCGGGCAGTTCCTGCTCCCGGACGATCTTCGAGTGGACGATGTCCGGGGTGAGCAAGAGTACGGCTCCGGACAGGCCCGAGTTCAGCGCCTCGTGCAGCCGCCGGTGGAACTGCCCAGGAGCCAGGTGGGTCTGGTCGTGCCAGACGGGAACACCATAGGAGCGGAGGACCCAGACCATCCTGGCCGCAAGGACGTCGCCGTCCGAGTGCCGGTAGCTCAGGAAGATCGGGTCCAGGTCGTCCACTGCAGGCACTTCAACCTCGCTGGGATCTTGTTCTCGTGGGACGCGATAAGAACGCGCTGGAGTCGTCGGCGCCTCGTGGGCGGCGCGGGTGCGCGCATCGGCCGACTGAACACGGGGAGGTTACCCGGACTCGGTGCTGGCGCTGGGAAGGCGTGCCGATCCTCGAACTCGGCGAGCCTGTGCGGTCCCGCGGCCAACCGGCTCCGAACCCGTCCGGAGCGTTGCGTGTTCAAGAGAGCTGAACGCGCGCGGACGTCTCCCACACGACCGCCGGGTTCAGGACGGCGTGTTCGTCCGCGACAGACCACAGGCGGGCCGCTTCGGCTTCGTCCCACGCGCGAGCGGCGATGTTGCCCAGGCTGGTCAGTGCTCTCGCCAGTTCGTACTCGTTCTCCGTCATCTCCGCGGCCTGGGTGGACAGTGCTCGCGCGGTGCTGAGGTCTCCCTCCTGGTACGCCGCCCATGCGAGGCAGTTCAGGGCGCGCATCACGTCGACGGGGGTGGAAGAGATGTCCAGCGCTTCGGCCGCAGCGGCGCGAGCCTCGTGGTGCCGCTTCAGCTTTGCGAGCGCGAAAGCGAGCCCTCGCAACGTGATGACGACGTTGCGTTCGCGGCCCGCGTGCCGGTAGCTCTCCAGCGCGATGGTCAGGTCGCGCAGAGCGTCCTCCGCACAACCCTGGTACAGCCGGGCCCAGGCGAGGCTGGCCAGCGCGTCGGTCGCGCCGGCCTCGTCGCCCGACTCGACGAAGCTGCTGTGGGCACGCAGATGGTGTTCGGCAGACTCGGTGATCCGTCCCGATTCGAGGTAGGCCATGCCCAGACTGTTCAACAGCATGCCAGTGGCGTGCGGATTACCGGCCGCGGTCACGAGTGCTTGTTGGTGGGTACTCGTCCACGCGGCGAAGAGCTTCTCGCGGAAGAAGAATCCGCGCGTGGCCAAGGCGAGCTGCCAGCACCGGTCATCGTCGATCAGCGTGGTAGTCCGCACGAGTGCCGGCCAGGTCGCGCGCAACCACTTGAGCGCGCCCTCCGCGTCGTCGAACGGTGGCTCCGAGTGTTCGGAGGCCCTGTGCGGCGGGCGGAATCTCAGTGGCTCCAGCAGGGCGTCGGCCGCGATGGTGACGTCGAGGTAGTGGTCGACCAGCCTGTCGATCATGCTGGTGGTGATCCTTTCGTCCGGGTGGGTGTACTGGAACGCGTAGGCCTGCACGAGGTCGTGCAGACGCATGCGGGAGTCGGTGGTTCTCGTGGCCAGGTGTTGTTCGTGCAGCTGGTCGAGCAGCAGATCGGTGGTGGCGTGGTCGAGGCCGCTCAGCGCTCGCGCGGCCGACGTCGTCATCACCGGCCCTGGGTGCAGCGAAAGCGCTCCCAGCAGAGCGCGCAGGTTCGCCGGCAGCGCGTCGATCGTGACGGCGAGCGTGGCGGCGACTCCTCGATCGCCCTCGTTCAGCGCGGAGAACCTGGTGCTTGCACTGGAAAGCCGTCGCAGGAGCTCGTGGGGCTCCCAACCTCCGTGGAGGATTCGCGTGGCGGCGATCCTGATCGCGAGCGGGAGGTACCCGCACTGCTGCGCGATGCCCTCCGCGTCGGAGTCCTCGACTTCGGTGCTGCCGTCCAGCACGGCGCGCAACAGCGACTGCCCGAGCGAGGTATCCAGCACGTCGAGGGGCACGTGCCACGCGTCGTCCAGACCGGGCAGGCGCGCCCGGCTCGTGACGATCGCCCGGCCAGGGCCCTCTGCGGGCAGCAATGGGCGCACCTGGCCTGCGTCCCGCACGTTGTCGAGCACGAGCAGGACGTGCCTCGAACGGAGCACGTCGCGCAGCAGGTTCAGCCGGCCGCCATGATCGTCCGGGATCAGGTCTTTGCGGACGTCCAGGGCCCCGAGCAGGTGGTGTGCCGTTTCAGTGGTGCTCTGGGAGTGCGGGCCCTGTCCTCCGAGGTCGAAGAACAGACAGCCGTCGCGGAAGTCGGCCGCCGCCTGCCACGCCGCCGCCACCGCCAGGGCGGTCTTGCCGACCCCGCCCAGACCGCTGATCACACAGGCCCGCACACCGGGACGCGAACCCAGTGCCGAAGCGATCGCGGCGAGTTCCGGCGCGCGCCCCACGAAATGCCGGGTGTGCTCGGGAAGTCCGACTAGGCCGCGGCGACGCCGTGGGTTTGCCTGGCCGTCGACCAGCGCGAGCAGTTCGCCGTTCGCGTCCAGCACGTGGTCGTAAGCAGCTGCCAGAGATCTGCTCACTCGGGTTCTGCCGTTCTCCACCTTGCTCAGGTGGCCTTTCGAGGAGTAAACCGCCGTAGCCATCCGGGACAGTGAATAGCCTGCCGCTTCGCGTCGTCGCCTGAGTTCTGATCCCAATTCCGTCACGGTGTCATGCTCTCGCGATGTGGGACGAGAAGGGAAGAGCGGTCTGCGGAGCTCAGTGCCCGCAGACCGCGACGCCCCGAATTCAGCCAAGCAATGCGCTCAGCCACAGGACGATGAAATGCGTGTGCATTATCTTCCTCTTTCCTGTGAGGGGATTCGCGCCTCGCGAGGGCTTTTTCGGTGTTTCGTCGACACATCGATCCTGTGGCACGACCCATGGTGTGCGGAACCGTTTCCCAGTTGCCACTTCGGAAGGAAACCCGGAAACCGGGCGGTGGAGGCCAGTCGCGGAGAGTCCGCAGCGCGAGTTCAGCCGACCGGCGGCGGGAAGTCGAGCCGCTCGTTGCACCCGTCGTTCTCGGCGGCGTTCTTTGCCGCTTCGACCAGCGCTTTGACCAGGTCCGGATCGCCGAGATGGCCGAGCAGGACGCGTTCCCCGCGTCGAGCAGTGCTTGAGCGGTGTCGAGCCCGTCCCGCGCGAGATCGAGCCAGATCTCACGGTTGACATGCGGGGCCAGGTGCCGCGCGACGGGCACCGGCCCGGTGCCGATGCCGAGTCAGAAGGACCTCCTGCGGGGCATCGAGACCGGCGTCCCGATGCACGACCATCGCTATGTTGATCACGGCTTCGATGACGTCGCCGGTGCGTCGGCCTCCTGCTCGACCGGACCCACGTTGCTGACTTCGACGTACTGGTGTTCGACCAGCTCACGTTCGAATAGGGGGAGCGCGACACCGCGGCTTCATCGCAGGCACGCGATGCTTCGCCGGGTACGGGCGGCGCCAGCGCTCTGTGGTTCGTACTCGCCCAGCAGCCGGTCCAGCAGCGGTTCTGCGATGTTCTGCTGACGCAACTTTCTGCTGCAGCGCCTGCCACTTCCTGCGCCAGTGGCCGGTGGTCAGCGTGAAGCGCACGCCGACGAGTTCCACTGCGAGCCGGGCGGCGGCGATCAGGGGCATCCTCGTCAGCTGGAAGGAACCAGCTGCGCGCAGGGCCTCGGCAATGGCGACTACCGAGTCGACGCTCAAGCCGCTGCGGAGCGCCACCGCCGCCTCGACGGCCGTGTCCGCCGCAGCCCCCGTCCGGCACCAGCTTTCGCCCAGTTCGGAGCCCTCCGGCTGCCGAAGGTCGCGGCGCTCGACTACAGCCCGTTTGGCACGCTCGCGGCGGGGTTGGTCAGGCTCGGCGAACGGTTCCGCGAGGCCCAGCCCTCGCTCAGGCCTTCGGATACGCGTGCCACGTGCGGGCGGATGACACCGCGGCCGAAATTCGCGTCGAGTCGCAGGGACGTCCGGTGTACGGGGTGAAGGTCCGGTTGCAGGATGCTCTGGAAGAACATCATCGACCACATCGGGCAGACGCACGGCCGGGGCGCCTGAGCCCGCGGCCGTGGCGGCCCGTGCGGTCAGTCGACCGGAGGGGGGAAGTCGAACGGCTCGTCCGCCTCTTCGCGCGCGTTGGCTTGCGCTGCGGCGGCGAGCAGGGCAGTGACCAGCGCGGGATCGCCGAGGTGCGCTAGCAGGTCGTCTGTGTCCGATCCGAGGATCGCCTCGGCGGAATCGATGCCGTCGCGCGCGAGGTCGAGGCAGGCTTCGCGGTCGAGTCGCGCAGCCAGGTGCCGCAGGACGGGCAGAAGTCCGGCCGGGACGCCCAGTTCGAGTTGGGCGGGCAGGATCTCCGGAAGGGTCCCGAGGTCGGTGTTCCGGTGCACGACCATGGCGATGTCGATGACGGCCTCGATGACGTCGCTCGTCCGCCGCGCCGCCTGCTCCACCGGACCGTTGCCGGCCGCCTCGACGTACTGGTGTTCGGCGAGTTCTCGTTCGATCATCGGCAGGGAAACGGCGTGGCTCCAGCGCACGCACGCGAGGCTACGCCGGGCGCGCGCCGCCCCCGGACTCAGCGGCTCGTAGTCTCCGAGGAGCAGGTCCAACACCGGTTCCGCGATGTTCTGGTGCCGGAGTTTCCGTTGCAGGGTCTGCCACTCCCGGCGCCATTGGCTCTTGGACCGGGGAAACCGCACGTCCTGGAGTTCGTCGGTGAGCTGAGCGGCGGCGACGAGGGTCATTCTGGTCAGCGCGGTGGGCTCGACGGCACGGAGCGCCTGCGCGATGACGACGACGGAGTCGACACCGAGGCCGCTGCGGAGCGCGACCTTGCCCAGCGGGGTGAGCGCGTACCCGTCGTCCGCCTTCCTGATCAGGCCGTGGGTGGCGAGGTCGGTGAGCGCGCTGAGGACTTGGCCCGGCGAGAACGAGCTGGGCGAGAGCCCGACCTCGTCCAGGTGCGCCGCGAACGTCCACTTCATGAAATCCTCGACCAGCGCCGCTGTCAGGGTTTTCTGGTCCACGGCCGGTCCGGCGAAGGAGAAGAGGATCAACGACCGCAGGTCGTACCCGGTTAGCGTGGACCTGACCGGTTCCGGTGTCGCGGTGACGTAGCTGTTCCATTTTCGGCGCGCGTCGGCAGCTCCGCGCGCCACCACGAAAGCGCGGCCTCTGGCCGCCTGTCCGGTGCGGCCCGCACGTCCCGCCATGTTCCGGTACTCCGCCACGGAGTACGGCTGTTCCGGTTCGCCGGGATGGACGAGGCGGTCGAGCACGACGGAGTCTGCGGCGAGGTTCAACCCCTGGGCCAGCGTGGTGGTCGCGACGATGACGCGGACCTCGCTGTCGGGGGAGCGGAAGGTGCGCTCGACCGCGGAGCGGGCGTCCTCGCCGAGGTCGGAGATGTGGAACGCGACCCCGCCTCGCAGGCAGCGCAGAAGGTCTTCGACCAGGCGCCCGTGCCCTCGTCCGCTGAGCAGGTCTGCCGTCGCGGAAGCCGGCGCACGACCGAGTTCGCTCGCGAGCCTCCTCGCGAAGTCGATCGCCTCACGTCGGGTTGCCATGAACACGATCACCTGGTCGCCCTGGTCGACGAGTGCCCGGACCAACCGCGACGGCAGAGTGTCCCCGTCGCCGGATGGACAGATCTGAACGTGTCGTTCCTGGGCGTTCTCGTCGAGGTGGCGGTACGAACCGTCCTCGGTGATCACGCCCTCCAGCAGCGGGACCTCACGGCGCTCGGTGGCCACCAGCTCTGCGCCGAGCCACTGCGCGAGTTCCTCGGGCTCACCGAGGACGGCGGACAGGCCGATGATCTGGGGAACGGGTCCGGTGAGACGCCGCAGCCTGATCCACGCCAGCAGCAGTTCCAGGCCAGGCCCCCGGTCGGGCAGTGTCAGCGTCTGGATCTCGTCGATGACGAGCACGGTCGTCTTCGTGAGCAGCGAGGGCAGGCCCGACAGCAAGCCGATGTACTTCTCGTAGGTCAGGACGGCGACGTCGAAGTGCCCCTGCACGAATCTCTTGGTCTGATCGCGCAGCTCACCGGTGACCCGGATCACCTGGACGCCGGCGCCCGCGTAGGTGCTGTGGAAGCGGTCGTACTGCTCGTTCACGAGTGCTCGGGTGGGGAGCAGGAAGACCGCCCGTCCGCCGTCCGCGACGGACCGCAGGGCGCCGAGCTCGCCGACCAGGGTCTTTCCCGTCGAGGTCGGCGCGCTGACCAGGACGTTCTCGCCTCGCAGCACCCCGCCCTCGTTGATCGCGCGGAGCTGGAGGTCGTTCAGGCGGTGGTAGTGCTGCCGCCACGCCGCGACGGTGTGGTCCGGCACGCCCAGGGCGATCAGCGACGAGAACGCCCGCGTGGCTCGTGGGGGAGCGGTCTGCTCACCGATGGCCGCGCAGCGGGGGCCGGGGGTGAGGATCGGCAGCGACACGTGCGTCACCCTGCCGGTGACCACCGGTGTCTGGTGCGCCCTGCCGGGCTTGGGCGGGTGCAGGCGGAGCTTGCCAGCGACGTGGTCTGCGAGTTTCAACAGGGAGATTTGGTTGCCGTCGCGCACCGCGGGGTGCCCGCGCAGGCCCTCCATCAGGTAGTGGGTGAGCAGGCCGTGCCCGAAGTCACCGCTCTCCCGCGCCTCCTGGTCGGTGTCCGCGGCGGCGATAACGAGAATCCCGTCACCGGCGACGGACTCGAACGGGGAGCCTGACCCGCGTGCGGTGTCGCCGTGCTCGGGCTCCCGCAGCACCTTGGCCCCCGCCCGGCCGGAGAAGCAGCAGTCCAGCACGAGCAGGACGACCTTCGCCCTGATCCCGCGCACGAGGTCGAACAGGTGGTCGAGGTGGAGTGCCGTCTCCGCGAGCCGATCAGGCCTCGCATCCCTCGTGGCCAGGAATCCGTCGGGGGTGCCGTGCCCCGAATAGGTGATCACAGCGACGTCTCGGTCCGTGCTCGCAGCCTGCACGTGTCCGATTTCTGTCGTCAATCTGTCCTTGGTTGCCTGTGCGTCGAGCATTAGGGTGGCGTTCTCGCTGAAAGTGTCCGCGAAAAGCGCATGCAATGCGATCGCGTCTTTTTTTGCGTACCTCAGCTGTTCGAACGCCGGTGACTCATAGGTGTCGACCCCGATGAAGAGGCCGTGAAATCTTTGCCCGTCTTCCACGGAACGGCACGATAGCTCAGGCGGAGTGGTCCAGGAGTCAGTCGTACCGATTTTCGGTTCAAGGGAATGTGCTGAATGGTTTCGTGGAACGCGCCGGCCGGAGTGGTTGGTGATGAACGGCTGTGGCGAGTGCGTCCTTTCGACGTGCGGAGAGACGAGTATTCGTGTCCTCTGCGCCGAGCGGTCGAGATGAGGCCCGCGCTGCGCGTGGAGTCCGGGGCGCCGGCGCCACGCCAGGCGGGAGCGACCACCGCGCTGGGGAAGGTGCTGGACCACGTGGAGCACGACGGTCTCCCGGTCACCGAGGCGGTGACGAGGTGGCGGAAGCACGCTGATCGGCCGCCGCCACCGATGCTGGTCGGGTGGGTCACCAAGGCGGTGCGCTACTACCTCACCGCGTGCGCGGAGATCGTCTGGGCAGAGGAGTTGCCGGGCGAGTCCAAGCTCGCTCCCGTGTCGCGCAACTGGGGTCGCCGCCGCCGGGTCGAGAGTGACGGTGGGGAGGTCGTGCACGAGGAGGTCGTGTCCGGCCGTCGCTTCGAGGGGGAAGGTGTGCGCGAACTGCGCCTGTTGCGCACGAGGTCCGTGCGGGATCGGGCACGCGACGAGGCAGAGATCGCGCTGGCGGCGGGTGTCGTCGCGAGCGCCTCGGTCGTGCTGAGCGGGATGTGGGACCGGAGAGCTCTGACGTTGCGGCCCGCCCTCGCGCCGCACCGCGTTCGCGTCGTGGAGATCGGCTGCTCCGACGGCAGCCACAACGTCCTTTTCGAGGGCACGTCCCAGGAAGCGCACGAGAAGTACCAGAGGGACGCGGAGTCCCTCGTTTCCGAAGCGGCTTCGGGGACGGAGTACCTGCCCGGTTCGGACTGCGGTGGGTGTGATCTGGTCGGGCAGTGTCCGGCGGTGCCGGTACGGCCAGGGCTGCTCGGCGTCGACGGCGGCGGTCTGTCGCGACGTTCCTGGTCGTTGTCGTCAGGGCGGTCCTTCGACGACTGCCCTGCCCGCCTCGTGGCGGAGCGGCTGTTCCTCCCGCGTGAACGTGCCACCGAGGACAGCGACCACACCCGGCGCGGTCAAGCGGTGCACGGGTGGCTCGAAGACCTGCATCGCCGTGTGCCGGCGCGTGCGTGTGCGGCGGACGAGACCCCGCCGACTCCGGACGCGTGGTCTGCTGGCCGGTGGTCCGTGAGCGGTGAGCAGGCGAGGCTCGGCGTGCAGATGATCGCGGACCACTCGCTCACCTGCGCGTTGCGCGGGCCAGCCGGGGACGTCGAAGCGCATCCGGAACGGCCGGTCGTGGTGTTCGACCCGAAGGCGAACGTCGTGGTCGTGGCGAAGACGGACCTGCTCTGCCGGTCGGGAGACGTCTGGAAGGTCCGCGAGACGAAGACGGTCTCCGTGCTGGACGAGAGCGATCTGATGACCCAGTTCCCACAGCTGGCCCTCGCCGTCGTGCTGTCCGCCGAGGACGGACTCCGGGCGGGCGACCACGTTCGCGTCGAGTTGGAGCGGTTGAGCGCGACCGGCCCGGTGGTCACCGAACTGGACGTCGACGACCCCGAGGTCGTCGCGGCGGCGAGGTCGGTGGTCCAGGCCAGGGTCGGGGCTTGGCACGCGTCGCCCGCGCTCACCGCGAAGCCCGGCAGGGTCTGCAAGACGTGTCCCTTCACCCAGTGGTGCCCGGAGAGCAAGGCATGAGCGACGACGAGCTGGGATCGCATTACACCGACGTACCCGGACAGCGAGTCGTCGCAGCGGCGTTGCGGGCCGCCTACGCGTGGTCGGTTCGTGACGTGCACCGCAACGCCGCCATGCTGGAGATCGCCAGGATGACCGGGGTCGTGATGGAGGCGCACGGGCCCGGCAGAGGACCGGTGACTCCCCTGGAACTGGTCGGCGTTCTCCGCGCATCGCTGGGCAGCCTGCTCGCGGGAGTGCGGGGGCGACCGGCGGAACTCGCCGATGTCGTTCTGCTGGACCACGAGGGGCGGCTCACCGAGAACGCCTACGACCTCGTGTGCGAGCATGTCGTGCCCCTCAAGGACGTAGTGGGGTCGCGGCCGTGGCTTCCCTCGTGGACCACGATGCACTCGGACCAGATCCGGCAGCAGGTGTTCACTGCCATGATCGCCTCCACGAAACAGGACGAGTACGTCGCCTCCCGGAGGTTCCTCGTCGAGCACCCGGCTGGTGACGAGCAGGAACTGGTCGAGCTGAAGGACCGTGCCGGTGGTGTGCGACTGGCGAAAGGCGGCTACCGGGACGTCCCCGAGGACCAGCTCTACCGGGCCCCGAACGGAAAGGGCTGGTGGTGGCCGTGCGCGGAGTGCAGGTGGCCGATGGCGGTGGCTTCGTCCGGCAAGGTCAGGTGCCGCTACCGGCCGCACAGCGCCGTGTTCGACCTGGTGCCGGGCGATCGGCCGGTGCTGCGCCGGCGAGACGGTGCGCGCAGGTCCTCTCCACCGGCGGGCAGGCCCGCGGAGGGCGCGAAGTGCGTGGACGCGGGCGTCTGGCGTTTCGTGGTCGTGCCGGGCGCGAGCGAGCTGAGGATCGCGGCGGCCGCCGAGCACGCCGGGGCGAAGGTCCTGCTGTGGCCGTTCCTCGACCGCTTCGACCTGCTGGTCGAGGCGGGAGACGAGAAGTTCTCCGTCGACGTCAAGGAATGCCTGTCCCTGAGCTCTCTGATCGAACGACTGCGGAGGAGACGTCCGAGTGCACGCATCCTGTTGCCCAGGTCGTGCGAGTGGCAGCTCGAGACGCTCCAGGACGCACTGCCCGAACTCGCGGTCCTCACCGAGACGAAGTTCCTGGGACAGGTCCGCTCCGCGATGAGGAAGGCACGATGAAGACCAGGCGCAAGGTGCAACCGCGCATCATCGCGGCGGCGATCGGGTTGGCCGCCAGGCACTTCCCCGAGGAAGCGGACGGCGGCAGCGTGACGGTCACCCGGGAGCACGTGCTGTACGTGCTGGACGGGCACATCACCGATTGGGACCGGTGGCGCCACCGACTGTCCGAAGTGGACGCGCTGAGGTTCGCCCGGCTGTTACGCCGGCGGACCAACCAGCTCGCCAACGCCGACATGGCCAAGCGGGTGCTCGACGGACTGCTGAAGAGCGGTGAGATCCCCGGCTGTGAGCCGGCCGACGACTACGACGAGATGAAGAACCCGCGC
The DNA here is from genome assembly GCF_042738015.1 of Lentzea sp. NPDC059081. Taxonomy (NCBI): domain Bacteria; kingdom Bacillati; phylum Actinomycetota; class Actinomycetes; order Pseudonocardiales; family Pseudonocardiaceae; genus Lentzea; species Lentzea sp. NPDC059081. The sequence goes on from NZ_JBHYGW010000010.1 coordinate 278,266, forward strand.
ATCGTCGTCAACGCCGGCATGCCGCTCACGGACTTCATCGACCAGGCGCTGGCGGACCTCGACGAACTGCACGTCATCGGCCGGAACCCGCTCCCGCCCGCGACTGAGGGGACCTACTCGACGACGACGCGCGTCATCGGGGCCGACGGTACCGATGAGACCTATGTGGACTTCCGCTACCACATCGAGGCCCACCACGAGGAGTCCGCCGGGCCGCTGACCCGGATCGTCGACGCGCCCTCCCGCGCCGAGGTGATCGTGCCGTTCGACGAGCTGGAGTTCATCGCCGGTCGCTTGGACGAGCTGCTGGACGAAGTCGACTCCGACGGCTACCGGGTCACCTCCGTGCGGCGGTTCGAACGTCAGGTGCGCGACCGCGCGGGAGGCGAGATCAAGGAACTCGACCTGGCCGCGGGCGAGCTGAACGAGCTGCTCGCCTACACCGGCTTCGGCAAGTCCGTCGTGCTGATCGAGAGCTTCGCCTGCTGGGCGGTGCGGAACGAGGTTCCCGTGGCGTTCGTGCTGCCCACCAACGCGGACGTCGTCAAGGCCACCTTCCAGATCGAGCGGGCGGTCAGGGCGCTCGGCCAGGAGAACGCGTCGATCGTTCCCCTGGTATCCCCCAGATCGTTGATCAAGGTCGCGGAGACGGCCGCGGCGCGCGCGTCAGACGGCGGACCCTCGGCCGACTGGATCTGGGAGCGCTTCGGCTACGGCTGCGCGCTCGCGGCGGTCGCCTCCAGCGAGAAGTCCGTGGACGGCTGGGTTCCCGGCCGCGAGCCCTGTGCGGCGTTGCGCCAGCCAGTGCCGAGGCGCAAGGACAAGACGTTCTCCTGCCCGTGGCGCACCACCTGCGGCCGCTACCGCGCGGCGCGCGAGGCCTGCACAGCGGACGTGATCGTGACCTCGCACGTGAACCTCCAGCTCGGCGTGCTGCAGACGCCGGTGGACGACGGACTCGGCCGCAACGACCGGGTCACCGTCGAGGAGTTGGTGCTGCGGCGGTGCCAGGTCGTGGTGATTGACGAGGTCGACTCCTTCCAGCGCTCGATGATCGAACAGGCCGGCCGCAGTCTCGTGCTCGACCACGGCGGCCGGACCAACACGCCGCTGCGCAGGCTGGACCAGGACTTCGGCGCGGCGTTCGGCATGCTCAGCGACGAGGTCGACGCGAGCGTCCGGGACGCCTACTTCACGTTGCGCTACCTGGCGGAGACGTACGTCAGCCATCTCCGGTACGAGCGGCTCGGCACCTCGGGCAAGAACAAGACCCGCAAGCGGCGGCGGGGGCCGGGCAGGGACTGGATCGTGCCCCAGCGGTGGGACAACGAACTCGCCAACCAGCTGTTCGGACAGCCGCTCGACACCGAACCCACCGAGGAGCAGATGCGGTTGTACCTCTCGGTGTTCCCCGAGCAGGCGGGGCCCGAGCCGGGAGACGACCCCAAGTACCAGGACATGCGGGACACGCTGCGAGAGGTGGTGACGAGCGGTCTGGCCGGGCAGACCATCGCCGCCGCGAGAACGCGCCTGGCCGAGTTCTTCGACCTGGTCTCGGACGACGATCAGGCCCTGGTGGCGAACCGCGTCCTGCGCAGGACGATTCTCGAACGCATCAGGTGGTCCCTGCACAGCCTGATGGCCAGCAACGCCCAGCTGGTCGACATCGGCGTGGAATCAGCCCAGGACATCGCCGACGCGCTCGGCACCTACGGCAGGTGGCGGGTCATGCCCACCGGACCGTTGGGACGCCTGGTGTTCGCGTTCACCGAGTACTACGACGACAGCGGCAACGAGCCCGCGCGGCTCTCCACGGCCGCGTTCGGCGGCGACCCGCACCTCTACGCGATCAGCCTCGGTGACATCACGGCGCTGGCGCAGGCCGGAACCAGGCGGATCGTGCTGGGTATGTCCGCCACGTCGTACTTCCCCCACGCCCCGCACAGTCACCTGCACGTCCGTCCGAAGTGGTGGGTATCCGATGACGACGGGAAGGACGACGGCGACATCGAGGAGAAGAAGGTGACCGTCGTGGCGGAGCAGGTGCGGGACGAGGCCGGCCACGTGCTCAAGGTGTCCGGACTGGACGGCAAGGATCGGGCGGACGCGCTGGTGCGGATGGCGAAGCTGTTGTGGCCCAGGCTGGAAGAGGAACTGGCCAGGCTCGTCATGACGGACCCTGACCGTGCCAGGGTGCTGCTGGCGACGACCTCCTACGATGGCGCGAGGCAGGTCGCGCGGGGACTGGTCGACGCCGGTGTGCCTGCCGCGCGCATCTGTCTCGCGACGCGGCCGCACGGGGAGGAGGACGCCGGGGCGGCTGTCCTGACAGGACAATGGTGGGAGTTGCCCGCCGACCGGCTGGAGAGCTTTCCCGGCATCGAGGGCGCCGACGTCCTGATCGCACCTCTGGGCCGCGTGCAGCGTGGCGTGAACATCATCGGTGCCGGTGACCGCTCCGCCCTGGGGTCGGTGTGGCTGCTCGTCCGGCCCATCCCGCTCATCGACGAGCCCGCCGAGCTTCTCGCGCACATTCAGGCGAGGGCGCTCATCCGCCACCGGGGCCCGGCTGGCGACCCCCTCGGGCTCCTGGAGGAACGGCGCAAGACGGCGGGCACCTACTTCGAGCAGATCGTGCACCGGCCTCCCTACTTCCGCTGCCAGCCCAAGGAGGTGAAGCTCGGTGTGACCGCCGAGATCGTCGTCGGCGCGATCCAGCTCATCGGCCGGGCCCGGCGCGGCGGCACCTCCGCCGTGCTGCACCTCGTGGACGGCGCCTTCACCGACGGCTCGGCGGGCACGAGCTTCGCGTCGTTGATCACCGGGCTGCGCGACGCGTGGAGCGCGAGCGGCGAGCTCGGTGAGATGGAGCGCTACTACGGCAGAACCCTGCGGGCCTTCCTGGAGTTCGCGGACCGACCGGACACTGGAGACGAGTCTTGCTGACCAGCCTTGCTTACCGCGTGCCCGCGAAGTACCTGGACGAGGTCTTCGGCGCGGTGACCGCCTACCCGCTCACCGAGGACTTCCACGCCGCGTGGTCGGCCATGCCGCGCACCGAACGCGGCTGGGGACCCCCGTACGCGAGCCTGGCCCGCGGCCTAACCTCGGCCACGGGCAGGCCGGTGACGTTGTTCGACGAGTATGACCTCGACGAGAACGAGCGTGCGGAGGGGAAGCGCATGCTCCTGCTCACCGACGACGGTGCGATGGACTACCGGATGAGGGTCGCGACGAACGCCTGGGAACGTTACGTCCGGGGCGATGCGGCCGTGTCGACCCTCGCGCCCCTGTTGCCGGAACCCGAACGCGCGCGACCCGTCTCGCAGTTCATCAGGCTGCGCGACGGCGAAGTGCCCGAGGCCCCCAACTGGGTGTTCCGCACGGGAGTGTGGCGCGTCATGCGGACCCTCGCGGCACAACCGCTCGTGATCGACGGACGCGGACCCCTCGCGCTGCGCATGGACACCAGCGGAGCGTTGGTGGCCTGGGAGGACGCGGACCTCATCGCCAACGGAAAAGGGACCGCGTTCAGCATGCTGCGCGTGATGGGGCGCCTCGTCACGAGGGCCGGTGTCGCGGACCCCGTGCTGTGCTTCGACGCCCACCTGTCCCGGATCTCGCCGAAGGGCCACTGGTCCAACCACGTGTGGATCGAGCCGTCCGACGCCGCGTTGCCCGTTCTCCACCTGCCCATGCGGTCCTGTGCGGACGAGGAGTCGGGCGAGCGCACGGTGAGGCTGCACCCGGCGACCGCGGCGATCTACGAGGCGTGCAAGCTCGACCCGTTGGACATCCCGCGGGAACTGCCCGGCCGGCCGGGCGCGATCCGGCCGCAGCTCTGGCGCAGCCTCTTCCACTCGCTGGGCAGCGGTCCCGGCCCCCGCCTCCTGATGAGGCTGCAGGAGCACATCTCGGCGGTGCTGCCCCAGCTGGAGCCGCTCCGGTACCCGATCGACAAGTCGATCAAGCTCGCCACAAGGGTCAAGAAGTATCAGAAGGGCGGGTTGCCGGTCGCGGCCGTCGGAGCGAGCGGGTACAAGCGCGTCACGATCGCCTGTGTCTACCGGACGACGGGCGCGCGGCAACGGATGCTCGCGGAGCTGAAGGAGCTGACCGGTGTCCCGGTCCGGCTCGAGCACGGTGAACCCGCGTTCGCCGTGAACGAGCGGTTGGACGTCGTCGCGTGTTACTGCCCGGAGCTGCTGGACCACACCACTCTGAACCGCGCGAGGCTACTCGACGGACTGCCTGTCAGCGAAGGAGAGAACCACCTCGTCGTCGCTTGGCTGGAGACCGAGTACCACCCAGAGGCCCCGCTGGATCGTGACGCGAAGCCGCACCTGCGCAGGCTCCTGGGCCATCGGGGGACCCCCAGCCAGTTCCTGGCCACCGAACCACTGGTGCTGCCGGAACGGGCCGAGGCGCGTTCGGCCTCGGAACGTAAGCACGCCGCGCGGGCGGCCCTGCGGGACCTCCTGCGAGCAGCGGGCGTGCTCGACGAGCGGCTGCCTGGGGCGATCGCTGATCCCAGGCTGCCTCACACGGTGGACCGTCCCGTGCTGCTGGTCGGTGTGCACGTGCGAGCGCAGAAGGCCGAGCGGGGCAGCGGCCCGCTGGTGGTGACGATGAGCGCTCTGCACGTTGTTCCCGGTGATCTGGAAGCGTGGCGGGTGCTGATGTACAGCGACGGGAAGGGAACCTGGTGCCGCACAGGGGAAGCGATCGCGGACTTCCACTCCGGTTCGATCGGCACCTCCTGGCTCGGCCGGTCACAGGCGAAGGTCGAGAGGACCCGCGCCGAGCTCGAGCGGAGGTTGTGCGACCTCGTCACCGGTGAGCTCGCGGACATTCCGATCGTGGTGTTCGTCGACGGGTCCGCCGCCCGCAGGATCTGGCCGGGCCTGCCGAACACGAGGCTCGGCAGGGGCCTGCTGCCGGGAGATGTGCTGCGCGAGAACGGGAAGGACGTCGCCGTCGTGCGGGTGAGCACCGGTGTGTCGGAGATCGGCAGGCCGGTGTCGAGGCAGAAAGACACCAACATGCCCGCGGACGAGAAGAAACCGGCGGCGCCGGACAGGAAGGTGTACCGGCTCGCCGACAGCACCGTGCCGTCCTGGCTCTTCGCCGGGAGGTCGACGTCGTTGGCCGCGAAGGGGGGCGACGCGGGGGCGAAGTACACCAGGTGGACGTTGCCGGAGGACGCGAAGGCGGAACTGCGCAAGCCCTGGCACTCCTACACGGCCAAGGAGATCATCGTGGTGCGTGCGGGTTCCTGGACGCCCACTGCTCTCGCCGCGCTGACTGTCAGGCTCTGCGACCAGGCGATCGCCTGGGACGGCCGGACCCTGCTGCCCGGCCCGCTGCACCTCGCGGGCAGGGCCGACCGCGATCACCCCGACTATCGCGTATCGGGTGAGGACGAGGACTGATCGCCGGGTCCCCGTCCTCACCCCGGGGATCACGAGTCGGCGAGGGCACGACCGGTGTTCGTCGCGGTGAGCACGACCGGCGAGCTGCTGTCGTCCTCGATCCCGTGCCGGATCGTCGCCAGCAGGTCGCTGAGCGCGTCCTCGGTCAGCTCGTCGATCTCGTAGCGGTCCATCGCCTGCGGCTGGAGGAAGACCGGGATGTTGGTCAGGCTCTCACCGGGCAGCACGACCGGCAGGAGCTTCTGCTCCCAGAGCTTCCGGTTCCCCTGCAGGCGGTCGCGAACGATGCCGAGCTCGCAGTGCATCCCGGGGTTCTCGTTCCGGTCGGCCTTGCCCTCGCCGACCGCGAGGCACCGGGGTGACGCGATCACGATCACGAAGTCCGCGTCGTCGATGTTCTCGGTGGCCCAGAGGAACCAGTCCTTGCGCCCAGGGCCGGAGAACTGGTCGAGCCGGACGTCGAGCCCGCACCTGATCAGGAGGTTCGCGAAGTCCCTGACCAGCCGCTTGTGAGCATCGTTGTCTTGCGCGTAGGAGATGAAGACCCGTGGGCCGGAGGGAAGCAGCACCGCGGTGCTGCCGCCGACGCTGTGAGTGGTCACCGCGGGGCGCGGATGTGCCGGGGCGGGCAGTTTGATCCGCAGCTCCGCCGGCTCGAGCGCGGGCATGACGTTCCAGTCGGGCATCGGGTTCTGGTCGAAGCGGGTGGTCACCGTGAGATCCAGGTGCGTGATGCCCCGCTTGACCAGGGCGACTAACCACGCCACCCGTGAACCCGGCCGCACTCCGCTGTCCGGCGCTGCCCAGTGCTGCCACCGCACACCGCCACTGCCGACGCCAAACGCGTGGATCGTCTCGCCTGCGGTAGGAAGGTGCGCGGCGGGCGTCACCCCGTTCGCGGCGGGAACCAGGTTGAGGTGGTCGTTCACCACGTACGACAGTGAGGGATGCGAGGGCTTTGTGTGGTGGGGGATCGCATCGACCACGGAGCCGTCGCTCAGCTCCACGCCGAACTCGAACCAGTTCACCTCCGGTGTGCCTGGCGTGGTCTCCAGCTCGTGGTTGAGCTTGATGAGGTACGCCTCGGCGCCGTCGAACTGTTCTAGCGCAAGCCTGATCGGATGAGCCTGCCAGCTATGCACCCGCAGTGCTCCGGTCATGATCGGACCCGGTGCGGCGCCGAACCTCTTGCTGTCCTGGTCCACGACCGCGAGATCGATCGTGACACCTGGCGTTGCATCCACTCGCGAACCTCGTCTGCTCGGTGGGCTGAACTTATGGAGGCCGTCCAACCTAGCTCCACCTTGGTCGAGGTCGTGGCGTGACACGGCTTGTCGAGAAACTGTCGTGTTGTTGTCCGGTTTCCGCCCGATGATCTTGGTGATGACGATGTCGCACCTTGTCGGCATGGCCGAGATTTGGAGGCGTCGAGAAGGCGTGTGATGGAAGCCGCCGCCACCGACGAGTTCTCCGCGAACGGCTTCGCGAGCGGACGGGTGGACAGGATCGCGGAGGCCGCGAACGTCAACAAGAGCTCCATCTACAGCTACTTCGGGACCAAGGAGGGGTTGTTCGGCCCGGTGCTCGAACGCGTCGCCACCGAGCATCTCTCCGCTGTCTAAGTGACCAGTTCAAAATGAGATGGCGTGTCGGCTTTGCCCGCGGGATCAGGGCATTCCAAGATCACTGTGTGCGTGAGGAGGTCTTTGACCGACGAGCTGTGCTCGGCTGGAACTGTTGATCCCGGTGTCCCCGAGGTGTTTCCGCTATCCGGGTCGCAGGCGTGCCGACGACAAGGCTGCGTTGGAGGGCAACCTCTACGCATTGCGTACAGGCATCGGCTGCCTACCGCCTTGTTCGGCGCGTCGGGTTCGACCTATTGGCGGTGGTTGACCGAGTGGCACGAGTCTGGTGTATAGCAGCAACTGCACGAGGTGGTGCTCGCCGAACTGCGCGCCACCGGGCTACTTGACCTGTCCGCCGCCTTGGTCGACTCCACCCACCTGCGAGCACTCAGAGGGGGCTACACCGGGGCGGGCCCGGTCGACCGCCGCAAACCTTGTTTCCATGCACGACCTAATCACCGACGCCAGCGGCATCCCGCTGGCCGTCACGCTCACCGGCGGGCACCGCAACGACGTCACCCAGCTGATCCCGCTCATCGACGCCATCCCACCGACCTGCGGTGTAGTCGACAAACCACGCCGCAGGCCACGGCGGATCTACGCCGACCGCGGCTACGACCACGACAAGTACCGGCGCCTGGTCCGCGCCCGCGGGCATCACACCCGTCATCGCCCGCTGCGGCGTCGAACGTGGCTCCGGCCTGGGCACAGTTCGATGGCCGGTCGAACGCACTTCGCCTGGCTCAAAGGCTTTCGACGACTCCGCATCCGCACCGAACGCCGAGCCGACGTCCACCAAGCCATGCTCGGCCTCGCCTGAGACCCGCAGATCGGTCTGAACGAGCTGGCGTGATCGAAATGCCCACGTGCCCGTCGCTGGCACGAAGGAGGTCTGCCCCTCGGTGATGACGCCGTCAAACCCGCCAATGGACGTTCCGGAACCGCTGGGCATGTGCAGCGTGGTCATGCCTCGGCCCGTTTTCGCGATCAGATTGCGGACGAGTATCGGCAGATTTGAGTCGAAGCCGGCTGAACCTGCGGCGTGGAGTAGGCCGTCTCTGCTGATCGAGGGCCACAGCGGCATCCAACGACGGTAGCAACCAGCCCCGGCAGCTGGGTTCGCGGAGAGGGCGTCGGGTCCAGTCTCGTGCTTCTGACCTTGGCCGCTGAGCAACCCGTTCCACCCGAGTGTGGGAGCCGGAGGGGCGACGCACCCCTGGCTGCCAGGTGCTGGCCACCCTGGGCAACGAATAACACAAAAAGCACAGGCACTGGCACGTTGCGGTCAGCGGCAGAGTTGCTCGATTCATCCCACGTGCCTGACTGTCAATGACATCGAATTCAACGAAACCGATCATGGTTTCATCGGCGAAGTGACGTCGGAATCGGCCAGCAGTGACGTCGCTCCACGCCGCCACAGCCAACGCATGGTCGCTTCGATCTGCCGTCTCATACTTTGTCTGGCAGTCGAGAACCCGTTGTCAGGTCAGGGTATCGAGGACGACGCCGATGACTGAGTGCCAATGGGCCTCAGGAACGCGCTCGCCTCAGGTGGAGCTGGCCTACTCCGTACACATTCGGGACCTTGAACGCGACGCTGTCAAGACAGCGATTGGTCTGCTCCTGCTGCTCTTGGCGACAGAGCTGATGTGACGTGCGACGAGCGGGTTTGCTACCACTTTTACTACCGAGGCTCCTAGAGCAGAGAGCATGGACACCGAGAGACCTTCGATTTGTGCAGGTCAGAGGCTTCGGTAGTGGGGATGATGTGGAGAACGAACCTAGTGACCTCTTCGGTAAGGGCGAATAGATCACGGGCTGGAGGGGTGACAAGGCGCTGACCTGCGGATTCGAGGTCCGCAGACCTGAGGTTGGCAGGGCGGTTCTGCCCTGCCAACGCAAAACGGCCTGTCGATGGAATCCATCGACAGGCCGTCTGATCAGGTAAAACACACTGTGGGCGATACTGGGATCGAACCAGTGACCTCTTCGGTGTGAACGAAGCGCTCTCCCGCTGAGCTAAACGCCCGTGTTCTGTTGTCTTGCTGTCCCGCTCTCGCGGTGTGGCCATAGCCTACAACATCATCAACGAGAACCAAAAATCGGGCTCTGCAACCACGTCCACTCGACGCCCAGCCAGCCGCCTACCAGCGCGAACACGTTCAGGAGGTAGCAGGTTGCCAGGACGATGGCGCAGACGCCCGCCATCACGAGGCCGCGCACCCAGGACGGCTGGCGCTTCAGCCACTCCACCCAGCGGTCGTAGTAGCGCTTGACGAACTTCAGGACTTTGCCCGCCCACTCGAACTCCGTGGCGAGGATGGCCAGGCCCGCGAAGACGACCAGCCAGCCCGGGCCCGGGTACGGGATCATGATGACGCCCGCGACCAGCACGATGCCGCCGATCACGCCCACGCCGATGCGGTAGGCCAGGTTCAGCGCCGGGTTGCGGTGGAACCAGTGGCGCCAGCCCTTGTGCTCTTCGCCGGGCTTCACGTCGGGCTTCGTCATGTGTCGATCATCCTGTTGGGACTCAGGCGGGTGCAACCTGGCCTCCTGCCAGTACCTCCGACGGCGAGGCGGGGGCTTGGCGGCCTGGTTCGAGCGACACCGCGAAGGTCGTGTGCTTGTGCGCCTCGGGCGACCAGGACAGCAGTTGCGGGTCGGTCGATCCTGCTCGCACGTCGAACACCGCCAACGGTACCGGCGCCTTCGTGCTCGCACCCCAAACTACGTAAACATGGCCCGCGTCGTTCGGTTTTAGGTTCAGCGGCATCACGGCGGCGGCGTCCGGGTTGGACAGGACCACGGCCAGGTCGTCGCCCGCTGTGGTGCGGAGTACCGCTTTGTTCGTGTCGGGGTCCGCGGCCAGGGAGAGGGCCTTGTTCAGGGCGTCGGTGCGGGACTGGGCCGCTGTCACCTCGCCTGACAGCTGGTTCACGCGCACGCCCAGGTAGCCGGCGCCGGCCAGGACGACCAGGGCGGCGGCCGCGGCCAGCAGCACGCGGCCGGTTCGGCGGCGGTGTTGCGGGCGCAGGGGAGTGGGGGCTGTGTGGCGCGGGGCCGGCTGGGCCGGTGGTTCCTGCGGGGTGTGCTCGATCTGTTCCATCAGCCTCGCGCGCAGGCGGGGCGGTGGCTGCTCCTGGCGGACGGCGCCGCCGATGCTCGCGAGCACCTCCTCGGTCGACCGCACCGCGTGCTGGCACGTGGCGCAGGTCGGCAGGTGGTCGCGGACCTGCGCTTCCTCGTCCGGCTCCAGGGAGTGCATCGCCCAGCCGACGGCGAGCTCCTCCTGGGGGCACATGCCGCCGTTCACCGGTGGACTCCTGTCGTCTCGCCGGTCTCGCCGGCCCACAAGTTCCCCAACGTGCCTCTCAGACGTCTTATCGCCGCGAACGTGCGCGATTTCACAGTTCCCAGCGGGACGCCTGTCAGTTTCGCCACCTCGCACTGCGTGTAACCGCCGAGATAGGCGAGCGCTATTACTTGTCGCTGTTCTTCGGGCAACGTCCGCAGGGCCGCTCTGACCTCGGCGCTCACCACGCTCACCAACGCCTGGTGATCGGATCCCTCGGCCGGAGGAGACACGTCATCCGTCAGGGGAACAGTACGGCGACGTTGAGTGTTTTCCTTGCGGACGGCATCCACCGCGCGATGGTGCACCAAAGTCATCAACCAGGTGCCGAAACTCCCGCGCGCGGGATCGAACCTGGCAGGGTGCCGCCAGAGAGCGAGGAACGCCTCCTGGACCACGTCCTCGGCCAGTTCCGGATCCACGCAGATGCGCCTGGCCAGCGAGTACGCCGGTGTGCCGTACCTGTCGTACAGCTCACCGAACGCCGTCCGATCGCCCTGTGCGAGCCTGTTCACGAGCTCGATGTCGGTCGGTCGGCCGTCGCGCGACGCGACGGGTGGACCGGGCGAGTCAGCCACCAGAGATGTCCTCACGTCCAACATTCGCGCAACAGCCGGTACCGGGTTCAGGTTAGACCCAGCAAGATGGGAGTCGCTGAACACCGGCTAACGAGCGAGGAGGCCACGGAGCGCGTGCACACGGTCGCGTTGCGCAGTCGAGCTGACCCGATGGGGTGATCTGCGCCAGAATCGCGAGCGTTCCTCGCCACATGCACGTCACAACTAAGGTGCTCGGTCGTTTCATTGACCGGGAAGGGAGAAGAGGGTAACGACGATGCGCAACGATCACGTGACGCTCCGCTCGACAGCGGTCTTCGACCTGCTGGCGCCGAGGACCCCCGCGGTCCCGGTTCAGGTGGAGCTGCGATACGACACGAAGGACCCGTACGCGGTCGTCGCCGCGTTCCGCACCGGCCGCGCCGGTTGGGTCGAGTGGGTGTACGCCCGCGACCTGCTCGCAGACGGTCTCATCGCCGACGCCGGCGACGGTGACGTCCGCATTCGCCCCGCAGCCGACGACCCCGAGGTCGTCGTGATCGAGCTGAGCTCGCCTTCCGGGCACGCCATGTTCGAGGCGTCCGCCCAGGAGCTCGCCGATTTCCTCGACCGCACCTACGACGTCGTGGTGCCGGGCAACGAGCACCTCTGGGTCAACGTGGACGAGGCGCTCACGCACCTCATCTCCAACGACCTGAGCTGAATAATCCGAGGTAGGGGGCCCGCGAAGGCGGTGCGGGTACCCCCGGTGAAACTCGCTTGAACCCCTCGTATAAGGTTGTTTCAACATCACGAAGTCAGTGATGTACGCGGATGTAGCGCAGTTGGTAGCGCATCACCTTGCCAAGGTGAGGGTCGCGAGTTCGAGTCTCGTCATCCGCTCTGTGGGTCTCCAGTGGACGTACGCTGTGGACTCATGCTCCTGGCGGAGTGGCCGAGTGGCTTAGGCAAGGGCCTGCAAAGCCCTGTACACGGGTTCGATTCCCGTCTCCGCCTCGGACGATTAGCTCAGCGGGAGAGCACTACCTTGACACGGTAGGGGTCACAGGTTCAATCCCTGTATCGTCCACTCCACCGAGAAGCCCTCGA
>NZ_JBHYGW010000011.1:0-194947 GCF_042738015.1 Lentzea sp. NPDC059081
TCCTGGACTGGGCGGGTCGGTCGGGTAGTCGGGCAACAGGAACGAGGCGTTACGCGAGTCGGCAAGTTGTCCACAAACTGTCCACTCGCGCGGCGGTAGCAGGTGCAGCGCCGACCGCTGCTGAGGCGCGCACGCCGCCCGAACGCCGCGCATGAGGCGGCGCCGGCCGGACCCGATCCGGCGCCGCGGCCGCCCGTGTTCCCACAAACCGGGCGGCAGGCTTTTCGGGTGGCGCGGCACCTCGACCTCGGAGAGGAGGGCCGAGGTGCCGCGCCTCACTGACGCAGCAGCAGGTTGTCGCCAGCAGCCCATGTGGCGGCCTGCGTTCGGGGGTCTGCGCCAGGTTCGTAGGCGCGACGGGTGCGGGCGCAGCTGCCGCAAGCGCGCACCGCCGCCCGTCGCGCATGTGCGACCACCGACACGGTTGGCGGTCGCGGGACCGCGAAGTCACGCGGGAGTTCCGGGCATCTGCGTCCGCATCTCGGCGAGCGCGCGCTGCAGCTGGTCGAGCTCATGCCACCTCAGGCACGCCGCCGGGGTAGGGATCGCGAGGCACACCGCGCCGTCGATGACAGAAACCGCGAGCGCTCTCGGCCGGCCGGTGGCGTCATGGCAGGGAATCTCGATACGGCCGTCGGACACAGCAAGCCTCCTCGGCAGAACGGTCACGGTGGTTCGTGACCATCCTGGGTGGTCACGAACCACCCCGCAATGCACCGATCGGGCTACATCTCACGAGAGGGTGGTACGTCGTACTGTGTGGTTCGTGACCGATCCCGCATCGAAACCGAGTGCGCGCAACCTGGCGGCCGCTCTGAACGAGCTCGTCCAGCGAAGCGGTGGAGTCCGCCCGACGGCGCGACTCACTGGCGTGGCCCACAGCATGATTTCGCAGTGGGTCAACTTGAAGCGCATCCCGTCCGTGGAGGTCGTCACGACGGTGCTGGAGAAGCTCGGACTCTCCGAGGAGGACCGCGAGCGGATCATCGTGCTTGCGCGAGCGGCAGCGGAGTCAAGCTATCTCACGACTGGATTGCCGGGCGTATCGGAACGGCTTGCCGCCGTTCTCGATAACGAGCGTCGCGCGCGAAAGATCTTCGACTGGTCGCCGCTCCTGATTCCCGGCATGTTGCAAACGAGTCGGTATGCCCGCGCAATCTTCGGCGGTGGCGGCACCGAGGTAGAGGCGCGAGTAACCATGAGGATGGGGCGCCGCGATGCCCTTACTCGTCCTGACCCGATCGAGCTGACGGCTGTGATTCACGAGGCTGCGTTACGGCAGCACATCGGCGGGCAGTCCGTAATGCCCGAGCAACTCGAACACCTTCTGAAGATGACGGAACTGCCGTCTGTCAGTTTGCATGCGGTGTCCGACGCTAACGACTTTCATCCTGGGCTCATCGGGCCGTTCATCGTCTACCAGTTCGAGGAGGGCGAGCCGTCGACCGTCCACCTTGAACACCACAGGACGGGCGTCTTCCTCTACGGCGCGGCGGATGTTGACGCCTACAGAATCGCGGCCCAGGAGGTCCGCGAGGTGGCGATGAGCGCTGAAGACACGGCAGCTCTCATCGCCGAAATCCTCAACAGTAAATGGAGATAGCCGATGGCAGAGGATCGGCGCTGGCGCAAGAGTTCATACAGCAGTACCGGTCAGGACTGCATCGAGTTGGCAGGCGACCTCGTCGCGGTGCGCGACTCGAAGAATCCGACGCAGGTACTGGGGTTCGGGCCCTTGGCCTTGTCGATGTTCATCGAAGCCGCGAAGGCCGACGAGTTCGGCCGCTGATTGAGGGACACGGAGGCCCGCGCCCAGACTCATTGGGCGCGGGCCTCCGTGCATCGTGCCAAGCTATCTCGTCCCACGTTTGTCCCACGCCACCCGATGTTGATGCAGGTCCAATAGTTTGCTCTGCGACCACAACTACGTCGCCGAGGAGAACCACTTCGGTGAGGACGTCCTGGTGACGCGCAAGGGAGCGATCCGGGCGGGGCGGGGCGAGCTGGGCATCATCCCGGGCTCGATGGGCACCGGCTCGTACATCGTGCGCGGGCTCGGGAACCCGGACTCGTTCGAGTCGGCGTCGCACGGCGCCGGCCGGAGGATGTCCAGGAACAAGGCCCGCAAGACGTTCACCGCGCAGGATCTCGCCGACCAGACAAGTGGGGTCGAGTGCCGCAAGGACTCGGGCGTCGTCGACGAGATTCCCGGTGCCTACAAGGACATCGACACCGTCATGGCGAACCAGTCCGACCTGGTCGAAGTGGTCGCGAAGCTCAAGCAGGTGGTTTGTATCAAGGGTTGAATGTTTCCCGTGTGGGTGAACTGGAAAGCCTCCCGGACAGCCAGAGAGTTTGCCTGTCTTGGAGGTTTTTCCATGTCAACGGGCGCCATCATCGGCGTTGTGGTCGCGATCGTGGCGGCAGCAGTGATCCTCTGGATCGTGCTGAGGCCCGCCATGCAGCGCAAGAAGCTGCGCGACCGCTTCGGCCCCGAATACGACCGCGCGGTCTCGCAGAGCGACAGCAGATCCGCCGCGGAGAAGGAGCTCGCCGAGCGGGAGCACCGCCACAGCGAGTTCGACCTGAAGCCGCTTTCCCCGTCGGCGCAGGAGAGTTACCGCCGGCACTGGGCGACCGTGCAGACGAAGTTCGTCGACTCGCCGGAGAGCGCGATCGCGGACGCCGACCGGTTGGTGACCGACCTGATGGCCGAGCGCGGGTACCCCACCGAGGGGTACGAGGCCCAGCTGAGCGTGCTGTCCGTCGAGCACGCCCGCACCCTCGAGCACTACCGCAAGGCGCACGACATCTCGGAGCGCCAGGAGATCGGCGAGGCGAGCACCGAGGACCTGCGCACCGCGATGGTGCACTACCGCGAGCTGTTCACCGACCTGCTCGAGCACGGCACCGCGCCGCGCAAGGAAACCGAAGCCGTGCGGAAGGAGAAGTCCGATGTCTGAGACCCCCACCCACGCGGTTCCCACGCCCACCCCGGCGCGGCCGCAGCAGCAGCACGCCGAGGGGTCTTTGCAGACCGACCGTGCGACGCAGGCCGAGCGGGCAGAGCAGTCGGAGCGGGCGCAGCAGTCCGAACGTGCGCAGCAGGCTGAACGCGCCCAGCAGTCCGAACGGGCGCAGCAGTCCGAAAGGACCCAGCAGGCCGAACGCGCTCAGCAGGCCGACCGGCACGACGCCGAGCGGAACGCGGAGCGCACCCAGCACACCGATCGCACCGCGGAGCAGGCCGACCGCACCGCGGAGCAGACGCACCGGCAGCAGTCGCCGCAGCACACCCAGTCCCAGCACAGCTCGTCCCAGCACACCCAGTCCCAGCAGGTGCCGTCCCGGCCCACGTCGGAGCAGGCGGCGCACCGCACGCAGGACACCACCGCGCAGCGTTCGTCCAGCAAGCTCGAGGACGAGTGGCAGGCGGTGCAGTACGACTTCGTGGACGACCCGAAGGCGGCCGTCCGCAAGGCCGACGAGCTCGTGGCCCGGGCGCTCGAGGAGCTGACCAGCCGGCACCGGTCCCTGACCGAGCAGCTCAAGGGAAACGGTGATCCACAGACCGAGGACCTGCGACTGGCTCTCCACCGCTATCGGGAACTCTTCAAGTCGCTCGTCGCCGTGAAATAGGTGTGGAAGCCCCGGCGTCGTGGCCGTAACAGGCGACGGCGCCGGCAGGCATGTCCGGACCCGTTCGCTAGCTGGGGAGCTCGCGGATCTCCATCTCCAGCACGTCGATCTCGTCGCTGATGGCCTCGTCGAGCATGTCGTCGAGCAGCTTGCGGCACTCCGCCGACCCGCACCGCGCCACTCCCGCGCCGAACCGCGGCACCTGCTCCCACCACACCGCCGGGTTGTTCCAGAACGAGCCGGAACCCTGGTCGACGCCTTCGAGACAGCGCAGTCTCTGATCGCTCTCCGGAAGAGCTCGCACGAACTCGATGAACAGTGCGAGGGCGCCGGGTTTGCTCACCGGGACCGCGCCATAGCCGCGCAGGCAGTCCTCGAGCTCAGCGAGGAACTCCGCCTTGAATGACACGGCACACCCCCGCTCCTCCCGCATCATTGCGGAAATCCTGAGATCGTGCCGTCAACAGTACATCCGCGGCCGGAACGGGAAACGAGTGCGAACGGGCGGTCTCTTCCTGTGCCCGCACGGGATCCGGTGACCCGCAGTCACCGGAGAAATGCATTCGTTGGGGCCCGAAAGGAATCGCGGTCCACAGTGGACGACGTTCCCGCTCCCCCTTTCAGCGGTCCGCGTGCAGCCTCGCGACGAAGCTGAAGCGGTCACCCCGGTACAGCGACCGGGCGCGTTCGATCGGGTGACCGTCGACGTCGTAGGACACCCGGTGCAGCAACAGCATCGGCAACGCCGGGTTGGTGCCGATCAGCAACGCCTCGCGGGGTGTCGCGAGCACCGTCTCGACCCGTTCCTCCGCCTCCGCGAACCGCACGCCGAGGCGTTCGGTGAGGCACGCGTAGAGCGATCCGGCGGGGTCGAGCTTGTCCAGCAGATCCGGAAAACGGCCGAGGCTCAGGTACGTGGACTCGAGCCCGATGCGTTCGTCGTCGGCGAGCAGCACGCGTTCGAGGTGCACGACCGGGTCACCGGGTTCGACCATCAGGTCGCGCGCGAGGCCCTCGTCGGCGCCGAGCTCCTCGACCGTGATGACGGTGCGGTTCGGCTCGACGCCCTGACGGCGCATCCCCTCGGTGTAGCTGACCAGCGACAACGGCTGCACGAGCTTCGGCGGCGCGACGAACGTGCCGCTGCCCTGGCGGCGGATGAGCTTGCCTTCGAGGACCAGTTCGCTGACGGCCTGGCGGAGCGTGACGCGCGAGACGGAGAACCTTTCGGCGAGCTCCCGCTCGGAGGGCAGGACGGTGCCCTCACCGAGGGTCTCGACGAGGTCGAACAGCTCTGCCTTGACCGCGTAGTAGCGCGGGACACGGCCGTGTTCTGGGATGCCCGCGCGAACGGGTCGATCAGCGCGGTGCGGCGGGACGCGGTTCACGTGGCGTGAGCCTACGTCACAGGCCGTCTGATCAGCTCGCGAGCTTCGGCGGGTCGGGGATCTTGTAGCCGGAAGATCCGATGTTGGCCTCCAGCGACTTCTTCCAGGCACCGCTGTCGATCATCTTCTGCAGCGCGGCCTGGACCTTCGCCTTGCTGCCGGGGTCGTTGCGGTGCAGGCCGACGCCGTACTCCTCCTTGCTGAACGGGTCGCCGACCACGCGCAGCAGCTCGGGGTTCTGGGCGGCGTACCCGGCGAGCAGCACGTCGTCGGTGGTGACGGCGTCGACGTTGTTGGCCAGCAGCGCGGTGACGCAGTCGCTGAACTTCGCGTACTCGACCAGGTTCACGTCCTTGGCGAACTGCTCCTTGACGTACGCGGCGGACGTGGAGCCGGCCGTGGAGCACAGGCGCAGGCTGGAGTTGAGCGACTTCGGGCCGCTGATCCGCTTCTCGTTGTAGCGCACCAGCAGGTCCTGGCCCGCGACGAAGTACGGGCCGACGAAGTCGACGATCTGCTTGCGCTTGTCCGTGATCGAGTAGGTGGAGACGACGAGGTCCGCCTGACCGCTGGTCAGGAGCGTCTCCCGGTTGCCGGGCTGCGCCTCCCGCCAGGTGATGCCGTCCTCGCTGACGCCGAGCTCGTTCGCGATGTACTTGGCGACGTCGACGTCGAACCCGCGGTAGCTGCCGTCGAGCCTGCGCACCGACAGACCCGGCTGGTCAAACGACACCGCGATCGTCATCTTGTCGTTGGAGCTGACCTTTCCAGCCATGGTGGACTCGTCACCGCCGCCGCACGAAGCCAGAAGAAGAACGGCGGCGCAAGTTGTCGCAACCAGGCGGAGAAGCGCTCTCGGTGTCATTCGTCCCTCTGCAGCGTCGACCCACGGGTTCGTCCACGGACATGCGCCGGCGCATGAGGGTGGTGCTCGGCCGGCGATGCGGGAAACCTAAGCGGCGCTGCGACGCATGTCCATACCTCAGCGCGAATGAAACGTACGGAATCGTTGCCGTAACCGCATCAGCGCAGGCGACGAGGTCCGGCGTCGTGCAGAGATGGTGGTGGACCGACAACTACGCGGGCACTGCTCACGAAAGCGCCTGCGGCAGAAGCAAGTACAGGTTCGAGTTTCAACGAACGCACCTCCGGAAGGTCCTCGGCCAGGGCAGCCAAACGGAGTACCAATTCCTGAAGTGCTTTCAGATCCGCCGGTTCGTCACCTCGATAACCGGTGAGCAGAGGCGCTGCTTTCGGTGCCGCAACCAGTTCCGCCGCGTCGGTGTCGGTGAGGGGTACCGCCCGGTAGGCGCGGTCGCCGAGCAGGTCGCTGACGAGGCCCGACAGTCCGAACCAGACCAGCGTGCCGAAGCTCGGGTCGTCCTGCAGGCCGAGGACGCAGCTGACTCCCTTGGGCGCCATGCGTTGCACGTACACGTCCGGTTTGCCCGAGAGCTCCGCGAGGTCGTGGTAGGCGGCCCTGACCGACTCCTGCTGCGCGACGTCGAGCCGGACGCCGACGAGGTCGGTGCGGTGGCGCAGGCGTTCGCTGGTGGCTTTCATCGCGACGGGGAATCCGAGTTCGGTCGCCGCCTGAACCGCTTCCTCGGCGCTGGTCGCGATTCGGAATGGCACGACGTCGATGCCATAGCACTTCAGGAGTTCGACGGCCGCGTGGTCGTCCATCCTGCGTTCGGTCACGACGTCGTCCACAAAGGAACGCGCGCGTTCGGTGTCGATGCCGTCCGGCCGGATGAAGTTGCCCTGGGGAGCCGCACGCCACCGCGCATAACGGATGGCTCGCGCCAATGCGAGCACGGCGCGTTCCGGACTGGCATAGCTGGGAATCGAGCCCTTGCCCGGCATTTTCAGCTCGTCCGGAATGCCCTCGACCGCGAGGAACGTCGAGACGATCGGTTTCGTTCGGTGTGCGGATTCTTTGATGGCGCGCGCGTACGCCGTACCGGGAACCGCGATCGGCGGCACGAACACGACGACGAGCGCGTCGGTGTCGGGGCGGTCGAGGGCTTCCTTGACCGCTTTCGCGAACTCCTCGGGGGTGGCCTGGGCGCCGACGTCGACGGGGTCGCCCGCGAGGTCGAGGTCCTGGGCGAGCAGCGTGTCGGCGGCGAGCAGGCCGATCGCCGTGGAGTTGCCGACGACGGCGACGCGCTTGCCCGCGGGCAACGGCTGGTGAGCGAGCAGGAGCGCCGTGTCGAACAGCTGGGCCAGCGAGTCGACCCGGATGACGCCGGCCTGTTCGAACAGCGCCTGGACGCTCGCCTCGTCGACCTTCGCGGCGGTGGCGGCGAGGCCGGGCACGACGGCGTGGCGGCCGGACTTCACCGCGACGATGGGCTTGGTGCGGCCGAGCCGGCGCGCGAGCCGGGCGAACTTGCGCGGGTTGCCGAACGACTCCAGGTAGAGCAGCACGACGTCGGTCGACGGGTCGGTCTCCCAGTACTGCAACAGGTCGTTGCCGGAGACGTCGGCGCGGTTGCCGGCGGAAACGAACGTGGACAAGCCCAGCCCCCACCCCGCGGCGTTGGCGAGGATGGCCGTGCCGAGGGCGCCGGACTGGCAGAAGAAGCCCGCGCGGCCCCGTGCCGGCAGGTGCGGGGCGAGGCTCGCGTTGAGGCGGACCTTGGGGTCGAGGTTGAGCACGCCGAGCGCGTTCGGGCCGACGACGCGCATGCCGTGCGCTCTCGCCTCGGCGGCCAGCCTGCGTTCGGCCGACAACCCGTCCGGCCCCGTCTCGCCGTAGCCGGAGCTGACGACGACGAGCGCCTTCACCCCTTTGGCGAGGCAGCCGTCCATGACCTCGTCGACGCTGGCGGCGGGCACGGCGACGACGGCGAGGTCGACGTCGTCGGGGATGTCCAGCACCGTCGGGTAGGCCCGCACGCCCCGGACGGCGCGGTGCTCAGCGTTGACGGGGTAGACGGGACCGTTGAAGTCGGCCTCGAGGAGGTTCTTGAGGACGGCGTGCCCGATCTTGGTGGGATCGGTGGAGGCGCCGATGACGGCGACGCTGCGCGGGTGCAGCAGGTTGTGCACGCTGCGGGCCTCGGCGGCCTGCTCGCGGGCCCTGGCGACGGCGACGGAGGCGTCGGTGGGGTCGATCGCGAACTCCAGGTGCAGCACGCCCTCCTCGAACGCCCTGCTGACCTGGTAGCCGGCGTCGCGGAACACCCGGACCATCTGCCCGTTCTCGGCGAGCACCTCGGCCTCGAACCGGGTGAGCCCGACCTCCCTGGCCGCGGCGGCGAGGTGCTCGAGCAGGATGCTGCCCAGCCCGCGCCCCTGGTGGCCGTCCTGGACGACGAAGGCGACCTCGGCGCTCTGCCCGTGGTGCAGCCGGTCGAACCGGCCGACGGCGACGATGTCGTCGCCGAGCAGCGCGATGATCGCCACCCGGTCGTGGTGGTCGACGGTGCTGAACCGCTCGAGGTCGCGCTGCGGGATGCGCGGGTAGGGCCCGAAGTAGCGGAAGTACCGCGTCCGCTCGGACAGCCGGCCGTGGAACTCGCGCAGCTTCTCGGCGTCGTCGGGCGTGATCGGCCGCAGGTGGACGGTGCCGCCGTCACTGAGGACGACGTCCGCCTCCCACTGCCGGGGGAAGTCGAACGGATCTCTGGCACCCATCGCGGTTTCAGTCCCTGGGGTCGTCCGGGTCGAGTCCGTGCAGCGGGAACACCGCGCGACGCGTGTCGCGGACCGCCTTGTCGACCGGCTCCTCCGTGTCGCCGCCCCACGGCTGGTACCCAGGGTCGCACCCATCGGTCATCGAGGCGGGCAACGGCCAGCCGGGCGCGACGCGTGTCGCGTGCGCCACCCAGTCCGCCGGCAGCGGCCGCTCGGGGTCGACGTCGCGGTCGAGCAAGGTCGCCAGCAGGTGCGTCCACGACCGTGGCACCACCCTGAGCAGCTCGTATCCGCCACCGCCGAGCGCGAGCCACTTGTACCCGTGCTCGTTCACGATGTCCCGGAACGCCCGGTAGATCGCCCGATGCCCGTCGACGCTGAGCGACAGGTCCGCGAGCGGGTCCTCCTTGTGCGTGTCGACACCGCACTGCGTGACCAGCACCTGCGGCCGGAACGCCTTCAGCAGCGCCGGCACCGTCGCGTGGAACGCCCGGAACCACCCGCCGTCCCGCGTCCCTGCGGGCAACGGCACGTTGACCGCACTCCCCTCGGCCCCGGCGCCACCGATCTCGCCGGCCCACCCGGTGCCCGGCCACAGGCTCATCGGATGCTGGTGCAACGAGATCGTCAACACCCGCGGGTCGTCCCAGAACGCCGTCTGCACCCCGTCGCCGTGGTGCACGTCGACATCGACGTATGCGATGCGCTCGACCCCGCTGCGCAACAACCACTCGATGGCCACCGCGCAGTCGTTGTAGACGCAGAACCCGGCCGCGCTGTCCGGCATGGCGTGGTGCAGCCCACCGGCGATGTTGACCGCCCGGTCCGCCTCCCCCGACGCGATGGCACGAGCCGCCGCCAGCGACCCGCCCACCACCAGCGCCGACGCCTCGTGCATCCGCTCGAACACGGGGTTGTCCGCCGTGCCGAGGCCATGCCCGACGTCCCACCCGGCCGTCGGCGCCGCCTGCACCGCGCTCAGGTAACCGGGCTTGTGGACGAGCTCGATCTCCTCGTCACTGGCCGCCTCCGGCACCAGCAGCTCAACGCCGTCGAGCACCCCGAGCGCCGTGGCGAGCCGCACCGTCAGGTCGAGCCGGACGGGGTTGAGCGGATGGTCGCCACCGAGGTCGTACCCGAGGAAGGACCTGTCCCAGACAACAGCGGCCGGCTTACCCATGCCCAGAACCTACCCACCGATCCGCTCACCCGGTGGTCAGAGCGCCGGGATCACACTTCGGCCGCCACCACCCCGACACGCGTGCCCAGGCCCCGGCCACCGCTTACAGTGACGCACCTCGGCACGCCTCCGGGCCCCGAACCGGAACCGATCTCACCGAACAGGGGTCAGAGGCGACATGCAACTGCGACCAGCGGCCATCCTCCTCGCACTGGGCCTGACACTCGCCGCCGTCACGGGCTGCAGCGAACAGGTCAAGGGCTCGGCCATCGCCGACACCAACGCGACCACCACCAAGCCGACCGCGCCGACCCCGACCTCGCGAAAGGCGCCGACCAGCACCTCGGCCACGAAGCCCACTAGCCCCACCACGCAGAAGGCGGGGGACGTGAAGATCGGCACGAAGAAGAAGTCCACCGGCCTGGACACCTGCGGCGTGCTCAAGGCGGCCGACATCGAGGCCGCAACCGGCGGCAAGGCCTCGGCGGACGGCGGCTGCATCGTCACCACCACGAGCCCCTCGACCGTCATCACCCAGCTGGTCACGGTCCCCGAGGCGGTGGACGAGGACGGCGAGAAGAAGCAGATCGACATCGGCGGCAACACCGCGTGGCAGGTCACCGCGTCCGACGAGGACTGCCAGGTCACCGTCATGCTGACCGACGACCCGGACGTCATCACCCAGGCCTTCTCGGTGAGCGTGCTGGCGATCGACGAGATCGACACCTGCGCCATCGCCCTGAAGCTCGCCAAGCAGGGCTTCGACCGCATCCCGAACGCCTGACAACCCCCGCCGCCCGCCACCGTGGTAGGCCGCCCGCGCCGACGGCCAGCCACCTCAGCGGCCGAGCAGCTCGGCCGCCAACCACGTCGATCGCCGACCGACGTCAGCATCACCCGCTTCGGTGCCGCCGCCTCGTTGCCGGTCGCAGCGGTAGCAGTGCCGGCCGCAGCGATGCCGACCGCGACGATGTCGCCGTCGTCAGCCGCCGGTGGCGACCTCGCGATCGAGCGCGCACCAGTTGGACCACGACCCGGCGTACAGGGCGGCCGGCTTCTCGGCCGACGTGATCCCCGCGACCTCCAGCGCAAGCACCACGGACGAGGCCGTCACGCCCGACCCGCAGTAGGCCCCCACCGCGGCATCGCCCGACACACCGAGGCCGGCGAACCGCTCGGCCAACTCGGCCGCGCCGAGCCAACGCCCGTCCGCGCCGACGTGCCCGGTCGTCGGCGCGTTGAGCGCGCCGGGGATGTGCCCCGCCTTGGGGTCGACCGGCTCGGTGTCGCCGCGGTACCGCGGCGCCGCCCGCGCGTCGAGCAGCACGCCTTCCTGGGCGAGCGCCGCCGCCTCGTCCGCGTCCAGCACGGGCATCTGGCCCGGCCGCACGACCACGTCACCGGCGGCCTCGCCCTCCAGCACCACCGGCACGTCCGCGGTGACGGGCAGCCCGGCCGCCTCCCACGCGGCGAACCCGCCGTCCAGCACAGCGACCTCGCCGTACCCGGCCCACCGCAGCAGCCACCACACCCGCGCGGCGACCGAGCCGTCCGCCGTGTCGTACGCCACGACCCGACCGCCCTCGCGCACGCCCGCGCGGCGCAGCACCTCCTGCAACCGCTCGGGCTCCGGCAGCGGATGCCTGCCGCCGGCACCGGGCGGGGCCGACAGCTCCGTGTCCAGATCCACGTACACCGCGCCAGGAATGTGGCTGACCTCGTAGTCTTGGCGTCCGGGTGGTCCGCCGAGACGCCACCGGACGTCCAGCACGACGGTGGCCGGACGTGCACTCAGCGCATCGGCGAGGGCCTCAGGAGTGATCAAGGGATGCACGGCTCACATCCTGCACCCGCGCGGACACCTGTGTCCCCCGGCACGACTACCATTGACACCACACGAAGGGGAGCGGGTGTGAACGACCTCATCGACACCACGGAGATGTATCTCCGCACGATCTACGAGCTCGAAGAAGAGGGCGTGGTGCCACTGCGCGCCCGCATCGCCGAGCGCCTCGGCCAAAGTGGACCGACGGTGAGCCAGACCGTCGGCCGCATGGAGCGCGACGGCCTGGTGGTCGTGGCGGAGGACCGCCACCTCGAACTCACCGAGCAGGGCCGCAACCTCGCGATCGCCGTCATGCGCAAGCACCGGCTCGCCGAGCGCCTCCTCGTGGACATCATCGGTCTCGAGTGGGAGCACGTGCACAGCGAGGCGTGCCGCTGGGAGCACGTGATGAGCGAGGCGGTCGAACGCAAGCTCGTCAAGCTGCTCGGCAACCCCACCACCTCGCCCTACGGCAACCCGATCCCCGGCCTCGACAAGCTGGGCGACGGCGAGCCGGCCCCGCCCGCCGAGGCGGACCTGGTGCGCGTCGACGAGGTGGCCCGCCGCGGCGGTGGCCGCGTCGAGATCCGCCGCATCGCCGAGCACGTCCAGCTCGACCCGGACCTGATGGCCGACCTGAAGGACGCCGGGGTCGTGCCGGGCGGCATCGTGGAGGTCGGGGCGCTGGGTGGCGCGAAGGTCGTCCAGGTGCGCGGCAGCGAAGGCAACACGGCGGAGCTCGACCCCGCGGTCGCCCACGCCGTCCTGGTGCTCGCCCGGTGACCCAGTCGACGACACCGGCTGCGAAGGCGGCCGAGGCGTTCCAGCGCCTGCACGAACGCGCCCCCGAAGGGGTCTGGTCGGCTCCTGGCCGCGTCAACCTCATCGGTGAGCACACCGACTACAACGACGGCTTCGTGCTGCCGTTCGCCCTGCCGCACCGCATCGCGGTGGCGGCCTCGGCCCGCACCGATGGCGTGCTGACCGTCAGCACGACCGGCGACGACGGCGGGGTGCAGACCGCGGACCCCGCCGTGGTGGCCGACCTAGTCCCCAAGACCGTCAAGGGGTGGGCCGCGTACCCCAGCGGCGTCGCCTGGGCCCTGCGCGAGCAGGGCATCGCCGTGACCGGCGGGGTCGACCTCGTCATCGCGGGCGACGTGCCCGCGGGCGCCGGCCTCTCCTCCTCGCACGCGCTCGAGTGCGCCATCGCGCTCGCCCTGCTCGGTCTCGCCGGCGTCGACGCCGAACTGCCGGACATCGCGCGCTGGGTGCAGCGGTCCGAGAACGACTTCGTGGGCGCGCCGACCGGCATCCTGGACCAGACCGCATCGCTGTGCTGCGTCGAAGCGCACGCGCTGTTCTACGACGTGCGCGCCGGCAAGGCGGAGCAGGTCGCGTTCGACGCGGCTGCCAGCGGGCTCGAGGTGCTCGTCATCGACACCCGTGCCAGCCACTCCCACGTCGACGGCGGCTACGGCGCCCGGCGGGCCGGCTGCGAGCGCGCCGCCGAGATCCTCGGCATCCCCGCGCTGCGGGACGTCGACATCGCCGAGCTCGACCAGACGCTCGTCCGGCTGCCCGAAGAGCTGCGTCCGCTGGTGCGGCACGTCGTGACCGAGAACGACCGGGTCCTGCGCGCCGTCGAGCTGCTCCGCGCGGGCGACCTCGCCGGCGTCGGCCCGCTCCTGTCCGGCTCGCACGCGAGCCTGCGGGACGACTACCGGGTCTCCTGCCTCGAGCTCGACGTCGCCGTCGACTCCGCGATGGCGGCCGGTGCTCTCGGCGCCAGGATGACCGGCGGCGGCTTCGGCGGCTCGGCCATCGCCCTCGTGCCCGTCGAGCGGCACGACGAGGTCGAGCGGTCCGTGCTCGCCGCCTTCGCCTCGCGCTCGCTCACGCGGCCGAGGCTCTTCACGGCGGTTCCGTCCGCGGGCGCGGGCAGGGACCGGTAGCGAACGACGATCTTGACCAGGAATGCGAGGACTGTGGTGAAGCTGCTCGTCACGGGCGGGGCCGGATACGTCGGCAGCGTGTGCGCTGCCAGGCTGCTCGAAGCCGGACACGAGGTGGTCGTCCTCGACGACCTCTCGACCGGGCACGAGGACGCCGTCCCCGCGGGAGCGCGCTTCATCCGGGGTGACATCGCCGAGGTCATCGGCGATGTCCTCGCAGAAGGGTTCGACGGCGTCCTGCACTTCGCGGCGAAGTCGCTCGTCGGCGAGTCCATGCAGGACCCCGGCAAGTACTGGACGGGTAACGTCCTGACGGCGATTCGCCTGCTCGACGCCATGAAGGAGCACGGCACGCCGAAGCTCGTCTTCTCCTCGACTGCCGCGACGTACGGCGAGCCGCGGGAGGTGCCGATCCCCGAGACGGCTCCCACCGCGCCGACCAACACCTACGGCGCCACCAAGCTGGCCATCGACCACGCGATCACGTCGTACGCGGCGGCGCACGGCCTGGCGGCGATGAGCCTGCGGTACTTCAACGTCGCCGGCGCCTACGGCAGCATCGGCGAGCGGCACGCGACCGAGACCCACCTCATCCCGCTGGTGCTGCAGGTCGCTCTCGGGCAGCGCGAGCACATCTCGATCTACGGCGAGGACTGGCCCACCGAGGACGGCACCTGCATCCGCGACTACATCCACGTCGTGGACCTCGCGGACGCCCACCTCCTCGCGCTCGACCACGCCACCACCGGCGAGCACCGGATCTACAACCTCGGCAACGGCACCGGCTTCTCCGTCAAGCAGGTCATCGAGACCTGCCGCGAGGTCACGGGTCACCCGATCCCCGCCGTCGTCGCCGAGAGGCGTGCCGGCGATCCGGCCGTCCTGGTCGCGTCGGCCGAGCGGGCACGCACCGACCTCGGCTGGAAGCCCGAGCGCGCCGACCTCGCGGGCATCGTCAGCGACGCGTGGGAGTTCACCCGCGCCCGGCACGGAGCCTGATCCGGGATGACCGACTTCGCCTCCTTCGAGAGCTACAACGCCACCCCGCGCCTCGGCTCGCTCGCGCTGTCCCCGGACGGCACGCGGCTCGTCACAGTCGTCTCCTCGCTCGCCCCGGACGGCAAGACCTGGCAGGGCGCCCTCTGGGAGGTCGACCCCTTCGGCGAGCGGGACGCCGTGCGGCTCACCCGGTCCGCCAAGGGGGACTCCTCCCCCGTGTTCGCCCCGGACGGGTCGCTGCTGTTCCTGTCCGCGCGCCCGGACCCGCTCGCGAAGCCGGGCGAGGGCAAGGACAAGAAGGCGCTGTGGCGGCTTCCGGCCAGCGGTGAGGCCGCCGAGGTGCTCCGGCCAGGAGGCGGAGTCGGTCAGCTGCGCGCGGCGGGCGAGACGGTGCTCTTCACGTCGTCGGCGTACCGCTTCACGGAGTTCGGTGACGAGGACGACGCCAAGCGCAAGGACCGCGAGGACGCCGGCGTCACGGCGATCCTGCACGAGTCGTACCCGATCCGGTACTGGGACGCGGACCTCGGCCCCGCCTACCCGCGCCTGTTCTCCGCCCCGCTCGGGGACGTCACCGCGGAGACCGTCACGGCGCTGAGCGAGGACGCCGAGAGCAGGCTCAGCGACGAGGACATCGCCCTCAGCCCGGACGGGAAGTGGGCCGTCTTCGGCCACGACGTCGACGTCAGCGCCTCCTACGGCCGCAGGACCGAGCTCAGGGTCGTGGCCACCGGCGGAGGTGCGTCGCGGACCATCGCCTCCGAGGACGGGTACTCGTTCGGCGGCGCCGCGTTCACGCCGGACTCGACCGCCGTGATCGCGATCCGGTTCCGCGAGTCCACTCCGGACTCCCCCCACCGGCGGGACCTGGTGCGCGTCGAGGTGTCCGACGGCTCGGTCACACCACTGGCGCCCGGCTTCCAGGAGGAACCGGATCACCCGGTGGTGAGCCCGGACGGATCGGCGGTCTTCTTCACCGCGAGCCACCTCGGTCACCAGCCGGTCTGGCGTCTCGACCTCGGCAGCGGCGAGATCACGAAGCTGACGGTCTCCGGCTATTACAGCGACCTGCTGGTGAGCCCGGACGGCCAGACGCTGTACGCACTGCGCAACTCGGTGGACCACCCTCCACAGCCAGTGCGGTTCGCCTCCTCCGGCGCCGACCAGGACCCCGAGCGGCTGCGTGCCCCCGGCGCCCTCGCCTCGGTGCCCGGCACCCTCACGGAGATCTCCACCGTCGTCGCCGACGGCCGGACCGTCCGCTCCTGGCTGGTGCTGCCCGAAGGCGCCTCCGCCGACTCCCCAGCCCCGCTCGTCCTGTGGGTGCACGGTGGCCCGGTGATGAGCTGGAACGGCTGGACCTGGCGCTGGAACCCGTGGCTGATGGCCGCCCGCGGCTACGCCATCCTGCTGCCCGACCCCGCGCTGTCCACCGGGTACGGGCCCGACTTCATCAAGGCCGGCTGGGGTCGCTGGGGTGCAGAGCCCTACACCGACCTCATGGCCATCACGGACGTCGCGGTCGAGCGGGACGACATCGACGCCTCCCGGACCGCGGCGATGGGCGGCTCGTTCGGCGGTTACATGGCCAACTGGATCGCCACCCAGACGGACCGCTTCCGCGCGATCGTCACCCACGCGTCCCTCTGGCACCTCGACGCGTTCTCCGGCGGCACGGACGCCTCGTACTTCTGGATGCGGGAGATGGGCGACCCCCTCACCCGGCCGGAGCGGATCCAGGCCAACTCCCCGCACCTGCGGGTCGCGGACATCAAGACCCCGATGCTCGTCATCCACGGCGACAAGGACTACCGGGTCCCGATCGGCGAGGGACACCGGCTGTACTTCGACCTCGTCCGCCACGGCGTCACCGCGAAGTACCTCTACTTCCCCACCGAAAACCATTGGATCCTCACCCCTGGCAACTCTCGGGTCTGGTACGAGACGGTGTGGGCGTTCCTGGCCGAGCACGTCCTGGATCAGGAGTGGGAGCGGCCGGAGCTGCTCTGAGCGGTCCTGAGCAACCGACGGGCGCTGTCCAGGTACTTCCTGGACATCGCCCTCATCTCTTCCGGCGGGAACGCCGCGCTCAGGGCGGCACGGAGGAGCTTGGTCAGGGTGTGGCCCGGGCAGGCGTCCTCGGCCGCGTCGATCGCGATGGACGCGAGACCTCCGTCGCCGCGCTGGTAGGCGTAGAAAGCCAGCAGGCACGCGGGTTCTGCGCGTTCGGGCGCCGGGCACGTCCTGGTGAGCTCGAGCCACAGCCGCTCGGCCTGCCTGGACTTGGGCAGTGCCGCGAACCCCATGCTCGCGTCCCGCACGTCCGGTACCGCCAAGGCCCTTGCCAGCGCGACGATCTCCGCGTCCGGCAACTGTCCCTTGCGGTCCTCGACGGCGTCGATCGCGTCGCGCACCCGGTGCAGTTCCACGCCGGGGTCGGGCTCGCCCGAGCTCGTGATGAGCTCGTCGAGCAACGCGGACCGGCGTTCCAGCGCTTCCGGTGGGTCGAGCGCGGCGATCGCGGCCAGCGCGGCACGTGACTCGAAGGTCACGTTGCCGTCGTGTGCTGTCGCGGCCGCCACGGCGGACAGACGGGGATCGGGCAACGTCCCGTGGCAGTCGACATCCAGGTAACAGAGCCAGCGCGCGTCCTTCTCGCACGCCGGCAGCCACACGGCATCGACGACGTCGATACCCACCCCGCCCAACGTGTTTCTGAGTGCGGTGACGAGCGGTTCGTGCGGCAGCTCCTCCGGCATGTGCTCGGACGGCGCGCACACGACCACGAGGATCACGTCGGCGGCGCCTTGCTCGAGCAGCGGGGTCTGCAGCTGGGCGGCGAGGAAGCCCCTATGTCGTGGGCGGGGCAGGTCGACGCGCATGGTCATGCTGACCATGCCTTCTCTCAGCACCAGCACGACGAGCGAGTCCGCCGGGTGGAACCCCATCAGGTGCGGGATCGCGGCGTAGAGGTCGCCGGCGTCGTGCACCCGGATCGGTTTCGGGAGGGTGGTGGGCATGGACCCACAGTGGTGGACGGGACGGGGGTGGTGGTGGGGTGAGCGGGAAGCTGTGGACAACTTCGCGGTTGTGGACAGGTCGAGATCTTGAGCGGCTTGGAGCGGGGGTTTTGTCGGGGGTGGGTGTTAGGGTGCCGCGCTTCGGTCCTTTCGGAACGGACGGGGACCGAAGCGCGGCGTCACATCAGAACCCTTGGAGCACGGCGCGCCAGCCGCCGACGACGGGCAGCTCCACCGATGTCCGGGCGAGGTCCAGCGACAGGCCCGCACCCGGCTGCGGGCGCAGGGTGTAGTCGTAGTCGCTGGAGATCAGCACGAACTCGAGCCGGTGCCCGGCCTGCAGGAGGTAGTCGTCGGGCACGATCGGCACGTCCACGTCGTAGAACTTGCCGGGCTTGATCGGCGACGTCCTGTCCGGCCGCTCCCTGTTCTGCGGGTCGGTCGAGCCCCGCGTGATGACGTACGACGTGCCGTCGGCGGCCCGGTCGACCAGGAGCGTCGTCACGTTGGCGGCGGGCCGGTCGAACGCGAGCCGCAGGTGTGCCGTCGTCTTGCCGGACAGGCGCACCGGCTTCCGCGCCGGCTCGGTCGCGTAGGAGAGCCGGTTCGGCGACGTCGCCTGGTCGATCAACGACTCGGCCGTCTTCGTCGCGTCGTCGGTCAGCTTCTCCACACCGCGGCCGGGCAGGACGCCGAGACCGCCCTTGGCCGATCCGCCAGGGGACAGGCGCAGCCGCACGCCGGACGTGCCGGGAGCCGGCCAGTCCTTCTCGTCGACCCACGTCTTGTCCTCGCGCTGCACCGTCGCCTTCGGCTCCTTGTCGACGCCGTTGCGGTGACCCCAGAGGTACTGGGTGAACCAGCGGTTCAGCGTGCGGCGCCACTCGGCCGAGCGCAGCGTGTCGGGGTCCGTGTGGCCGGACTGGTGCAGCCAGATCTTGTGCGGCACACCGACCTTCTTCAACGCCGAGTACCACTGCTCGACGTGCGTCATCTTGACGTTCGTGTCGTTGAGCCCGTGGACCGCGAGGACGGCGGCGCGGACCTTGCCGACGTCGTTGAGGTAGTTCCGCTTGTCCCAGAACCTGGTGTAGTCGCCGGTGATCCGGTCCTGGTCGCGCGCGATCTCCGCGATGACCGGCTTGCAGATCTCCCGGTCGGCACGGGTGTAGACGTACTCGGCGAGCACGTCGGCGTCCTCGCCCTGGAACGTGCCGGGCGCGACGACGGCGCCGTCCGCGCGGTAGTAGTCGTACCAGCTGGAGATCGCGGCGATCGGCACGATGGCTTCTAGGCCGCGCACGCCTGTGGAGGCAACGGCGTTGGGCAGCGTTCCGTTGTAGGAGACGCCCATCATGCCGGTCTTGCCGGTCGACCAGGTGGCCTTGATGGCCTCGCCCGTCGCGGTGCGCGCGGACGCACGGCCGTTGAGCCAGTCGACGACGACGCGCGCGCCGATCGTCTCGTTGACGTCACCCGTCGTGGGGCAGCCCGTCGACTTGCCCGTGCCGAGCGACTCGGCGTAGACGACCGCGTAGCCGCGGGAGATGAAGTAGGCCTCGTAACGACCCGACGTGATCGGGTTCGGTCCGAGAGCGGCGGTGATGCGTTCGTCGGAGGAGGACTTGAGCAGACGGCCGTTGCGCTTGTCCGGCACGTACAGCTCGACGTCGACGTTGTGGTTGGCGACGTCGTTGCCGCCCGAGAAGTACGGGCTGACCATGTAGACGACCGGGACCTTGAGGCCGCGTTCGGTGGCGCGCGGCCGGACCACCTCGGTGTAGACCTCGTCGTCCTTGCCGTCGCGGTCGCTGTCGACCGGCGCGCGGACCCAGAGGCTCTCCTTCACCACGTCCTTCGGGTCGAAGACGGGTTGCGCCTCGCCGTCCTGGAACACCGGTCCTTCTGCGGCCTGGGCCGTCGCGGGCAGGAATGGCAGTACCAGCACCGCCGTCAGCAGTGCGACTCTTCGTGCGCCCCTCACGAGGCACCCCCAATGCGGAAGCCAGAGACAGGGATTCGCCCTGCACCCTCTCCTTTGACTGCAAGACATGTCACCCGTCGAACGGCCCTTGACCTGAGAGCATGGACCGTGCACATTTCCGACTTCGTCCACTCCCTGCCGAAGGCCGAGCTGCACGTCCACCTCGTGGGCGCGGCTTCCGTCGACACCGTCCTCGCGCTCGCCCGCAACCACCCCGGCGGGCCCGTGCCGACCGACGCGGAGGCGTTGCGGAAGTTCTACGAGTTCACGGACTTCCGGCACTTCATCAACGTCTACGGAGTCGTCAACGACCTGGTCACCACCGGCGAGGACGTCCGCACGCTGATCACCGGGTACGCCCGTGACGCCGCGCGCACCAACGTCCGGTATGCGGAGCTGACGATCAGCGCGACGAGTCACCTGCGGGCCGGCATCGCGCCCGACGAGCTGGTCGAGGCGTTGGCGGCGGGGCGGGAGGAAGCGCTCGCGGTGCACGGCGTGGCCCTGCAGTGGATCTTCGACGTGCCCGGTGTGTGGGATCGCGACTGGGGCTTGACGAGCGCGCGGTTCGCGGCCGAGCACCGGCCGGAGGGCCTCGTCGGGTTCGGGCTGGGCGGGTTCGAGTCGGACTCGCCGCGGGCGAGGTTCCGCGAGGCGTTCGCGATGGCGCGCGATGCCGGGTTGCACATGGTGCCGCACGCTGGTGAAACGACGCCGCCGAGCGAGATCTGGGCGGCCGTGCGCGATCTGCGGGCGGAACGCATCGGGCACGGTGTGAGCGCCGTGCAGGATCCGGAGTTGGTGCGGCATCTCGCCGCCGAGGGTGTCGTCGTCGAGGTCTGCCCGACATCGAACATCCGCACGGGCGCGGTGAAGTCTTGGGACGACCACCCGTTGCCGAAGCTCGTGGAGGCGGGTGTGCCGGTGACGATCAGCACCGACGACCCCGGCATGTTCCACACCGATCTCGATCGCGAGTACCTGGTGTGCCATGAGCAGTTCGGGTTCGGGCGTGACGAACTCGCCGATCTCGCACGGTCCGCCGTGCGCGCGTCGTACGCGCCTGCTGAGGTGAAGGACCAGTTGCTGAAGGAGATCGACGCGCTGTGAGTGGTGTGTGCGTGGTGACGACGACTGTCGACTCCGCCGAGGCTGCGGAGTCGTTGGCGAAGAACATCGTCGAGGCGCGTCTCGGCGCGTGTGTGCAGATCGTGCCGATTCGCAGCGTGTACCGGTGGGAGGGTGAAGTGCACGTCGACGCGGAATGGCAGTGCGTCGTGAAGACGTCCGCCATCCGCGCCGACGAACTCGTCGCGCACATCAAGGCGCATCACACCTATGACGTGCCCGAGGTCGTCGTCACCACCGTGGTCGGCGGCAACGACGACTACCTCGCGTGGGTCTCAGAGGAGACCTCGTAGGTGACGGGGCAACGGTTCGGTGTGCAGTACGCCGAGCCGTTGCGTCGCCCTCGTCAACGCCACGTACAGCTCGCTCGGTGACATGCGTTGCGGTTCGACGACGAGGACGACGTCGAACTCCAGTCCTTTCGACGCGCGCGGCGGCATCCAGCCTTCGCCGATGACAGCGATCGTGCGGCCGTCGCGTCGGGCGGCGTGGGCGTCGAGTTCGTCGCGCACGGCAGACGGCATGTCTGTGACGCGACGGGCCCACGGACGTACGCCGGTGTCTCGAACCGACACCGGCGCCGACGCGTCGGGGTCGACGAGCTTCAGGACCGGGGTCGCGACCGCCATGATCTCGCCGGGCGTGCGGTAGTTGACCTCGAGCCGGCGGTAGGCGAACCGTTCGAACACCGAGCCCCAGCTCTTGACCCCACCAGCGGCCTGTCGCTGGGCCAGGTCGCCGACGACGGTCATGGACTTGTTGGGGCACCGACGCAGCAGCACGCGCCAGTCCATTGCAGACAGTTCCTGCGCCTCGTCGACGACGACGTGTCCGTACGTCCACGTGCGGTCTTCGGCGGCGCGCTCGGCGAGAGAGCGGTGGTCGCGCACCTCGTGGCGGATGGCCAGCATCTCGGCGTTGACGAAGTCGGTGACGATGTACTCCTCGGAGTCGGCGCGCTTGTCGATGGACAGGACGTCCATCACGCCACGGGCGTACTCGAGTTGTTCCTCCTCCTCACGCATGGCTTTGCGCTCCGCGGTGCCGTCGGAGCCCAGGAGGTCGGCGAGCTCGTCGAGCAGAGGGACGTCGGACACCGTCCACGCGGCGCCGTCCTCCCGGAACAGTTCCGGCACGCCGATCCGGAAGCAGCGGCCCTCGTAGAGCTCGGCGAGCAGTTGTTCGGGAGTGAGCTGCGGCCAGAGCCTGTCGACGGCGGCGCGCAGCTCGGAGCTGTGGCGGAGCTCGTGGCGGACGTCCTCCTCGATCTCGGGCCAGTCGACACCGATCAACCGCATCGCCGGCGCGACGAGCTCCTCGGCCAGCGCGAGGAAGAAGTACTTGCGGGCGGCGTTGTGCGGGAGGTCGTAGTAGCGGGTCTTCTCGCGGGCGACGGCGGCGACGTGGGCGTCGAGGGGGACGACGACGTCCTCCAGCTCGATGTCGATCGGCTGGTCGGGGAGCTCCTGCCGGTCGGCGACGGCGACGGCCAGCAGGTCCAGGACCGACAGCTGGCCCTTGAGGCGTTGCAGTGACGGGCTGTCCTCGACGTCGGTGACGACGCCGGGGTAGAGCTCGCCGGGTGTCGCGAACACGACGTCGGTCTCCCCCAGCGACGGCAGGACGTCGCCGACGTAGCGCAGGAAGCCGGTGTTCGGGCCGACGATGAGCACGCCGTGCCGCGACAGGCGTTCACGGCGCGTGTACAGCAGGTAGGCCACTCGGTGCAGGGCCACGGCGGTCTTGCCGGTGCCGGGGCCGCCTTCGATGACCAGCACGCCGGAGCCCGAGTAGCGGATGATCTCGTCCTGCTCGGCCTGGATCGTCGACACGATGTCGCGCATCGTCGCCGTGCGGGGTGCGTCGAGGGCGTCGAGGAGTGCGGTCGCGTCGGTCAGCAGCTCGTCGTCGTGGAAGTCGCGCAGCTCCCGGTCGCGCACGCGGAAGTGCCGGCGCAGGACGACGCCTTCCGGGTTCGCGGCGGTCGCCGTGTAGAACGGGCGCGCCGCCGGTGCCCGCCAGTCGAGCAGAAGTGGTTCGAAGTCGTCGTCGAACAGTCCGACGCGACCGATGTAGGCGCACTCGCCCTTCTCCGAGTCGATGCGGCCGAAGCAGAGGCCGTCCTCCGCCGCGCGGTACTTGACGACCTGCCTGGTCAGCAGCTCGACGGCGGCTTCCCGGTCGAGCCTCTGAGTGGTGGTGTCCTTCAGCGCCGCCGCGAGGTCCGCGGCCGCTTTGTTCCGTTCCTGATCGAGCTTTTCATACAGAGCGGTGATCCGTGCCTGTTCGCTCGCCAACACCTTGCCCCCTGTGATACAATAAATCCGTCTTCCCGGAAAATTCATTCCGAAAACACAAAGCCATTCTTTCTATCACGTTCTCGTCGTGCGCGGAACCCCGTGAGCGGATCGCCCGGGCTACGCCTGAGCTGGGACAATACGGCGGCGCGACAGCCTGACGTGCAGAGTCACGAAGTCGGCCGATGGTGTTCCGGACAGCGATCTCGTCGCAGCAAGGAACGCTCTCCGGTAATTCGTCGCGCGCCGCAGCTGAAATGTAAGATCGACCGTGCTGGGCGCACTGCGGGAAGACGCCGGAATGGACGTGGTCGAAGCATGAAGCTGGTCATCCTGGGCGGCGGCGGTTTCCGCGTGCCGCTGGTGTATCGCGCGCTGCTCCGCGACAACTCGCCCGGCCGGGTCACCGAGGTCGTACTGCACGACCTCGACGCGTCGCGCCTCGCGGCTGTCGGCGGCGTCCTCGCCGAGCTCGCGGACGGCATCCCGGACGCGCCCGCCGTGGCGGCGTCGACGGACCTCGACGAGGCGGTGCGGGGAGCGGACTTCGTGTTCTCGGCGATCCGCGTCGGCGGGCTCGACGGGCGTGCGGCCGACGAGAGCGTCGCGGCCGGCTGCGGGGTGCTCGGGCAGGAGACGGTCGGGGCGGGTGGGATCGCCTACGGTCTGCGCACCGTTCCCGTCGCGCTCGACATCGCGCGTCGTATATCGGTGCACGCGCCGGACGCGTGGGTCATCAACTTCACCAACCCGGCCGGCATGGTCACCGAGGCGATGTCGGCGCATCTCGGCAACCGGGTCATCGGGATCTGCGACTCCCCCGTCGGGCTCGGCAAGCGGGTCGCGCGGGCGGCCGGGGTGAGCCTCGACGACGCGTGGCTCGACTACGCCGGGCTCAACCACCTCGGCTGGTTGCGCGGTGTGCACGTGCGCGGGCACGACGTGCTGCCGGGGCTGCTCGCCGATGCCGAGCGGCTGGAGTCGTTCGAGGAGGGCAAGCTCTTCGGTGCCGAGTGGCTGCGGACGCTGGGTGCCATCCCGAACGAGTACCTGCACTACTACTACTTCACGCGCGAAGCCGTGGAGGCTGGTGCGTCGCGTGGGGCGTTCTTGTTGGAACAGCAGCGACGGTTCTACGCGGCGCCGTCGTTGGAGAGCTGGGAAGAG
Organism: Lentzea sp. NPDC059081; assembly: GCF_042738015.1. Lineage (NCBI taxonomy): Bacteria > Bacillati > Actinomycetota > Actinomycetes > Pseudonocardiales > Pseudonocardiaceae > Lentzea > Lentzea sp. NPDC059081. The sequence goes on from NZ_JBHYGW010000011.1 coordinate 24,228, forward strand.
ACGCGTCTTGAACGCGAACAGACCTACATGGCCGAGACGCGCGATGAGGAACGCGACGCCGACGACCTCGACGGTGGCGGCTACGACCAGGTCGCACTGGAACTGATGCACGCCATCGCGTCCGACAAGCGGGCGACATTGATTCTCAACGTGCCGAACGGCACCACGTTGTCGTGTCTGGACGCCGACGCCGTCGTCGAGGTGCCGAGCCTCGTCGATGCCAACGGCGCACGTCCCGTCGCGGTCAGCCAGGTGCCCGACGAGGGCGTCGGGCTCGTCACGTCGTTGAAGACCGTCGAGCGCGCCACCATCAAGGCGGCTGTCAGTGGCGAGCGCGCGCATGCGGTGAAAGCTCTCGCGTTGCACCCGTTGGTCGACTCCGTCGCCGTCGCTCGCAAGATCGTCGACACCCATCCGTTCCTGTTCGGGTACCGGTAGCCGAAATTCGGGTGAGCGCGGGCGGGGTCGGCGCTAGCTTCCGGGGTCGTGGACTCCGACGTGGCGAGGCAGCTCAACGACGACATCTGGCATCCGTTCCGACTGTCCTACTCGCGGCTGGACGCGCCGGCGTTCCTCGCGCTGCACTCGCCGGAGCTGATCCGTGCCGGCGGGCCCGCGAAGCAGGTGCTCGGTTTCGCGGGCTACTCGGCCCAGATCGAGCAGTGGTTCGCCGACCTCGCCGATCGGGGCAGCTCGGTGGACATCTCGTTCCGGTTCGTCGAGCGCATCGCGGACGGCGACCTCGCGAGCGAGCGTGGCATCTTCCGGATGGTGGCGACGCGGGCGGATGGTGACCAGCGCACGTTCTACGGTCGCTTCCACACCTATGCGCGCCGTGTCGACGGGCGATGGCGCATCTGCGTCGACTACGACACCGACGAACGATCGGACTCGCTGGAGGCGAACTTTCTCGCCGCTGTCGACGTCGACGACGTCGGCGCGTTCGACGCGTGACCAGGGTCTAGTGCCGAGTGGTGGTGTTCTTAACTACGCTCGTCCGCAAATGGACACCACCACCTCTCGCCGCGTGCCGCTCGTCGTCGGCATCGCCGTGCTCGTGCTGCTGCTGGACCAGGCCACGAAGTTCTGGGCCGAGAGCGCGCTGACGGGCCGCGCGCCCATCCCCGTGCTCGGGGAGTTCCTGCAGCTCAGGCTGCTCTACAACCCCGGTGCCGCGTTCTCGATCGGCGCGGGGTCGACGTGGATCTTCACCATCGTCGCGGCCGTCGCCGTCGTGCTGCTCGCGCGGTACGGGCTGCAGCCGCAGACGAAGCTGCGGGCGTCGGCCCTCGCGTTGATGCTGGGTGGCGCGACCACGCACCTGCTCGACCGGCTGTTCCGGCCGCCGGGTTTCGCGCGCGGGCACGTCGTCGACTTCATCGACTACAACAGCTGGTTCGTCGGCAACGTCGCGGACATCGCGCTGGTCTGCGGTGCGATCCTGCTCGTGCTGCTGAGCTTCACCCCGACGAAGCAGCCTGCCGCGTGAGGGTGTCGGCGCGGCGGGTCGTCTCGGGCAGCCGGTAGCGCGGGGCGAGGCGCAGCACCTCGGCGCAGGCGCGGTCCAGGTCGATCTTGTGGCCGACCGACACGAAGACCGGCTTGACGCCGTCCTGCGTGCGCAGTGCCCTGCCGACGACCTCGTCGTCCATGACGAGGTCGCTCGCCGACCCGCGCTCGGGGCCGGGCTGGTCGAAGGTGCCCATCGCGTTCTTGGCGACGCCGATGCTCGGGATGCCGGTCTGCACGCCGAGGTGGCACGCCAGGCCGAAGCGGCGCGGATGGGCGAGGCCCTGGCCGTCCGCGACCAGCAGGTCCGGGGCGACGGTGAGCCGGCCGAGAGCGGTGAGCAGGACCGGCATCTCGCGGAACGCGAACAGGCCGGGGATGTAGGGGAAGTCCGTCTTGTCCTCGACGACGACCTCGTCGAGGACGGTCAGCGTCTTCGCGTCGAACACCACGCACACGCCCGTGACGGTGTCATCGCCGCGATAGCCGACGTCAAGGCCCGCGACGGTGTCCACGCGCAGGTCCGGCGCGCTGGTGGTGATCACCTGGGTGCGCAGGCGTTCTTGCATCGCGACGGCGTCGTCAACCGTTCTGGGCCACTCCACGGGCGACAGTGTGCCGTGACGTGTCGTAGTGGGCGGCGATGAGGTCGTCGCCGAAGTCACGTGAATGGCGACGCCACACCGTGTGGACGTGGTTGGCCTCGTTGGCCGTGTTGTCGTACTCGATGAGCAGTTCCGGGCCTTGGACCCGGTAGTAGTGGCCCTCGCCGCGGCGTAGTGAGCCCTCCCACGCGAAGTGCAGGCGGTCGAAGTCGAGCTGCGCGAACTCGTCGTCAGCCAGCTCGAACGCGAGGCGGTCGAGGTAGAGGCGGACGATGTCGACGAGCAGCTCCCCCGCGGGTTTGCCGAGCTGGGCCGGCGTCACGCCGACCGGGTCGGACGGGGTGACGCGCGGGGCGTTGCCGGTGCGGATGTCGTGGGGCGCGGTGTCCGACACGACGGCGAGGCCGCGGGCGGTCGGTCCCATGCGGTCGAGGAGCTGGCGGGCGAGCTCCTCCTCCAGTCGCAACGGCTGGCCGACCACGCGGCCTCGGTAGGTGACGCGGGCCGGGTTCGCTCCCAGGAAGAACGGCGTCGCCGAGACGCGGCCGTCGGCGACGACGACGTTCACCGACAGGTGGTGGCCTTCGACGCGCCATCCCCACGGTTCGTCGCCGGCCGGGGTGCCGAAGAGGATGGTCCAGTAGTCGCCGCTGTGGCGGTCGCGGGTGCCGCCCTCGCGGTGGTCGAGGACGTCTTCGAGTGCCATCACCGCCGCGGCTTGCGCGTACGAGTGGGGGCTGAGGACGGTGGCCAACATGCCGTGGACGGCTTTGCGCTGGTCGCGGCGGAGGTCGCCGAGCACCAGGCCGGGTCGGGTGCCGGGTGTGTACGCCCAGCGGTGCCGGACGTCGTCGTCGGTGACCGCGCGGATCGCGTGGTCACGCTGGTCGGCGTCGAGCAAACCGATATATCGGCGCGTGGCGTCGGCGACGTCGTGCAGCATCTCTCGAACTTATAGGCCTTGGGCGTTCAGCACAGGCGACGAACCGCGCTCGTCTCGACTTGGGGCGGATCAGGTGTTAGAAATATTACGTAATGAAGTTGCCACATGATGACGACGCCGTCTGGCGTGCCCTGGCGAACCCGCTGCGGCGCGCGATCCTCGATGTCCTGCGCACCGGCCCTCGTACGACGAGTGAGCTGGTGGAGGCGTTGGAGACGAGCCGGCACGTCGTCATGCAGCACCTCGGTGTGCTGCGCGAGGCCGATCTGGTCCTCGTGGAGCCGCGGGGCCGGAAGCGGGTCAACCACCTGAACCCCGTGCCCATCCAGCAGATCCACCGGCGGTGGGTCACGCAGTACGAGGAGAACTGGGCAGCGGCGCTGGTCGGCCTGAAGCACGCGGTCGAGGGCGCCGGACAGGAGGATGAGGACGTTGGCTGACCCCGGTGCCGAACTGGTGCACAGCATCGTGATCGCCGCTCCCATCGAGAAGGTGTGGGCGGAGATCACCAAACTCGACGGCAGGCAACGCGCCATGATGGACGCCGTGCTCGACTCGACGCTCAAGCCGGGTGCGCCGCTGTACTACCGGTCGACCGATGGGAAGCGTGTGTTCGTCGTCGGTCGCGTCGTCGAGGTCGACCCGCCGCGGCTGCTCTCCCACACGCAACGGCTCACGATGCGCGACGACCCGTGGACCGTCGTCTCTTGGGAGCTCGAGGAGGTCGACGGCGGAACGCGCGTCACGGTGCGCAACTCCGGCTGGCCCGAGGGCGTCGAGCGGCTCGACAAGGTCGACGGCACCTGGAAGGGCATCCTCGCCGCGCTCAAGCAGGTCGTCGAGTCCGGCGACGTCGGCGTCGGGCTGAAGCTCCAGTACGCGATGATGCGCGCTTTCATGTGGGCGATGCCGGCCGGCACCAAGGCCGAGAACGTGCCGACGCCGCCCGAGGTCGGTCGCGCCGGCTGACGCACGCCTTCCGGTCGGCGGCGAGGTCTGATGTGGACGATGTCCAGAAGACCTCGCTGCCGACCAGCAGTTCGCCGACGACGTCGTCGGCGAACCGATATATCAGTCAGGCGTGGCAGGCGATGGGGCCGCCGTGGAGCTCCATCATGTCCATCCAGACGGGAACGAGCTCGACGCGTTCGGAGAGGGGCTTGCCGTCCAGCTCGTGGTAGGCGCGGTGGAGGTTGCCGACGAGGCGCTCGGGCTCCTGCCACGACGAGTACCGCGACTCCCCTGCCTCGCGGGCGACCTCCATCGGGGTCTTGCCGGCCGCGTGGCCTGCCGTGGCGAGGTCGTAGAGGTAGGTCGTGTACGCGACGAGGTCGTCGAGCACGCGGGTGATGTCGTCGCCGCGCAACAGCGGGCCGTGGCCGGGGACGACGACGTCGGCGTCGAACGCGCGCAGGAACTCGAGCGCGGACAGGTAGCCCTGGATGCTGCCCTCGGCGAGGAACGGCTGGCCGCCCGCGAAGACGAGGTCGCCGGTGTACAGGACGCGGTCGGCCGGGAGCCACACGACGGTGTCGCCACGGGTGTGCGCGGGGCCGGGGTGGTGCAGCTCGACTACGCGCGTGCCGAGGTGCAGCGTCAACGACGTCGTGTAGGTCAGCGACGGCGGCCGGACCTCGAGGTGGCCGTAGTCCGGGCCGGCCAGCACCTGGGACGCGATCAGGCCGGCCGAGACGACCTCCTCGCGGCAGGCGTCGTGGCCGATGATCGTGGTCGACGGCGGGAGCAGCCAGTTGCCGTAGGTGTGGTCGCCGTGGTGGTGGGTGTTGACCACGTACCGGGGGTCGGCGGCGGTCACGGACGCCACCGAGGCGAGCAACGCGCGGTTGCGCGCCTCGGTGGACGTCGTGTCGACGAGCAGCAGCGTGTCGTCGGTACCGAGGACCACGCCGGTGTTGTTGATCATCCAGGACCCGTCGGGCTGGACGTAGGCGTGGGCTCCGGGCGCGACCTGCACCAGCTCCGGCGCGAGGTCGGGTCCATCCGAGGAACGATTCACCCGAACGAGCGTAGTGACGTCGGGTCAGCCCTGGGCGATGTAGGCCTGCAGCTGGTCCTGCGACTGTTCGAGCTGGCCGATCCGGCTCTTCACGACGTCGCCGATGCTGACGATCCCGACCAGCTCCCCGTCGGACACCACGGGCACGTGCCGGAAGCGCCGTTCGGTCATCACGACCGTGAGGCCGTCGACCGTGTCCGAGGGCGAGCACGTGTAGACGTCGACGGTCATGATCGACGAGACCGGGGCGGACAGCAGGTCGGCGCCCACCTCGTGCAGGCGGCGGACGACGTCGCGTTCGGACACGATGCCCACCACGCCCGACGGGCCGACGACGACGATCGCGCCGACGTTGTGGTCGGCCAGGGTTCTGAGCAGCTCGGACACCGGTAAGTCGGGAGCGATCGTCGCGACCGCCGATCCCTTGGCCCGCACAACGTCAGCAATCCTCATCTGGCGCCTCCGATCCTGTCGGTCCGGTAGGCAACTCAGGCTAGATCGGATCCGGACAGAACGGGAGACAGTGCCCCCAAGGGAGCAGGGGACGCGCTCGATCGAACGAACGCGTCCCCCGCGGTGTCGCGCCTGGTCGCGCGTCGGCTACGCGGTTCCTCCGCGGCGACGGGTCGCGAACTGGCGCGGCTGGACCACCGGCACCCGCTGCTGCGGCAGCGTGAAGTGCGTGTTCTGGTCCTGGCCTCGTTTGCGCGCACGGCGTGCGGCGCGGTTGCCCGGCTCGGGCGGGGTGGTGTCAGGCATGCGAAAGCCTCCTCACGAAGAGGGCGTGCAAGGGCACGGCGACAGAACAGCCGTGAGAGAAGGACCCGCGGAAGGGTCACCACGCGCGACGAACGAGGTCGCGGAGCAAGCGTCGAGAGCGCTGCGGGGCTTCATCAGCTGAAGTACATGGCCGCAACGCTAGCGACGGCACCGAATCACGCCAACCGAATTAACCGCGGGCTCGGGCCGCCGCCGCGCCGGCACCCAGCATCACGAGGACGATCGTCACCATCGCCCACTTGCGCGACTTGGTCAGCGGCGTCGACTCTGGATCCAGCGCGAGGTCCGCGCGCGGCTCGGTCTTCTGCCGCGCCGCGCGCACCGGAACCGGTTGCGGCGGAACGGATGGTGGGCTCGTCACCACCGGAGGCGTCCGCACGACCGGCGCGACGACGGGCACCGGTGCCGGAACGGGAGCGGGCGCCGGTGACGGTACCGGTGACGGTGCCGAAGTGGGGGCGGGAGGCTGCGGCACCTCGGGGCGGGGCGCCGGAGGCTCGACGCGGGGCGGCATCGGCGCCGGCAGGCAGCCCGCCGCGTCGATCATGCCCATCTGCTCGCCCGTCGACAGCTCCGCCGCGGACGTTCCGGTGATCCGGTAGACGCGGCTGCGGCCCTGGTAGCCGTTGTTGACGGCGTACACCGTGCCCGCCGCGTCGACCACGACGGCGCCGTAGGTGGACCTGCCCGGCAGGCCGGCGATCTCGGTCGTGCTCACCACCCGGCCGGTCACCGGGTCGAACGTGACGACCTCGCCCGGCCCGTGGCCGCCCGCCGAGACGCCGGTGAGCTTCCCGGTCACCGGGTTCGGCGTGAAGTCGTCGAGCGCCAGCGCGGGCCAGCCGAGCACCACGGTCCGCACGACCTTCAGGTACGACGGACTGGCCGGGTCGATGTCGATCGCGTGCAGCCGCGCGTAGTCGCGCACGTAGAACGTGGTGCCGACGACGGCGCCCGCGGACACGTCGTCGGTGTGGAACCACGGCGCGTCAACGGGTCCGAGGTCGTTGACCGCGCCCTTGGTGTCGATCAGGACGACGTGCGACGGGTTCTTCCACCACTGGTGGCCTTTCGACGTGAGGCCGACGAGACGTCCCAGTGCGGGCGAGTACCCCAGCGCATTCACCGCGTAGTCCAGCCGAGCTACTTCCGTCACCCCACCGGATGACACGTCGAGTTTCGAGAAAGTCGAAAAGTTTCCCCGATTGAGTGAACGCACTTGATAAGCGTCACAACTCGGCGGAGCAGCCTGCGCAACAGCGCTGGTGAACGGCGCGGAAAGCACCACGAGAGTCGACGCGGCACTCAACGCGAGCAAATCGCGACGCCACCGGGATGGAGCAGCCCAATACGACAACCGGGTATTCGTGCTGTTGCCGTGCATTTCCACCTGACCATTACTCGTGAACCGGACCGCGCTGTACCGGCCACAGTAGACCGTGGTCTAATCCCACTCCAAGAAAGGAGCCGAATTGAGCATTTACCTCAGCGGCACGCTCTGGGTTCTGGGTGCCGCGGTCATCTCCGCCGTCCTCGTCGTCATCACCCGCCGGTTCGGCTCGGACGAGGTGAGCGAGAAGAACCTCGGCGCCGGCGGCTCGGTGTTCAGCATCGTCGCCGGCCTGCACGCCGTGCTGGTCGCGTTCATCCTGATCTCGCTGTTCGACGCCGCCAACAGCGCGGAGGAGCAGGTGCAGAAGGAGGCCAACGCGCTCGTCGCGGTCAACTGGTCGGCCTCGTCGCTGCCCGAGCCGGCGAAGTCCAAGGTGGACGAGCTCAGCCGCGACTACGTCTCGACCGTCGTGAACGACGAGTGGCCGCGCATGCGCGACGGCGAGGACGTCGACGACCGGGGCTGGGTCACGTTGAACCGGCTCAAGGAGACGATCGCGACCACGGCACCGGACGGCGACTGGCAGGAGGACCGCAAGGCCGAGGCCGCGAACCAGCTCTGGGAGGTCTACCAGGCCCGGCAGGAGCGGCTGGAGGCGGCGGGCAACGGCGTCAACCCGGTCGTGTGGCTGGCGCTGGTGATCGGCACGCTGCTGTCGCTGCTCTTCCCGTTCCTGTTCGGCGGGCCGAACCTGGTCTCGCAGCTGCTGATCACGATCACGCTGGCCTCGACGCTGGTGCTGCTGCTGTTCGCGATCTACCAGCTGCAGAACCCGTTCAGCGGGGGTGTGCTCATTCCGTCCGACGCGTTCAGCGCGGCGCGCGACCGGCTGAGCTAGCGCGAGTCGGTCGTTCCGTCCGCTTCTTCGATCTCGACGTGCAGCACTTCGCCGTCGATGACCTTCGGCTCCTGGTCCGGCTCCGGCGGCAGCAGTTCCGACTGGGTGAAGTAGCGATTCGCGAATGCGCCGACCGCACGGGTCGAGGCGGCGTCGACACCACCGCCGATGACGCCGCCGAGCACCGGAACGCCCTTCGCGGCGAGGCTGCCGAGCTTTTTCGTGCCGTATCTCGTGATGAGGGCCGAGGCGGCCTTCTTGGTGAACTGCTTGATGCCGACCTTTTTGAACAGTTCGGTTCCGGCGTTGCCGAGCAGGCACAGCAGGATGGCCGTCTGCACCTCCTCGCTGTCGACGTCGTGGCCGCGCAGCGACGCGATCGACGCGATGAGGTGCGTCTGGATCACGTAGGTGGCCGCGACGTTGGACGGCAGCGAGACGGGCAGGGTGATCAGCCCGCCGAGGTTCGTGATGAAGCCCTGGGCTCCGGCGAGCGCCACGTGCGTGCGGATCAGGTGCCTGATCGCGGCGACCTCGTCGCCCTTCTTGGCGAGCGCGTCGGACGCGGCCTCGCGGGCGCTCTTGAACGGCCCGAAGCCGTCCACGCCCGCGCGCAGCAGGTAGTCGGCGATGCCCTGCTGGGCCTTGGTCAGCTCACCCTTGTTGGACTCAGCCACGCCTCCGAGATTACGCGTCCAGCAGGTCCTGCGAGACTCGGACGGGCGAGTCGGCGGCGATCACCGCGCCCGTGCTGCCGTCGACGGTGATCCGCTCGCCGGTCTTGATCCTCGTCACGGCCTCGCGCACGCCCACGACCGCCGGGATCCCGTACTCCCGCGCGACGACGGCGCCGTGCGAGTTCGCGCCGCCCATCTCCATCACCAGGCCGCCCGCGGTCAGGAACAGCGGAGTCCACCCGGGATCCGTCGACGGGGCCACGAGGATCTCGCCGGGTTCGAGGTGGGCGCCGACCGGGTCCATGACGACCCGCGCGACGCCGGTGACCGTGCCCGCCGACGCCGGCGTGCCGACCAGGTCGCCGTCCGCGGGGACGCCGTGGTGCACCGCCTCGGGTTCCGTCCCGTCCGACAGCAGCACACGCGGGATGTGCCTGCGCCGCAGCTCGCGGTCGTAGACCTCCCGCCGCGCCGCCACGATCTCGCGCAGGTCTCCTCGTGCGGAGCGCATTTCCTCGAAGTCCAGGAAGAACACGTCGTCCCCGGCGTCGAGGCGGCCGTCCGCGGCGAGCTGGGCACCGATCTCGGCGATCCTCTTGCGCAGGGTCCCGAACAGCGTGATGACCAGGTACTTCGGATACTCGCGCAGGCCGGCGAGCATTCTGGTGCGGCGCAAGGCGAAGCGCACGAGCCAGCCACGTCCCCTGGCCCGCCGGGCGAGGGTCTCGATCATCGCCTCGGCTTCGGCGGCACCGCGCGCGAACACCACGTCCGGATGCGCCTGGTCCCCGTCCAGCAGCAGGAAGTTCCGCACCACGCCGGCGACGTGCGCCGGGTCGTCGGACCACCGGGGCAGGCCCAGGTCGATCTCGGCCACGGCGCGGTGTCCCCACCTCGCCAGGAAGTCCTCCAGCACGGCGGGACGGCCGCCGGCGCGGAACCGCTCCAGTGCGGCGGGATCGCGGCGAATCTGCTGGGCGACGTCCCACATCGCCATGTCCATCTCGGTGGTGATGTTGTTGGGCAGGCCGCGCAGCACGGTCTGCAGCTCCCCCGGCTTCGTCCGCACGACCTTGCCCACGAGGCCGAGCATCGCGAACCCGATCAACGCGGTGGGCGCGAGCTTCGGGAGCATCGGCACTACGCACTGCCGCAGCGCCTGTTCGATCGAGAGGCTCGCGGACTTCTCCAGGACCTCGCGTTCCATCAGCAACGCGGTCCGCACGGCCTTCTCCGGGTTCGCCAGCGCTTTCACCGCCGTCACGGGCACGTGGAACCGGCGGGCGAGGCGCAGCACGCGTTTCACCGCGGGTGCCGGCGAGGAGGTCGTGATCGCGAACCTCGGGTCGTCGAACAGGCCGCGCAGCACCTCGGCCGAACGCGCCTCCATCACGCCGAGCAGACGCGTCACGAACTCGCGACCCACCTTGCTGCGCAAGACCTTCGTGACGTCGAGGAAGATCCGGTCACCGGCCTCCACATAGGACTTGCTCGCCGGGTCGCCGATCACGATCTCGAGCGCGGACTTGGCGATCTCGCGGAACACCGCGCGGCCCATCGGCGTGATCGGCCGCTCGAGGCCCTGGGCGAGGCTGAAGCAGAAGTAGACGTGCACGTCGCCGTCCGCGTTGTCCGGCAACGGGAACAGCGTCGTGATCGGCCGCGCTTGGGTGAGGTGCAGGTCGCCGTCGGCGTCGATGGCCCACTCGGTGTCCTGCGGCGCGCCGTAGTGCTGCTGCACCTTGCGGCCGAGGACGGCGAGAGCGTGGATCTGCCCGTCGGTGAGGCATGGGTCCCCGTTCTCGCCGACCTCGACGTGCTCGGTGCCGCCACCGGGCAGTGAGCGGATGAGGAACCTCTTGTCCCCCAGCCGTTTCTCGACGATGTCACTGCCGTCGACGACGAAGTGGTCGGGGTTGACGGCGCCGGACACGACGGCTTCGCCGAGGCCGGAGCTGGCGTCGATGACGACCTGGTCGCGCTTGCCGGTGACCGGGTTCGCCGTGAACATCACGCCGGAGATCGCGGACTGCACCATCTGCTGTACCACAACGGCAAGGTAGGTCGTGGTGTGGTCGATGCCGTTGGTCTCGCGGTAGCTGACCGCGCGATCGGTCCACAACGAGGCCCAGCACCGGCGGACGGCGTCGACCACCGCGTCCTCGCCGACGACGTTGAGGAACGTGTCCTGCTGGCCCGCGAAGCTCGCGAACGGCAGGTCCTCCGCCGTCGCACTGGACCGCACCGCGACGGGCACGTTGTCGCCGAGCGCGCGGTACGCCGTGCCGATCGCGTCGCGGATCTCCTGCGGCACAGGGGTTTCCAGCAACGTCCGACGGGCGTTCTCCGGTGTGGTGCTCGCCAGTTCGCCGGCTTCGGCGACGGCGCGGTAGGCGTCCGTGGTGACGCAGAAGCCCGGCGGCACCGGGAAGCCGGCCCTGGTGAGCTCTCCCAGGTTCGCGGCCTTGCCGCCCACGACGGCGAGCATCGTGCCGTCGACACCGCTGAAGTCGATGGTGAGCGCCATGGCTGCCCCTCCCGGTTCTGCTTGGAGAGGAGGTTACGAGCGTTCTGCCAAAAACTCAACACGTGATGAATAAATCACGCCTTCGGCACGAACTCCCTGATCAGCGGCGCGATCACCGCGAGGTCCTCCTCGAGCGCGAAGTGGCCGGTGTCGAGCAGGTGGAGCTGGGCGTCCGGCAGGTCGCGCAGGTAGGCCTTGGCGCCGGGCTCGAGGAAGAACGGGTCGCCCTTGCCCCACGTGATCAGCGTCGGCGGCCGGTGCTCGCGCAGGTAGGCCTGCCACCGCGGGTACTGGGCGACGTTGGAGTGGTAGTCGAGGAAGAGGTCGACCTGGGGCTGCGGGCGCAGGTCGAGGTGGTGCTGGTCGAGCGTCCAGGTGTCGGGCGAGATCGTCTCGGGGTCGCGGGTGCCTTCGAGATAGCCGAACTTCGTGTACTCCAGCGCGAGCAGGTCGCGGGCGGCCCGCGGGTCGCGGTTGCGGATGAAGCCCCACGCGAGGTCGGACAGGCCGTCCTCGTAGGCGTTGCCGTTCTGGACGATGAGGCCCTTGACCCACTCGGGGTTGCGGGTGGCGACGCGGAAGCCGACGGGGGCACCGAAGTCGAAGACGTACATCGTGAAGCCGGTGAAGCCGATGGCGCGCAGGAACTTCTCGACGGTGTCGGCGAGGAAGTCGAACGTGTACGGGCGGTCGGGGGCGTCGCTGTGGCCGGAGCCGGGGTGGTCCGGCGCGACGATGTGGAAGTCGTCCTTCAGCTCCTCGATGAGCCTCGCGTACTGGTGCGACGCCGACGGGAACCCGTGCAGCAGCAAGAGCTTGGGCTTCGCCGGGTCGCCCGCCTCCCGGTAGAAGACGGTGATGCCGTCGACGTCCTGCTTCCGATACCTGGTCACATGGGTCTTGGTCGTCATGACGCATTAGACTAATGGGTACCTAGCGTGTTGTACAGTTAGGTCGTGCTCGCGATCGATTTCGTCAACACGCTGACGTCCGAGGACGACCGCTTGGAGGAGTGGTTGTCGTCGCGGGGTTTGCCCTGGTCGGAGGCCGTGGTGACGTTGCGCGGCCAGGTGGAGGCGGCGGTGCTCGCCGCGCGGGACGGCCGGGAGCCGGACCTGGCGCCGTTGAACGCGGCGTTGCGCGGTGCCCCGTCGTTCGAGGTGTTGTCCTGGGCCGACGGCGCCGTGGTGTCGCGGGGACGTGAGGGTGACGAGGTCGCGCGAACGCTTGCGGTGCTCGCGGAGGCGGCGGCGGACCTGCTGGCGTCACCGGCCGTGCGGAAGGTGAAGACGTGCGAGGGGCCGGGGTGCCGGCTGCTGTTCGTGCCCGCGCACCCGCGGCGCCGGTGGTGCGATCCCGCCACGTGCGGGAACCGGGTGCGGGTGGCGCGGTACTACCAGCGGCACAAGGACTAGCGGCTCACCCGGTCCGGCGGCTTGCCGGGTTTCGCCGCTACCTCGCCAGCCCGGCCGGGGTGAAGACGAAGCTGTCGCGGAATCCGCCGTCGCCCCGCCGCGTCGCCATCAGCCGCAGCTCCGGCATGAAGTGGAAGAAGACCAGCGAACCGGATCGGTCCGGGTAGCCGAGCGTCTTCGAGTACTTGGGGTTCGTGCCGCCCAGCCACAACGGCGGCTCGCCGTGCTCCGCGATCACGTCGTCGAGCAGGCAGTCGCTCTCGCCAAGGACTCCGGTGACGCGGCTTTCGGCGTCGAGCGACAGCCAGCCCTGCCGGTGCGCGAGGTCCGCGTACACCGACGCCATGACGTCCTCGCTGCGGTGGCCGAGGACCTCGTGCACCGCGCCGCTGACCATCGCCGCGTTCGCCGCACCCCGCTTCACCAGTGCGTCGAGCTCGCTCTGCCACCGGTCCGTGCGGTCGTCGGCGTACGCGAGCGCGTCGAGCAGGGTGAGGATCACCGCCTCGCCGCCGTACATGCCGGGACGCCGGACAGCCGCGTTGAGCTGGCCGACCAGGTGGCCGCGTAAGTCGTCGAAAGAGCGCATCTCTCCCCCTTGGTCACGTTGTTCTACCAGTTGCCCGTACGTGAAACGGAATCGCCTTCATCAGCGACAGATATGGCGACGACTGGGGAGGAAACAGATGGCGGCTAGCACCACGCGGATAGTGGCGTACTGGGTCGAGCACGAGGTCGAGATGTCCGTCGACTGGAGCACGGCGCACGAACGCTGCTGGCGGTGCGGCTACAAGACGAGACTCGAGAAGTGCCACATCGTGCCGGTCTCGCTGGGCGGCAGCGACGAGGCGGACAACCTGGTCCTGCTGTGCGCGCGCTGCCGTCGCGAGGCGCCGAGCCACCAGGACCCGCAGTACATGTGGCGGTGGCTGCGCGCGACGGGCGTCTCGTCCCCCGACACGTACTGGACGATGCGGGGCTGGGAGGAGTTCGAGGTCATCTTCGGCCGCAAGCCGCTCGAGTTCCTGCGGGAGGCCGGGGTCGACCACCGGTCGTTGAACGCCGAGTGCCGGGCGCTGGCGGCGGACGAGTTCGCGAAGACCGTCGTGCACTTCGGGGAGGGGCGGCTCAACCCCTCGACGATCGCGTGCGTGATCGCGGAGATCGAGAAGAAGCTGGCCGACCGGCTGGGGATCGCGGTGCCGTGACGGCGGACCGCCGGGGTCGGGGAAGTGGTTCCCCGGACCCCGGCGGTCACCGGTCAGATCAGCTGCAGCCCGACGTGCTGCCGCAGCCCTCGCACAGGTAGCAGGAACCGGCGGGACGCATCTTCGTGCCGCAGGTCATGCACAGCGGCGCGTCGGCCGCCTTGCCCAGGTGCAGCTCCAGCAGCTCGGTCGAGCTGCCGACCTGCTTCGGCGCCGCTGCCTCGACCTCGACGGACGGGGCCGCCTCGACCGAGCCGCGCAGGCCCTCCAGGTCCACTTCGGACGACACGGGCGCGCCGTACTCGCCCGCGACCTGTGCCGAGCGCTCGTCGGCGGTGAAGATGCCGAGCTGCGCGCGCTTGTCGTACGGCAGGTAGTCGAGCGCCAGGCGGCGGAACAGGTAGTCCAGCACCGAGGTCGCGATGCGGACGTCCGGGTCGTCGGTCATGCCCGCCGGCTCGAAGCGCAGGTTCTGGAACTTCGAGACGTAGAACTCCAGCGGGATGCCGTACTGCAGACCCACCGAGATGGACATCGAGAACGCGTCCATCACGCCGGACAGCGTGGAGCCCTGCTTGCCGAGCTTGACGAACACCTCGCCGAGACCGTTGTCCGGGTAGGAGCCGGCGGTCAGGTAGCCCTCGGCGCCGCCGACCGTGAACGACACGGTCTGCGACGGGCGCTTCTTCGGCAGGCGCTTGCGGACCGGGCGGTACTCGACGACCGTCTCCGTCGCGGCCTTCTTCTCCTCGGTCGCCTTGGCGCCCTTGCCCGCGGACAGCGGCTGGCCGACCTTGCAGTTGTCGCGGTAGATCGCGAGCGCCTTCAGGCCGAGCTTCCAGCCCTGGTAGTAGATCTCCTCGACCTCCTCGACGGTCGCCGTCTCCGGCATGTTGACCGTCTTCGAGATCGCGCCGGACAGGAACGGCTGCGTGGCCGCCATCATCCGCACGTGGCCCATGGGCGCGATGGAGCGCTCGCCCATGGCGCAGTCGAAGACCTCGTAGTGCTCGCGGCGCAGGCCCGGCGCGTCGACGACGTGGCCGTGCTCGCCGATGAACTCGACGATCGCCTCGACCTGCTCGTCCAGGTAGCCCAGGGCCTTGAGGGCGCGCGGCACCGTCTGGTTGACGATCTGCATCGAGCCGCCGCCGACGAGCTTCTTGAACTTGACCAGGGCCAGGTCCGGCTCGATACCGGTGGTGTCGCAGTCCATCATCAGGCCGATGGTGCCGGTGGGGGCCAGCACGGACGCCTGGGCGTTGCGCCAGCCGTTCTTCGCGCCGATCTCCAGCGCCTGCTGCCACGCCTCGGTCGACACCTTGTGCACCGCGGCGTCGTTCGCGTGGTAGGTGCGGATCAGGTCGTTGGCGGCGGCGTGCTTGCGCATGACGCGCTGGTGCGCCGTGGCGTTGCGCTTGTAGCCGTCGTAGGCGCCGACGATGCCCGCGAGCTCCGCGGAACGGCGGTACGAGACACCGGTCATCAGCGAGGTGATGGTCGCGGCGAGCGCGCGGCCACCCTCGGAGTCGTACGCGTGGCCGGTCGCCATCAGCAACGCGCCGAGGTTGGCGTAGCCGATGCCGAGCTGGCGGAACTTGCGGGTGGTGTCCGCGATCGGCTCGGTCGGGAAGTCCGCGAAGCAGATCGAGATGTCCATCGCGGTGATGATCAGCTCGACGGCCTTGGCGAACGTGACGGCGTCGAAGCGGCCGTCGTCGCCGAGGAACTTCATCAGGTTCAGCGACGCGAGGTTGCAGCTCGAGTTGTCGAGGTGCATGTACTCGGAGCACGGGTTGGACGCGGTGATGCGGCCCGACTCGGGGCAGGTGTGCCAGTCGTTGATCGTGTCGTCGTACTGGATGCCGGGGTCGGCGCACTCCCACGCGGCCTTGGCGAGCTTGCCGAACAGCTCCTTGGCGTCGACGCGCTCGATGACCTCGCCGGTCTGACGGCCGCGCAGGCCGAAGTCGCCGCCGGACTCGTAGGCGTGCATGAACTCGTCCGACACGCGGATCGAGTTGTTCGCGTTCTGGTACTGCACCGACACGATGTCCGCGCCGCCGAGGTCCATGTCGAACCCGGCGTCGCGCAGCGCGCGGATCTTGTCCTCTTCGCGTGCCTTGGTCTCGATGAACTCGACGACGTCCGGGTGGTCGACGTCGAGGACGACCATCTTCGCCGCGCGGCGCGTGGCGCCACCGGACTTGATGGTGCCCGCGGACGCGTCGGCGCCGCGCATGAACGACACCGGGCCGGACGCGGTGCCGCCGGAGGACAGCAGCTCCTTGGAGGAACGGATGCGCGAGAGGTTCAGGCCGGCACCGGAGCCGCCCTTGAAGATCAGGCCTTCCTCGCGGTACCAGTTGAGGATCGACTCCATCGTGTCGTCGACCGCGAGGATGAAGCACGCGCTGACCTGCTGCGGCGAGCTGGTGCCGACGTTGAACCACACCGGCGAGTTGAAGCTGAACACCTGGTGCAGCAGCATGTAGGTGAGCTCGTGCTCGAAGATCTCGGCGTCCTGCTCGCCGGTGAAGTAGCCGTGCTCCCTGCCGGCGCCGACGTAGGTCTTCACCACGCGGTCGATCAGCTGGCGCAGCGACTGCTCGCGCTTCTCGCTGCCGACGGCACCGCGGAAGTACTTGCTGGTGACGATGTTGGTGGCGTTCACCGACCACGACTCGGGGAACTCGACACCGCGCTGCTCGAAGTTCACCGAGCCGTCGCGCCAGTTCGTCATGACGACGTCGCGGCGCTCCCAGGTGACCTCGTCGTAGGGGTGGCGGCCCTCGGTGGTGTAGACGCGCTGGACCTTCAGCGCGGCAGGCTTGGCAGCCGCCCGTGCGGCTGTCTTCTTGGCTGAGCCGCCGACGGTCTCGGTCACGGTGGATCTCCCTAAGTGCGGTGCTTGGAAAAAGATGGTTGCCTCACGCGCTGTGGCGCGCGTGGATCACTGCTCGGCCGGTGCTTCCTCGGCACGAGCGGTGCGAAGATCGAGGATTTCCTTCTCGAAGTCCTCGACGGACGAGAAGGACCTGTAAACGCTCGCGAAGCGCAGATAAGCGACCTCGTCGAGCTCGCGCAGAGGGCCGAGAATCGCGAGTCCCACCTCGTGGCTCGCGATTTCCGCGCACCCCGTCGACCGGATCGACTCTTCCACCTGCTGGGCCAGAACCTGGAACGCGTCCTCGTCGACCGGGCGGCCCTGGCACGCCCTGCGCACGCCGACGACCACCTTGTCGCGGCTGAAAGGCTCCGTCACACCGGAGCGCTTGACCACGGCGAGAACCGCTTCTTCGACCGTGGTGAACCTTCGGCTGCAGCTGTTGCAGGAGCGCCGACGGCGGATCACCTGACCCTCGTCGACCTCGCGGGAGTCGACCACCCGCGAGTCCGAATGGCGGCAGAACGGACACCGCACGCCACCTCACCCCTTCCCCCGCGCAGCACCCATCGCAGCAGCCGCACTGGTCGGGTTACCCACAACCTGTGGACTACTTACAACGGTGCAACCACTAGATGTAGGGGTAGAACCTAGATCGCAACCGACGCCGACGCAACTCGACACACCACTCGTTCGGAGGAACGTCGCGCCGATCTGCGGCGATTACACAAAGATGCCCGCCATGACGGAGAGTTCACGTCATCGCGGGCGCGGCAACACAAGATGTAGGGGCAGGCCTACGGGGTGACCCCCACCTGCTGGAGGTAGAGCACGCCGAGCGCGACCACCGTCAGTGCGCTCAGCACGCCGACCGCGACGAGCTCGAGCATCGACTCGCGCTTCGGCCGGACCTCGCACGAGCTCGACTCGCGCCGCGCGGGCACGACAACCTGGTGCGGCCTCGTCGCGGGACGGCGCGGCATGACGCGAGGACCCGAACGGAGTGGACGACCCGCTGCGACGGCAGCACCGTCACTGCCCTCGACACCCGGCAACCGCTTCTCGACGACCACCGCCATGACGACCTCCATCGCAGGTCAACCACCATGATCGAACAGGGGTTCGATCGAACGTCCGTGCGAATTTCTACCACGGTCGATCCTCGAACGCCACAACACGCGCCGAAATACCTCGAACAGGTGTTTGATCTGTGCAGCAAACACGACTACCGTCGACCACGAAGATCGACGGAGGCCGGAATCCCATTCGAACTGGGGGCGGCGAGGAGGACAGCGACCGTGGCAGGCAAGACGATCGACCCGGACCCCGCTCTCGCAGAGGTGAGCGAGATCGCGGGAAACGCCGGCCTGACCCTGCGTCAGCGCAAGGTGCTCGACGTGATCCGCGACTGGGTCGACCGCTTCGGTTATCCGCCGAGCGTGCGCGAGATCGGCGAGGCCGTGGGTCTCACGTCGACCTCGTCGGTCGCCTACCAGCTGCGCGCGCTGGAGCGGAAGGGCTTCCTGCGCCGCGACCCGAACCGCCCGCGCGCGGTCGGCATGCTGCCCACCGAGATCGACCCCGGTCTCGACCCGATGTCCAAGCCGACGCCCGCGTACGTGCCGATGGTCGGCCGCATCGCCGCCGGTGGCCCGATCCTGGCGGAGGAGTCGATCGAGGACGTGTTCCCGCTGCCGCGCGAGATCGTCGGTGAGGGTGAGCTGTTCCTGCTGCGCGTCGTCGGTGACTCGATGATCGACGCCGCGATCACGGACGGCGACTGGGTCGTGATCCGCAAGCAGCCGACCGCCGACCAGGGCGAGATCGTCGCCGCGATGATCGACGGCGAGGCCACGGTGAAGACGTTCAAGCGCAAGGACGGTCACGTGTGGCTGATGCCGCACAACCCGGCCTACCAGCCGATCAACGGCGACGAGGCCACCATCCTCGGCAAGGTCGTCACCGTGCTCCGGCGTCTCCCCTAGCGCCGGTCATCTCGACAGTTCTCCCAGCGGGCACCCACGTCCAGTGCGGTGCCCGCTGGCGTTTCTCCGCGGACGCAACTGATATATCGGATATCAGGCGTGGCGGCGCATCCGGAGGCCGATGACCAGGGCGGCGACCAGGACGAGGCCGCCCAGGCTCAGCGCGAGCGGCCAGTTCTGCCACGACGAGCTCGACGGCGGTGCGGCCTGCGACCGGTCTTCCGCCGGTGGCGGGGTCGTGGTCGTCGCCGGCACCGCGGGCTGGGCCAGGGCAGCCGCGCCCGCGACGGCGCGGATCGGGGTGCCCGCGCCCTCCGAGGCCGACAGCAGGGTGCCGTTCGGGTCGAAGGCGATGGCCTCGCCCTGGGGCTCGTTCGGCAGGGGAATGCGGACCGGGTCGCCGGCCAACGCCTTGACGACGTCGCCATCGGGGACCGGGTAGAGGTAGGCGTCGGTGTAGGTGCGCAGGGCGATGACGCTGCCGTCGGCCGTCGAGGCTGCGCCGGTCACCAGCTTGGAGTCGAGCGTGCCCTCCAGCGGGCCGCCAGGGGTGTCCGTCGTCGTCAGCGACACGCGCCCGACCTGCTCCATCGGCACCGATATATCAGTTCGGAGCGGCCCCGTCGGCCGGTACACCAGCGCGGAACCGAGCGGTTCCTTGGTGATGATGTACGGCGTCCCGGTCTTGTCGATGATCAACGCCTCGGCGTCGTGCTTGCCGTCGGGATAGGTGAGGCGGAACCGCTCCACCTCGCCCGACTGCGTGACCTTGTGCAGGGCGACCGTGGGGCGGGACTTGTTGTTGTCGCCGGTGTCGGACGCCCACAGGGTGCCGTCCGGCGTCATCGCCAGGTCCTCGACGTCGAAGGGGTCGACGGGCGCGGTGATCGTGCGGGTCACCACGCAGTCGCGGCCCATGACCTGGATGCGCAGCGTGCCGTTGTCGCTGTCGCTGACGGCGAAGAACTGCTTGCCGTCGGACGTGAGCCCGGAGAGCTCCTGCATTTCTACCGGGCACACGTCCACGGGTGGAGGCGGGAGGATCAAGCAGGCGTCCCGTTCGTCGCGAACTCCTCGAGCACGCCGGCGAGGTCCGGGCGCACGCGGGCGCTGAGCAGCGTGCCCGACTCCGTGTGCTTCTCGGACAGCACCTCGCCGTCGCGGTGCACGCGGGCGACGACCTCGCCGCGCGCGTACGGCACGAGGGCCTCCACCACGACCTCGGGACGTGGCATCAGCTCGGAGATGCGGACGCGCAGCTCCTCGATGCCGGTGCCCGAGTGCGCCGACACGAACGACGCGTCCGGGAACAGGTGCCGCAGCCGCGCCATGCCCAGGTCGCCCACCGCGTCGATCTTGTTCACGACGAGCAGCTCGCGCGGCATCGGCGCGTCGGCCTTCTCGTTGATCTCGGCGAGGACCTCGCGCACGGCCTTGACCTGCATCTCCGGCATGGCGTCGGACCCGTCGACCACGTGCACGAGCAGGTCGGACTGGCCGACCTCCTCGAGGGTGGAGCGGAACGCCTCGACCAGCTGGTGCGGCAGGTGCCGGACGAAGCCGACCGTGTCCGTCAGCGTGTACGGCAGGCCTTCCGGCGTCAGCGCGCGGCGCGTCGTCGGGTCGAGGGTGGCGAACAGCGCGTCCTCCACCAGGACACCGGCGCCCGTCAGCGCGTTGAGCAGCGACGACTTGCCCGCGTTGGTGTAGCCCGCGATGGCGACGCTCGGGATCTCGTTCGCCGTGCGGCGGCCCCGCTTCGTCTCGCGGATGACGCCGATCGCGGCGATCTCGCGGCGCAGCTTGGCGATGCGCGCGCGGATCCGGCGCCGGTCGGTCTCGATCTTCGTCTCACCGGGACCGCGCAGACCCACACCGCCGTTGCCGCCACCGGCACGACCACCGGCCTGCCGCGACAACGTCTCACCCCAGCCGCGCAGGCGCGGCATCAGGTACTGCAGCTGGGCCAGCTCGACCTGCGCCTTGCCCTCCTTGGACCGCGCGTGCTGCGCGAAGATGTCCAGGATGAGCGCGGTGCGGTCGATGACCTTGACCTTGAGCTTCTCCTCCAGCTGACGCAGCTGGCCGGGAGAGAGCTCACCGTCGCAGATCACCGTGTCGGCGCCCGTCGACTGCACGACGTCGCGCAGCTCGGAGACCTTGCCGGAGCCGATGTACGTCGCGGCGTCCGGCTTGTCGCGCCGCTGCACGACGCCTTCGAGGACCTCGGACCCCGCGGTCTCGGCGAGGCGCGCGAGCTCGGCCATCGAGGCGTCGGAGTCGGCCGCGATGCCCTCGGTCCACACCCCGACGAGCACGACCCGCTCCAGGCGAAGCTGGCGGTACTCGACCTCGGTGATGTCCTCGAGCTCGGTGGACAGCCCGGCGACGCGGCGCAGTGCCGCGCGCTCGACGCGTTCGTAGTCACCGGTCGAGAAGTCGTCCTCCTCGTCCCAGGTGGCGTCGAACTCCGGGTCGAACTCTGTGCTCTGGATGTTTTCCGTCATTTGCCCTTCATCGTCCCACGGACCTTCAGTCCCCCGGATACACCGCGAGGTAGATCGCCACACGGGGAACATCCGGCTTGACCGGTTGCGCGGCCAGCTCATCCATCAACGACGCGAGCCGCTGCTTTAGTTCCTCGGGGTCGACTGTGACGACCAGACGGCTCTGATCCACGTCACTGAGCCCGATGTCGGCAACCTCGCCGAGGAAAGCGTGCAACATCGCCTCACCGACGGCGACCGCATTTTCGCTGTTGTCGAGCTGCCACGACAGCCCTGTCGACCGATAAGGAATCTCTTTCGCACCCCGGTTGCCCGCACGCGGCGGCATGGCTTCGAGAAATCCCGCGGCCACGAGTTTCCGCACGTGGTGCAGCGTCGTGGCCGGGTCCTTGCCCAGGCGTTCGGCCAGCTCCTTGTTGGTGAGCGGGCGGTCGAACGTCATGCGGATCATCCGCAGCCTCAGGTCGGAGCTGAGAGCCGCGGCCTCGTCGCTCGTCGCGGGCCTGCGCTTGCGGGTGGGGGGCACCCCGCCAGTGTAAGTGATTGACAGTTTCCAATCACTGCGCGCAGACTTCTCGGCATGGCACTGTGGGGGCACCCGGACTTCCGCCGGCTGTGGATGGGCGACACCATCAGCCAGTTCGGCGCGACGGTGGGCATGACGGTCGTCCCGCTGCTCGCGGCGGGCGTGCTGCGCGCGACACCGTTCGAGATGGGACTGCTCGCCGCGGCGAGCACGATGGCGTTCCTGGTGATCGGCCTGCCCGCGGGCGTGTGGGTCGACCGGACGCGCCGCAAGCCGTTGATGATCGCGATGGACGTCACCCGAGCGGCGCTGATGCTGAGCGTGCCCGTCGCGTGGTGGCTGGGCGTGCTCGGCCTGCCGCAGCTGATCGTCGTCAGCCTCGCGGTGGGCGTGTGCACGGTGTTCTTCGACGTCGCCTACCAGTCGTACCTGCCGTCGCTGGTCGGGCGCGGCCAGCTCGTCGAGGGCAACTCGAAGCTGCAGGCCAGCCTGTCGGTCGCGGAGGTCTCCGGACCCGCGATCGGCGGCTACGCGGCCCAGTTCCTCGGCGCGGCCACCAGCGTCCTGGCGACCGGGCTGGGCTACCTGAGCTCGGCGTTCTTCCTGGTCAGGATCAAGGCGGTGGAGCCGGCGCCGGAACGCCACCCCGACCCGCACCTGCGCCGCGAGGTGATGGAGGGGCTGCGGTTCGTCTTCGGCAACACCACCCTGCGGATGATCGTCGCCTGCACCGGCACGTCGAACTTCTTCCACGGCATCCAGAACGCCGTGATGGTCCTCTTCCTGCTGCAGACGGTGGGCCTGAGCGAGGGCACGGCCGGTCTGGTGCTCAGCGCGGGCGGCGTCGGCGGGGTGCTCGGCGCGGCGTTCGCGCACCGGATCGGGCTGCTCGTCGGACAGGCCAGGATGATCTGGCTCGTCCCGGTGCTGACCTGGCCGTTCACCCTGGCGCTGCCGTTCGTGTCGGACGGCTGGGGGCTGGTGCTGCCGATGGCCTGCCTGGCGGTGGCGACGTTCGGGATCGTCGTCTACAACGTCGGCCAGGTGAGCTTCCGGCAGGCGATCTGCCCGGACCACCTGCTGGGGCGGATGAACGCCTCGATCCGCTGGGTCGTGTGGGGCTCGACCCCGCTGGGCGCGCTGCTGGGCGGCGGGCTGGGTTCGTGGGTCGGGATCGTGCCGACGTTGTGGGTGTCGCTCGTCGGTTCGGTGGGCGGGGTGGTGTGGGTGCTGCTGTCGCCACTGCGGTCTATGCGGGACCTGCCGACCACGTCTAGCGTCCAGGCACATGGCTGATACCTCGGTGCTGCGGGACGGTCTCCACTTCGGCGAGGGGCCGCGGCGCGGTCCCGACGGGCGGCTCTACTACTCCGACTTCTACGCGGGCGAGGTCCACGCCCTCGACCTCGCGACGGGGGACGACGAGCTCGTCGTCGCCTTCGACGGCCAGCCCTCCGGTCTCGGCTGGCTGCCCGACGGAAGCCTGCTGGTCGTGTCGATGCTCGACCGCACGGTCCGCAAGCTCGTCGGCGACGACCTCGTCGTCCACGCCGATATATCGGATATCGCGACGTTCCACGCGAACGACATGCTCGTCGACGCCGAGGGCCGCGCGTACGTCGGCAACTTCGGCTTCGACCTGCACGGCCTGATCGACGAGGTGGGCATCGGGCACCTGCTCGAACCCGACTTCGACCCGCTGGGCGCGAAGCTGGCGCTCGTGCAGCCCGACGGCACCGTCGCCGTCGTCGCGGAGGACCTCAAGTTCCCGAACGGCATGGCGCTGCTGCCGGACCCGACGGGTGCGTCCGAGAGCGGGACCGTCTTCGTCGTCGCCGAGACCGCCGGCTTCCGGCTCTCCGCGTTCTCGGTCGGCCGCGACGGGTCGCTGAGCGACCGCCGGGTGTGGGCCGACGTGAAGGAGCTCGGCATCGCGCCGGACGGGATCGCGGGCGACGGCGACGGCGTGTGGGTGGCGCCGGCGTTGCAGCCCGCCGTGTTCCGGATCGCCGAGGGCGGCAAGGTCACGCAGAAGGTCGAGACGACGCAGACGTGCTTCGCCGTCGCCGTCGTCGACGACAAGCTCGTCTGTCTGACCGCGCCGGACTCGCACCCGTCGGTGGTCAAGCCGAGCCGGCTCGGGAAGATCGAGGTCTACGACCTGGGCTGATATCCGATATATCGGATGCGCGAGGTCGGCGAGACGACCGCGAGGTCGCGACGACGGCGACGTGGTTGTCGACGACGGCGACGTGCTCGACGACCGCGACCCCGCCAAGCTCGTGTGCTTGATCGAGCCGGACCGCGCGTGCGCCGATATCCGATATATCAGTTAAGCGAGGGCATCCCACCAGGACTTGTCGAGCTCGCCGCGCGCGACGAGCACGGCAGGTCCGGTGAGCGTCGACGTCGTCGGGTCGATCGTCACGCGCACCTGGCCGCCGAGGACGTCGACGGTCGCCGCGCCCGTCGTCCTGCCCTGGCCCGCGAGCCACGAGGCGACGGACGCGACGGTGCCGGTGCCGCACGAGCGGGTCTCGCCGACGCCGCGTTCGTAGACGCGCATGCGCAGGGCGTCCTGGCCGATGACGTTGACGAGCTCGACGTTCACGCCGTGCGGGAACATCACGGGGTCGAAGCCGGGGGGCGCGGTCAGGTCGAAGTCCTCGACCGGGTCCTCGGTGACGCACGCCAGGTGCGGGTTGCCGACGTCGACCGCGAAGCCGCCGATGCCCTGGCCCTCGACCGCGGCGATGGAGGTGCCGGTGACGCGCGCCGGGCCCATGTCATTCGTGACGGAGCCGTCGGGGTGCGTGACCACGGTGCGGTCGCCGGCGCGGGTGCCGACGACGAACTCGCCCTGCGGCTGGTGGCCGGCGTCGACCAGGTAGCGGGCGAAGACGCGCAGGCCGTTGCCGCACATCTCGGCGATGGAGCCGTCGGCGTTGCGGTAGTCCATGAACCACCTGCCGCCGGACCGCACGACGCGCAGCACGCCGTCGGCGCCGAGGCCGCGCTGCCGGTCGCACAGCGCCTGGACGCGCGCCACCGTCAGGTCCAGCTGGTCATCGAGGTCGGGCAGGATGACGAAGTCGTTCTCCGTGCCGTGCCCCTTCACGAACTCCACGGCACAAGATTACCGGCGGCCGCCAGGAGATCGGGCCGTGCGCCGTCGAGCCAGGTGATGCGCTGGTCACGCCGGAACCAGGACCGCTGCCGGCGCACGAACCGGCGGGTGGCCCGCTTGGTCTCCTCGGCGGCGAAGTCGATCGTGCACGCTCCGTCCATAGCGGACAGGACCTGCTGGTAGCCCAGCGCGCGCGAGGCGGTCCTGCCCTCGCGCAGACCGATCCGCACCAGCCTGCGGACCTCGTCCTCCAGCCCGGACTCGAACATCACGTCCACCCGCCGGTCGACGCGCTCGTCCAGTTCGGACACCTCGCGGTCGACGCCGATCTGGACGGTGCCGTACCGCGCGGGGCCGGGCTTGGGCAGGTTCGCGGAGAAGGGCTCGCCGGTCAGCTCGATGACCTCCAGCGCGCGCACGATGCGGCGTCCGTTGGACGGCAGGATCGCGATCGCGGCGGCCGGGTCGAGCTCCCGCAGGCGCCGGTGCAACGCCTCCGGGCCCACCGACGCCAGCTCGGCCTCGTAGCGCTCCCGCACGGCGTCGTCGGTGCCGGGGAACTTCAGGTCGTCGAGCACGGCCTGCACGTACAGCCCCGAGCCGCCGACGAGGACCGGTGTGCGGCCGGCGGCGAGCAGGTCCTCGACGACGGCGCGCGTCTCGCGCTGGTAGGCGGCCACGGACGCGGTCTCGGTGACGGACAGGACGTCGAACAGGTGGTGGGGCACGCCCCGCCGTTCGTCCACGGGCATCTTGGCCGTGCCGATGTCCATGCCGCGGTAGAGCTGCATGGCGTCGGCGTTGACGACCTCTCCCCCGAACCGCTCCGCGAGCGCCAGGGCCAGGTCGGACTTGCCGGTCGCGGTGGGTCCGACGACGGCGATGGGCGTGATCAAGGGCGCTCCCAGACGGCGACGTGGTAGCCCACGCCGAACGGTGCGAAGAACTCGGCGCCGGAGCAGCGCCACGGTCCGGGCACGCCGGCGAGGACCTGCCACGCCGCCCTGCCCTGCGCGCCCAGCTCACGGGCGAGTCCGACGTCGAGGTCGAGCAGGCCGTCCGCGTCGGCCGCGGACAGCAAGGTGTGAACCGATGAATCGAAAGGACCGGACCGCACGTCGTCCGACCCCGGCGAACGGGGTCCGTGCCTGGTCGACCCGTCACCGAGGACGAGCAGGCCGCAGTCCTCCGCCGCCAGTCGTCGTCCAAACGAGACACAGTCCGCCATGGGCAGGTCGGGCGCGACGAGTTCGACGCGTGACACCTCGGTCGCACAGCGTTCCCGCAGCCACGCCGCGACCAGCACGGGCAACGGAATCCGGGCGTCCGGCGGCAGGTCACCGCCGAGTGACACCGGCACATCGACCCCATAACCGAGGAAAGTTCCCGACATCGGCGGCACGAACGTCGCCGGGCCCGCCGCGTCGGTCGCGACCACCACCCACGGACCGGGCAGTTTTCCTGCTGCGGCAAGGGTTGCGGCCCGCACGGGCTCGGTCTCGGCGGCGGCTCCCGCGACCAGTTCTGGCACCAGAAGAGGTGGGTGCGGCACCACCGCGGCACGGGTGATCACGACGAACCAGGCTACCTATCGTGGACTCCCAGTACCGAGTCGAGCTCTGACCTGTTTGAATGCGCGCGGGGAACTGGGGACGGGAGACCCTCCAGCGCCCGTATTGCATCGGCCCCGCCGGCTGGCGGGGCGCCCGTGGCAGGCACGGGCGTCAGATGGGAGGAACCGGCGATGTCGGAGCAGGACAGCACACCGGAGGCCGTGGCCGAGACCACTCCGGTGGAGGTCGCAGCCGAGGGTGTGGTCGAGGAAACGCCGAAGGAGACCGCGCAGGCGACGCCTCCGGCCGTCCCCGTGGCGTCGGACCACCCTGACCGCTGGGGGCGCGTGGACGCCGACGGCACCGTCTACGTCAAGACCGAGGACGGCGAGCGCGCCGTCGGGTCGTGGCAGGCGGGCGAGCCGGTCGAGGGCCTCGCGCACTTCGCGCGCCGGTTCGACGACCTGCGCACCGAGGTCGAGCTGCTCGTGTCGCGGCTCAAGACCGGCGCCGGGGACCCCAAGCACGCCCTGACCAGCGCGAAGCACGTCAAGGAGCAGCTCGCCGAGGCCGCCGTCGTCGGCGACCTCAAGGCGCTGGCCGCCCGCGTCGAGCACGTGCTGGAGCGGGCCGAGGCCGGCATGGAGAAGGCGAAGGAGGCCAAGGAGGCCGCCCGAGCCCAGTCCGTGCAGCGCAAGCAGGCGCTCGTCGACGAGGCGGAGTCGATCGCGAACGAGTCGACGCAGTGGAAGGTCGCGGGCGACCGGCTGCGCCAGATCCTCGACGAGTGGAAGACCATCCGCGGCGTCGACCGCAAGACCGACGAGCAGCTGTGGCGCCGGTTCTCGAAGGCCCGTGACGCGTTCAACCGCCGTCGTGGCTCGCACTTCGCGGACCTCGACCGCCAGCGCTCGGTGGCGAAGTCCTCCAAGCAGGCGCTGGTCGAGGAGGCCGAGAAGCTCGTCGACTCCGACGACTGGGGCCCCACGGCCGGTCGCTACAAGGAGCTGATGGTCGAGTGGAAGGCCGCCGGGCGTGCGCCCAAGGAGGCCGACGACGCCCTGTGGCAGCGCTTCCGCGCCGCTCAGGACGCGTTCTTCCAGAAGCGCTCCGAGGCGTTCAGCGAGCGTGACGCCGAGTTCGGCGCCAACGCGAAGCTGAAGGAGGAACTGCTCGCCGAGGCCGAGGGCATCGACCCGTCGACCGACCTCGAGGCGGCGCGCGCGGCCCTCTACAAGATCCAGGAGCGCTGGGACGCGATCGGCAAGGTGCCGCGCGAGCGCATCCGCGAGCTCGAGGGCAAGCTCCGCACCATCGAGGAGAAGGTCCGCGGCGCGGTCGACGCGCAGTGGCGTCGCTCCGACCCCGAGGCCGAGGCCCGCGTGGCGCAGTTCCGCGAGCGCGTGGAGCAGTTCGAGGCGCAGGCCGCGAAGGCCCGTGCCGCGGGCGACAAGCGGCGCACCGAGCAGGCCGAGGCGCAGGCCGCCCAGTGGCGCGAGTGGCTCGCCGCCGCTGAGCAGGCGCTGGCGACCCGCTAGTCCTGAACGGTCCGAGGGCCCCTCTCCCGCGCGGAGAGGGGCCCTCGGGCGTTCTCAGCGGGCAATGCGCCACTTCTGGTCGGCGCTACCGGAGCACAGCGACACGATCAGCCAGGTGCCGTTGGCGTAGGAGCCGTCGCTCGCCGTCCCCAGGCACTTGGACGAAGACACGTGCGCGAACTGGTTCGTGCTCAGCGTCTGCCACAGCTGGGCGTTGTTGCCCCACGAGCACGCGTTCGCCTTGATGTGCTCACCGAAGCCGTCCTGGAACACCGGTTCCATGCAGAGGTTGCCCCGCTGGTTGCGCAGGCGGAAGACCTCCGGGTTCGCGTCGGAGAACTCGCGCGCCCAGAACGGCTGGAA
Source organism: Lentzea sp. NPDC059081 (assembly GCF_042738015.1). Lineage (NCBI taxonomy): Bacteria > Bacillati > Actinomycetota > Actinomycetes > Pseudonocardiales > Pseudonocardiaceae > Lentzea > Lentzea sp. NPDC059081. The sequence continues at coordinate 52,626 of NZ_JBHYGW010000011.1, forward strand.
GCTGGTCTGGTCGCCCGGCTGGTGCCGCTCCCACATGACGACGTCGTTCCACTCGTTCTGGTAGAAGTCCGCGGCCCGCTGGTCGGTGCTCAGGGGCACCAGGTAGCCGGGGCCGTCCGTGGCGGGCTTCACCGGCCCTGTCGCCGGTGCCGGAACCGGAGGCGCGACGGTCGGCTGGGTCGTCTGCTGCCGCTGCGTGGGTGGCCGGGGACCGGCGGTCTGAAGCGTGCCCGTGCCCTGGACGACGACGTCGGCGGGTGCGGAGGACGATCCGGGTGCCGTCGTGGTCGAGGACGACGGTGGCGCGGTGGTCGCCGAGGACGACGTCGTCACCGCGGCCTGCTGCGGGTCGTCCTGGCGGAACACGATGACACCGAGCACGGCGAGCACCGCCAGCGCCGCGACGACCGCCGCCACCCTGACCACGAGCGGGACGCCGCCCACGTTGATGTCGCGGACCTGACCGGCCTGGACGAAGTAGCCGCTGTTGTCACCATGCGCGGTGTTGCTGCTGTCCGCCGCGTCCGTCATGCCCAGCGCACCTCGACTCGCGTTCACCGTTTGACGCAAAAGGAATCGAGGAGGCGCCGGGATTCATTACAGCTGGGGCGGCCGCGAAGCCGCGATCTTCACCCACTTCACCAGCAGCACGATCACCGCGAGCACCGCGATGATCAGCCCGATGCCCGGACCGGGGCCGATGGTCTTGTTGCTCGTGGTCGTCTGCTGCGTCCAGATCGACAGCACACCGGTCACCGAGCCCGCGAACAGGCCGAGCGAGCACACCCACGCGAGACCCCAGCGCCGCACCGCGAGCGTGAGTCCGGACCCGAGCACGCCGATGCCGAGCGCGAAGAACGAGAACACCCGCGGCAGGAAGCTCGCCGACTCGCCGAGCACCACGCTCAGACCGGTCTCCTCCCCCACCCACGGCAGCACGAGCGACACCAGGATCGCCAGCACCGCGATCGACATCGTCAACGCGCCGGTGCCCGGGTCGATGCGCTTGGCGGCCTGCTGCTCCACCGAGTCGATCTCCTTGCGCAGGAACTCGTCGTGATCGCTCACTGCGCGGCGCACCCGGACACGGCGGGCAGCGGAGCCGGGGCACCGAACGACGGCAGGCCGAGGCCGATGCCCGCGGTCTTGGGCTTGATGCCCGCCTCGGACCGGTCGCCCGCCTTGGTGCGGCGCCACGTCAACGGCTCGCCGTCGGCGACGAGGTAGTGCGGCGCGCCGTACGTCACGACGGTCTCGACGACGTCACCGGGACGCGGCGCGGTGCTGCCGGGCGTGAAGTGCACGAGACGACCGTCGCGCGCACGACCGCTCATCCGATGTGTCTCGGCGTCGCGCTTGCCCTCGCCGGTGGCCACCAGCACCTCGACCGTGCGGCCGACCTGCTCGACGTTCAGCGAGTGCGTCATCTCGTTCTGCAGCGCCACGAGCCGGTCGAACCGCTCCTGGACCACGGCCTTGGGCAGCTGGTCCGGCAGGTCGGCCGCGGGCGTGCCGGGGCGCTTCGAGTACTGGAACGTGAACGCCGACGAGAACCGGGCCTGGCGCACCACGTCGAGCGTGCTCTGGAAGTCCTCCTCGGTCTCACCGGGGAAGCCGACGATGATGTCGGTGGTGATCGCGGCGTCCGGCATGGCGGCGCGGACCTTGTCGATGATGCCCAGGTACTTCTCGGTCCGGTACGAGCGGCGCATCGCCCTGAGCAGCCGGTCCGAACCGGACTGCAGCGGCATGTGCAGGCTGTGCGCCACGTTCGGCGTCTCGGCCATGGCGGCGATGACGTCGTCGGTGAAGTCCTTGGGGTGCGGCGAGGTGAACCGGACGCGCTCCAGCCCGTCGATCTCCCCGCAGGCGCGCAGCAGCTTGCCGAACGCGAGCCGGTCGCCGAACTCGACGCCGTAGGAGTTGACGTTCTGCCCCAGCAGCGTCACCTCCAGCACGCCCTCGTCGACGAGGGTCTGGACCTCGGCGAGCACGTCGCCGGGGCGGCGGTCCTTCTCCTTGCCGCGCAGCGACGGCACGATGCAGAACGTGCAGGTGTTGTTGCAGCCCACCGAGATCGACACCCAGCCCGAGTAGGCGGAGTCGCGGGCGGCCGGCAGCGACGACGGGAACGTCTCCAGCGCGTCGAGGATCTCGACCTGCGCCTCGGAGTTGTGGCGGGCGCGTTCGAGCAGCACCGGCAGCGAGCCGATGTTGTGCGTGCCGAACACGACGTCCACCCACGGCGCGCGCCGCACGATCTCGCTGCGGTCCTTCTGCGCGAGGCAGCCGCCGACGGCGATCTGCATGGCGGGGTTCTCGGCCTTGCGCGGCGCGAGGTGGCCGAGCGTGCCGTAGAGCTTGTTGTCGGCGTTCTCGCGGACCGCGCACGTGTTGAAGACGACGACGTCGGCCTGCTCGTCCTCGGCGGCCCGCGCGTAGCCGGCGTCCTCCAGCAGACCGGCGAGCCGCTCGGAGTCGTGCACGTTCATCTGACACCCGAACGTGCGGACTTGGAAGGTCTTCGGAACCTGCGCGGTACTCACGCCATCACGATAACCCCTGCTCAGTGGCCCATTTCCGGCGGAGTGGGCGAAGGGTGCCTTGACCAGGCACGACCGGGTGAGCCCGCGATGCGGACCTTTCGTCGGGTGCAACCACGCGCCGCCCCCGTGGCACGATGCGCAGGTGCTGGGACGAGTGCACGTCGCCGTGAGCCTGCTGACCGCCGCAACGGTCCTGACGGGCTGCGGCAGCACGCTCGAGAACGTCAAGATCACGATGGCGACCGGCAGCGAGGGCGGCGTCTACTACACCCTCGGCAACGGGCTCGCGGACATCTGGAGCGGGCGCCTGGGCATCGCGCGGCCGCAGGTCGTCGCGACCGCCGGGTCCAAGGACAACGTCGTGCGGCTGGTCAACGACCAGGCGCAGGTCGGCTTCTCGCAGGCCGACGCGGTCGACGGGGTCGAGGGCGCGGACAGGCTGCGCGCGCTGGCCCGGATGCACGACGACTACCTGCAGGTGATCGTGCGGGCCGACCTGCCGGTGACGAAGCTCGGCCAGCTGTCCGGCCTGCGCGTGTCGATCGGCGGGCGGGAGTCGGGCGTCGAGATCATCGCGCGCCGGCTGCTCAAGTCCGCGAACGTCACGCCGCAGGAGGTCAACCTCGGTCTGGACGACTCGGCGCAGGCGATGCGGGAGGGCAAGCTCGACGCGTTCTTCTGGTCGGGCGGCCTGCCGACGGGACGCATCACGCAGCTCACCAAGGAGCTCCGGGTGCGGATGCTCGACCTGCGCGACGACCTGGTGGCGTTCCGCCAGCAGTACCCCGTCTACGGGTCGGCGACGCTGCCCGCCTCCACCTACAACCTCCAGTCGGGGCCGGTCATCACGCTCGTGGTGCGCAACTTCCTGCTCGTCAACGAGAAGATGCCCGACGACGTGGCCGAGGCGTTGGTGCGGCAGCTGTTCGACGGGCAGCCGGACCTCGTGAAGGTGCACTCGGCCGCCCGCACCATCGAGCAGCGGTCGGCGATCGAGACGTCGCCGGTGCCGCTGCACAACGGAGCGATGCGCTACTACAGAGAAGCCAAAGTCTGATTCCCGGGGTTTAGACGGCCGGCAGCTCGACGACGACCTTCAGACCACCGTCCTGCGGCGACTCGAGCCGCACCGCGCCGTCCACCCGTTCGACGACGAGCCGCACGATCGACAGCCCCAGTCCCGACCCCGGCACGTTCTGGTGCGCGGGACTGCGCCAGAACCGGTCGGTCGCGCGCTCCAGCTCGTCGGCCTGCAGACCGGGTCCGTGGTCCGCGACCGACAGCGTCACGACACCGTCGGCCTTGCGCGCGTCGACCACGATCAGCGTGCCCTCCGGTGTGAACTTCAGCGCGTTGTCGAGCAGCGCGTCCAGGATCGTCTCGACCCCGCGCGGCGGTGCGAGCGCCATGCCCACGCGTTGCCCGTCCAGCACGAGGTGGACCTCCTTCGAGGCCGCCGCGGCCGCCCACGCAGACAACCGTGCCGCCACGGACTTGTCGACGTCGACCGGCACCGGGTCGACCGAGCTCGACTCCGCGCGCGCCATGGCGAGCAGCTCGTCGAGGATGCGGTTGAGCCGGTCCGTCTCGCTCAGCGCCTCGACCTGGTGCACCTCCGCCTCGTCGTCGACGTGTCCCTCCAGGTTGGACAGCCGAAGTTTCAGGGCTGTCAACGGGTTGCGAAGCTGGTGTGACGCGTCCGCCACGAACGCCCGTTGGGCGGCAAGCACATCGCTCACGTTCGCGGCCATCTGGTCGAACGACCGGCTGAGCTGCCGCAGCTCCGGCGGCCCGCTCTCCGCCCCCACCGGCGGCACCGGGCGCCCGGACACCACGGCGGCCAGCAGCTTGCCCGTCGCGTCGTCGAGCGCCTGCACCGGCCGCAACGTCCAGCGCACCACCGGCAGCGCCAGCAGCACCGCGAGCGCCAGCACCAGCAGGCTCGCCGCGAGCAGCAGCCCCCACCACGCCAGCACCTCGAAGCGGGTCTTGGACGTCGGCGAGAACGTGATCACCGCGCCGCGCACCTCGCCGTCGACCAGCACGGGTTCTGCCAGCACCAGCCGCGTCTCGTTCCACGGCATGAACAACGGCGGCACGACCGGCAGCCGGCCGGCCAGGGCCTTGCTGATCAGGTCCTGCACGGCGGCGTCGCCGAGCACGAGGTCGTTGCGCGAGGCCACCAACGGCACCGTCGGCGCGTCACGGGCCACGACCGCCACGCCGATGTCGTAGAGCTCGTCGTAGCGCTCCAGCTCCTGCCGCAGCACGGTCGGCTGGTCGTCGATCAGGGGCCGCTGCGCCAGCGACGCGAACCGGCTGGTGTCGGTGAGCCGGTCGAGGAACAGCTCCTGCTGCTCGGCGGCCGCCACCCCGCGCCCGAGCGGCAGTCCCAGTCCCACGAGGACCAGCACGACGAGCGCGAGAACCACGCCCAGCAACCGCGATCTCACGAGCCGTCACCCCACCCCGCGGCGACACGCCGACAGAAGATCACCCAATTGAGATCACACCTGGCCCAGCCGGTAGCCGACGCCGCGCACCGTCTCCAGCAACGCCGGCCGGCCCAGTTTCGTGCGCAACGTGGCCACGTGCACGTCGAGCGTGCGGTTGGCCCCCGACCAGGTCCTGCCCCACACCTCGGCGAGAATCCGCTCCCGCGTGCACACCGCCCCACCGGCGGCCATGACCAGCGCGAGCACCTGGAACTCCTTGCGCGACAGGGCGACCGATTCACCCGCCACGGTGACTTCGTGCCGCCCCAGGTCGACCCGCACGTCCCCGGTCTCGAACACCTCCGTGGACACCGATCCCACGCCCACCGGGTCGGCACCGCGCCGGCGCCGCACGGCGTGCACCCGCGCGACCAGTTCGCCCACGTCGTAGGGCTTGACCAGGTAGTCGTCGGCCCCGGCGTGCAGGCCGAGGATCCGGTCGTCGATCTCGCCCCGCGCGGACACCACGATGATCGCCACGTCGGACGCGGCCCTGATGGCGCGGCACAGCGTGACACCGTCCATGTCGGGCAGTCCGAGGTCGAGCAGCACCACGTCGACGCCCGTCAGGCGGTCGAGGGTGCCGCGGCCGGTGGCCTGCCGGTCGACGTGGAAACCCCGTCTGGTCAGGGCGGGGACCAGGGCTTCGGCAACCCTGTCGTCGTCCTCGACGAGCAGCACGCGCACTTTCGCTACCTCCCGGGCAACCGATGTCTGCCTGTGACAGAGTTGAGACCCTAAGTCTTGCTCAATGTCCTGGACTGGTGTGGTGGCGGACACCTAGGTTTCCGCCAACGCCGACGACCCCTGATGGAGGACTGGATGACTGCCGCCTCTGCCCCGCCGATGATTCGTGTGGCGGGCGTGGACAAGTTCTTCGGCCCGTTGCACGTGCTCAAGAACGTGCAGCTGGAGGTGCCGAAGGGGCAGGTCGTCGTCGTGCTGGGGCCGTCGGGTTCCGGTAAGTCGACGCTGTGCCGGACGATCAACCGCCTCGAGCCGATCGACTCCGGAGTGATCGAGGTCGACGGGCAGCCGCTTCCGGCTGAGGGCAAGGAACTCGCACGCCTGCGCGCCGACGTGGGCATGGTGTTCCAGTCCTTCAACCTCTTCGCGCACAAGACCATCGTCGAGAACGTGATGCTCGCTCCGACGAAGGTGCGCAAGACGCCGGCCGCCGAGGCCCGCAAGACCGCGATGGAACTGCTGGAGCGCGTGGGGATCGCCAACCAGGCGGACAAGTTCCCCGCGCAGCTCTCGGGTGGGCAGCAGCAGCGCGCGGCGATCGCCCGCGCGCTCGCGATGAAGCCCAAGGTGATGCTGTTCGACGAGCCCACCTCCGCGCTCGACCCGGAGATGGTCCAGGAGGTCCTGGACGTCATGACGGGCCTCGCGAAGGACGGCATGACGATGCTCGTCGTCACGCACGAGATGGGCTTCGCCCGCAAGGCCGCGGACCGGGTGATCTTCATGTCCGACGGCGAGGTCGTCGAGGACTCCACCCCGGAAGAGTTCTTCTCGGCCCCGAAGTCCAACCGCGCGAAGGACTTCCTTGGCAAGATCCTGACTCACTAGTAGTCAGCCCACTTCCAGAACGAATGGCAGGAGAAGGACGATGAGGGTTCGCACCCTTGCGGCGGTGCTGCTGACGGGCGCACTGGCCCTGACCGCGTGTGGCAAGGAGGGCAGCCCGACCGACACGGCGGCGCCCGCCGGTCTGTTCGAGGTCGCCAAGGACGTCAAGGTCGACGGCTCGCCCACCTTCGAGAAGGCGAAGGCGCGCGGCTCGCTCGTCGTCGGCGTGAAGGAAGACCAGCCGGGTCTCGGTTACAAGGACCCGACGACGAACAAGTACAGCGGTTTCGACATCGACATCGCGCGCCTGATGTCCGCGAAGCTGGGCCTCGACCCCGAGAAGATCCAGTTCAAGACGATCCAGTCCGCCGCGCGCGAGCAGGCGCTGATCAACGGTGACGTCGACTACTACGTCGGCACCTACACGATCAACGCGGGCCGCAAGGAGAAGGTCGGCTTCGCCGGCCCGTACTTCGTCGCGGGCCAGGACCTGCTGGTGAAGAAGGACAACACCGACATCACCGGCAAGGACGCGCTCAAGGGCAAGAAGGTCTGCTCGGCGACCGGCTCCACCCCGGTCAAGCGCATCCGCGACGAGAAGCTGACCGAGGACGCCAACATCCTCGAGTTCCAGGGCTACTCGCAGTGCGTCACCAAGCTGCTCGACGGTGAGGTCGACGCCGTCACCACCGACGACGCGATCCTCAAGGGCTACGCCGCCGCCGAGGAGGGCAAGCTGAAGGTCGTCGGCAAGACGTTCTCCAGCGAGCCGTACGGCATCGGTGTGCCCAAGGAGGACACCGCCCTGCGCGCCAAGTTCAACGACGTGCTGCAGGCCGCGCTCGACGACGGCACCTGGCAGAAGATCTACGACGGCACCCTGGGCAAGTCGGGTTCGTCCGCGGAGAAGCCGAAGATCGACCGGTACTGACGGTCTCCTAGTGGCCGGTGGATCCCGCGCGGGTCCGCCGGCCGTTCCTTTGAAGGCGGACGGACGGCAAGGAAACCGATGAGCGTCCTCACCAACAACCTAGATCTCTTCCTGCGCGCGTTCGGGCAGACGCTGCAGCTCTTCGCGATCTCCGGCGTGCTCTCGCTGCTGCTGGGCACGCTGCTCGCGGCCCTGCGGGTCAGCCCCGTCCCGGTGTTCCGGGGCATCGGCACCGCCTACGTGACGGTGCTGCGCAACACCCCGCTGACGCTGGTCTTCGTGTTCTTCCTCTTCGCGTACCCCCTGCTGGAGATCGTGAAGATCGAGCCCTACACCGCGGCCGTCGTCGCGCTGTCGCTCTACACCGCGGCGTTCGTCTGCGAGGTCGTGCGGTCGGGCATCAACACGGTGCCGGTCGGCCAGGCCGAGGCGTCCCGCGCGCTCGGTCTCACGTTCACGCAGATGCTGGGCAACGTCGTGCTGCCGCAGGCGTTGCGCTCGGTCGTGCCGCCGATGACGAGCACGATGATCGCGTTGCTGAAGAACACGACGGTCGCCTCGGGTTTCGCCGTCTTCCAGGCGGGCACGATCCGCGACTCGCTGTCGGAGCAGGGTGAGAACGTCCTGCTCGGACTCCTCTGGGTCGCGATCGGGTTCGTCGTCCTGGTCATGCCGCTGACGTACGTCCAGCAGGTCTTCGAGAAGCGGTGGAGCGTGGCCCGATGAGCATGGTGCTGTTCGACGTCCCCGGCCCGAAGGCCCGCGTGCGTCACAAGATCATGGCCGTCGTCGGCATCGCGGCGATCCTCGCGGCGATCGTCTACGTCGTCATGCGCTTCATCGCCACGGACCAGTTCTCGTCCCGCAGGCTCGACTGGTTCAACTACAAGCAGATCCAGCTCTCCCTGCTCGACGCGATCGGCAACACGCTCAGCGCGTTCGCCGTCGGCGCGGTGCTGGCGCTGGTGTTCGGCGCGGTGTTCGCCGCCGCCCGCCTGTCCGACCACGGCTGGGTGCGCGCGCCCGCGGCGGTGATCGTCGAGATCTTCCGCGCGATCCCGCTCGTGGTCATGATGTTCTTCTTCTACTACGGCCTTCCCGTGGCCGGGGTGAAGCTGAGCGCGTTCACCGCGGTCGTGATCAGCCTGATGCTCTACAACGGCTCGGTGCTCGCGGAGATCTTCCGCGCCGGCATCAACTCGCTGCCGAAGGGCCAGAGCGAGGCCGCGTACGCGCTGGGCATGCGCAAGACCCAGGTGATGACGCTCGTGCTGCTGCCGCAGGCGTTGCGGGCGATGCTGCCGACCATCATCAGCCAGCTCGTCGTGCTGCTGAAGGACACCGCGCTCGGCTTCCTCATCACGTTCGAGGAGCTGCTGCGGTGGGGTACGCGCATCGGTGGCGACGCGGTGAACTTCGGCCGGCCGATGATCTCGGTGATGATCGTGGTCGCGCTGATCTACATCGGACTGTGCCTGCTGCTCACGTGGCTCGCGAACTACCTCGAGAAGCGCAACCGCCGCAACAAGAAGGTCATCCACACCGACGACGAGCCGGCGGACCTGGTCCTCAACGAGGTCAAGGTCTGACCACCGCCGCACCGGTGCCCAACGGGGCGCGTCCACTTCGGACGCGCCCCGTTCTCGTCTCTACGAGTAGACGTTCCAGTCGACGACACCGGTCCAGCCGGGCTCGGCGCCGACGACCGCGAGCGAGAACGCCGTGCCCGCGCGGAAGTTCGCGCCGACGCGCCGGCGCGACCGGTCGCCCGCCGGGAAGACGACCGGGCTGCCCGCCACCCGCAGGTCGCCGTCGCGCAGGCACCGGACCTCGAGGTCCACGGGGCTCGACGTGACGCGCAGGTAGACGTCCGAGCCGTCGGCGGTGATCGTCCTGACGCCGAGCAGGTCCTCCGATGCGGTTCGCATGTCGTCGAACCTAGCGGCGCGGGCGGAACCGGGGCGTCTCACGGACAGTGGATCTCCCGTCAACTTTCGCGGTACGCTCCGGGTTGGGGGAACTGCCGCGGTGACGTCACCTGATGAGGGGCGTTGTGACGCGTGTACTCGTGGTCGACGACCAGCCGCTGTTCCGCGCGGGCCTGGTCGCGTTGCTGAACGCGGCACCCGGACTGACGGTCGTCGGCGAGGCCGCGGACTCCGCCTCCGCCGTGCCGCAGGCGGAGTCGTCCCGGCCGGACGTGCTGCTGGCCGACATCCGGCTGCCGGGGCTGACCGCCCTGAAACGCGCCGCCGCACCGGCCAGGCTGCTGATCCTCACGACGTTCGACCTGGACGAGCACGTGCACGCGGCGCTGCGGCTGGGTGCCGCGGGGTTCGTGCTGAAGGAGGCCGAACCGGCCAGGCTGATCGCCGCGATCACCGCCGTGGCGGCCGGGGAGATGCAGTTCGGCCCGACCGTCATGCGCCGGCTCGTGGCGGCGTACCTGAAGGGCGAGGCGGCGGTGTCGCGGTGCGGTCCGGTGGGCCTGGAGGAGCTGACCGGCCGGGAACGCGAGGTGCTGCGGCTCGTCGGCACGGGGCTCACGAACGCCGCCATCGCGGAGGAGCTGACCGTCACCGAGGGCACGGTGAAGACGCACCTCAACCGCGTGATGACGAAGCTGCGGCTGACCAGCCGGGCCCAGGCCGTGGTGGTGGCCTACGAGTCCGGGCTGGTCATCCCGCGGCCAGGCCCTGTCCTGCGAGCCTCGTCCGCGACAGTCGCGGCCGAGGGCCACGGAGGCGGCACCGCCGCACCACCCGAATACGCCCGGTATGAGGACGCTGCGGCGGCACCGCCTCCGTGACGCTCGACCGTGACTCTCATCGAACGGACTCACAGGACAGGGCCTGATCGTCAGGACCGCCTGAAGAGCTTGTTGCCCAGCCAGACGATCGGGTCGTACTTGCGGTCGGCGACGCGCTCCTTCATCGGGATGAGCGCGTTGTCGGTGATGTGGATGTGCTCGGGGCAGACCTCGCTGCAGCACTTGGTGATGTTGCAGAGGCCGAGCCCGTGCTGCTCCTGCGCCTGGTCGACGCGGTCCGCGGTGTCGAGCGGGTGCATCTCCAGCTCCGCGACCCGCATGAGGAACCTGGGCCCGGAGAACGCCTCCTTGTTCTCCTCGTGGTCACGCACCACGTGGCAGGTGTTCTGGCACAGGAAGCACTCGATGCACTTGCGGAACTCCTGCGAGCGCTCGACGTCGACCTGCTGCATCCGGTACTCGCCCGGCGCCAGGTCCTTCGGCGGCGCGAACGACGGCACCTCGCGCGCCTTGGTGTAGTTGAAGGACACGTCGGTCACGAGGTCGCGGATGATCGGGAACGTCCGCATCGGGGTGACCGTGATCGTCTCCCCCTCCTCGAAGGTCGACATCCGGGTCATGCACAGCAGGCGCGGGCGGCCGTTGATCTCCGCGGAGCACGAGCCGCACTTGCCCGCCTTGCAGTTCCACCGCACCGCGAGGTCCGGTGCCTGGGTGGCCTGCAGCCGGTGGATGATGTCGAGGACGACCTCGCCCTCGTTCACCTCGACGGTGAAGTCCTCCAGCGCACCGCCGGAGTCGTCACCGCGCCACACCCGGAACTTCCCCTGGTAGCTCATGACAGCTCCTCGGCGGTGAGGTACTTCTCCAGCTCGGTGCGGTCGAACAGGTCGAGCAGGTCGTGCCGGATCGGGATCTGCGGCTTCTCCGCGACCTCCGCCCCGGTGTCGGACGCGGTGCAGACCAGCAGCTTGCGCCGCCACTCGGCGTCCATAACCGGGTGGTCGTCGCGGGTGTGCCCGCCGCGCGACTCGGTGCGCAGCAACGCGGCCTTCGCCACGCACTCCGACACGAGCAGCATGTTGCGCAGGTCCAGGGCGAGGTGCCAGCCGGGGTTGAACTGCTGGTGCCCCTCGACGGTGAGCGACCGGGCCCGTTCCTTGAGCTTCTCCAGGCGCTGCAACGCCTCTTCCATCTCGCCCTCGCGCCGGATGATGCCGACGAGGTCGTTCATGGACTGCTGCAGCTCCATGTGCAGGGTGTACGGGTTCTCCCCGCCCTCCTGCTGGAACGGGTTGAGCGCCGTCGCCCGCGCCTCGGTGACGGTCTCCTCGGCGACCGCGGGACGGTCGGTCAGCGCCCGCACGTACTCCGAGGCGCCCGCACCGGCGCGTTTGCCGAACACCAGCAGGTCCGACAACGAGTTGCCGCCCAGCCGGTTCGAGCCGTGCATGCCGCCGGAGACCTCACCGGCGGCATAGAGCCCCGGTACCGACGAGGACCCGGTGTCCGGGTCGACCTCGACGCCGCCCATCACGTAGTGGCAGGTCGGCCCGACCTCCATCGGCTGCGCGGTGATGTCCACGTCGGCCAGTTCCTTGAACTGGTGGTGCATGGACGGCAGCCGCCGCCGGATCTCCTCGGCGGGCAGCCGGGTGGAGACGTCGAGGAAGACGCCGCCGTGCGGTGACCCCCTGCCCTCCTTCACCTCGGAGTTGATGGCGCGGGCGACCTCGTCGCGCGGCAACAGCTCCGGAGGGCGCCGGTTGTTCGCCTGGTCGGTGTACCAGCGGTCGGCTTCCTCCTCGTTGTCCGCGTACTTGTCCTTGAAGACCTCGGGGATGTAGTCGAACATGAACCGCTTGCCGTCGGAGTTGCGCAGCACGCCACCGTCACCGCGCACGGACTCGGTGACGAGGATGCCCTTGACCGACGGCGGCCAGACCATGCCGGTGGGGTGGAACTGGATGAACTCCATGTTGATCAGCGAGGCGCCCGCGCGCAGGGCGAGCGCGTGGCCGTCGCCGGTGTACTCCCAGGAGTTCGAGGTGACCTTGAACGACTTGCCGATGCCGCCGGTCGCGAGGATCACCGCCGGTGCCTCGAAGAGCACGAACCGGCCGGACTCGCGCCAGTAGCCGAACGCCCCGGCGATCTTGTCGCCGTCCTTCGCGAGATCGGTGACGGTGAACTCCTGGAACACCCGCAGGCGTTCCTCGTAGTCCCCGAACTCCTTGAAGTCCTCCTGCTGCAGCGACACGATCTTCTGCTGCAGCGTGCGGATCAGCTCGAGGCCGGTGCGGTCGCCGACGTGGGCGAGGCGCGGGTACTCGTGGCCGCCGAAGTTGCGCTGCGAGATCCGGCCGTCCTTCGTGCGGTCGAACAGCGCGCCGTAGGTCTCGAGCTCCCAGACCCGTTGCGGCGCCTCCTGGGCGTGCAGCTCGGCCATCCGCCAGTTGTTGAGGAACTTGCCGCCGCGCATGGTGTCGCGGAAGTGCACCTGCCAGCTGTCGGAGGAGTTCACGTTGCCCATGGCGGCCGCGATGCCGCCCTCGGCCATGACGGTGTGGGCCTTGCCGAACAGCGACTTGCAGAGAACGGCGGTGCGCAGGCCGTGCTCACGGGCCTCGATCGCGGCACGCAGACCGGCGCCACCCGCGCCGATCACGAGAACGTCGAACGAATGCCTTTCCAGCTCGGGCAAAACCACTCCTTAGTTGATGAAGCGGAGGTCGGAGATCGTTCCCGAGGCGACCAGCGCGACGTACAGGTCCGTGAGGCAGACGAAGATCAGCGACGCCCACGCCAGCTGCATGTGCCGGTTGTTGAGCTTGGAGATCTGCGTCCACATCCAGTAGCGGACCGGGTGCTTGGAGAAGTGCTTGAGCCGCCCGCCCGCGATGTGGCGGCACGAGTGGCACGACAGCGTGTAGGCGCCCAGCAGGCCGACGTTGACCAGCAGCACGATGTTGCCGAGCCCGAGGCCGGTGCTGAAGGCGGAGATCGCGTCGTAGATGTTGACCAGCAGCAGGATCGACGCCGCGTAGAAGAAGTAGCGGTGCAGGTTCTGCGCGATCAGCGGGAACCGGGTCTCGCCCGTGTACTTGCTGTGCGGCTCGGCCACGGCGCACGCGGGCGGCGACTGCCAGGCGGCGCGGTAGTAGGCCTTGCGGTAGTAGTAGCAGGTGATCCGGAACCCCAGCAGGAACGGGATGATGATCACCGGCGGGGTCAGGAAGCCCGGCAGCGCCGGGAACCACTGACCGAAGTGGGACGCCGCCGGCACGCACTCCTCGGTGAGGCACGGCGAGTACATCGGTGTGAGGTAGTGGTACTGGTCGACCCAGTAGTAGTCCCCCTGGAACGTGCGGAACGCCGCGTAGATCGAGATGAGCAGCAGGCCGACGAACGTCGTCAGCGGCGGCAACCACCATCGGTCCGTGCGCAGAGTCCTGGCGGCGATCTCTGCCCTCGCCATTGATCACCTTTCTGGGGGTCCACGTCGTTGTGGAGGAACGCTTCCCGGCGGAAACGGGTACGGCCCCCGCGTCAGGCGGGGGCCGTGTGATCAGCTCTGATCAGGACCGGTTGCGGTAGCCACCGAGTCCTTCGTCGTCCGCGTCCTTCCACAACGACTCGTCGTAGGGCGTGTCGGGCACGACCACGACCTCGCGCTCCACCCGCGGCGCCTCGCGCTGCCTGGGGGTGCTGAGGTCGACGAGTTCGGTGGCGTCGATGTCCATGCGTTCCACGTCGTTGGCCAGTCGTTGGACCGCCGGGACGTCGCCATACCTGGCGCGCAGGTTGCTGACGGCATGCCGCATCTGACCGATGACCCGGCGCAGCTCGACGATCTCCGTGGAGTTCATGGGACACCTCCGTTCCAAGGTCGTGCCCCGCACTCTGCCCAATCTCAAGCCATGTGACAAGGACCACACGCCAAGATTCAAAACTGGATTCCTCCCAGCTACTGAATCGTTTTTGTGTCTACGACCAGCCATGACTTACTGTGTGTGGCGTCACGCCCGTCCGTGGGACGCCACCGTTGTCGTCTCGTGAGGGCCCCACCACGGCCCGTGATGACCCGGAGACCCCCATGACCGAACTGCATCCCGTTCTGACAGAGGTGACACGCAGGATCGCCGCCCGCAGCGCGGACTCCCGCCGTGTGTACCTCGAACGTGTGGCCGCGGCCGCGCAGGACGGCACGTCCCGGTCCGGCTTCGCGTGCAGCAACCTGGCGCACGGCTTCGCCGGAATCACCGGTGGCGACAAGGCGGCCCTGCGAGCCCTGCGCAAGTCCAACGTCGCGATCGTGTCGTCGTACAACGACATGCTGTCGGCCCACCAGCCGCTGCAGGAGTACCCGTCCTGGATCAAGGACGCGGTCCGCGCCGTCGGCGGCGTGTCCCAGTTCGCGGGCGGCGTGCCCGCGATGTGCGACGGCATCACCCAGGGCCGTGACGGCATGGAGCTGTCGCTGTTCAGCCGCGACGTCATCGCGATGTCGACCGGGGTGGCGCTGTCGCACGAGATGTTCGACGCCGCCGTGCTGCTGGGCGTGTGCGACAAGATCGTCCCGGGCCTGCTGATCGGCGCGCTGTCGTTCGGGCACCTGCCGTCGATCCTGGTGCCCGCCGGCCCGATGTCGTCGGGGCTGTCGAACAAGGAGAAGGCCCGCGTCCGCCAGCTGTACGCGGAGGGCAAGGCGTCGCGCGACGACCTGCTGGAGGCCGAGGCCGCCTCGTACCACTCCCCCGGCACCTGCACGTTCTACGGCACCGCGAACTCGAACCAGATGGTCGTCGAGGTCATGGGCCTGCACCTGCCGGGCGCCTCGTTCGTGCCGCCGGGCACCGGGCTGCGCCGCGCCCTCACCGAGCACGCGGGCCGCCGCGCCGTCGAGATGGCCAAGGGCGAGGGCTACACCCCGATCGCGCACATCGTCGACGAGAAGGCCGTGGTCAACGGCGTCGTCGCGCTGCTGGCGACCGGTGGCTCCACGAACCACACGATGCACCTGGTGGCTATCGCCGCCGCCGCGGGCATCGAGCTGAGCTGGGACGACTTCTCCGACCTGTCGGCCGTCGTGCCGCTGATCGCGCGGGTCTACCCGAACGGCAGCGCGGACATCAACCACTTCCAGGCGGCGGGCGGCGTCCAGTTCGTCGTCGGCACGCTGCTCGACGCCGGGCTGCTGCACGCCGACGTGAACACCGTCGTCGGCCACGGCCTGGACCGCTACCGCCAGGAGCCGATGCTGGCCGACGGCGAGCTGATCTGGGTCGACGGCCCCGGCCGGTCGCTCGACACCGACGTGCTGCGCCCCGCCTCCGACCCGTTCGCGTCCGACGGCGGCCTGCGGATGCTCTCGGGCAACCTCGGCCGCGCGGTCATCAAGGTGTCGGCGGTGGCGCGGGAGAACCACGTCGTCGAGGCGCCGGCCCGCGTGTTCACCACGCAGGAGGCGTTCCAGGAGGCCTTCAAGGCCGGTGAGCTCGACCGCGACGTGGTCGTCGTCGTCCGCCAGCAGGGTCCCCAGGCCAACGGCATGCCCGAGCTGCACAAGCTGACGCCGCCGCTGGGCGTGCTGATGGACCGCGGCTTCAAGGTCGCCCTGGTGACCGACGGCCGCATGTCCGGCGCGTCGGGCAAGATCCCGGCCGCCATCCAGCTGACCCCGGAGGCGGCGGTGGGCGGCCCGCTCGGCCGGGTGCGCGACGGCGACGTCGTCCGGCTCGACGCCACCGCCGGGACGCTCGAGGTCCGGGTGCCGCTGGAGGAGCTGGCCGACCGCCCGCTGGTCGACTTCCCGCCGGCGAGCCACGAGTGGGCGGGCACGGGCCGTGAGCTGTTCGCGGCGCTACGCCGTACCGTCGGACCCGCCGACCGCGGCGCGACGGTGTTCGGCCCCATCACCGCCGACCACTTCGCCCCGGTCACGCACCACTGACGACTTCGTCGCGCACCACCGACGACCTCGTCGTCCCGCCTCGAACCGGGGCGGGGCGACGAGTGGCAATATCCGATATATCGGTTTTGGATCTTCAAGACGGGCAAGGAGTGCTTCTCGTGACCAACGGTGACAGTCTTCGGGTGACCACCGGGGCGGACCTGCTCGCGCTGTCCCCCGTCATCCCCGTCGTCGTGGTCGACGACGCCGACCACGCCGTGCCGCTCGCCAGGGCGTTGCTGCGCGGTGGCGTCCGCGTCATCGAGCTCACCCTGCGCACCCCGGCCGCGCTCGCCGCGATCGAGAACGTCGCGCGGGAGGTGCCGGAGATCGTGATCGGCGCCGGCACCGTCACCGCGCCGGAGCACGCCGAGCAGGCCGCGAAGGCCGGGGCGGCGTTCCTCGTCACGCCCGGCACGACCGACCGGGTCCTCGACGCCGCCGACGCGACCGGCCTGCCGTACCTGCCGGGCGCCGCGACGGTGTCCGAGGTGCTGCGGCTGGCCGAGCGCGGGCTGGACGCGCTGAAGTTCTTCCCCGCCGAGGCCGCTGGCGGCGTCGACTACCTGAAGTCGATCGGCGGACCGGTCCCGCACGTGCGGTTCTGCCCGACCGGCGGCATCACCCCGCAGAGCGCGCCGAACTACCTCGCGCTCGCGAACGTCGGGTGCGTCGGCGGGTCGTGGCTCGCCCCCAAGGACGCGCTGAAGGCAGGCGACTGGGACCGGATCGAGACGCTCGCCCGTGAGGCTTCGCAGCTCGGCTGATCTCCTCTAGGACCACAGGGCCGCCACGAGCTCGGCACGTCCGTTGATGCCGAGCTTGCGGTAGGCGCTCGACAGGTGCAGCTCCACCGTGCGGCGGGTCAGGTGCAGGGTCTCGGCGATCTGCCGGTTCGTGAGCCCCTGCGCCGCCATCCGCGCGACCCGGTTCTCCTGCTTGGTGAGGCCCTGCACCTGGTCGTCGCCGCCGTCGATCTCGTCGCCCGCGAGCTTGGCCAGCGGGTGCGCGCGCAGGTGCCTGGCCAGCTCGAACGCCTGCCGCAGGTGCGTGGCCGCCGCGTCGGCGCGTCCCTGGCGCCGCAGGTGGTGGCCGAGCCAGTACGACGCCTGGGCGTGCAGCATCCGGTGCGGTGACGACGCGAGGAGCTGGTCCGCCTCGGCGAGGACGTCGACGTCGTCGGTGCTGATGCCGACGCTCATCAGGGCCGTCCCGACGACGCGCGTGGACCCCCACCGCTTGGCCAGGTCGAGCTCCTCGTGCGCGAGCCGGGCGGCGTCGTCGCGGTTGCCCTGCGCCAGGTACGCGCGCACGGCGTGGTGGCGCCACGGGATCAGCGCGGGGTTGGGCATCTCGCGTGCGGCGAGCCGCCGGCCCGCCTCCAGCAGGTCCTCCAACGCGCCCTCGGAGTGGCACGACGCGAGCTTGAGGCGGCCGCGGGCGTAGACGACGTTGATGTGCTGCACGAGGTCGCCGTCCTCGGCGACGAGCGGTGCGGCCTCGTCGAACTGCCCGAGCTCGACGCACACCTCGGCGAGCTTGGCCTTGGCGAGCAGCACGGCCGGGCAGTCCGCGCCGCCCGTCTTCACCGGGGACGACAGGAACGTGTAGGCGCGGGCGAGGTCGCCGCCGTGGTGGAACTCGGTGCCGCGGGCGATCATGCTGAGCATCCCGCGGCGCAGGTGCGGGTCGTGCGAGACGCCCGCGCTGCTCAGCGAGAGCCAGTACCTGCCGCTGTGCCCGGGGTCGTCGGCGAGCACGGGCAGCAGGAACGTGAACAGGTACGGCTCGGCGAGCAGGTCGACGTACTCCCCGTCGAGCGCCTCCAGCGCCCGGTCGACGGCGTCGGCGGACGAGTCGCCGTCCTTCGCGTTGCCGATCGCGAGCAATGCCGACCGCACGCGCCGCAGCTTCGGATCCGCGGGGACGTCGCGGATGAGGTCGTCGTAGTACTTGCCCGCGCAGTTCGCCATCTGCGTGTCGCGGTTCGCGGCGACCAGGTACGTCGTGCAGACGATGTTCCAGACCAGGTCGCGGTCCTCGGGCAGCAGCCGGGCGATGACCAGGATCGCGATCGACGCGGCGAAGTAGGCGTCCGAGCCGGTGCACATCCGTTGGATCAACGACAACGCGACGTTCGCCGCGAGGTGCGGGTCCTCGCACCCGGCCAGTGCGTCGCGCACGCGGTCACGGCCCTTCGAGCGGTCGGCGAGGTGCTCGACGTGACCGAGCTCGACCTCGACGGCGAGCCGGTCCTCCTCGGACAGGTGCTCGTCGAGCGCGCGTTCCAGGTGCTCGACGCCGCCGAGCTCGCGCAGCAGGCCGACGGCCCACGGCAGGCGGACGGACCCGGCGCGCAGGACGTGCCCGGCGACGTGGTGGGCGGGGGCGTCGGCGTCGAACAGCAGCCGGGCCGCGCGGCCGTGGGCGGCGGAGCGGACCGCGACCGGCATGTCGGCGAGGATGCTGTTGCGCACGAACGGATGCCGGAACGTCAGCGGGTCGGTGTCGGCGAGCACGCCGAGGCGGACGAGCGTGTCGACGGCGGGCAGCGCGTCGAACCCGGTGAGCGCGGACAGCAGGTCGAGTCCGGCGTCACCGCCCAGCACCGCGGCGGACCGGGCGACCTCGGCCGCGCCGGCGTGCTCGCGCAGCCGCATGCCGATCATCTCGCCGACCGCCGCCGACCCGTCGCCCTCCTCGCGCAGCAGGGCGTGCAGCAGGTACGGGTTGCCGCCGGTGAGCTCGTGGCAGCGCCGCGGGTCGCGGCCGGTCAGCTCCGCGATGGCGTCGACGCCGAGTCCGTCGAGGTCGACGCGCACGGGATGGGCGCCGGTGATCTCGGGCAGCGTCACCTCGTCCGTGGCCAGGTGGCCCTGGGCCGCGCCGAGCACGATGACGACGGGCAGGTCCCGCAACCGCGGGCGCAGGTAGGCGAGCGCGCGCTTGGAGAACGTGTCGGCGAGCTGCACGTCGTCGATGACCAGGACCGTCGGGGTCTTGCGCGCGGACTCCGCGGCGCGCGTGTACAGCTGTTCGAGGTCGTGTTCGTCGGCCAGGCACGGGGCGAGCTGGCGCACGACCGCGCCGGGGAGATGGCTTTCCAGCCGTGCGCTCTTGGCGAGGCGGACGGCGAAGCCGCGGTCACGGGCGTCGGCGGCGAACGCGTCGAGCAGCGCCGTCTTGCCGATGCCGAACTCGCCGGTCACGACCGCGCACGAGCCGGATCCCAGCAGTGCGTCGTCCAGCAAGCGTCGAAGTGCCGAGAGCTCCGCGTCCCGGCCGAGCAGTGGAGATGTCACCTCTGTCCACTCCTGCCTTCGGTACCGAGAGGACCGCAGGTCGAAGGTTCCGGTCTTCCTTCGGTGCCGACCGTAGAGACCTGCGCTTCGTGGTCGGGCAAACTTACCCACAGGTAACGGTCAACGGAACTGCGAGCTGGTCGCAGTGGTGAGCGGGTACGAGCGATGATCTTCGCCAGGCTGGTGCGCGGGTGGGTCAGCCTCGCCTGCCTGCTCGTGGCCGCCCGGTCCCGTTCAGACGCTCCCGAACAGCGGAAACGGCTCGGCGTGAGCGGGTTCCGCGCGCAGGACGGAGCTGCGTTCGACGGGATTGTTGACGTGCGAGGACAGCGACTCCACGACGGACAGCACCGCGGCGACGGCCACGACGACGCCGGCCGCCACCACCAGGATCCCCCGCGTGACGCGGAACGGCGTGCGCACGACGGGGCGCAGCGCGGGTCGCAGCACCGGCACGAAGACGCCGAACTCGGCCGCGTCGTCCTGGCAGTTCCCGCACCCGGCCAGGTGCCGGGAGAAGGCCACGTGCTGGGCGGGGTCGAGCACCCCGAGCACGTAGGCGGCGACATCACCGCACGGGCCTCCGTCGTCCGCGCGGTTCTCGTCGTCCGGGCCGCCGTGATGTGGTTGACGGGTCACCATCCCGCTAGCTCCTGTCCTGCAGCGCCCGGCGGATCGTGTGCATCGCCTTGTACAGCCGGGACTTGACGGTTCCTTCCGGCACTCCGAGGACCAGCGCGGCTTCCCTCACCGTCCGGCCCATGACATACGTTTCATAAATAGCCGAACGATGCTCATCACTCAATTGGCGTACCACCTCGGTAATGACCATCACGGAAAGTGTCTCTTCGATGCCGTCCGGAGATTCGGCGATGTCCGGACGAAGCAATTCGACTTCCTGCGGACGCGCCTGCCGGCTGCGCCACCCGTCGATCACAATGCGCCGCGCCACCGTGCCGAGCCAGCCGCGCAACATCCCAGGTTCACGAACGAGATTCGCCGAGTTCTGCCACGCCCTGATCAAAGTCTCCTGAACGACGTCTTCCGTCCACTGGCGGTCGTAGTTGGTCAGGCAGAGGACCTGCGAGAACAACGCCCGCTGGAACTGCCCGTAGAGCAGCGTGAGCAATTCATCGTCCTGCCGGGCCTGTGCGACGTTGCCCTGATCAACCATGAAGCTCGCGACCTCCCCAGATTTCGGCGACGTGTTCGCTTCGGGCGGCAGACCTAGCGACTCGGTGGCCGAGCGTGGAATCGAGCCGAGAGTACCCCGCGAACGCGAAAACTTCTCGGGTACGTAAATCGACCACCAATGGTTCGCGAAATGTTGTGTGACTCACGTCACAGTGTCATCTGACCTGGGTCCGTGAACCCCGATCCCACCTGCGCGTATCACCTTCGAAGGCAGCTCGATCGCGGGAGGGAACGGGCACTATGCGTCACCGGTTGGGCACTGTGGGACAGCGGGCCGCGCTGGTCATCACGTTGTCAGCGGTATTTCTGGGGGCTTTCCTCGGGGCGATCCCGGCGAATGCGCAGTCGGCCGAGCTGCAACCGGCGGACCGGTCTTTCCTGGTGTCGTTGCGCCAGGCGAACTCCTGGCTGGTACCGATCAGCAAAGAGGTTCCGACGCGCTCCACGAATGCGGGAGTCATCGCCGCCGGGCAGGAGATATTCGAGGGGCACTCACGACTCGACGTCGATCTCCTCAAATTCGCCGGCGATCTCGGCGTGGTGTTGCCGAACGACGTGAGCACCGAACACCAGGCACTGATCGACGAGATGGCGGACCGCACCGGGGAAAACCACGACCGCGCCTACGCGACGATCGTCCGCCAAACCCAGGGCGGCCTTCTGGTGATGACCACGCAAACGCGGGCGACGACCCAGAACGCCACGATTCGCGCGCTCGCGCACCAGACGGCACAAATGCTGGTCCGCACGATGACCGTTCTGGAGGACACCGGTTTCGCCGACCCGTCCGCTTTCGAGCTGGTGACCTCCAAGGCCCAGGTGAACGCGGTCAGGGTGGTCGGCCAGAACGTCGAACCGTCCGACCGCGAGCTGCTCGTCCTGCTCGCCCAGCACTCGCTCTGGCAGAAGCCGGCGAGCCGCGAGAGCTCGGACCGGGCGCGGGACGCGAAGGTCCGCAAGGTCGCGGGCCAGCTCGCCGCCGAGCACACCCAGCTCTCTCAGGCGGTGGCGGACGCGGCGCGGCGGCTCGGCGTGGAGCTGCCTGCCGAGCCGACGACCGAGCAGCGGTCGTGGGCCAACGCCATCTCGTCCAGCTCGGGCGACGAGCTCGACCGCATGTACGCGAACCTGTCGCGCGCCGCCGACGGCACGCTGATCACCCAGGTCGCCCACTCCCGCACGACGACCAGGAACGTCGCCGCCCGCACCGCCGCGCAGACCGGCCTGACCCTCCTGCTCAAGCACATGCAGCTGCTGGAGGGCACCGGCCTGGTGAAGTCGAACTCCTTGCAGATGACCGACGTCCCCGCCATCACGCGGGCGCAGTCGAACACCAGCCCGCCGGTCCAGCAGGAGGGGTCCGGGCTGAACATCGCCTTCCTCAGCGGCATCGCCGTGCTGGTCGTCGCCGCCGCCGGGTCGCTCTGGCTCGTCCGCGCGATCGGCCACCATGGCGAGCACCGCCGTTAGCGGAGTACCGAGGTGTCCACGCGCTCGACGACATGCGCCTCGGTGGGGTCGACCGCCTCCCACTTCGCGGCGAGGCGGTCGATGACGGCGGCGGGCACTGGTTCCGGACGAGCGCGGTTGCGGGCGTGGACCACGTCCTTCGGCGCCTCCAGACCGACCAGCGTGACCCGCGCGCGGTAGTCCGCGGCGAGCCCGATGCAACGCTCGCGCAGCTGCCGGGAGATGTTGGTGGCGTTCCAGACGAACCGCTCCCCCGCCCGCAGCAACGTCCTGGCCTCCTCGAACGCGGCGGCCGCGACCGCGCGCTGGTCGCCGTCGGGGGCGATGCCGAGCCGGGACCGCACCGCGTCGAGGCTCACGACCGGCCAGCCCGGCCGGTGGCGGGCGATCCAGTGGTCCTTGCCGACGCCGGGCAGCCCGGACAGCACCGTCACCTCGACGCGCGTGTCGTCGTAGGCGGCGTACGACGGGTCGCGGCCGGGTGTGCGGAAGTACTGGAACCGGGCGTGCCCGGACGGGAAGGCGCGCGGCCGGTCGAGGCAGTCGCGTTCGCGGCAGTACTCCTCGAACAACGCGATGTTCTCGAGCACCGCCTCCGCGTCGCCGCAGATCCGGCCGAGGATGTCGGCGCGGGCGAGCGTCGCGAGGTCGTCGTTGCGCGCGAGCAGGCTCACGCGGAACGCGATCCGGTCGAGGTCGGGACGTTCCAGCGCCCAGAACGGCACCTGGTGGTGGCGCACCAGCGCGGCGACGTGCTCGCGCCACTCGATCGGACGGCCCATCTCCCACAGGAGCTTGCGCACCAGCAGATCCCCGGCCCGTGAGTGGCCGTGCGCGGTGATGCGGCCGCCGTCGACCTGCGTGCGAAACGGCTTGGCGGCGTCGTGCATCAGCACGGTCGCGAACAACCGCACCCGGTCCGCCTCGGGACGAGCGCGCCATTCCGGCAACGCCACCAACGCCTCGCACGCCATCCGCGTGTGCACCGAGACGTCGCCTTCCGCGTGGTGCACCGGATCCTGGGGCACGCCCTCCATGGCGCGCACCCACTCGAACGCCGCGCGGACGGCGCCCCAGTCGAGAGTCCACTGTGGACCTTCGGGACAGAGCGACTCAAACACGGGACACCACCCGGTTCGGCAGGATCGGGCGGTCCTGCCAGTGGCTGCCCGAGTCCAGCACGGCCGTGACGAATGTCGGCCGCACCCACTTGTAGCGCTCGACCGTGCGCCCGTCCTCCTCGACCTTGATGTAGAGGCCCTCCATGTCGTCGTCCGAATCCGTCTCCGCGACAACGACTTCCGGGTCTTGCCCGGCCGCGCGGGCGGCGTCGACCAGCACGGCGCGCCGCCCCGGCGTGCGACAGGTGGACGGGCCGACCAATGCGGTCAGGTCCTGCACCGTCCGCAGCGGTCCCTCGTGCAGCACCGGCACCGGCACCACGGGCGTGCCGGCGAGCACCTTTCGCCGTTCCGGTGTGGACAGGAACTCACCCGTCTCGCGATCGAGCAGGTCGAACTCGCAGAAGTGGTGCGGCAGCGCGTCGTAGAACACGGTGTGCTTGGCGTACAACCATTCCCCGTAGAGCACGAACCGCGTGCCGAGCCTTTCCCAGAGCACGCCCTGGTGCGTCGCGGCCCACGCCTTCAGCGGAGCGAACTGCCGTTCGCGAGGCCCGCCCGTCAGGAAGTGGCCGCGTGACTGCAGCTTCAGCGCGCCCGCGGAGTCGAAGCTGATGCCCGCGTTGGCACCGTCGAGCTTCTCCTCGACGACGAGGTGCCGCCCCGCGATCGCGTGGAACGGCACCTGGTCGAGGTCCTCGTCGCCCGGTTGCAGGCGCGAGCCCTGGAGGTGCGGCGTTCGCGGGTACTTGCGCAACATGCCCTGATTTGTAACCCGCGCGCACGCCCTCGGGCGACCGGTTTACGCCTGGCCGACGAACGCCGCCTTGTCGGAGTTGAAGGTCGGCTCGAACACGAGCTGCATCTCACCGGGCTGCGCGCCGACCGAGTACGCGACCTCGAAGGTGTAGGTCTTGCCCGGCAGCACGGTCGCCGAGTCGAACGTGCTGTCGCACCCGCCGCTGCTGTCGAAGATCTTCGCGGCCTTCTGGCCGTTGAACTGCGCGTCGTCGGCGATCGACATCAGCGCGGTCTCGAACGGGGCGTTCGTGCCGTTCGTGACGGTGATCTTGAACTTCACCGCGCGGGTGATGTTCGGCGGCGCCGAGAACTGGCCGGGTGTGCACGCGACGGGCGCGGCGACGTCGACCGCGAGGCCGTTCGCCCACGTGTACCGCTTGCCCCAGGTGGGGGTCTCGGCGGTGGCGTTCTGCTTCGCGGTCTCGCCGGCGACGCCGACCTGCCCCTGGTTCGTGGTGCCGTCCAGGGCCTTGTCGATCTCCTTGACGGCCGCCTGACTCGCCAGCACGGTGAACGTGATCGCCAGGACGCAGAGAACGACGCCGATCGCCGCGAGCACCTTGCGCGTGCCGAACAACGCGATGACACCGAGCACGATGCCGACGGACGCGGCGATCGAGGTGAGGATGTTGAGGATGATCACCCACGAGCAGACGACACCGACGATGCCGAGGATGACCGCGGACCAGGCGAGCGCGCCGAACCTCGCGGGCTTCGGGGACGCGACCTGGGGCTGGGTGTGGACGTGCTGCGTTGGATAGGTCATTACGGCTCCCGGTTGCGAGGTGGTGACCACGACGTCGAAAGGTCCGCTTCCTCCGTTAGCGCCCCGAAGTGCGGGTCACTCGATCGAGTTGCGCTGAGCACGGCAGCCGACTTCCGAAGGTAGCGGGACGACTACGATCCGTACAGGCTTGGCGCTGGACGTCACCCCTGAAAGGAACCCTGCCCATGGCACGACGACTCGTCGGAACCCTGCTCGCGGCGATCGCCGCACTCGGCGTGACGGCGGCACCCGCCCAGGCCGCCGTCGACTTCACCGGCATCGTGGCCCTGAACAACTGCTCGGGCTCGCTCGTCCGCCTGCCGGACTCGGCCCCCGCCGACAAGGCGCTCGTGCTCACGAACGGGCACTGCGTCGAGCTCATGAAGCCCGGCCAGGTGATCGTCGACCGCACCGTGTCGCGCACCTTCAGCCTGCTGAACGGCTCCGGCTCCAAGATCGCGACACTGACGGGCACCAAGCTCGTCTACGCGACGATGACCGGCACCGACGCGGCGCTCTACCAGTTGAACACGACCTACGGCGACATCCAGAGCAGGTACGGCAGCCGTGCGCTGGAACTGTCCGCCTCGCACCCCGCGGCAGGCACCGACATCCGCGTCGTCTCCGGTTACTGGAAGCGCATCTACTCCTGCAAGGTCGACGGTTTCGTGCACCAGCTCAAGGAAGCCGACTGGAGCTGGACCGACTCGCTGCGCTACACGTCGTCATGCAACACCATCGGCGGCACCTCGGGTTCGCCGATCATCGACAACGCGAGCGGCAAGGTCGTCGGCGTCAACAACACCGGCAACGAGAGCGGCGGCCGCTGCACGATGAACAACCCGTGCGAGGTCGACGCCGCCGGCACCGTCACCGTCCGCAAGGGCATCAACTACGGCCAGCAGACCTACGGCTTCGTGTCCTGCTTCGGCTCCGGCACGACGCTGAACCTGTCGCTGCCCGGCTGCTCGGTCGCCAAGCCGTAGCGCGGACGTGGAGAAGCCGGGACGCCCCTGCCCGCGTCCCGGCTTCTCCGTTCCTCCCCCTGGCCCTTACCTCGCGGCGCGCACGATCAGGTCGGCCACGGTCTCCGGGTGCGACACCGCCACCGAGTGCGAGGCGTCCTTGACCTCGACGACCGCACGGGCGTGGGCGCGCTCGGCCATGAACCTCTGCGCGGCGATCGGGATGTTCTTGTCCTTGCCCGCGTTCACGAAGTACGACGGGATCCGGTGCCACGCGGGGTCACCGGCCTTCTCGCCCAGCGCGGTGTCGTTGATCGGCCGCTGCGTCGCCGCCGCCAGCGTCGCGTCCTTGCGGGACAGGTCCGCCGCGAACTGCTGCCAGTACTTGTCCTGCTGGATCGTCATGTCCTTGCTGCCGTCACCCAGGTCGATGGCCGACAGCGTGTCGCCGAGGGTGCTGCCGGGGAACTTGTTCGACAGGTCGAGGACGCTCTCGCCCTTCTCCGGCGCGAACGCCGCGACGTAGACGAGCGCCTTCACGTTCGGGTTCCCGAGCGCGGCCTGCGACTGCACCATGCCGCCGTAGGAATGTCCGGCGAGGACGATCGGCCCGTCGATCGAGGCCAGCACCTGACGCAGGTAGTTCGCGTCACCGGAGACCGACCTCAGCGGGTTCGCCACCGCCACCACCGTGAAGCCCTTGCGCTGCAACCGTTCCGCGACACCGTTCCAACTGGACGCGTCCGCGAACGCCCCGTGCACCAGCACCACGGTCGGCTTCTTCGCGCTCTGCCTGTCCTCGGCGGCACCGGCACCGGACGGAACAACGGCAGCCAGCGCCAGCAGGGTCCCAAGAACGGCGAACACCTTACGAACTCGCATTGCTCTCTCACTCTCTCGTCAGGCACCGGATGCACATCGTGCTCGATTAGGTCGTGCACGATGTAAGTTACCCGACGAGTTACCTCGCGCGCGATGTGTTTCAGGCCACTGGCGGTCGAGCGAGGACGACTAGCGCTCCGCGCCCTGCTTGACCCGCTGCAACGCCTTGCGCAGCACGGCGATCTCCTCGATGGTCATGCCGAGCGCCGCGCCGAGCTGGTTGAACATCTCAGCGCCGATCCACCGCAGCTCACGCCCCTTGTCGGTGAGCTGGACGAGCACGGAACGCTCGTCCTCCGGGTGCGTGACGCGCACCAGCTGCCCACCCTTCTCCAACCGCTTGATCAGCGGCGAGAGGGTGCTGTACTCGAGGTCGAGCTCCCGCACGAGCTCCCGGATCGGCCGCGAGTCCCGCTCCCACAGCAGCAGCATCACCAGGAACTGCGGGTACGTGATGCCCGCCTTGTCGAGGATCGGCCGGTAGAAGCCGGTGACCGCCCGCGACGTCGTGTAGAGGTCGAAGCAGAGCAGGTCGGAGACCGTCACGGTGGGCGGCACGGTAGACGGCACGTCGGGAGTGGTGCTCACGCCGTTCAGGCTACTCGGGACCAACCGGTGAAGCGGCGAAGTCGGTTACGGCACGTCAGGAGCGGCGACTCGACGGCGGCCACCACGCCTGCGCGAGCCCCTCTACGCGGGGCCACACCACAGCGGGCACCGAACGAGCCGCCCCACCACGAACCCCAGCCTCCCGCACAGCACGGCAGGACCGAGCCAGACCGACCACGCGGCCTGGCTGCTACCAGGGCTCGTCCAGCGCCGACGCCTCGTCGCCCGCGGTGCGCAACTCGTCGCGCACCACGCGGTAGGCGAGGCCCTCGGCGTACCCCTTGCGCGCCAACGCGCCCACCAGGCGGCGGATCTTCGCGGTCTCGTCCACGCCGGACATCGTGCGCAGGCGTTTGCGGACCAGCTCGCGGGCTCGTTCTTCCTCGGCCTCGCCGTCGACCGCGGCGACGGCCTCGGCCACCACCTCGTCGGCCACGCCCTTGCGGCGCAGTTCCATGGCCAGGGCGCGGCGGCCCAGGCCGTTGTAGGTGTGGCGGGAGCGCACCCACATCTCGGCGAACTGCGCGTCGTCGATCAAGCCGGCCCGGTCGAACTTGCCGAGGACGACCTCGGCGGCGCCGGCGCTGATTCCCTTGCGCAGCAACGCGTCGTGCAGCTCCTGCCGGGACCGGGCACGAGCGGTGAGCAGCGCGTAGCAGATGTCCCGCGCCTTGCGCTGCTCCTCAGCCTCGTCCAAACCCGCTGCCTCTAGAACTCGACGGGAGCGGCGGGCGCCGTCTCGTCGGCGTCGAGGGTCGCGCCGATGCCCAGCTTGTCCTTGATGCGCTTCTCGACCTCGTTGGCGATGTCCGGGTTGTCCAGCAGGAACTTGCGGGCGTTC
The DNA here is from genome assembly GCF_042738015.1 of Lentzea sp. NPDC059081. Classification (NCBI taxonomy): domain Bacteria; kingdom Bacillati; phylum Actinomycetota; class Actinomycetes; order Pseudonocardiales; family Pseudonocardiaceae; genus Lentzea; species Lentzea sp. NPDC059081. Next base: position 80,847 of record NZ_JBHYGW010000011.1, read on the forward strand.
TCCTTGCCCTGGCCCAGCTGGTCGCCCTCGTAGGTGTACCAGGCACCGGACTTGCGCAGGATGCCCTGGTCGACGCCCATGTCGATCAGCGAGCCCTCGCGGCTGACGCCCTTGCCGTAGAGGATGTCGAACTCGGCCTGCTTGAACGGCGGCGCGACCTTGTTCTTCACGACCTTGACCCTGGTGCGGTTGCCGACGGGCTCGCCGCCGTCCTTCAAGGTCTCGATGCGGCGCACGTCCAGGCGCACGGAGGCGTAGAACTTCAGCGCCTTACCACCGGTCGTGGTCTCCGGGGAGCCGAACATCACGCCGATCTTCTCGCGCAGCTGGTTGATGAAGATCGCGGTGGTGCCGGACGCGTTGAGCGCACCGGTGATCTTGCGCAGCGCCTGGCTCATGAGGCGGGCCTGCAGACCGACGTGGTTGTCGCCCATCTCGCCCTCGATCTCGGCGCGCGGCACGAGGGCGGCGACCGAGTCGATCACGAGGATGTCGAGCGCGCCGGAGCGGACCAGCATGTCCGCGATCTCGAGCGCCTGCTCACCGGTGTCGGGCTGGGAGACCAGCAGCGCGTCGGTGTCGACGCCCAGCTTCTTCGCGTACTCGGGGTCGAGGGCGTGCTCGGCGTCGATGAAGGCGGCGATGCCGCCGGCCTTCTGGGCGTTCGCGACGGCGTGCAGGGCCACGGTGGTCTTACCGGAGGACTCAGGACCGTAGATCTCGACGACGCGACCCCGCGGCAGACCACCGATGCCGAGCGCCACGTCCAGCGCGATCGCGCCGGTCGGGATGACCTCGATCGGGGCACGGCCCTCCTCGCCGAGGCGCATCACGGAGCCCTTGCCGAACTGCTTGTCGATCTGCGCCAGGGCCAGCTCGAGCGCTTTGTCCCGGTCGGGTGCTGCGGGTGCCATCTTGGGTCCACCTTTTGTCGTCTGCTGCCGTTGCTTCGTCATGTTGGACCTGACGCTACTGGCGGGGTCTGACAATTCTGCGAAGCCGGGGGTCGCGGCCACTGTAGCCGAACACGTGTTCGAGCACACGTGACACTCCGAACCCGCATCTCACCGACGATTCTCGGGAACTTCGAACGCGTCGCAGACGGCGACCCAGACCTCCTTGGCGCCGACCCCCGCCTCGATCGCCTGGTCGGCGGTGCGGCCGCCGAGCGACGACAGCACGTGGTCGTGGGCGATCATCTCGGCCCTGACCTGGCCGAACTCCCCTGCCATGAGTTTGCGGAACATGGTGATGCGCACCGCCAGACCCTAGCCAACGGGCTTGCGCAGCGACGCGAGCAGGCACACCACCAGCAGCGGCAGCGCGGTGAACCCCACGATCAGCCCGAGCGCCGCGTATGACCACGCCGTCACGACGATCCCCGACACCGCTCCCCCGATGGCGCCGCCGACGTTCATCACCAGGTCGGAGAGTCCCTGCGCGGCGGGCCGGTCCTCCACCCGCACGGACTCCGTGAGCAGCGCCGACCCCGACACCAGCCCGGCCGACCAGCCGAACCCGAGCAGCGCGAGCCCCGCCGCGAGCTGCGGCGCGTCGTGCGACGGCGCCATCCCCGCGACGCCGGACGCCGCCACCACCAGCGACGCCCCGATCGCGAGCACCGGCACCCGGCCGAGCCGGTCCGCCATCCACCCGAACAGGGGACTCGCCGCGTACATCGCCGCGACGTGCAGGCTGATCACGACCCCCACCACGCGCAACGACGACCCGGCATGGTTCATGTGCACGGGCGTCATCGACATCAGCCCGACCATCGCGGTGTGGCACAACATCACTCCAACGAGTGCAAGTCGTGCCATCGGCCCGAGCGTCGCCCAGACCCGGAGACCACCGGGCGTGACCGAACCGCCGGAGCAGTGCTGCGGTTCCACCGGTCGAGTGCTCTTCACGACCACCAACGGGTCCGGTCGCAGCCCGAGCTGGATCACCAGCACGGCCACGCCGAGCACCGCGGCGGCCAGCAGGAACGGCCCCACCCCCGGCGGCAGCCCGAAGGACGCGGCCACCCGTCCGGCGGGATCGGCGAGGTTCGGCCCGATGATCGCGCCGATCATCGCCGCCCACACCACACGGGACAGCTCGCGCGCACGGCGTTGGGGTTGCGCCAGATCCGTTGCGGCGTAACGGGCCGCGTAGTTCGCGCTGGACGCCCCTCCGAACAGGAGGAGCCCCGCCAACAACAACTGCCACAACCCGAATCCCACGGCGACAGCGGCGACCAACGCGCCGAGAGCGCCCATGCCGTAGCCGAGAATCAACGCGGGACGACGCCCGCTCCGTTGCGCGAGACGGGCTCCCGGCAGCGCGAGCAGCGCGGCACCGGCGACGGCCGCGGTCTGCGCGAGGCCCCCGACGGCGTCGGAACCGGACAGCGACGCGGCGATCAGCGTGCTGAACGCGAGGCCGATCGTGATCGACGCGGACCCCAGGGCCTGGGTGCCGGTCAGTACCCGAACCACCTTGCGCTGCACGCGTTCGACCTGCGGCGCCACGGTCACCATGATCGCGATGGTGGCACGCGGCGACGGCGTGCCGACAGGTCCATCAGGGGCGGTTACTCACCCGGTTGCACGGACTTCTCGAAGAAGTCGGCCATTTCGTCCGGCTTGAGCTCGTCGGCGTTCTCCTCGGCGTTCTTGGTGAGGATGCCGAACATGGGACGGCCCTTGGCGGTGAACACCAGCACGCCGGTGCCGGCCGACGTGGCCGCGCGGTAGCCGCCCTCCAGGCCGTTGCCGGTCCAGTCGGCCTCGACGCGGTCGGTCTGGAAGGACTTCGCGATGGCGTCGGCGTTGTTCTCGGCGCCGGTGACGCTGTCGGTGAGGATGTACTGGACCTCGTAGCCGTCGCGGATCGCGCAGCTCACGACCGTGCCCTTGATCTCCTCCATGCCGGTGATCTGCGCGGAGTCGGCCTTCTCGCAGCCGCCGCCGTCCGGAACGTGGCCCGCGAGCTGGCGCAGGCACCGGGTGAAGCCCTGGCCGTCCTGGGCGGTGTCGTCCTTGCACTCGTCGGCGCTGGGCAGGTCGGGACCGGAGAACGCGAACACGGCGCCGAGGACCACGGCGACCGCCACCACCGCGCCACCGACGGCGAGGAAGAGCTTCTTGTTGTCCTTCTTCTTCGGTCCCGTCTGCTGCGGGAAGTTCATCGGGTAGTTGCCGCTGACGTTCGGGTTCACGGCGTACGGCCCGGTGACCGGGTAGCTGCCGCTCGCCGAGTAGGCGCCACTGGTGTTCGGGTTCGGGTACGCGCCGCTCGGGTAGGAACCGCTGGGGTACGACCCGCTCGGGTACGAACCGCTCACGTTCGGGTTCACCGGGTGCGGGCCGCTCACCGCCGGGCTGACCGGCGCGGTGACGATCGTGGGCGGCTCGACGTACTTGGGCTTGTCGTCCTCGGGCTTCAGCGTGATCTTGGTCTTGTCGACGACCTGGGCACCGGACGCGACGATCGTCTCCGGGTGGTCGGGGCTGGTCGGGACGATGCCGACCTTCTCCGCGATGGTCTGCGCGACCAGCGGCATTTGGCACGAGCCGCCGACGAGGTAGACGTGCTCCGGCGTGACACCGGCCTTGGTGACCGTGGCGATCAGCAGCTCGGTGGTGCGGATCAGGCTCGTCCTGATCAACGCCTCCAGCTCGCCGCGCGTGATGACGACCTTCGCGAACGGCTCCGGCATCGTCACCTCGACCCGGTGCAGCGCCGAGAGGTCCTCCTTCGCCAGGCGCAGCTCCTCGCGCAGGCCGAGGCGGGCGCGGTGGTCGTCGACCGTGGTCGGGCGCAGCAACCGCTGCCAGGCGGCCGGGTCCTTGTGCGAGACCTCGCGGCCGACGTGCTCCAGCAGCGCCTGGTCCACGTCGAGACCGCCGATGTCGCCGAGGCTGCCGTCGGCCAGGATGCGGTGCTCGGAGTCGAGGACCGAGACGTCGAACGTGTCGGCGCCGAAGTCGTAGACCGCGAGCGGGCGGCCGCCGCCGAGCGCCGCCACCGCGATGGCCTCCGGCACGGGCACGAGCTCGCCCGTCATGCCCGCGAGCCTGGCCGCGGACAACAGCTTGTTGCGCCTGCTCGGGCCCCACTCCGCCGGGTGCGTCAGGCGGATCTCGTCGAGCACCGCGCCCATGAGCAACGGCGTCACGGCTTCCATCACCCGCGCGTAGATCGCCGCGAGCGCGTCGTTGACGGGCAGGGTCTTGTCGCCGAGCTTCATCGTCGGCTTGTCGATGAGGCGCTTCGGGCTCGCCTCGTAGCGCGACGGGTCGCGGCGTGAACGCCGGTCCGCGTCCCTGCCGACGAGCAGGGTGCCGTCCTCGTCGAGGTAGACCGACGAGGGCATGGTTGTCCCCCCGTCCACGTCCACCACACCGTGGCCGGACAGCACTGCGACTGTGTTTGCGGTGCCCAGGTCGACGGACAGGATGCGCACCGTGCTCCCCTCGAAGGACGTACGGGGTGATCGTGCCACAGGGGCCTTCGGCGGGTGCTCGGACCTGCGTAATCAGAAATTGTCGGACCCCGGCGTCATGATGTTCCCCATGGATGTGATGGAGGCCTTCTCACCGGCGACCAGGCAGTGGTTCGCCGGGGCCTTCGCCGCGCCCACCCCGGCCCAGACGGGCGCGTGGACGGCCGCGGCGGCGGGCGAGCACGCACTGGTCATCGCCCCGACGGGCTCGGGCAAGACGCTGGCGGCGTTCCTGTGGGCGCTCGACCGGCTGGCCGCTTCCCCGGTGCCGGCCGAGCCGAAGCGCCGGTGCCGGGTGCTCTACATCTCGCCGCTGAAGGCGCTGGCCGTGGACGTGGAGCGCAACCTGCGCGCGCCGCTGGCCGGCATCCGGCAGGCCTCGCACCGGCTGGGGCTCGCGGAGCCGTCGATCACCGTCGGCATGCGGACGGGCGACACGTCCCCCGAGGAGCGCAGGGCGTTCGGCCGCACTCCGCCGGACGTGCTGGTGACGACGCCGGAGTCGTTGTTCCTGCTGCTCACGTCGTCGGCGCGCGAGTCGTTGCGCGGCGTGGAGACGGTGATCCTCGACGAGGTGCACGCGGTGGCGGGTACCAAGCGCGGCGGGCACTTGGCGCTGTCGCTCGAACGGCTGGACGCGCTGCTCGAGCGGCCGGCGCAGCGGATCGGTCTGTCGGCGACGGTGCGGCCGGTCGAGGAGATCAGCACGTACCTGTCCGGCGGGCGGCCGGTGTCGGTGGTGCAGCCGAAGACGCCGAAGACCATCGAGGTCGAGGTCGAGGTGCCGATCGAGGACATGACGGTGCTCGGCCAGCCGACCGGTGAGGTGTCGGGCTCGGCGGCCGGTGCCGAGCAGCGCAACTCCATCTGGCCGTCGGTCGAGGCGCGCGTGCTCGAACTGGTGCGGGAACACCGGTCCACGATCGTCTTCGCGAACTCGCGCCGGCTCGCCGAACGGCTGACCGCGCGCCTGAACGAACTGGCCGAGGAGGCCACGGAACTGGAGTCGTTCCCGGCGGCGGCGATCGGCCAGTCCGGGATGACGGTGCAGAAGACCGCGTCGGTGGCCCGCGCGCACCACGGCTCGATGTCGCGGGAGCAGCGCACCGCCGTGGAGGAGGACCTGAAGTCCGGGCGGCTGCCGTGCGTGGTGGCCACGTCGTCGCTGGAGCTCGGCATCGACATGGGCGCGGTCGACCTGGTGGTGCAGGTCGAGGCGCCGCCGTCGGTGGCGTCCGGGATGCAGCGCGTCGGCCGGGCGGGGCACCAGGTGGGCGCGGTGTCGCGGGGGGTGATGTTCCCGAAGTTCCGCGGCGACCTGGTGTCGTGCGCGGTGGTGGCGGAACGGATGCGCGACGGCGCGATCGAGTCCGTCCGGTTCCCGCGCAACCCGCTCGACGTGCTGGCGCAGCACATCGTCGCGATGGTGGCGATGGAGACGTGGACGGTCGAGGACCTGACGGCGCTGGTGCGGCGGGCGGCGCCGTTCGCGGGACTGCCCGACTCGGCGCTGCACGCGGTGCTGGACATGCTGTCGGGGCGCTACCCCTCCGAGGAGTTCGGCGAGCTGCGGCCCCGGATCACCTGGGACCGGGTGAACTCCGAGCTGCGCGGCCGTCCTGGTTCGCAACGGCTGGCGGTCACGTCCGGCGGCACGATCCCGGACCGCGGGCTGTTCGCCGTGATGACGCCGCCGTCGGAGAACGGTCCCGGTTCACGCGTCGGCGAGCTCGACGAGGAGATGGTCTACGAGTCGCGCGTGGGCGACACGTTCCTGCTGGGCACCTCGTCGTGGCGGGTCGAGGACATCACGCACGACCGGGTGATCGTGGTGCCCGCGCCGGGGCAGCCCGCGCGGATGCCGTTCTGGAAGGGCGACGCGCCGGGCCGTCCGCTGGAGCTCGGCAGGGCGATGGGCAAGTTCCTGCGCGAGGTGTCCACGATGGAGGACGCGCCGGCGCGCGAGCGGGCGAAGGCGGCCGGCCTGGACGAGTGGGCGACGGACAACCTGCTCGCGTACCTGGGCGAGCAGCGGGAGGCCACCCGGCACGTGCCGAACGACAGGACCGTTCTGGTGGAACGGTTCCGCGACGAGCTGGGCGACTGGCGGCTCGTGGTGCACTCGCCGTTCGGTGCCCAGGTGAACGCGCCGTGGGCGTTGGCGATCGCCTCGCGGCTGCGCGAGAAGCGCGGGGTGGAGGTGCAGGCGGCGCACTCCGACGACGGCATCGTGCTGCGGCTGCCCGACGCGCTCGACTACGAGGGCGTGGAGGTGACGGCGAGCGCCGAGGACGTGCTGCTCGACCCGGAGGAGGTCGAGCAGATCGTGGTGGCCGAGGTGGGCGGGTCGGCGTTGTTCGCGGCCCGGTTCCGCGAGTGCGCCGCCCGGTCGCTGCTGCTGCCCCGGCGCGACCCGAAGCGGCGGACCCCGTTGTGGCAGCAGCGTCAGCGCTCGGCGCAGCTGCTGTCGGTGGCGTCGAAGTACGAGCGGTTCCCGGTGGTGCTGGAGGCGATGCGCGAGTGCCTGCAGGACGTCTACGACGTGCCGGGCCTGCGCGAGCTGATGGCCGACGTCCGCGCGCGCCGGGTTCGCGTGGTCGAGGTGGAGACGCCGTCGCCGTCGCCGTTCGCCCGCAGCCTGCTCTTCGGGTACGTGGGCATGTTCCTCTACGAGCTGGACGCGCCGCTGGCCGAACGCCGTGCGGCGGCGCTGTCGCTCGACTCGACGCTGCTCGCGGAGCTGCTCGGGTCGGAGGCGATCCGCGAGCTGCTCGACCCCGAGATCGTCGCCGAGGTCGAGCGCGCCCTGCAGCGGCTGGCGGAGGACCGCCGCCCGCGGCACGCCGAGGACACCGCCGATCTGTTGCGGTTCCTGGGAGATCTCTCCGACGCGGAGGCGCTCGAGCGCGGCGTGCCCCGCGAGTGGCTGGACGAGCTGGTGGCCCAGCGCCGGGCGATCCGCGTCCGGATCGCCGGTGAGGACCGCACGATCGCGATCGAGGACGCGGGCCGGGTCCGCGACGCGCTCGGCGTCGCGCTTCCCGTCGGCGTCCCGGAGGCGTTCACCGAGCCGGTGGCGGATCCGCTGGGCGACCTGCTGAGCCGGTACGCCCGCACGCACGGCCCGTTCCCGGCCACCGAGCCCGCGGCGCGTTTCGGCCTGGGCGTGGCCGTGGTGACGGGTGTGCTGGAACGGATGGCCGCCACGGGCCGGTTGGTCCGCGGCGAGCTGCGTCCGGGTGGCACGCACACCGAGTACTGCGACGCGGACGTGCTGCGCCGCCTGCGCCGTGCCTCGCTGGCCCGGCTGCGGTCCGAGGTGGAGCCGGTCGAACCCGCGGCGCTCGGCCGGTTCCTGCCGTCGTGGCACGGGCTCGGGCGCCGGTTGAGGTCCGCGCCGACGGTCGACGACGTGTTCTCCGTGGTCGAACAGCTCGCCGGCGCGCCGCTTCCCGCCAGCGCGCTGGAGTCCCTGCTGTTCCCGTCCCGGCTGCCCGGCTACTACCCGGCGCTGCTGGACGAGCTGACGGCGTCCGGCGAGGTGACGTGGACGGGCTGCGGCTCGCTGGCGGGAGGCGACGGCTGGATCGCCCTGGCCCCGACCGACGTGGCCGACCTGCTGCTGCCCGACCTGGTGCCGGAGTCGGTCCCGGAGTCGCCGCTGCACACGGCGGTGCTGGAGGCGTTGTCCGGCGGCGCGCTGTTCTTCCGCCAGGTCGTCGACCGGGTCTCGCAGTCCGTGACGTGCACGGACGCCGAGGTCGTCGGCACGCTGTGGGACCTGGTGTGGGCGGGCCTGATCACCAACGACACGCTGTCCCCGTTGCGCGCCCTGGTCTCCGGCGGCGGCGCGGCCCACAAACCCCGCCGCAGCGCTCCCCGAGGCCGCTACGCCCGCCTGCGCGCCGCCCGCCCGGACCTGCCCTCGCGCACCGGCCCGCCCACCGCGGCCGGTCGCTGGTCGCTGGCCGTGGCCCCGGCGGCCGACCCGACCCGCCGGGCGCACGCGCGAGCGGAGGCCTTCCTCGAACGCCACGGCGTCCTGACCAGGGGCGCCCTGGACACCGAGCGCGTGACGGGCGGCTTCAGCGGCGTCTACAAGGTGTTGCGGGCGATGGAGGAGTCGGGCCAGGTGATCCGCGGCTACGTCGTCGAGGGCCTGGGCGCCGCCCAGTTCGCGGCCCGCGGCGCGGTCGACCGCCTGCGCGCCCTCTCCCGCCCACCGGGCCAGCCCGCGCAGGACGACCAGTCCGCCGTGGTCCTGGCGGCGGCCGACCCTGCCCAGCCCTACGGCGCCGCCCTGCCCTGGCCGGATCCGCTCGGCGAGGGCAAGCACCGCCCGGCCCGCAAGGCGGGCGCGCTGGCCGTGCTGGTCGACGGCACCCCGGTGCTCTACGTCGAGCGGGGCGGCAAGTCCCTGCTGTCGTTCACCGACGACGACCCGACGCTGCGCACCGCCGCCAACGCCCTGAGCCGAGCCGTCCGCGACGGCTGGCTGGGCCAGCTGGCGGTCCAGCGGGCCGACGGCGAGGTGGCGCTCACCTCGCACCTGGCGACGGTCCTGCAGGAGGCGGGCTTCCGAGCCACCCCGAAGGGCCTGCGCCTGCGCGCCTGACCCGCGCACCGCCGGGCGGGTGAGGCGGCCCGGCGAGCAGTGGCGTCCTGACGGAGGCGCTTGGCCGGGCATGCCGGTCAGCCCGCTGGGCTCACCCGTCGTACCGGCCCTGCCCCTGCCGGCCCAGCCCGGCACCGCCGCACCACGCCCACCGCACCGGGCTTGCCTTCCGCGCCCGGCCCACCGCGCCTGCTCCATCGCGCCCGGCCCACCGCGCGGTCCACTCCGCACTCGACCCGCCGTGCACCGCCTCCCGCACCTGGCCGGCCTCCGGCTCCGGCGGCTAGGCCGGGAACAGCGAGCTGTACGCGTTGAGCGCCGGCTGCCCGCCCAGGTGCGCGTACAGCACGGTCGACCCGCGGTCGACCTCCCCCGACGACACGAGGTGGACGAGCCCGGCGAGCGACTTCCCCTCGTACACCGGGTCGGTGATCATGCCCTCGAGGCTCGCGCCGAGACGCATGGCGTCCACAGTGGTCTCGTCGGCGATGCCGTAGGTGCCGGCGTGGAAGCGGTCGTCCAGCAGGATGTCCTCTTCGGACACCGTGACCTCGCGCAGCTTCGCGGTGGTGTGGGCGATGCGGGTGATCTGGTCGAGGGTCTCGGCCGGCTTGGCGGAGGCGTCGATGCCCAGCACGCGGCGGTTCGGGTCGCCGGCGAAACCGGCGACCATGCCGGCCTGGGTGCTGCCGGTGACCGAGCAGACGATGATCGTGTCGAAGAAGACGCCGAGCTGCGCTTCCTGCTGGCGGACCTCGTCGGCCCACGAGGCGAAGCCCATGCCGCCCAGCGGGTGGTCGGAGGCGCCTGCGGGGATCGGGTAGGGCTTGCCGCCGGAGGCGCGGACCTCCTCGATCGCCTGTTCCCACGCCGGTTTGACGCCGATGCCGAACTCGGCGTCCACGAGGCGGACGTCGGCTCCCATCATGCGGCTGAGCAGGATGTTGCCCACGCGGTCGCTGCCCACGTCGGACCACTCGACCCAGCTCTCCTGCACCAGCACGGCCTTCAGGCCCGCCCGTGCCGCCGCGGCGGCGACCTGGCGGGTGTGGTTGGACTGGATCCCGCCGATGGAGACGAGGGTGTCGCAGCCGGTGGCGAGCGCGTCGGCCACGAGGTACTCGAGCTTGCGGGTCTTGTTGCCGCCGTAGGCGAGGCCGGAGTTGCAGTCCTCGCGCTTCGCCCAGACCGCGGCACCGCCGAGGTGGGCGGTCAGGCGGTCCAGGCGGTGGACGGGCGAGGGGCCGAAGAGCAGCGGGAACCTGTTCACAGTTCGTCCTCCAAAGTGGTCCAGTTCTCGTCGACGAGGACGCTGGCCCGCTGGTGGTCGCCCTGCTCGCACGCCTCGATGATCTGCTGGTGCTGGGTGACGGAGTGGCGGGCGGCGGGCGAGGAGAACCGGCTGTGCTCGGCCCTGCGCACCAGCGGGGTGAAGCGGTCGATGGTCGCGGTGATCGCGAAGTTGTCGCAGCGGTGGACCGTCACGGCGTGGAACGCGTCGTCGGCGGCCAGCGCGGCGTCGGCGTCGTCGGCGTCGAGCGCCTTCTTGAAGGCTTCGTTGGCGGCGCGCATCGCCGTCAGGTCCTCGTCGGTCAGCCGCCGTTGGTAGACGACCAGGCCGGTGGCGAGCGAGTGCATCTGCCGCACGACGACGAGGGCGTCGCGCACCGGTTCCGCCTCCAGCGCGGTCACGCGGGTGTACGCGTGCGGCTTGGTCTCGACGAGGCCCTCGTCGGTCAGCGTCGCGAGCGCCTCGCGCACCGGCGTGCGGGACAGACCGAGCTTCTCGGCCAGCTCGACGTCCTTGATGGCCGTGCCCGGCTGCAGGTCACCGCGCACGATCGCCGATCGGATCTCGGCGGCCGCGCGGTCCTTCAGTGACCCATATCCAATATATTGCATATTGGTGAGAGTAGGTCCGGGGTCGGACGAGCGCAACAAGAAGCCCCGAGCCGTCGGCTCGGGGGCTTGCGGGAGAAGCGAGGTCAGTCCATCGGCAGCGTGCGGCCCAGCACGGCGAACGGGCGCGGGTCGCCGGTGAACTGGTAGTGCCGCAGCACGTCGACGAAGCCGACGCGGCGGTAGAGCTTCCACGCCTTGCTCGGCCCCTCGGGCGTCGACAGCAGCACGCGGGACGAGGGCACGCCCTCCATCAGCCGGCGCAGCAGGTCCTCGCCGAGCCCGCGCCCCTGGGCGCGCGGCAGCACGTGGAGCTCGGTCAGCTCGAAGTAGTCGGTGAGCCAGTCCTCGACGACGGTGGGCGGCGAGACGACCATGAGGCCGCGCCGCACCTGCTCGTGCCACCACTGGCCGGCGGCACCGCGGTAGCCGTAGCCGATGCCGACGAGCTCGTCCTGCTCCCCCAGCGCCACGACGCACCGCCAGTCCTCGCGCATCATGTGCGCGAGCCACATCGGGGCGCGCTGCTCGACAGTGCCGGGCGGGTAGTTCATCGCGGTCACGTACAGCGCGAGCGCCTCGCCCAGCCGCTCGTTCAGCTGCGCGGCCGTCATCTCGACGATGCGCTCCAGGCGCGGCGAGGCCGTCATGACGCCACCACCGCGACGCGTCCGCCGGTCAGCGCCACCAGATCCGCGAAGGTCGTGGGGTAGACGGCGTGCGGATGTCCCGCCGCCGCCCAGATCTCCTCGTAACCGGACAAGGCCTCGTCCACCACCGTCTCGATCGGCTCCGGGTGCCCGACCGGCGACACCCCGCCGATCACCTGGCCCGTGTGCTCGCGCACGAACTCCGGGTCGGCGCGCTTCACGGCGTCCGCGCCGACCAGCCGGGCGACGACCGCGGTGTCCGCGCGGTGCGCGCCCGAGGTCAGCACCAGCAGCGGGGCCGCCACCCCGTCCCGCACCGCCGCGAAGAGCAGGCTGTTCGCGATCGCGCCGACCTGCACGCCCACCGCGTCCGCGGCGGCAGCCGCGGTCCGCACCGCGTCCGGCAGCACGACGATGCGCGCCGCGGTGGCGGGAGGCAGGGCGTCCGCGACCCTGCGGATTCCTGGGTGTTCGAGCGAGCTCACGTAACCATCAGACCACGACTGGCGCCCACGTGGTGGGGCGGGTTGAGGAATCCATCGGGCGGGAGCTACGCTGGAGCGGACTCGAACACATGTTCGAGTCGCACCATGCCTCGGAGGTGGGGTGGGGGAAGCACCCCACCTCCGAGAGCCGCCGGCTTCCCCTCGGCGGAGACGTCGTTCACCGACGCCACGAGGAGGCCGAGATGACTGCCATCGACTTCCCCATCCCGTTGCCACCCACGTCCGCGCTCGCGTTGCTGCGGCAGGCACGCGACTCGCTCGCCGAGTCCGAACGCGCGCAGGACCCCTCAGAACGGTTCGCCACCGCCTACCTCGCCGCGCTGCGTGCCGCCGCCGCGGTGCTCGCGTTGCGAGGCCGGCCCCATCGAGGACGTTCCAGGCCCACCAGCGCGTGGGTGCTGCTCGCCTCGATGGCGCCGGAGATGAGCGAGTGGGCCACTTTCTTCGCGTCGTGGTCGTCCACACGGGCCGCCGTGCTCGCGGGCATCACGCGGTACGTCAACGCGCGCACGGCAGACGACTTGGTGCGCCAGACCGAACAGTTCGTGATGCTCGTCGAGCGTGTGATGAATGAGGCCCAGCAGTGAACTCGCTCGACGTCCTGCGCCGTGAGGCGGACCTGCTCGCCCTGTCCGCGCTCGGCCAGCCACCGCACAAGGGCGTGCCCGCCTGCCCCGGCCTCAACCTCGGGGAGACCGTGCGGCACGTCGGCAGCGGCTACCGCAGAACCCTGGAGTGGATCAGGCTCGGCCGCGAGCCCGAGGCCGGCGAGTGGCAGGACTACCCGGCGGAGGGAGAGAACACGCTCGACTTCCTGCGTTCGGGCGCGGAAGCCGTGCTCGCCGAGCTCAGCGCGCACGACGAGGACGAGCCGTGCGCGACGTGGTGGCCGGAACAGCAGCACTACGGGTTCTGGCGGCGACGGCTCGCACACGAGACGACCGTGCACCGCATGGACGTCCAGGGCGCGGCGGGCATGGAGCTCGGCGACGTCGCCGACGAGGTCGCGGTCGACGGCGCCGACGAGGTGCTCACGTTGTGGCTGGGGCACAAGCTGGACGTGCTCGGCGTGCGCGGGTCGCGGGACAGCCTGGTCGCCATCGGAGTCGAGGACCACCTGTGGCTCACGCGCTGCGGCCCGCACGGCGCGTCGGCGTGGCGCGTCGTCGATCCCGAGGACGCGCACCTCGCCGACGCGCAGGTCACGGCCGACCCGATGACGATGTACCGCTGGTTGTGGGGACGGCTGCCCGACCGCATGGTCGGGGTGATCGGCGACCACGACGCGATCGCGCAGCTGTGGGCCCTACTGCGCCTCGCGACTAAGTAGGACCGACGCGGTCTCCTCGCCCGCCGCCGACAACAACCGGTAGCGGGCCTGGCGGCCGTCGAAGTCCAGCAGCGCCACGGAGTTGCCGAAGTGCGGGCCGCTCGTCTTGCGCCAGCTCATCAGGTCCGGCGGCACACCGACGGACGTGGCGACCCGGCGGAGCAGCCTTCCGACGGAACGCGACCACGACAGCCGGAACATGGGCTCGAGCGGCTTCGGCGGTTCGTTGTGGACCGGCGAGCACACGAGCTGCGTCACCAGCGCCCTGGTGGGGTTGGGGAAGTCGGCCACGGCGACGTAGCTGTGGTGGACGTCGCCGGAGAGCACGCAGACCGTCGAGGTGTCGGTGTTCGCGGCCTTCTCGATCATGCGGGAGAGCCGGTCGAACGACTCGCGGAACGCGGGCCAGTGCTCCAGGTCGACCACCTGCCGGATCTTCTCGGCGGCCTTGCCCTGCCAGCCCGGCTTGCGCGCGCCGACCTCGTTGATGGACTGGAAGTGGCTCAGGCCGTGCGGCATCAGCCACGGCAGCGACGACCCGATCAGCAGGTGGTCGAAGTCGCCCTCGGCGTTGCGCTCGATCCACTCGAACTCGGCGTCGCCCACCATCTGCCGCCTGCCCTCCTCGAGGATGCGGCCCGAACGCGTGTCGACCATGAGCAGGCGCGCGCGGCCGAAGTCGCGGCGGTAGCTCCACATCGTCGACTTGCCGCCGTCGACCTCCTTGTCCGCCTCCTCGGCGAAGTCCAGCAGCATCGGCAGCACGTCGGTGTCCTGCGCCATCACCTTGGCGTACAGGGGGTTCTTGGCGAGCTCCTCCGGGCTGAGGTTGCCGAGGTGCTGGTAGACCCAGTACGACGAGAGGGCGCCGCGGATCCTGTCGCGCCACCAGGGCTTCCCCGCCATCTGCCTGCGCCACACCTCGGAGGTGTTCCAGTCGTCGCGCACGTCGTGGTCGTCGAAGATCATCGACGTCGGCACGACCGACAGCAGCCAGCGGATCTCCGGGTCGCCCCAGGTCTCGTGATAGAGCCGCGCGTACTCGGAGAAGTGCACGACCTCGCCGTCGGGCTCCTTCGTGCCCTGGCGGCGCTCGCGCATCCACTCGATGGTCGCCTTGGTGGGTTCGTCGGCGTAGACCTGGTCGCCCAGCAGGATCATCGCCTGCGGCCAGTCCTCCTCCGGCGTCTTCATCAGCCGCTGCGCGAACGCGTCGAGGGCGTCGTCGCCGACCGGCTGGGCGGGGGCGGCACGACACGACCCGAAGGCGATCCGGCGGACCTCGCCGGTGCGGATGACGGGCTTGGGGAAGTCGCTGTCCGGCAACGGCCAGACCACCTCGTCGTCCAGCCGCACGTCGTACTCCGTGCGCGGGCCGAGGCCCTCGATCCGCACGAGCGCGTAGTGCTGCCTGCCCACCTGGAACGTTCTCGAGGTGTGCCCGACGATCGTCACTTCGCAGGGGGCGTCGGTCTCGACCCACACGGTCGCCGACGACTTGTTCACGTACCGCAGGAGAGGTCCGAGCACCAGCTTCGCCACGCGCGAACAGTACCCTCGGACGCGTGGAAATCACGTTCGAGTCCGCGGATCCCTCCGCGCTGGCGGCGTTCTGGTCCGAGTTCGCCGGCGACGAGATCGAGCTGACGTTCGTGTGGAGCGACGCCCCGAAGATCGAGAAGAACCGGGTGCACCTGGACCTGGCCTCCACCTCGCCCGAGCACCAGGCGGACATCGTGGAACGCGCGCTCAAGCTCGGCGCCGAGCACGCCGACGTCGGGCAGCGCGACGTGCCGTGGGTGGTGCTGCGGGACCCGCAGGGCAACGAGTTCTGCGTCCTCGAACCCCGGCCCGAGTACACCGGCGTCGTGGCCGCGGTGGTCGTCGACTCCCCGGACCCGCCGGCTTCGGCGCAGGCGACCGGGCACCGGGTAGAGCGCAGTGGTGACGGGTTCGCGTCGGTGCGGCCGGAGCCGGGACCGTGGCTCGAGTTCGTGCTGACCGACGACCCGGAGCCGATCACGAACCGCGTCCGCATCCGGTGGGCCGACCCTGTCTGATATCCGATATATCGGTCGGCCGCAGGCTCCACGGCCGACCGATATATCAGTGCTCCACCGGTATATCAGAGTGCGTCACGGTCACAGCGCGGCGAGGCGCTCCCGCAGCGTGTCGAGGCCCATCGACCCCATCTCCAGGGCCTCCTTGTGGAACTGCTTCAGGTCGAACGCCGCGCCCTTGCGCGCCTTCACGTCGTCGCGCGCGGCCAGCCACAGGCGCTCGCCGAGCTTGTAGGCCGGCGCCTGGCCCGGCCAGCCCAGGTAGCGGTCGATCTCGTCGCGCGAGGCGGCCGGCTCCTGCAGCGTGCGGGTCAGCAGGAACTCCAGGCCGAGGTCCGGGGTCCAGCGCTCGCCGGAGTGGAAGCCGGTGCCCGCCGGGATCTCGAGCTCCAGGTGCATGCCGATGTCGATGATCACGCGGGCCGCGCGGAACAGGTGCGCGTCCAGCATGCCGAGCAGGTCGCCGTCGTCGTCGAGGTAGCCGAGCTCGCGCATCAGGCGCTCGGAGTACAGCGCCCAGCCCTCGCCGTGGCCCGACACCCAGCACAGCAGGCGCTGGAAGTCGTTGAGCGTCTTCGACTGGTACACCGCCGTCGCGCACTGGAGGTGATGGCCCGGCACGCCCTCGTGGTAGACGGTCGACGTCTCGCGCCACGTCGGGAACACGGTCTTGCCGGGGTCGACCGACCACCACATGCGGCCGGGACGGCTGAAGTCCGCGGTCGGCGGGGTGTAGTAGGCGCCGACGCCACCGCCGGGCGGCGCGATCTTGCACTCGAGGTTCATCAGGGCGTCGGGGAGGTCGAAGTGCACGTCGCGCACGTCGAGCAGGGCCTTGTCGGACAGCTCCTGCATCCACGCCTGGAGGCCGTCCTGGCCGCGGACCTGGTAGCGCGGGTTCTCGTCGAGGTACTCGGCGGTCTCCGCGAGCGTCGCACCCGGCTTGAGACGGGCCGCGACCTCCTTCATCTCCGCCTCGAGGCCGAGGAACTCCTGCCAGCCCCACTCGTAGGCTTCGGCGAGGTCGAGCTTCGAGCCGGTGAAGTAGCGCGACCCGAGGCGGTAGCGCTCCTCGCCGACGGCGTCCTTCTCCGGCGCGAGCGGCGCCAGCGACGTGCGCAGGAACGACGCGAAGTCCGCGTAGGCGGCGGACGCGGCGGCGGCACCGGTGTCCAGGGACGACCGCACCGAACCGTCGACGTCGGCAGAGGCGACGAACGACGTGAAGAACGACGACGACCAGACGTCGCACTGTGCGGCGACCTTGGTCACCTGGCGCAGCGCGGACACGTTTCCACGCGAGGCGGCGTGCGAGAGAGACGCGCGCAGTCCGTCCAAGGCGGCCGGCACGGCGGAGAGACGGCGGCCGATCGTGGCCCACTGCTCCGGCGTGTCCGTCGGCATCTGGTCGAAGATGTCGCGCACGGACTGGATCGGGCTCGCGATGACGTTCAGCGAGGACTCGGTGACGCCGGCCTCGTAGAGCTCGTGCTCCAGGCCCGTCCGCTCCAGGAAGACGGCGCGCGCCGCTTCCTCCGACGCATCCGCGGGCTGGGCGGCGGTGATGTCGGCCAAGGCGCGGACGGCGAGTTCGTCGCGCGCCGCGTGCCCTTCCGGCGAGAGGTCCGTCAGCTGGTCGTCGGACCCCGCGAAGCCGAGGTTGGTGGCCGTGATCGGGTCCAGCGCCACGTAGTCGCTGACGAACTTGTTGCTGATGTCGTGCACGGATGCCATGCGCCGAGACGCTACCTCGCGCCCCTCCGCGCCAAAAGGTAGTTAGTCAAGCTCACGACCAAAGGAGGGGACTGCGTCGTTTGGACCATGCTGGCAGGATGTCCGGGTGCGTCGATCCCGGGCACTGCTGCTGCCGGTCTTCCTGCTGCTCACCCTGTTCTCGCTGAGCGGTTGCGTTCGCGTCTACGCGGCCATGGCCGTGTCGGACGACGACCGCATCTCCGGCGAGATCGTCGCGGCCACGCCTCCCACCCAGGACAACGATCCCGGCCCCCAGCTCAAGGTGCCGCCGGAGCTCGCGAGCCGCGTCACCACCCAGCCGTACCGGGTGGAGGCCTACGCGGGCACGCAGCTGTTCTTCACCGGCCTGACGTTCGACGAGATGCGCACGCTGTCGATGGCGACGAGCTCGTCGAACAGCCGCTACAGCCTGAACTTCCGCCGGTCGGGTGATCTTGTCACGCTCTCGGGGTCGGTCGACCTGACCCAGGTGCCGGTGGAGCGCGCCGACATCCAGGTGAAGGTGAGCTTCCCCGGCAAGATCGTGAACACCAACGGCCGCGAGGAGGAGAACAACACGATCGCGTGGTCTCCGAAGCCCGGTCAGGCGTCCATGCTGCAGGCGACCGTGCAGTACGCGGGCGAGAACTCCCAGTCGTTCCTCGGCTGGGCGCTGCTCGTCGCGGGGCTCACCGGTGGTGCCGCACTGATCGTCGTCGTGCTCGCGCTGATCGCGCACAAGCGCAGCGCGCTCGTCTAGGCGCGGGCGACGAGACCCAGACGCCCCAGCACTTCCTTCGTCGCCTTCGACCTGTTCATCGTGTAGAAGTGCAGCGCAGGCACGCCCTCGTCGAGCAGCCGCTGGCACATCTCCGTCGCGATGTCGATGCCCGTGGCCCGGAACCCCGCGACGTCGTCCGCGTAGGGCTCCAGCCGGCGGGCGATGTCGAGCGGCAGGTCGGCGCCGGAGAGCTCCACGATCTTGGACAGGCCGCGCGGGGACAGCATCGGCATGATGCCCGGCAGGATCGCCGCGGAGCAGCCCGCGTCCGCCACCCGGTCGCGCAGCCGCAGGAACGGCTCCGGTGCGTGGAAGAGCTGGGCCACGGCGTAGTCCGCGCCCGCGTTGAGCTTGCGCAGCAGGAACTTCAGGTCTGTGTCGAGGTCGGCCGAGCGCGGGTGCCCGTACGGGAACGCCGCCACGCCCACGCAGAAGTCGCCGAGCTCGCGGACGAGCGAGACCAGCTCGTCGGCGTAGTTGAGGCCTTCCGGGTGCGCGACCCAGTCGCCCATCGGGTCGCCGGGAGGGTCGCCGCGCAGTGCGAGGACGTTGCGCACGCCGATCGCCGCGTACCAGCCGATGACGTTGCGCAGCTCGGCCACCGAGTGGTCGACGGCGGTCAGGTGCGCGACCGGCAGCAGCGTCGTCTCCTGCGCGATGCGGCCGGTGGCGCGGATCGTGCGGTCGCGGCGCGACCCGCCGGCGCCGTAGGTGATCGACACGAACGCCGGGTCGAGGCCCTCCAGCTCGCGGACGGCCTTCCAGAGGACCTTCTCGTCCTCGGCGTCCCGAGGCGGCAGGAACTCCACGGAGAACTTGGGCGACTCCCCCAGGAGCCGTTCCACCACCGACGTCATGGCGCCAAGCCTAGTGGTACTTCCGGAGAGTGGGACAGCCGCTCACGATGTGGTACACGGCCTGGTACGCGCCCCCGACATGCGCGTGGTGCCGGACACAGCGGACCATGGACGTGTGTCCCACCACCCCATCGACGTGGCACTGCCCCAGCACGTCGAACAAGCGTTGACCACGTACCTGGCCTCCCGGCGCGCGTCCGGAGAGGCGATGGACCCGAGCTTCGCGAGCGCCGTCGACGCGCTCTCCGACTTCGTGCTGGGTGGGGGCAAGCGCATCCGCCCGACCTACGCGTGGTGGGGCTGGCGCGCGGCCGGCGGCGACCCGGACGGCGAGCTCGCCGGCGAGGTGCTCACGGCGGTGAGCTCGCTGGAGCTGATCCAGGCGTGCGCGCTGATCCACGACGACCTGATGGACGCCTCCTCGGTGCGCCGGGGCAAGCCGACGGTGCACATCGCGTTCGGCGCCCGGCACCGCGAGCGGGGGTGGCTCGGCTCGCCGGAGCGGTTCGGCATGTCGGCGGCCGTGCTGATCGGCGACATCGCGCTGGCGTGGGCCGACGACATGCTCTTCGCCGCCGGGCTGCCGGCCGACGTGCTGCGCCGGATGAGCGAGCCGTGGCGGGACATGCGCACCGAGATGCTCGCGGGGCAGTACCTGGACGTGCTGACGCAGGCGCGCGGCGACTCGTCCCCGGACGCGGCACTGCGGATCGACCGGCTCAAGACGGCCGCGTACACCGTCGAACGGCCGCTGCACATGGGCGCGGCGATGGCGGGCGGCTCGCCGGAGCTGATCGACGGGCTGCGGACGTTCGGCGCGGACATCGGCGTCGCGTTCCAGCTGCGCGACGACCTGCTCGGCGTGTTCGGCGACCCGGAGGTCACCGGCAAGCCAGCTGGCGACGACCTGTCGGAGGGCAAGCGGACGCTGCTCGTCGCCCTCGGCATGCAGTTCGGCGCCGATATATTGGATATCACCCTCGGCCGGCCCGACCTCGACCTCGACACCGTCGAGGAGGTCCGGCGCACGCTGGTGAAGGTCGGCGCCGTCGACGCCGTCGAGGAGCGCATCGAGGAGCTGACCAAGAGCGCGCTGGCGGCACTCGACGCGGCCCCCGTCGCGGAACCGGCCGCCGAGAAGCTCGCCGGCCTCGCGATCAGCTCGACGAAGCGGACCTTCTGACGCCGATCACGCCCGGCCGGGACCGGCACCGCTTCCTGAGAGTTCATTAACACCTCGTTGCCGGTGTGCCCCGTTGCTTGCTGACGCTTGCTCGCCTTGTGCAACGATGTTCGGGCGATGGCAGCAACTCCGTCCCTCCCCCGCACGAGCTCCGAGGTCTCTCCGCAGGAGCTTGATCAAGTCGTGCGCGCGAACACGTACGCCATCCCCATCCGCACGACCATGCTCGGCCTGCTGGGCGTGGCGCTGATCGCGCTCGGCGGCATGGGGGCCGGGGCGATCCTCGAGCGCGACCCGCTGCTCGCCCAGGTCGGGCTGAGCTGGCTGCGCTACGGCCACGGCCGCGACCTCGCGAGCATGGTGCTGTACCTGGGGCTCGGCCTTGTCATCTGGGCGTGGGTGCGCCTGGGCAGGCTCGTGCGGTGGGGCGAGATCGGCGACTTCGCCGTGCTGGTCGCGGTGACGGTGTGGACGTTGCCGCTGCTCTTCGCGCCGCCGCTGTTCAGCAAGGACATCTACAGCTACCTCGCGCAGGGCCAGCTCGCGCTGAGCGGCTACGACCCGTACGAGGTCGGGCCCGCGGTGCTGCAGAGCACACTCAGCGAGAACGTCAGCTGGGTCTGGCAGCACACGCCCGCGCCGTACGGGCCGCTGTTCATCCTCGTCGCGAAGGCGATCGTGTGGGTGACGGACGCGAGCGTCATCCTCGGCGTCGTCGCCATGCGGTTCTCGCTCGCCGGCGGGCTGGTGCTGCTCTGCTGGGCGCTGCCGGGCCTGAGCAGGCACCTGGGCGGCAGGTCGGCCATCGCGCTGTGGCTGGTGGCGGCGAACCCGCTGCTGCTGATCCACCTCGTCGGCGGCGCGCACAACGACCTGCTGATGATCGGGCTGATGGCCGCCGGCGTGCTGCTGGTGCTCGACCGCAGGCACGTCCTCGGCTTCGTGCTGCTCGCCCTCGCGTTCTCCGTGAAGGCGACGGCAGTGGTGATCGCGCCGTTCCTCATCTGGATCTGGGCGGCGCGGCTCGACGGCGACAAGCGCGCCCAGTTCCGCAGGGCGCTGGTGCCCGGCCTGGTGGCGTTCATCGGCACGTTCGCGGCCTGCACGGCCGTGGCCGGGGTGACGCTGGGCTGGATCCCGGCGCTGCGCAGCTCGTCGATGATCATCAACTGGCTGTCGCTGCCGAGCGCGGTCGGCGACTTCGTGCGGATGGTCGTCAACTGGTTCGTCTACGTCGACGGCGGCATCTTCATCGGCATCGCGCGGGGCATCGGCTCGGTCGTGCTGGTCTGGATCGCGTACACGCAGTGGTGGGCGGCGCGCGACGGCGAGGTCCGCAACAGCATCAAGCGCGGCACGCTGACGATGCTGGCCGTCGCGCTGCTCTCCCCCGCGACGCTGCCGTGGTACTTCAGCTGGCCGCTGGCGCTGGCCGCCGGGTTCGCATGGAGCACGAGCGCGCTCGTCACGATGACGGTCGCGTCGGTGTTCCTGATGCTCGTGACGTTCCCGAACGGCGACACCGCGCTCTACTCGTGGGGTTACCTGTTCTTCGCGCTGGTGGTGTCCGGGCTCGCGGCGCGGTCTCTGGTGAAGCCGGACCCGTTCGGCCTGTCCACCCGCTACGAATGAGCCTCGACCCGTGAACCTGGGCGCGGCCTATGCCACCTGCCGCCGGGTGAACGCGCGGTACGGCAGGACGTTCTTCCTCGCCACGGCGCTGCTGCGACCCTCCCAACGGCCCGCGGTGCACGCCTTGTACGCGTTCGCCCGCTGGGCCGACGAGATCGTCGACGCCGCCGGGGTCGACGACCGGGCGGGTGAGCTCGACCGGCTGGAGCGGCTGCTCGACGGTTGCACGAAGGACGGGCCCCCGTCGAACCCGGTCCTGCACGCGCTCGCCGACACGATGAGCCGCTACGACATCGACCGGGCGCTGTTCACCGACTTCCTCGCGTCGATGCGGATGGACCTCGACGTCACCGAGTACGCCGACCTCGACGCGCTCGGTGTCTACGTGCACGGCTCGGCGGAGGTCATCGGGCTGCAGATGCTGCCCGTCCTCGGCACCGTCGTCCCGCGCGAGGAAGCCGCCCCGTACGCCGCCCGGCTCGGGGTGGCGTTCCAGCTGACGAACTTCCTGCGCGACGTCGGCGAGGACCTCGACCGCGGCCGGGTCTACCTGCCGCAGGACGTGCTCGTCGCGCACGACGTTGACCGCGACCTCTTACAGTGGTGCCGGTCGCGCCGGCGTGCCGACGTCCGCGTGCAGGGCGTTCTCGACGACCTCGTCGCGCACTCATATGCGATATATCAGTTGGCCGAGCCGGGCATCGCCCTGTTGTCGCCGTCGTCGCGGCCCTGTGTGCGGACCGCGTACACCCTGTACCGCGACATCCTCGGGCTCGTCGGCTGCGAGGTGCTGTGGCGGCGGGTGGCGGTGCCCCGGACGCGACGGATCGCCGTGGCGGTGCCCGGCGCCGGCCGGGCACTGCTCGCACGGGCGACGACGAGATGAGCCCGGCCTCAGCCCTGACGGGGGCTGCCTCAGACCACGACCACGCCGACGATGTTCGACGTCGCGGACGCGTACACGTTCGTGCCCGCGAAGAAGAGGCGCAGGTCGGCGGACGCGTCGAGAGTGAGCCGGGCGTTGAAGGTCGCGTTCGGCTGGCAGTTCGCGGTGTAGATGTTCGTCCACACCGACGCACCTACCCTGACCTGGGCGAACACGTCGAGCCCGAGGGTCAGCTCCCGGTCGCCCCTGGCGCCGAGCTTGCCCTTGATCTGGAGCTGGTTGCCCTTCTTCAGCTTGACCTTCGCGCCGCCGGCGTCCAGCTCCAGCGTGGTGGGCTTGGCGTGGACGGCGGGCGCGGCGGTGGCGACGGCCGGCGAGAGCAGCAGGCCGAAGGCGGTGAAAAAGGCGAGCAGAGTCTTGGTCATGCTGCCCAGCTCAGGGGTTCCAGACGTCTCCCGCCTGTGGAGACGCCTGAAACCGCTGCTTCGGGTGAACTAGAAGCCCATGGCCTGCGCGCGCCGCTTTACCTCACGCCCACGGTCTCCGCGCAATGCTTCGATCGGAGTGCCGGGGAGGCTTTCGTCCTCCGTGAAGAGCCAGCGCAGGATCTCGTCCGTGGAGAAGCCCTGGTCGCGCAGCACCGTGATGGTGCCGGGCAGACCCTTCACCACACCTCCGGCGGCGAGGAACGCTTCGGGAACGACGAGGACGCCGTCCCGCCGCTCGGCGAGCAGTTGCCCGTCGCGCAGCATCTGGTGGACCCGGGTGACCGGAAGTCCCATTCGGTCGGCCACGTCGGGGAGGCCAACAACCTCCAGGTCGGCGGCCAGTACATCCGCAGCGGCAGGAATCGCACTCACGGGGGTCACGATGCCATAACCGAACTGGGAACGCCCTTCCGCCAACCGGGTCATCCTGAGCTTTACCATCTCGCACTGTGGAGAGGTCGGTTTCGAACGTGATGGGTGGACTGCTCGAGCAGCGCTACCGGGTGGACGCCGTGCTGGCGCGCGGCGGCATGTCCACCGTCTATCGAGGTCGCGACACCCGCCTCGATCGCGATGTGGCCGTCAAGGTGATGGATCCGCACCTGACGGCGGACCCGGCGTTCGTCGCGCGCTTCGAGCGCGAGGCGCGGGCCGCGGCGCAGCTGCATCACCCGGCCGTGGTGTCCGTGCACGACCAGGGCGTCGACGGTGACCAGGTGTACCTGGTGATGGAGCTGATCGACGGCGGAAACCTCCGGGACCTGCTGAACCAGCGCGGCAAGCTCGCTCCCGCCGTCGCGTTGAGCATCCTCGGCCCGGTGCTGTCGGCGTTGGGCGCCGCGCACCGCGCCGGGCTGGTGCATCGCGACGTGAAGCCGGAGAACGTGCTGATCGGACCCGGTGGCCAGGTCAAGGTGGCGGACTTCGGACTGGCCCGCGCGATCGCCGAGAACGGCGTGACGAGCGACAGCGAGATCCTCGGCACCGTCGCCTACCTGTCACCCGAGCAGGTGGAGACGGGCGCCGCGAACGCGCGCAGTGACGTCTACTCGGCCGGCATCCTGCTCTACGAGATGCTGGCGGGTAAGGCCCCCTACCGCGGCGAGACGCCCATCTCGGTGGCCTACCAGCACGTGAACTCGGACGTCCCGTCGATCCCCGAGATCCCGCTGGCGCTCGACACGCTGGTGCGCAAGGCGACCCGGCGCGACCCGATCCTGCGTCCCGCGAACGCCGACGCGTTCCTCGCCGAGCTGGAGCGGGTGGGCGCGGAGCTGGGGCTGACGCCGCAGCCGGTGCCCGTTCCCGGCACGGCGCCCGAGAACGACAGGACCGTCGTGATGCGACCGGTCCCCGTCGCGGTCGGCGCCACTCCCCCGTCGGCGATCGAGGCGACCAGGCCCGTCACCCACAGGCCGCCACCGGGGCCGTCGATGACGACCGTCAACACCGGTCCGCCGACGCCGCCTCCCGGCATCGCGGGCACCCGTGCGATGGAACGCCCCGAGCCGCGGCGCAGGCCCGCTCAGAGCCGGCCCGCGCGCAAGCCGAAGGTCGACCCCGCCGAGGAGGAGCGCAAGCGCAGGAAGAAGCTCCTCGTCATCGGCGGCTCGGTCGTCGGCGGGCTGGCGCTGATCGTCGGCCTGTACTCCTGGTTCCTCGGCGCGGCCAGCCACACGACGGTGCCCGAGGTCGTCGGGCAGTCCGAGCAGAACGCCGTGCGGCTGGTGCAGAGCGCGGACCTGACGCCGCTGATCGAGAAGGTGGCGTCGGACGACGTGCCGCTCGGCCAGGTGATCCGCTCGGAGCCCGGCCAGGCCACGGAGCTGCGCAAGAACGAGTCCGTGAAGCTCATCGTCTCCCGCGGCAGGCCCGTCGTCCCGTTCATCAACGTGGGCGCCGAGGTCGCCGCCGCGACGAAGGAGATCGAGGCCGCCGGGCTGAAGGCGGCCACGGACCCGACGAAGGACGCGTTCCACGACACGGTCCCGATCGGCAAGGTCGTGGCGCTCGACCCGCGCCCCGGCACCGCGCTCAAGATCAACGAACCGGTCACCCTCGTACTCAGCAAGGGCCCGTCGCCGCGCACGCCGGTGCCCAACGTCGTGGGCAAGACGAAGACCGAGGCGTTCGCCGAGCTGCAGCGCGCCGGCATCGAACCGGTCGAGGCGGGCGGCGACGACGCGGCCGAGAACGACCAGTCGCGGGTGGCCAGGACCGACCCGGCCGCGGGCACCGTGCTGGAGGGGACGGGTGCCAAGCGCGTCACCGTGTTCTTCCAGAACGACCGCGAGATCGAGGTGCCGGACGTCTCGCGCAAGAAGGTGCGCGAGGCCAAGGAGGAGCTCGAACGGGCCGGTTTCCGGGTGAAGGTCGAGTTCAACAAGAGCGGCAACGCGACCGTCGTCAACCAGTCGATCCCGCCGCGCACGCGGGTGCGGAAGGGGACCGAGATCACCATCTTCGGTCTCTAGGACGGAAGCGAAAGGGCCCCGCGTCGTCGACGCGGGGCCCTTCTCGTCTCGTTCGCCAGGACTACGAGCGCAGCATCTCGGCCACGAGGAACGCGAGCTCGAGCGACTGCTGCGTGTTCAGGCGCGGGTCGCACGCCGTCTCGTAGCGGCCGGCGAGGTCGTCGTCGGAGATCTCCTGGGCGCCGCCGAGGCACTCGGTGACGTCCTCGCCCGTGAGCTCGATGTGGATGCCGCCGGGGTGCGTGCCGAGCCGGCGGTGCACCTCGAAGAAGCCCTGCACCTCGTCGACGATCCGGTCGAAGTGGCGGGTCTTGTAGCCGGTCGACGACTCGTGCGTGTTGCCGTGCATCGGGTCGCACTGCCAGATGACCTTGTGGCCGCTGGCCTCGACCTTCTCGACGATGGCGGGCAGCACGTCGCGCACCTTCTGGTTGCCCATGCGCGAGATGAGCGTCAGGCGGCCAGGCTCGTTGCGCGGGTCGAGACGCTCGACGTACTCGACGGCCATCTCGGGCGACGTCGTCGGGCCGATCTTGAGGCCGATCGGGTTCGACAGCATCTCCGCGAACGCGATGTGCGCGCCGTCGAGCTGACGGGTGCGCTCGCCGATCCACACGAAGTGCGAGGACAGGTCGTACAGCCGCGGCTGGTCGCCCGTCGTGTCGAGGCGCAGCAGCGCGCGCTCGTAGTCGAGGAGCAGCGCCTCGTGCGAGGCGAAGATCTCCGTGCCGTGCAGCGACTGGTCGGTCACGCCGCACGCGGACATGAACTTCAGGCCGCGGTCGATCTCGCCGGCCAGTGCCTCGTAGCGCTCGCCGGCGGGCGAGGTGCGCACGAAGTCGCGGTTCCAGTCGTGCACGCGGTGCAGGTCCGCGAGACCCGCACCGGTGAGGGCGCGCAGCAGGTTCATGGCGGCGCCGGCGTTGGCGTAGGCGCGGATCATGCGGCCGGGGTCCGGGACACGGGCCTCGGGCGTCGCGACCAGGGAGTTGATGATGTCGCCGCGGTAGGACGGCAGGCCGAGGGCGTCGATGTTCGACGACCGCGGCTTGGCGTACTGGCCGGCGATGCGGCCGACCTTCACCACCGGCAGGCTCGCGCCGTAGGTCAGCACCACGGCCATCTGCAGCAGGGTCCGGATGTTCGCGCGGATGTGCGGCTCGGTGTTGTCGGCGAACGTCTCCGCGCAGTCACCTCCCTGCAGCAGAAACGCCTCACCGTTCGCGACCTGCGCCAGTTGCGTGTGCAGCCGGTCGATCTCGGCGGGCACGGTGATCGGCGGCACGCTCTCCAGCACGGCCCGCACACGACGCACCTGTTCGGCGTCGGGCCACTCCGGCTGCTGGGCGGCGGGACGCGTCAGGGCGTCGTCCAGGCGCTTGCGCATCTCGGGAGGCAGCGGCGGGAGCTCGGGAAGCGTGTCGATGGGCACGTCCACGGTCCAGTTCACGCTGCTCAGCTTAGTTGTTCCACACTGAGAGACCCGCACGGGTTCGTCAGCTCCCCGGCACCGGCCGCGGGACGGGTTTTCCGGCGACAGGCGGGTGAAGTCTGTTACTTGTCAACAGCCGACCACTGCCCTGCTGAGACGTCGCCCTGCATGATGTGGCCATGAACGCCACCCGATTGGATGACGGCACCGCCACCCGGCTGCTGGGCATCGCGGTCGAGAACATCCAACGCGATTACCCGGTCCACTGGACGCACGTGATCGACGGCGATCATCGACTGGTGCCGCAGCGGGTGCTGCACCCCGTGTTCGCCGGGTCGTTCGACTGGCACTCGTGCGTGCACCAGACGTGGCTCGCCGTGCGGTTGTTGCGCCTGCGGCCCTCCGTGCAGGGCGCCGACGCGGCCAGGGACGCCCTCGACAAGCTGATCACCCCCGAGAACTGCGCCGTGGAGGCCGAGTTCTTCGCCTCGCCGGCCGGCCGGTACTGGGAGCGGCCGTACGGCTGGGCCTGGCTGCTGCAGCTCGACGCGGAGCTGCGCACGTCCGGGCTGCCGTGGTCGGTGGAGCCGATCGCGGACGTGCTGCGCAACCGGTGGCTGGAGTGGATCTCGGCGGCCCGGCTGCCGATCAGGACTGGCACGCACGGCAACACCGCGTTCGCGACCGGCCTGGTGCACGACGCCGCCCAGGCCCTCGGGGACACCGAGATCGTGTCGGCGTGCCGGGAGGCGGCGCTGCGGTGGCACCGGGACGAGGCGGGGTACGGCGGGTTCGAGCCGGACGCCGCCGACTTCCTGTCCCCGGCGCTGACGACGGCCGACCTGATGCGCCGCGCCCTCCCGCCCGCCGAGTTCGCCGACTGGTTCGACGCGTACCTGCCGGACCTCGAGTCGGACCGCTGGCGCGTGCTGCGCGAGCCCTTCCCGGTCGACGACCCCGGCGACCCGTACGGCTCGCACCTGGCGGGCCTCGCGTTGTCGCGCGCCTGGAACTGGGAGGCGATCGCGGAGTCGCTGCCGGAGGGCCACCGGTACGTGTCGCTCGCGCGCACGGCGTCGGCGTCGCACCGCGAGGTCGGCTGGACGTACGTGTTCGGCGGGCACGGCTACATGGCCGACCACTGGCTCGGCACGTTCGGCGCGTACCTCGACGCGAAGGCGTTCTAAGCGACGTCGACATCAATGTCCACATCAACGTCGACCTCGGCATCAACATCGACGTCAACACGTCAACACGTCAACACGTCAACGTCGACTCCGTCGTCAACATTGACGTGTTGACGATGAGGTTGACGAGGTTGACGGCGCAACGTTGTCAACATTGACTGCATCGTCATCAACATCGCGGCGTTGACGGCGTCGTCAACGTTGACGCCGTCAATGTTGATTCGCCGTCAACGTCGTCGGCGTTGACGGCGTTGACGGGCGTCAAGTCCAGCTCGACATGACCGCGGTCGTCGACATGCCGGGTGTCACAGGCCGGCGGTCAGCTCCGCCCGGCGGATCAGGGTGAGCGCGATGCCCGTCGCCGCCGCGTGCACCGACGCGGCGTGTGCGCGGGGGTCGAAGCGCGTGGTCGGGCCGGCGACGCTGACCGCGGCGACGACCGCGCCGTCGTGTCCGAGCACGGGTGACGCCACGCAGGCGAGGCCGACCCTGGACTCCTCGTACTCGTAGGCCACGCCCGTCTGCCGGATCGTGGCCAGCTGGCGGCGGAGCATGCCGGGCGTCACGACCGTGCGCGGGGTCCGGCGCGCGAGCGGGGCGGCGAGCACCTCGGAGCGCACCGGTGCGTGGGCCAGCAGGGCCTTGCCGATCGCGGTGGCGTGCAGCGGCATGCGGCCGCCCAGGCGGGACGGGGACGAGGCCTGCCGGTGGCCGCCGATCTTGGCGGCGTAGACGACCTCGTGGCCCTCCAGCAGGCCGAGGTGGACCGTCTCGTGGGTGCGTTCGTAGAGGTCTTCCAGATACGGCGTGGACACCTCGACGAGCCGGCGTTCGACCGAGGCGCGCATGCCGAGCTGGAACAGGTGGCCGCCCAGCCGGTAGCCGCGCGTGCCCCGGTCGAGCAGGCGGACGTCGGCCAGGTCGCCCAGCAGGCGGTGCAGCGTCGCCTTGGCCAGGCCGGTGCGGCGGCCGAGCTCCGCGAAGCCCAGCTCGTCGTCGTCGGCGCCGAAGGCGTTCAGCACCAGCATCACCTTGCCGAGCAGCGTGTTCGGCACCCCGGTCATCACCTGATGGTGCCATTGAGTTCCGCTGAACGGAACCGAGGAGTCCGCACCGGACCGGCGGCACCGTCACGATGGGCGGCATGGACGAAGTCGAACTGGCAGCGGAGCGCCTGGCCACGGCGGCCCGCGACAAGATCACCTGCGCGCCCGTGCGGGATCTCGTCGGCGAGGACCTGGCCTACGCGGTGCAGAGCCACAACATCCGCGCGCGAGTGGCCAGCGGGGCGCGCGTCGTCGGGCGCAAGATCGGCCTCACCTCGCCCGCGGTGCGCCGCCAGCTCGGCGTCGGCCAGCCGGACTTCGGGGTGCTGCTCGACGACATGGCGTTCGAGGACGGCGCCGTGCTGCCCACGCACCGGCTGCTGCAGCCGCGGGTGGAGGCCGAGGTGGCGTTCGTGCTGGCCGCGGACCTCACGACCGGGCCGTTCGACGAGCAGACCGTCGGCCAGGCGGTCGTGTACGCGCAGGCGGCGCTGGAGATCGTGGACAGCCGCGTCGAGAACTGGGACATCACCTTCACCGACACGGTCGCGGACAACGCCTCGGCTGGCCTGTACGTGCTCGGCGAGGAGCGGACGAAGCTCGCCGACGTCGTGACGCGGGACGTGGCGATGACGCTGAGCCTCAACGGCGAGCAGAGCTCGGCCGGTACCGGCGCCGACTGCATGGGCGACCCGCTCACCGCGCTCGCGTGGCTCGCGACGACGGCCGTCGAGCTCGGCGACCCGTTGAAGGCGGGGGACGTCGTGCTCAGCGGCGCGCTCGGGCCGGTCGTCCCCGTCAGCGCGGACGACGAGGTCGAGGCCACCATCAGCGGCCTCGGCACGGTGCGGGCGACGTTCGGGAGGCGGTCGTGACGAAGGTCGCGGTCATCGGGTCGGGCAACATCGGCACCGACCTCGTCATCAAGGTGCTCCGGCGGTCCACGACGCTGGAGGTCGCCGCGCTGGTGGGCATCGACCCCGCGTCGGACGGACTCGCCAGGGCCGCGAAGCTCGGTGTTCCCACGACGGCGCAGGGGGTTCGGGGGCTCGTCGGAATGCCCGGCTTCGACGAGATCGAGATCGTCTTCGACGCCACCTCGGCCGGTGCGCACGTCCAGAACGCCGAAGTCCTGGCACAGCACGGGAAACGGGTCATCGACCTCACCCCGGCGGCGATCGGGCCCATGGTGGTGCCGACGGTCAACCTGCACGAGCACCTCGGCGCGCGGAACGTCAACATGGTCACGTGCGGCGGTCAGGCCACGATCCCGATCGTCGCCGCGATCGGCAGCGTCACGCCCGTGCCGTACGCGGAGATCGTCGCCTCCATCGCGTCCAGGTCGGCCGGTCCCGGCACCCGCGCGAACATCGACGAGTTCACCGAGACGACCGCGCACGCTATCGAGGAGGTGGGCGGCGCGAAGCGGGGCAAGGCCGTCATCGTGCTCAACCCCGCCGACCCGCCGATCACCATGCGCGACACGGTGTTCGCGCTCGTCGACGCACCCGATCCCGAGACGCACCGGCACATCCGCGCGGCCGTGGAGCGGATGGTCGACGAGGTAGCCGGGTACGTCCCCGGCTACCGCCTCAAGCAGCAGGTGCAGATCGTCCCGGTCGCCCAGCCGGACACCCTCACGACGGACCCCGTGACGCACCAGGTCGCGGTGCTGCTGGAGGTCGAGGGCGCGGCCGACTACCTGCCGGCGTACGCGGGCAACCTCGACATCATGACCAGCGCGGCGCTGCGGGTCGCGGAGACGATGGCGGAAGCGGTGGTGCGCGCGTGAAGATCTACCTCCAGGACGTGACGCTCAGGGACGGCATGCACGCCCTGCGGCACCGCATCACGCCCCAGAAGATCGCCGAGATCGCCAGTGCCCTCGACGCGGCGGGAGTCGACGCCGTCGAGGTCGCGCACGGCGACGGGCTCAGCGGCGGCTCCCTCGTCTACGGCCCCGGCAGCCACACCGACTGGGACTGGATCGCCGCGGCCGCGGGGGCGTTGACCAACGCCAGGCTCACCACGCTGCTGCTGCCCGGCATCGGCACCCTCCACGACCTGAGGCGCGCCCACGACCTCGGCGTCACGTCGGTCCGCGTCGCCACGCACTGCACCGAGGCCGACATCGCCGCCCAGCACATCGCCGGCGCGCGCGACCTGGGCATGGACGTGTCCGGGTTCCTGATGATGAGCCATCTCGCGGCACCGCAGGAGCTGGCGCGTCAGGCGAAGCTGATGGAGTCGTACGGCGCGCACTGCGTCTACGTCACGGACTCCGGCGGCCGCCTGCTCCCCCGCGACGTCCGCGACCGCATCCGCGCCTACCAGGACGTCCTCGACGAGGACACCGAGATCGGCATCCACGCCCACGAGAACCTCTCGCTGTCGGTGGCGAACTCGATCACCGCGGTGGAGGAGGGCGCGACACGGGTCGACGCGTCGCTGGCCGGACTCGGCGCGGGGGCGGGCAACTGCCCGATCGAACCGTTCGTCGCCGTCGCGAACCTCCAGGGCTGGGAGCACGGCGCCGACCTGTTCGCGCTGCAGGACGCCGCGGACGACCTCGTCCGGCCGCTCATGGAACGACCGGTGCGCGTCGACCGCGAGAGCCTCACGCTCGGATACGCGGGCGTCTACGGCTCGTTCCTGCGCCACGCCGAGACGGCGTCGGAACGGACCGGCGCCGACGTCCGGGCTCTCCTGCTGGAGGCCGGACGCCGGCGCCTCGTGGGCGGCCAGGAGGACATGCTCACCGACATCGCCCTGGACCAGACCCGCCGGACCGCGTCCCGCTGAGCCCTGGCGAGGCCTCTAGACGAGGAACGTGGTCCCGATGCCCATGCCGGTGATCCACTCGGGCACCGGCTCGTAGCTCGTCCACACCAGCGGCAGGCCGACGGCGACCTGCCCGATGAGCCAGCAGCGGATCTCGTGCCCGCCGCTGCCGGCGTGGGCCTCGAGCGCTTCGTGCCCGATCCCGGCGACCTCCCCCGCCGAGCCCTCCACCAGCCGGTCGAGGAACCACTGGTCCCACACCGCGTTCACCTTCGCGTCGGGGTTGCCGCCCATCGCCCGCACCCGCGGTTCGCGCGCGGCGGCGAACTCGTGGACGTAGGACCGGCCCCGGATCAGCGACTCGCGCCGCTCCCCCACCACGGACGGGTCGCGCGGGTCGTTGGACGGCAGCCAGTGCGACAGCCCGCCGCTCGCGACGACGAGCACCCGGCCGGGGAACGGCGACGACCGCAGCGCCGCTCCCAGCGCCCGTCCCAGCTCCACGCAGCGGTCGAGCGACGGCAGCGGCGGCGCGGCGGTGTTGACCACCAGCGGCACCAACGGGAGGGTGGTGCCGCCGGTGATCATCTCGTAGCTCTGCACGATGCCGTGGTCGACGGTCAGCGAGTACGACAGTGACACGTCGAACCCGGCGTCGGAAAGCCCGCTGTGGGCCGACCACGCCAGCGTCCGCTCGACCGGCAGCGGTCCCGAGCTGCTGCCGAAGTCGCCGAACCCCACCGCTTCCTCGACGCCGAGCACGAACGGCGGCATCACGTCGTAGAAGTTGGCGTGGAAGTGGTCGGGGCCGATGACGACGATGGCGTCCGGCGCCATCTTCTCCACGACCTGCCGCACCTTGTCCGCGTCGCGCAGGAACACCGAGCCCGGCCCGTTCGCGTCCGGCGGCAGCAGCGTCGCGAACGGGCTGTGCGACATGCCGGCGAAACCGATGATCTCGGCCATCAGGACGGGTCCTTTCCGTGCAACAGCCACGTGCGGTGCGTGTCGAGGAACTCGGAGACCTTCTCCCACTGCGGCCAGTGACCGGCGTCGTCGATGACGTGCAACCGCGCGTCGGGCAACCAGCTCAGCAACATGTCGGCCTCGTCGAGCCCGCCCGTCGGGTCGTGGCTGGTCCACAGCAACAACGTCGGCGCCGCGACCTTCCCGACCCACGCCGGGTCCCACGCGAAGTCCTTGCGCACCACGGGGTCCTGCAGCACCAGCGTGTTCGTGATCGCCTGCACGAACCCCGGCCGCGAGTAGACCTGGCGGCGCAGGTTCACCAGCTCGTCGGTGACCATCTCCTTGTGGTGGAACAGGAACTCCACCCGCCGGCGCACGGTCTCCTCGCTCGGGTCGAGCACCGCGGCCATCGTGCTGTCCCGCATGCGTTGCATGACCTCGGGCTTGTTCGCGATGTTGCCGGGCGTGTTCAGCACGAGCCGGTCGACGCGCTCCGGGAAGTGCGCGGCCACCCACGCGGCCACCCAGCCGCCCAGCGACTCACCGGACAGGTGCGCGCGGTCGATGCCCAACGCGTCCAGCAACCCGACGAGGTGTTCGGACAGCACGTCGGTCGTGTACGGCAGGTCCGGTAAGTCGGACCAGCCGTGGCCGATCATGTCGTAGGCGGTGACGTGGAAGTCCTCCGCCAGTCCGGCGATGTCGCGCGCGTAGGCCTCCAGGTGGCCGCCGGTGCCGTGCAGCAGCACGAGCTCCGGTCCGCTGCCCGCCTGCAGGACCCTGGTCCGCACGGTGTGGCCGCGCACGGGCACGCCGACGTGCCGCACGACGTGGTCCACATGGGACAGTTCGCCCCAGATGCTGACGTGGTCGGGAATCACTGATCTCCCCCTGAGAAATCGGACGCTGGTGTGTCGAAACGGGCGCGGGCCTCGTCGAAGGTCGCGAGTCCGGCGCTCTGCCTGCGGGCGAGCCCGAAGAGGGCCAGCAGCCGCGAGTTCTCGATCGTCAGGAACTCGACCGGCTCGGTGGTGGAGTCGTTGTAGTGGCGGTGCCAGGTCCACGGCGGCGTGTAGACGAACGAGCCCGTGCTCCACGTGACCGTCTCGTACTTCTCCGCCTCGGCGTCCTGGATCTCGCTGTGCCCCTCGCCGGAGATCACGAAGTGCACGGTCTCGTGGTAGTGCCGTTGCATGTCGGAGCTCTCGCCCGGCGGGATCACCTGCCGGAACAGCTCGAACGTCGACGTCGGCAGCTTGCCCGCGATCCGCAGGGTCGTCGGGTTCGGCACGGCGCCGGGCGGGATCGTCTCCAGCTCGTCGTCGTGCACGACCAGCGGGCGCCCACCGTCCGGCCGCACCGCGTGCGTGAGCGCCCCGAGGAAGTCGGTCATGGCGAAGTCGGGTCCTGAGGTGGCCAACGCGTTTCCTCTCAACCAGCAAATTCGGTGCGGCCGCCGTCCACGGTCAGCACGGTGCCGTTGACGTACGAAGCCTGGGGTGACACCAGGAACGCGACCGCGGCGGCGATCTCGTCCGGATCCGCGGCCCGCCGCGCGGGGATGTCGGCGAGGTCGGCGGCGGAAGCGGCGTCGAGGTCCACTCCCGCCGCCTCGGCGCGGCGGCGCAGCACTTCCAGCCGCCGCGGCGTCAGGGTCGCGCCGGGAGCGACGCAGTTGACCGTCACACCGTCCGCCGCGTACTGCCGGGACGCGAGCTTGGCCGCCGAGGTCACGGCGGCACGCAGCACCGTCGAGGACGCGAGGCCGGGCTGCGGCTGGCGCACGGCCGTGGACGTGATCACCACGGCCCGGCCGAACCCCCGCGCGGCCATCGGCGGCAACGCCTCGCGCAGCAACGCGAGCGGGCCGAGCAGCAGCAGGTCGAGGTCGCGGTGCCACTGCGCGTCCGTCACCGCGAAGATCTCGCCCGGCGACGGCCCGCCCGCGTTCACGACCAGGACGTCGAGCGTCCCGAACCGGTCGACGACCTCGTCGACGACGGCGGCGGCCTCACCGGGGTCGGCGAGGTCGCAGACGACGTGCTCGGCGCCGAGCGCCGCGCCGGTCTCCTTCAGGGTGGCCTCGGTCCGGCCCGCCAGCACGACGCGGTGCCCGGTCCCGACGAGCGCCGCGGCCGTCGCCGCGCCGATTCCGCCTGCGCCGCCCCCGACGAGAGCGACCCGCGTGGTGTTTGCGTCCATGGGCTCCTACAGTCGCCGTGTGGAAGAGGTGGACCAAGGATGAGTCCCAGTGACCGGGACTCGCAGCAGGGCGAGCCGAGCGGTTCACTCGAACGCGCGGCGGCGATCCTCGACGCGTTCGACGCCGGGCACCGCGAGCTCGGACTCGCGGAGCTGGTGCGCCGCTCCGGCCTGCCGCGCTCGACGGTGCACCGCACGGCGGCGCGCATGATCGACCTCGGCTGGCTCGACAAGCCCGGCGACCGCTACCGGATCAGCACCGGCCTGTTCAAGCTCTCCGGCCTGGTCCCGGTGCGGCACGAGCTGCGCGAGGCGGTGCTGCCGTTCCTGCAGGACCTCTACGCCGCCGCCCGCGTCACGGTCCAGCTCGGCGTCCTCGACGGCACCCGCGTGCTGGTCGTCGAGAAGATCACCGGGCACCGGCCGATGCCGATGCTGTCGCAGGTCGGCGGCATGATCCCGGCGCACTGCTCGGGCCTGGGCCGGGCGATCCTCGCCTACTCCGACGCGGCCGCGGTGGACGCCGTGATCGCCGCCGGCATGGAACGCCGCACCCCGCGCACCATCACGAGCCCCACGGCGTTGCGGCGCGAGCTGGCCGCGATCCCCGACCGGGGCTGGGCCTACGACAAGGAGGAGGGCAACGTCGGCATCAGCTGCATCGCGGCCCCGATCTTCACCGCGACCGGGGAACCCGCCGCCGCGCTGTCGGTGACGGGCCCGAGCGCGGCCGTGCGTCCCGAACGGATCGGGCCCGCCGTGCGGATGGCGGCCGCCGCCGCGAGCCGCGCCTACTCGACCCGCCGCTGGGAGTCCCACTAGCCGGGACTCCCGGTTGGTCGCAACCGCGCCGCCGCCCCACAGTGTGGGCCGTCAGATCCTCACCGAGGAGGACCAGGATGCGAGTCGCGATCATCGGTGCCGGTGTCGCCGGCCTCACCACCGCGAAGGTGCTGCTGCAGGCAGGGCACGAGGTCGAGGTGTTCGACCGGACACCGGACGTCGGCGGCGTGTGGAGCCGCACGAGGCGCTACCCCGGGCTCACCACGCAGAGCCCGAAGGCCCAGTACTCCTTCTCGGACTTCCCGATGCCGAAGGACCTGCCGGAGTGGCCGACCGGCGAGCAGGTGCAGGCCTACCTGAAGGCGTACGCGTGGCACTTCGGCGTCGACGCGTGCCTGCGGCTGGAGACGACGGTGACCTCCGTCGTGCCGTCGAACGGCGGGTGGGACCTCACCACGCACACCGGCACGACCTACCGCTACGACCGGGTCGTCGTGGCCAACGGGGTGTTCTGCGAACCCGCGGTACCGGCGTTCCCCGGCCGCGACGAGTTCGAGGCGGCCGGCGGCCAGGTGCTCGCGGGCACCGAGTTCCACGACGCCGAGGAGGCACGCGGCAAGCACGTCCTGGTCGTCGGCTACGGCAAGTCGGCCTGCGACGTCACGGTGCCGATCAGCAAGGTCGCCGCCAGCACCGACGTCATCGCGCGGCAGCTGCTGTGGAAGGTCCCCCGCAAGATCGCCGGAGTCGTGAACTTCAAGATGCTGCTGCTGACCCGCATGGGCGAAGCGCTCTTCCGCTACCGGTTCGTGCGCGGGTTCGAGAAGGTCCTGCACGGCCCGGCGAACCGGATGCGGCGCTCGATGCTCAACTCGCTCGGGTCGGTCTCGGTGAAGCAGTACGGGCTGGCACAGCACGACCTCGTGCCGTCCGGGCAGATGGAGGACATCGTCAAGGGCGCCATCGGTCTCGCCACCGAGGGGTTCTTCGAGGGCGTCGCGGACGGCTCGATCCGGGTGCGCCGCGACATGACGGTCGACCGGCTGAAGTCCGGGGGCGCGATCCTGTCCGACGGCACGGTGCTGCCCGCCGACCTCGTCGTCTGCGCCACCGGGTTCACCCAGGGCGTGCCGTTCCTGCCGGACGACGTCCAGGCGCGGCTGTTCGACGAGCGCGGCAACTTCGCGCTGTACCGGCAGATCCAGCCGATCGGGGTGCCCGGCCTGTACTTCAACGGCTACAACTCGTCGTTCTTCAGCCCGCTCAACGCCGAGATGGCGGCGCTGTGGATCGCGGCCGACCTCGCGGGAGCGCTCTCGCTGCCCGACGACGCGGCACGGCAGGCGGACGTCACGGCGCAGCTCGCGTTCATGGACGAGGCGACCAACACCCACCACTGCCGCGGCACGAAGATCATCCCGTTCTCCCTGCACAACGCCGACGAGGTGCTTTCGGACCTGGGCCTGCAGATCGGCCGCGGGACCCGCGCGTCGCACTGGCTCAACCCCGTCGCGCCCTCGGCGTACCGCAAGGTGACCCCCCAGCTGCTCGCCCGGCTCGAGGCCCGCGCTTCCGACGTCAGGGTGGACGTCAAGTCGAAATGAGGTTGGAGACCATGCCCGTAGAACAGCAGCACCACGTCTACCGCACCGGTGAGGGCACGAACGTCGGCGCTATCGGCCTGGGCATCTACACCCGGCTGACCGGCGAGGACACCAAGGGCGCCTACTCGCTCTTCGAGTACGTCGTGCCGCCCAACCTCGGCGGCCCGCCCACGCACATCCACTCGCGTGAGGACGAGCTGTTCACGTGCGTGCAGGGCCGGGTCGTGGTCGAGCTCGACGGCGAGGAGCACGTGCTGGGGCCGGGCGACTCGCTGCTGATGCCGCGCGGGGTGCCGCACATGTTCCACAACCCGTACGACGAGGAGACCCGCGTGGTCGCCGTCGTGTCGCCGCCGGGGCTGGAGAACTACTACCAGGCGCTGTCCGAGCTGCCGCCGGGGCCGCGCGACATGAAGCTGGTCGCGGAGATCATGGTGCAGCACGGTCTCTCGCTGCAGAAGAAGCCGTGAGCCGGCCTGCCGTCGACCGCACCGAGATGGTGCGGTCGATGTGTGCCGCGGTCGACGCCGGCGACGCGGAGGCGTTCGGCGTCTGGTTCGCGTCCGACGCCACGTACGTCTTCGGCAACGACGAGCCGCTGATCGGCCGGGACGCCGTCATCGCGGCGACGGCGGGCGCGGCGGGCGCGTTGCCGTGGGTGCGGCACGTGGTCGACCAGGTCGCGGAGGTGGGCGACCAGTTGTTCTGCCGCTTCACGATCGAGACCGAGGCGCCGGACGGGAAGCAGCTCGCGCTGCCGTGCGTCACGGTGATCCGGATGTCCGGCGAGGAGATCGTCGACTACCGCGTGCACATGGACATCTCGCCGGCTCTGGGGTGACCCGAACGGGGTGACGCGGGGGAATGCGGAAAGGGCCCGGGAGTGGGATCCGGGCCCTTTCCGCCGTGTTCAGCCCGCGAGCTTCGCGGCGATCCGCGTGACGTGCTCGCCCTGGAACCTCGCCATGCCGAGCTCCTGCTCGCTCGGGAGGCGTTCGCCCTTGTTGCCGGTGATCGTGGACGCGCCGTACGGGCTGCCGCCCTTCACCTCGTCGAAGCCCATCTGCCGCTGCTCGATGTAGGGCAGGCCGACGACCACCATCCCGTGGTGCAGCAACGTGGTGTGGAACGTCAACGCGGTCGACTCCTGCCCGCCGTGCTGCGTGGCACTGCCGACGAACACCGAACCGACCTTTCCGACGAGCGCGCCGGTGTACCAGAGCGGTCCGGTCTGGTCGAGGAACGTGCGCATCTGGCCGGACATGTTGCCGAACCTCGTGCCGGTGCCGAAGATGATCGCGTCGTAGTCCACCAGTTCGGCGGGGTCCGCGACGGGAGCGGGCTGGTCGGTCTTGCCGCCCATCGCCTCGAACGCCTCCGGCGCAATGGTTTCCGGCACGCGCTTGAGCACGACCGTCGCGCCCGGGACGCTCGCGGCGCCCTCGGTGACGGCGTTCGCCATCGTCTCGATGTGGCCGTGGACGCTGTGGTACAGCACGAGAACCTTGGTCACGGGTCCGCCTTTCAGGCTGCTTGGACGGTGTCGGTGGCAGGGCTGTGGAACGGGGCGAGGAACCGGCGGCAGGCCTCCACGTCGAGCTCGTCGCACCGCCACGCCACGTGGCCGTCGGGCCGGATGACGTACAGGGCCTGGGAATCCGGCTCGGTGAGGCCGTAGTGCTCGAACACCTGCGCCGAGTCTGCCTGGTGCACACGGCTGTCCGGACGCGCCTCGACCCGCGTGACGAAGTGGGTCTCGACGCCGAGCCCGGCGAGCGCCTTCGCGTGCTCGGTGATCTCGTCGGTCGTGAGGTGCCTGCGGGACAACGCGATCACGTGCATCCGGTAGCCCTGCAGGAGGTCGAACACCTGCTCGCGGGCGTTGATCCGGGCGTCGGGTGCGCGGTGGCCGGCGAGCGGTCCCTTGAGCGAGTACAGCAGCTCGTTGACGTTGATCGCGCTCGGCCGGTACCCGAGGCTCAGCTGCGACAGGCGGTGGAACGACTTGCGGTGCGGAATCGGCGCGGCCGACATCCGTCCGATCAGGAACGGTCCGGCGGTGTCGCGCAGCCACGCCTTCCACCCGCTCAGTCCGGCCGCGACGCGGTAGAGGCGGTCGGTGAACCTCAGCAGCTGGATGCCGGCCGGGTGGCGTTCGGCGTCGTAGGTGTCGAGCAGGGCCGCGTCGGCGCCGTGCAGGACGGCGGCGATCTTCCACGCCAGGTTGGCCGCGTCGTGCAGGCCGGTGTTCATGCCCTGCCCGCCCGCCGGGGAGTGGATGTGCGCGGCGTCGCCGACGACGAAACCCCGTCCCCCGCGGTAGCTGTCGACGCCCTTGAGGTGGACCTGGTAGCGACTGGTCCAGGTGGGGTTCGTGAGCGTGACGGGCAGACGCATGGCCTGGCGCAGCTCGGTTTCCAGCACGGCGAGGTCGAACGGCGCCTTGGGGTCGCCGAAGTCGGTGACCATGACCCGGGAGTTCTCCGCTCCCGCGAGCGGCAGGAACAGGCCGATGCGGCTGCCGTTCATGAACACGCGGAAGTGCGCGTGGTCGAGCGGCCACTCGACCCGGCAGTCGGCGAGCAGGTAGCGCTGGCCGTACCTGTCGCCGTCGAAGGTGAGCCCGAGCTGCTCGCGGACGGTGCTGTGCGCGCCGTCCGCGCCGACGACGTACTGGGCGGTGACGGTCCTGTCGCCGAGGAGCGCGGTGACGGCGTCCTCGGTCTGCTGCAGCCGGGTGAGCCGGGTGCCGCGCCGGACCGCGACGCCGTGCCGCGCGAGGTCCCGCAGCAGCAGTTCCTCCACTTCGGACTGCGGTGCCATCAGGATGAACTGGTACGGCGTGGTCGCCGCCCTCGCGCGGTCGAAGTCGAGGCCGCCGACGTGCTTTCCCTTGATGTGGAAGCGAATCCCGGTCGTGACGATGCCGCGCTGGAGCAGTTCGTCGGCCAGCCCGATGCTCCGGAAGAGCTCGACGGTGCGGGCTTGGACGGCGAACGCGCGCGACTCCGTGGCGGGTCCGGCGTTGGCGTCGACCACGCAGACCTGCACGCCCTGGCGCACCAGCAGTGCCGCCGTCATCAGGCCGCTCGGGCCCGCGCCGACGACGAGCACGTCGCAGTCGTAGCGCGGCAGCTGCCTCGGCGCCGGTGCCCGCGGTTTCGGCGGGCGGACCGCCGGGCGGTTCTTCACCTTGCCGAGCCGGGTGAGGAACCCGCTGCCGGGCCGGGCGGTCACCGGCGGCAGCGGGTTCCCGGTGAACCGGCCCCACAGCCTCCTGGTGACGAGGACCAGGACCGTGACGACGGCGATGACGAGGAGTCCCACGGTCTACTCCCCCGCCGGCAGGGTGCTGGACATCCGCAGGAACTGCTGGCGCAGCGGCCCCTGCACGAGCGGCTGCATCGCGCGGACGAACTCGCCGACGTACGGCTCCGCGAGGTGCTTCTCCAGGTCCTGCTTCGACCGGAACATCTCGTAGATCACGAACTGCGAGCGGTCGGCGCGGTCGCGGTGCACGTGGAACTCGATCGAGCCCTCCTCGGCGCGCAACGGCTCGACCAGCCCGAGGATCAGCTGCTCGACCTCGTCCTCGCACCCCGGCTTCGCCTGGCAGAACCCGAGGTGGGTGTACGGCCCTGTCTCGTCGGCGTCCGGCTCTGGCAGGACGGGTCGCGCGTCGCTCATCGGGCTCTCCTCGGTTGCTCAACGGATGGTGAATTCACCATCTCAGCGAGCGAGCACCCGGCCCCAGCACGAGTCCCAGCCAGCGGGACTCCCCGGCACGCGAAAAGGCCCGGACACCGCGCGGTGTCCGGGCCCTGTCGACCTCACGGTCAGGCGCCGAAGAAGACCTCGGCCTCTTCGTAGCGCTCCGCCGGAACGGTCTTGAGCTCGGCCGTGGCCTCCGACAGCTTCACGCGCACGATCTCGGTGCCGCGCAGCGCGACCATCGTGCCGAAGTCACCCGCGGCGACGGCGTCGACGGCGTGCAGGCCGAAGCGGGTCGCGAGGACGCGGTCGTAGGCGGTCGGCGTGCCACCGCGCTGGATGTGGCCGAGGACGGCCGCGCGGGACTCCTTGCCGGTGCGGTCCGCGATCTCCTCCGCGAGCCACTGGCCGACGCCACCGAGGCGGACGTGGCCGAACGCGTCGCGCTCACCGGAGTGCAGCACCTCGGCGCCGCCCTCGGGGATCGCACCCTCGGCGACGACGATGATCGGCGCGAACTCGCTCTCGAAGCGGCGCTCGACCCACTCGACGACCTTGTCCACGCTGAACGGGCGCTCGGGGACGAGGATGACGTTGGCGCCACCGGCGAGACCGGAGTGCAGCGCGATCCAGCCCGCGTGACGGCCCATGACCTC
This sequence comes from Lentzea sp. NPDC059081, assembly GCF_042738015.1. Lineage (NCBI taxonomy): Bacteria > Bacillati > Actinomycetota > Actinomycetes > Pseudonocardiales > Pseudonocardiaceae > Lentzea > Lentzea sp. NPDC059081. Next base: position 122,802 of record NZ_JBHYGW010000011.1, read on the forward strand.
GACGACGAGGGCGCGGTGGTGCGACTCGGCCGTGGTGCGCAGGCGGTCGATGGCCTCGGTCGCGATGTGGACCGCGGTGTCGAAGCCGAACGTGTAGTCCGTGGCGCCGAGGTCGTTGTCGATCGTCTTCGGCACGCCCACGACGCCGATGCCGTCATCGGTGAGGCGCTTGGCGACGCCGAGGGTGTCCTCGCCGCCGATCGCGATGATGGCGTCGATGTTGTTCTCCGCGATCGTCTCGCGGATGCGGTCGACACCGCCCTCGACCTTGTAGGGGTTCGTGCGCGACGAGCCCAGGATCGTGCCACCGCGGGTGAGGATCTCCTCGACGTCCGCGAGGTCGATCGACTTGGTGAGGTTCTCGATCGGACCCTGCCAGCCGTTCCGGAACCCGACGATCTCCCAGCCGTGTGCCTTGATGCCCTTGCGGACCACGGCCCGGATCACGGCGTTCAGACCGGGGCAGTCACCACCGCCAGTGAGCACACCGATGCGCATCTGCTTCCCCATCTCTCGTGTTCTGTGTCACGCAGACTTTCACGAGCTGTATCGGTGCAGCAACGTGGGGTCTCACTTACCGGACAGGAAAGCCGATTTTCCGCCGGTGTTCCTCGATCACCTTCCACCGCGCGAGGTTGTGGCGGGCGTCCGCGAGGGCGTCGTGCGCGTCGGCGGGCGGGGCAGGGAGCTTGGGGCGGCCGACGTCGTCCCAGCGCTGCCGCAGGTCGCGGGTGAACCGGGGCAACGCGCGCGGCAACGCCGGCATGGCACCCCACAGCTGGGCCAGCGCGACGTGGTCGTAGGCGGCGAACCACGCCCAGAGCTCGACGTCGTCGCGGGCGGCGTTGCGCGCGCCGAGGAAGTCGAGCAGGTCCTCGCGGATGCGCTCACGGCTGCGCCACGCCTTGTCCGCGGGCGAGGGGAGCTGGTTGAGGACGTTCTGCCGCACCCACGGACCCGCGCGCTCGGGGTCGAACTCGGTGGACACGGCGTAGAACTCGCGGCCTTCCTCGTCGACCACACCGATCGACACGAGGTCGATCGTCACCCCGTCCTCGATGAACTCACAGTCGTAGAAGAACCGCACCGCGACACCCTAGGGGTCGCGTCAGCTCGCCTTCTTCTCGGGCACCCGGTCGGCCTTCTTGCCCTGCTCGGGCACGTCGGCGGCCTGCTCCTTGGCCTTGGCCGCGTAGACGTCGACGTACTCCTGGCCGGAGAGCTCCATCAACGCGTACATGATCTCGTCGGTGATGGACCGCAGCACGAACCTGTCACCGGACAGGCCCTCGTAGCGGGAGAAGTCGAGCGGCTTGCCGATCTTGATCCGGATCGGGTACGGCTTCCACATCTTCGAGCCGATGGGGTTCGCCTTGTCCGTGCCGAACATGGCCACGGGGATGACCGGGGCGCCGGACTCCAGTGCGATCCACGCGACGCCGACCTTGCCCTTGTACAGGCGCGCGTCGGGCGACCGGGTGCCCTCGGGGTAGATGCCGAGGAGCTTGCCCTCGCGCACGATCCGCACACCGGTGTCGAGCGCGCCCTGCGCGGCGGACGCGCTGGACCGGTCGATCGGCACCTGGCCGACGCCGGAGAAGAACCACTTCTGCAGCTTGCCCTTGAGCCCCGTGCCGGTGAAGTACTCGATCTTGGCGGGGAAGGTCACGCGCCGCGACAGCATCAGCGGCAGGAAGAAGGAGTCGGAGACGGCGAGGTGGTTGCTCGCCAGGATCGCTCCGCCTTCCTTCGGGATGTTCTCGGCACCCTCGATGATCTTGGGCTGGAAGAACAGCCGCAAGATCGGTCCCAGGAGGACGTGCTTCATGATCCAGTACAGCACAGCGGGGAGCGCCTCCCTAGACACCGAACCTTGATCCCGGCGACCAGCCTACGGAGCCGACCGCACCTCACACAACGAATCCCCTGTCCGGGCGTCACGGCCGTACTGAGATGCGAGCTGAAGATGCTGTCCGGAAAAGGTGACTGAGCCGACTGACGTAGCCCGCAACACTCGGCCGTCGTGCAACGATGTGGGGTCAGAGGGTTGCGGCACATGGAGAGGCTCTGGATGAACGCCCGGCGCGACTCGACCGACGGCCCCGAGAACGTCGACGAGCTCTTTGCCGAGATCGTCGCGGGTCTCGAGCGGGACGGGGTCGGCATGGACTGGCTCGGCCCCGACGAGGCGCGGCCGGAGAACGCCCACCACGTCGAGGACGACGCGGCCGACGACGTCGAGCCGGAACCGGACGACGAGCCCGAACGCCGTGCCCGTGACGACGAGGACCACTACGTGCCGCCGGAGCCGCCGCCGTTCCCGGTGCTGCGCGCCTCCACCCTCGCCGCGCTCGGCCTGTTCGTGCTCGGCATCGTCCTGCTGGTCGCCCCTGGCATCTTCGGACTGCAGCCGCGCATCGGCACCCCGCTGTCGCTGGTGGCGCTGTGCGCGGGCGTCGGCTGGCTGATCCTGCGCATGCGCAACACCCCGCCGCCGGACTCGGGCTGGGACGACGGCGCCCAGGTGTGACGCGTCACGCCGGATCCGGTAACGACGTGATAACGGCCACTCAAACCTTCAGATAACGATTCGGTCGTGCTTACCGTGTCGGGCATGGACCAGATGCAGCACCTGATGATGGCCCGCGCCATGGCCACGCTGACCAAGAAGGACGCGGAGCGCGCCAAGCGCCGCCGCCCGCGGATCCTGCGCCTGCTCGGCCGCTAGTCCCCGCACGAGTGTTCGCGGCGAGCGAACATCCCCGATCCGCTCGCCGCGAATACCTCGCTCCCGATCAGCCCTTCTTCTTGAGGGCCTCCGGCTTGTGGACGGCGTCCCGGCCGCTCTTCGCGCTCTCCACGCGGTACTGCGGCTCGTCCTCCGAGGCCTTCACCTTGCGTCCCGCCGCCTCCTTCTCCGTGGTGATCTCCTCCTTCACCTCGCCGTGCGTCGTCGAGCCGTGGCTGGACCACTCGACCTCGTCCCCCGGCTTCAAAGGGTGCTTCGTCACGAGCCCTGGGTACCCCGCTCGGACGAACCAACCCGAGCAGGAGGACCAATGGCCGACGAGAAGCAGACCCGGAAGGACTTCGGCGAGGCGGTCAACATGACCGCGGCGAAGCTGGAGGCGTGGCTGGAGACCGACGAGTCGAAGGAGGTCGGCGACAGGTCGTCGGGCGAGTCGACCGGGCACGCGTCGGGCCGGCGGATCATCGACCTGCTCAGGACGAAGAACGACGACCTGACCGACAGCGACCACCAGCACATGCGCAAGGTCGTCGGCTACGTGCACCGGCACCTCGCGCAGCGGCCCGACGGCGACGTCGAGGACAGCCGCTGGCGCTACTCGCTCATGAACTGGGGCCACGACCCCCTGAAGAACTAGGCCCGGCGCGAGTTGTTCTTCGCCATCCGGCCGGCCATCTCCCGCGCGAGCGTCGCCGCGCCCACGATCCCGGCGTCATCGCCGAGCTGCGCGGTGCGGATGCGCGCCAGCGGCCGGTGGCCCGCGCCGGTGACGACGGAGGCGTAGCGCTCGCGGGCGTCGTCGAGGAACAGCGGCGCCGAGGTCGACACCCCGCCCCCGATGACGATCACCTCGGGGTCGTAGACGTCCGCGACCAGCGCCAGGCCCTCGCCGAGCCAGCGCGCCAGGTCGGCCATCGCGCGCTTGGCCACCGGGTCGCCGTCGCGGGCAGCTCCCGCCACCCGCCGGCCGGTCACCGCGCGCGAGTCGCCGGCGGCCTCGCGGGCCAGCACGGTCGAGACGCCGGGGTGCTTGGCCAGCAGTTCCACCGCGGTCGCAGAGAGGGCCGTGCCACTGCAGTAGCGCTCCCAGCAGCCGTTCTTGCCGCACGGGCAGGGGCGGCCGTCCGGGACGACGCGCAGGTGGCCGAGCTCCGGGGCGACGCCGTGCGCACCGCGGAAGACCTCGCCGTTGAGCAGGAGCGCGGCGCCGATGCCGGTGCCGATCGCGACCAGCACCGCCGTCGAGGCACCACGGGCGGCGCCGAAGCGGTGTTCGGCGAGAGCCGCGGCGTTGGCGTCGTGTTCGAGCACGACCGGCATGCCGAGGCGGTCGCTCATGCGGTCCGCGACGTTCACCTGCCGCCACGCCAGGTGCGGCGCGAACCGGACCGTGCGCCGGTCCGAGGCGATGAACCCCGCGACGGCGAGCCCGACAGCGCTGACCGAGTGCCGGTCGGCCACCTCTTCCACGGCCGCCACGATCGCGTCCTCGAGCGCGCGCTCCCCGGCGGGGGTCGGCGCGCGCGAGGTGTCGAGCACGGACCCGCGCGGGTCCACGACCCCCGCGCGCACGCTGGTGCCCCCGATGTCCACTCCGACGGTGAGCACTAGTCGGTCTTCCTGACGACCTTGATGTGCTGCACGCGCTGACCCGCGTCCGGCGCGGGCTCGTCGGCGGGCGCGGGCGGCGCACCCGGCTCGCGCAGGGCGGCCCGCAGCACCGCGACCAGGCCCGCCGCGTGCTCGGCGGCCTTCGCGGCCAGCTCGGAGCGGTCACCCCGCAGCAGCGCCACGCCGTTGCACACCGGGCACCAGCCGCACGTCTCGGGCGTGTGCCCGCCGTCGCCCGCCTCGGCCACGCGCTGCAACCACGGCTGCATGCGCTCGGCGGCCGTGTCGAGCAGCAGCCGCAGCTCCTCGGCGAGCTTGCCCGCGTTGTCCTGGGTCATCCTCAACTCCTGATCAGCGCCACAGCGAGGGGTCGGGGCGGAACCCCACGGTCACGCCACCCGAGTCCATCTCCGCGCCGGTGACGATGCACCGCCTCAGCAGCGACGGCAGTGCCACGAGCCGGCGCCGTCCGTCGACGGTCAGCGCGAGGTCGTCGCCCACCCGCGCGAGGTCCAGCTCCGTGTCGTCGGCCAGCGGCAACGCGATCCGCAGCGAGTACCGGGCGTCGAGCCCGCGCCCGCTGCCCGACACCTCCAGCATCGACTCCGACACGGCCGCCGGCCCCGGCAGCGGGTCGGCGTCGCCGTAGAGCTGCGTGGCGACCTCCAGCAACGCCGGCACGCCGACGGGTTCGGACGCGCGGTGGTCGACCGTGCGGATCTCGCCGATGCCGGTCAGCTCCGCCAGCACCGCGTCCTGCTCGTGCCGGCGGGTCCGCAGCCACGTGGCGGCGGCACCGCGCGCGGCACCGGGCGAGGGCACCAGCCGGTTCGCGATCACGCTGTCGACGCGGATGCCCTGCAACGCGAGCGCGGTCAGGGTGCGCCGGGTCTCGGCGGCGACGACGCGTTCCGGCGTCAGCACCAGCCGCACCGAGCACGACGACGGGTCCGCGAGCATCGAGCGCAGCGCGTCCAGCCGCTCGGCGAGCCTGCTCAGCGCGTCCGCCGTCGCGTCCCACTTCTCCACGGTGCCGGTGCCCGCGACGCCCGCGAGCAGGCCGCGCACCACCCGCCGGTGGGTCGGGAAGAGCCGTTCGAGGTAGCCCGCGAACGCCTCGGGCAGCGACAGCAGCCGCAACGTCTCCGCGGTCGGCCCGCAGTCGACGACCACGACCTCCCACGGCCCGGACACCGCGAGCCGCCGCACCTCCGCGAGCGCGAGGAGCTCCTCGACGCCGGGCAGCACGGTCAGCTCCTCGGCGTCGAGCTCGTCGACGCCCGCTCCGGCGAGCACCGTGCGCAGGTGGCCGCGCAGCTCGCCCCACGCCTCGTCGACGAGGCCGCGGGGGTCGATCTGGCAGGCGAAGAGACCGTGCGCGGTGTCCACTTCGGACGGAGAGGCGCCCAGGCGGACGTCGAGGGCGTCGCCGAGCGAGTGCGCGGGATCGGTGGAGACCACGAGCGCCTTGCGGCCGTGCGCCGCGAGGGAGGCCGCCGTCGCGGCGGCCAGCGTCGTCTTGCCGACCCCGCCCTTGCCGGTGAAGAGCAGGACCTGGCTCAAGCCGCCTTCTCCGCGCGCTTCTTGAGCTCCTTGAGCGCGGTGTCGAGGATCAGCTTCTCCGCCTTGCGGCGGAACAGGCCGATCATCGGGATCACCAGCTGCACCGACAGCGTGTAGGTGACCTTGGTGCCGGTGCCGGACGGCTCCAGCACGTAGCTGCCGTGCTGCGACTTCTGCATGGTGCCTTTGACGAGGTCCCACTGCACCGACAGACCGTCGGCTGACCAGTCGTAGGCGAGGGTGTACTCGTCCTTGACGGGACCCTGGTCGATCGCGAACCGGACCTGGTCGGCGCGTCCGTCCTCGCCGGTCCCGAGGACCTCGACCTCCTTCATCCCGTTCGCCCAGTCCGGGTACGACGGGAAGTCCGCGATGATCGCCATGATCTTCTCAGGCGGCGCGTCGATGACGATGGACTGAGTGGACTCGTCGGCCATGTCTGAGGAGGTTACTCGCGTCTTTACCAGTTGAGGACGTGAGGCTTGCCGCTGCGCTGGAAGTGCCCGACGTTGACGCACTCGGTGAAGCCGATCCGGACGCGCCTGGCCAACGGCTGGTGCACGTGCCCGAACACCGACCAGCGCGGCCGTTCGCGCACGATCTTGTCCAGGGCGGGCCGCGAGCCCCACTCGGGACGGCGCGCCACCACGTCGTAGGTCAGCTCCGGGACGTGCGGCGGGATGTGCGTGCAGAGCACGTCGACCCGGCCCATCCGCTCCAGCGCCGCCGTCATGTCCTCCTCCGTGCGCAGGTACGGGAACCACGGCGCGTTCGGGTTGCGGACCTGTCCCGGCACCGCCAGCCCGCCGCCCGCGAACCCGAACCGCAGGCCGCCGATCTCCGCCGACTCGCCGTCGAGGACGTGCACGCCGACGCCCGCGAACTGCGGCCACAGGTGCGGACTGTCCACATTGCCCGGTGTCGCGTACGTCGGGGAGGACATCGCCGCGAACAACGCGCTGTACTGCTCCAGCACCGCTTCTTCCACGATGGAGCGCGCGTCGGCGAGACCGTCCCACAGCGACCGGATGTAGCTCGCGGTGTCGGCGCGCCGGGTGCCGCGCCGCATCTCCGCGAAGATCCCGACCTTCTCCGGCCCGAAGACGCGGCCGAGGATGCCCTTGGAGTGGTCGTGGTAGTCGACGAAGTCGATCAGGTCGCCGAGCACGACGAGGGCGTCGGCACCCTCACCGGCGCGCGCGAGCGCCTCCGCGTTGCCGTGCACATCGGAAACCACGTGAACCCGCACGGTTCCAACTTAGTTGAAGTCTTGGCAAGATCACGGCAGCGGCGGGCAGCCGGCGGGACGGCCGTCCTCCAGCGTGAGCTTGAGGCCCAGCGCGACGGACTTCGCGTCGAGCTGGCGGCGTTGCACCTCTCGGCGGGCGTGGCGCGGTGAGAGCGACCCAGTGGGCGGATCAGCGCGGAGGAAGTAGTGCAGCAAGGTGCCGTCGAGCATCGGTTCGAGCCAGATCTCCATGGTGCCCACGAGCGCGCCGCCGACCGTCCAGCGCAGTCCCTCGTCCCCGCGGTTCGCGTAGACGTCCAGCTCGAGATCGGGCCAGAACCCGCGCCACGACCCCGGCGCGGCGAAGGCCGCCGCGACCACGTGCGGCGGTACCGCCAGGAAAGTCTCGTCCACCACATCGACGCTGGCCATGGGGACAAAAGGTAACGGAAGGGCGTACCAACCTTTGTATCGCCGGAATCACACGCTAAGTTTCCCCACCAGTAACAAAACACCGTACGGAGGTTGACGTGCGCGAGTTCAGCGTCCCCGCCACCGCCGAAGTGGCTCCGGAGGAGAACCTCACCGACATGGTGTGGGCCAACGCGGAACGCTTCGGCAACGCCGTCAGCTTCCGCCGGCAGGTCGACGGCACCTGGGTGGACATCACCGCGCGTGATTTCGCCGCGCAGGTCATGGCCGTCGCGAAGGGCCTGGTAGCGGCCGGCATCGAGCTCGGCGACCGGGTCGGCCTGGTCTCCAAGACCCGCTACGAGTGGTCGTTGCTCGACTTCGCCATCTGGGCGGCGGGCGGCGTCGTGGTGCCGATCTACGAGACGTCGTCGGCTGACCAGATCGAGTGGATCCTGTCCGACTCCGGCGCCAAAGCCGTCTTCGTCGAGGCGTCCTCGCACCGCGCGCTGGTCGACGACGTCGTCGGCAAGCTGCCCGAGCTGCGGCACGTGTGGCAGATCGAGGGCTCGGCCGCCGCGGTCGACGAGCTGACGGCGCTGGGCGCCGAGATCACCGACGAGCAGGTGCACGAGCGCCGCGCGCAGGCCAAGGCCGACCACACGGCCACGCTGGTCTACACGTCCGGCACCACCGGCCGTCCCAAGGGCTGCACGCTGACGCATCGCAACCTCGTGTCCGAGGTGCGGTCGGCGCTGTCGCGGTTCCCCGAGATCCTCGCCGCGGGCAACTCGCTGCTGCTGTTCCTGCCGCTCGCGCACATCCTGGCCAGGGCCCTGGCGCTGGCCTGCGTGTACTCCCGCGTGACGCTGGGCCACACCGCGGACGTGAAGAACCTCGTCGACGACCTCGGCCAGTTCCGCCCGACGTTCGTCGTCGCGGTGCCGCGCGTGTTCGAGAAGGTCTACAACGGCGCGAAGCAGAAGGCGCACGCCGGCGGCAAGGGCAAGATCTTCGACGCCGCCGAGGCGACGTCGGTCGCGTACTCGAGCGCCCTCGACAACGGCGGTCCCGGCCTCGGCCTGCGGCTCAAGCACGCGGTGTTCGACAAGCTGGTGTTCGCGAAGCTGCGCGCGGCGCTCGGCGGCCGGGCGGTCGCGGCGGTCTCCGGCGGCGCGCCGCTGGGCGACCGGCTGTCGCACTTCTTCCGCGGCGCGGGCATCCCCGTCTACGAGGGCTACGGCCTGACGGAGACGTCGGCGGCGGCGTGCGTGACGTTCCGCGGCTCCGAGAAGGTCGGCACGGTCGGCCTGCCGGTGCCGGGCACGTCGGTGCGGATCGCCGAGGACGGCGAGATCCTGATCAAGGGCGACATCGTCTTCACCGGCTACTGGAACAACGAGGCCGCCACCAAGGAGGCCCTCGAGGACGGCTGGTTCCACACCGGCGACATCGGCGAGCTCGACTCCGACGGCTACCTCAAGATCACGGGCCGCAAGAAGGAGATCATCGTCACCGCCGGTGGCAAGAACGTCTCCCCCGCGCAGCTCGAGGACCGCATCCGGGCGCACCCGCTGATCTCGCAGTGCATGGTCGTCGGCGACAAGCAGCCGTTCATCGGCGCGCTGATCACCATCGACCCGGAGTTCTTCCCGTCGTGGAAGGAGTCGCACGGCAAGCCGGAGTCCGCGAAGGTCCCCGACCTGATCGAGGACGCCGACCTGCTCGCGGAGATCCAGGCCGTGGTCGACGAGGCGAACAAGTCGGTGTCGAAGGCGGAGGCGATCCGCAAGTTCCGCGTGCTGCCGGTCGACTTCACCGAGGCGGGCGGCGAGATGACGCCGTCGCTGAAGCTGAAGCGGTCCGTCGTGGCGACGACGTACGCGTCGGACATCGACGCGATCTACGCGAAGTAGTTCCCGGAGTACGCGAAAGGCCCAGGAGCTGAGAGAGAGCTCCTGGGCCTTTCGACCCCCAGCGATCGTGATCCGCGGAGACTCCGCCGAACCCGAGAAGTTTGTCGCCCCGGCCCCCCGACCGGGACATGTGGAAGATTGCCGTACGGCGCTGACGTTTCGCTGACGCGTCGATGTCACTCCGCGACAGCACGCCAATAGGCTGTCGGGCAGAGGGGGATCATCCGGCGATCACGAGGGGAAGGCGATGGCTCCGGGTCCGCAGTTCCGGCTGCTCGGCCCGATGGAGGTGCGCCCTGCCGGTGCGCCGGTGGTGCTCCGCGCGGGCAAGCACAGAGCGTTGCTGGCGACGTTGCTGCTGCGGCCGAACCGCGTCGTTCCCGTGACGGAACTCGTCGAGCACGTGTGGGGTGACGCTCCCCCTGCGCGCACGCGTGGCACGGTGCAGACGTACGTGATGCGGTTGCGCGCGGCGTTGGGCGACCCGTCGCTGATCCAGACCGCGACTGACGGATATCGCATGCGTGTCGACCCGTTGGCCGTGGACGTGCACCGGTTCGCCGACGCCGCCGCCCGTGGACGTGCCGCCGTCGCCGCCGACGACCTGACGGCCGCGCGGAAAGCGTTTGCCGAGGCGTTGGAGCTGTGGCGCGGACCGGTGCTGTCGGACGTGCCGTCGGAGACGTTGTACGCCGAGCACGCGCCACGCCTGACGGAACTGCTCATGACGGTGCACGAGCAGAGAGTCGACGTGGAGCTGGCGCTGGGCAACCACGCGGACCTCGTGCCGGAGCTGTTCGGGCTGACGCGGGACCACCCGTTGCGCGAACGGTTCTGGGCGCAGCTGATGCTGGCGCTGTACCGCAGCAGCAGGCAGGCGGAGGCGTTGGAGGCGTTCCGGCAGCTCGACCGGACGCTCGACGAGCAGCTGGGCATCGACCCGTCCGCGGAGCTGCGGTCGTTGCACCAGGCGATCCTGGTGGGGGCGCCGGAGCTGGCGGCGCCGGTGCCGGCGCGCGAGCCCGAGCTGGGGCCGGCGACGCCGATGCGGCTGCCGGACGACATCACGGACTTCACCGGCCGCGTCCGGACCGTCGAGCGGATCTCCGGGCTGGTCACGGGCGCGGCGGTGCCGATCGTGACGCTCGCGGGACCGCCGGGGGTGGGCAAGACGACGCTGGCGGTGCACGTGGCGCACCTGCTGCGGGACCGGTTCCCCGACGGGCAGCTGTACGTCGACCTGCGCGGGTACTCGCTGGGGCCGCCGGCGGACGGGATGGACGTGCTGTCGCGGTTCCTGCGCGCGCTCGGCGTGCCGCCGGACGAGATCCCGGCCGACGCGGACGAGCAGAGCACGGTGCTGCGGTCGTTGCTGTCGGGCCGGCGGATGCTGCTGGTGCTGGACAACGCCGCCGCGCCGGACCAGGTGCGGCCGCTGCTGCCGGGCACGGCGTCGTGCCGCGTGATCGTGACGTCGCGCGACGACCTGCGCGGGCTGATCGCGATGAACGGCGCCCGGACCGTGCCGGTGGACGTGTTCTCGCCGGACGAGTCGGCCGCGTTGCTGGCCACGCTGCTCGGACCGGGCGACCACGCGGAGCTGGCGGCCCGGTGCGGGCACCTGCCGCTGGCGTTGCGGGTGGCGGCGGCGTACCTGGCGGGCCGCGGCGGCGAGACGATCGATGGCTCGCCGATCGAGCTGGCCTACGCCGCCCTGCCGCCGGCGCCGCAACGCCTGTTCCGGCTGCTGTCGCTGGTGCCGGGCCCGGACTTCACGGCGGAGGCCGCCTCCGCGCTGGCCGACACCGACGCCGAGGGCCTGCTGACGGTGCTGGAGATCGCCCGCCTGGTGGTGTCGCCCGCTCCCGGCCGCTACCGGCTCCACGACGAGCTGGTCCGCTACGCCGCCGCGGTGCGCGAGGAGTCGGACAGCCCTGCCGACCAGGAGCTCGCCTGGACCGCCCTGCTGAACCACTACCTGCGCGGCGTGGAGCGGTGCGCCGAGCTCCTCTACCCCGGCATCGTCCGCCTGCCGACGACACCCACGGGCCCGGCACCGCGCATCCCCGGCGCCGCGGAGGCCCTGGTGTGGCTCGACGCGGAACGCCCGAACCTGGCCGCCGCCATCCGGCACGCCGCCGAACACGGCCCGGCCCCGATGGCCTGGCAGCTGGCCGACGCACTGCGCGGCTACCTGTGGATCGGCCAGCACGTGGGTGAGTGGCTGGCCACGGCCCACCACGCCCTGGCGGCCGCTTCGGCAGGCGCGCACCGCCCCGCCGAGGCGGCCATGCACGCGAACCTCGGCACCCTCTACCTGCGCCTGGGCGAGTACGCCCTCTCCGTGCAGCACCACGACCACGCCATCGAGCTGTACCGGGCGCTCGGCGACAAGGACGCCGAGGCGAGCGTGCTGAACAACCTCAGCCTCGTGCACCGCCGCTCGGGAGAGCTGGGCCTGGCCAAGGACGCCCTGGTCCGCTGCCTGGCCATGCTGCGCTCGGCGGACAGCATCAGCACCGGCCTGTACAACCTCGGCCAGCTCTCCATCGAGCTCGGCGAGGTCGACGGCGCCGTCGAACACTTCTCCCAGGCCCTCGCCCTCGCCCCCAACGCCGACAGCCACGCCTACCTGGGCATGGCCCTGCGCCTGCAGGGCCGCCTGGTCGAGGCCCGCGCCCACCTCGACCGAGCCCTGGAGCTCGGCAACGTCCCCGCCGGCGACGCCGAGGCCCTCGACAACCTGGCCGCCCTGGAACTGGCCGAGGGCAACCCGGAAGCCGCCCTGACGTTCGCCACCCGAGCCCTGTCGCTGGTGGCCGACGGCGGCGACCAGCAGGTGGCGACGTCCGCACGGATCACGCTCGGCGAGATCCGCCGGGCCATGTCCGAGCTGGAGCCGGCGGCGGCGCTGTTCGAGCAGGCCCTCGCGACGGCGCGGCGGATCGGGTACGCCTCGGGCGAGGTCCGGGCGTTGATCAGCTTGGCGTTGGTGTGGCGCGACCTGTCTCGGCCGTCGGAGTCGCGTGCGGCTGTGGAGGAGGCGGTGCGGCGCAGTGCCGAGTTGGGTCTGCGCGCGCTGGAGAACCGGGCTCGCGCCCTCGCCTGACGTGCCGCGCGATATCCGATATATCGCATATTGGAGAGTCGGCGTCGTCGCCTCGGTCTACGTCAATAGGTGACGACGACATCCGCGACAGAGGCGACGACGGCAACGTCCGCGACAACGGCGACGACGACGTCCGCGACGGCGACCGCGACGACCGCGACGCATTGTTCGTGCCGCGCACCGCAAACAACACCGGTGACAACGTTGTCATCTGCGTCGAGGTCGTCGAACCCCGCCGATCAGCTCAGCCGTCGCCGAATCCAAGCCACCACCGAATCCAATCCACCACCGAATCGCAGCCGATATATCGCGTATTGGATATCGGACGCCGACGTCAGCCGATGAGCCCCTCGAGGCGGTGCGCCAGCTGGTCCCACCGCCAGTGGTCGCTCACCCACTCCCGCCCGGCGCGCCCCATCTTCGCCGCCATCCCGGGGTCGGCGAGCAGTGCCGCGACGCGCTCGGCGACGTCCTCGACGTCGCGGCCGTCGACGATGTTGCCGGTGGTGCCGTTGAGGACGGTCTCCGGTGCGCCGCCGGACCGGCCGGCCACGACGGGCAGGCCCGTGGCCGAGGCCTCCAGGTAGACGATGCCGAGTCCTTCGACGTCGAGGCCTCGGCCTCGGGTGCGGCACGGCATCGCGAAGACGTCGCCGGCGTTGTAGTGCGCGGGCAGCTCCTCCCACGGGACCGAGCCGGTCAGCACCACGTCGGGGTTGCCGGCGGCCAGCTTCTCGAGCGTGCCGCGGTACGGGCCGCCGCCGACGATCAGCAGGGCGGCGTCGGGCACCGAGCGCTGGATCAGCGGTAGGGCGCGGATCAGGACATCTTGACCCTTGCGCGGCACCAGGCGGGACACGCACACGACCACCGGGCGGTCGCCCAGGCCGTGGCGGCGGCGGATCTCGGCTCTGGCGGCGGGGTCCGGGCGGTACAGGTCGGTGTCCACACCGGACGGCAGGTGCTCCAGGGCCGCCATCGCGCCGAACGCCGCGGCGAAGCGGGAGCGGGTGTACTTGCTGACGTACGTCACCACGTCCACACCGGACCCGATGGCCCGCAGGGCCTGGCGCGCCACGGGCAGCATCGACCAGCCGACCTCGTGGCCGTGCGTGGAGGCGACGGCCCGGCTCAGGCCGAGGGACGGTGCCAGCAGCGCCAGCGGTGCCGCCGCGCCGAACCACGCCGCCTCGCACGACTCGGCGCGGGCGATGTCGCGGGCGCGGGCCAGGACGTCGGGCGTCGGCAGCATCAGCGACGTCGGATGCCGCACCACCGGGAACGGCTGGCGCGCGTCGAACTCCTCCGCGCCCTTCCACTTCGGCGCGTACACGACGAGCGAGTCGGCCGGCAGGCGTGTCGCCAACGCGTGCAGGTAGGACTGGATGCCACCGGGGCGGGGAGGGAAGTCGTTGGTCACCAGCAAGGTTCGGCGCACGGGCCAACGCTATCCGATGCTCTTGCGCAGGAACTCGCGCCAGCCCGGCACGTCGACGTCGTCGAGGTCCACAGCGGACATCGACGCGTGCTGCAGGAAGAAGTCGACGACGCCGCGCTCCCCCAGCGTCGACTCCAGGTAGACCATGATCGAGTACGCCTGCTGGTAGGCGAGGTCGCGGCCCGGGCCGCCGAAGTCGGTGGGCAGCGCCGTGACGTTCGAGGTGAGGGCCGGCGCGGCCTGGCGCAGCGACAGCCCCAGGCCGTGGAACGCCACCCAGTCCGCGAAGCCCTCGACCAGCCAGAGCGGGGCCGCGTCGGAGGTCAGGTCGCGCGTCGCCACGTGGGTGATCTCGTGCCGCAGCAGCACCCGCAGTTCCAGGTCGGTCAACGCGGTCGCGCGCGTCCGGTTGAGCACCACCCACTGCCCGGCCCCGTCGCGGATCGCGATGCCGGCCATGTCCGCGAACGCCGGTCCGACGAGCCCCACCAGCTCCGGCTCGGACGACGGGACGACGACGTCGACGCGCTTCAGCCAGGCGACCTGCGTCGAACCGATATCCAATATATCGGCGACGCCGCCGACGGACTCGTCCAGCACCGACGACGCCCTCGACGCCAACTCCCCGTCGCAGGAACTGCTGGTCACCGTGCCCGACGACGTCGTCAGCACCGTCGGTTCGCAGCGCACGGGCTCGGTCGGCCGCACCTCGCCGGGCCGGGTCGCGACGGTCAGGCCGAGCAGGAACGTCATGGCGACCGTGATCGCCAGCAACGTCCGGAGGTGCTTCACCGGCGCAACGCTAGCCCTCGATGCGCCGGATGGCCGCGATCGGCCCGATGGCGTCGATGGGCGCGATCTTCACCGGCTGGCCCTCGGTCGAGGCGTGGACGGCGCGCGCGTTGTCGACCGCGATGGCGACGTGCGAGCGGCTGGCGTTGAAGACGATCAGGTCACCGGCGCGGACCTCGCCGCGCCCCACCGGGCGTCCGATCGCGGCCTGGCCGCCGGACGTGCGCGGGATGGCGATCCCCGCCGCCGCGTAGGCCTTCATCGTCAACCCGGCGCAGTCCCAGCCGCCGGGCCCGGTGCCGCCGTAGCGGTAGTCGTCCCCACGTCGGCCCAGCGCGTACGCCAGCGCCTGCCCGGCCATTCCCGCGGGCACGCTCACCGCCGACCGGTCGCCCGGATCGCCCAGCTGCGCCACGACGGGGGCCGGCAACCGCGTCAGCGCCGTCCGCACCTCGCCGATCTGGGCCTGCAACGCGCGGTTGCGCCCGTCGAGATCGGCCTTGAGCTGCTCTGCCGACGCGGCGGCTTCGGCGGCACGGGACCGGGCGGACTCCGCGACCTGGTGCGCCTGACGGGCCTTCTCCACCGCGCCGGACAGCCTGGCCAGCGACTCGGCCCTGTCGGTCGCGAGGATCCGCATCATCTCCAGGCGGTTCAGGAAGTCCTGCTGCGAGTCCGCGACGAGCAGCGCCGACAGCTGGTTGAACCGGGCGCCCTCGAACGACGCCTGGGTGATCAGGTCGACCTGGCCGCGGAAGTCGTTCTCGTCGGCCTTGGCCTGCCGCTCGATCTGCTGCGCCGCCACCACGGTGGCGCTCGCGCGGTCGAGCTCCGCGCGGCGCTGGACGAGGTCCTCCTGCGCGCGCAGCACTTCCTCGTTGAGCTTCGTCGCCTGCGCTGTCAGGTCCGCGTACGCGCGTGCCGGATCAGCCGGCTGGGCGGCTAACGACACGGCAGGAGTGGCCGAGAGCAGCACGACGACAGCCAGGAAACCACGGGTGAGCTTGAGCGACATTTGCCGCCGATCCCCTTCGCCAGAACAAGACCGCCAAGATCGACCGCGTCAGGCTACCGGGTGATCAAACACGCCCGAGACGGGCCAGCAACACGGCGGACGGCACCGGGTGCGCACCACGCCGGCGCACCGAGTCCGCGACCGCACGGTCCGACGTCACCACCACCACGGGCCGGCCCTCGGGCTCTGCGGTGACCAGCGCACGAATCACGTCATCAGCCAAAACACCGGGATCGCTGAAAAGCACGCGCACGCCACGAGGGGCCGCCGCGGGCACGGCCACCACCCCAGCGCCGTCGAACACCAACGTCACCTCGGCGCCCGTGCGTGCCGCGAGCACCGCGAGCTGGTGCACGAGCCGGTCGCGCTGATCCGACAGCGACAGTTCCGGATAGCCGGTCTTCGTGACGTTGTAGCCGTCCACCACCAGGTGCACGGCGGGCAACGCCAGCAGCCGGTCGAGCGCCGCCGGGTCCTCGACGCGCCCCACGGTCCCCTGCGACGCGCTGGCGCCGCGCACGAGGTCGGCCGGACGGGGACCGGAGCCACCGAGGGCCAGCTCGCGGCGCAGGCCCGTGACGGCGCCGTCGAGGGTGTCGACGAGCAACGCCAGCCGCACCTCGTCCGCCTGTCTGGCCTCCCGCGCGGACTGGCGCGCGACCTCGGCGTCCGCGATGGCCCGCTGCGCCTTGCCACGCTCGGTCTCCGCGCGTTCCCGCTCGCGGTCGCGTTCGGCGGTGAGGCGCTTGACCTCGTCGGAGGCGCGCTCCTGGATCTTGTCCACCTCGGTCGCGGCGGCCTCGGCGGCGTCCTTGGCCTCGCGCAGCTTCACGCCCTGCTCGCGCAACCGCTTGCGCAGGCGTTCCAGCTCGATCTCGGCGTCGGCGCGGACGCGTTCGGCGGCGCTGCCGAGCTGGCTGCGTTCGGACCGCAACCGCTCCAGCTCGCCCTCCATCCGCTCCGCCCGCACGACGGCCGCGTCGCGCTCGGCCCGCAGCGTCGCGTCCCCGACGCGCCGTGACACCAGCTCCACGTAGTGCGGCGCGACCTCGTCGCCGGTCAGCACCGCCGCGGCGGCCGCCGTCACCGGGTCCGGCGCGGTCACCTCCAGCGTCGACGGCCGGTTCTTGCGCAGCCACTCCACGACGGCCGTGCGGAAGTTCGCGGAGTCCCGCAGCCCCGCCACGACCTGGGCGCCGCCCAGCCGCGCGCGCTTGGTAGGGGCGAACTTCGCCACCGGCCGCAGGTGCTGCGGCACGTCGACCTTCGCCATCTCCCCCAACGCGTCCGCGCCCAGCTCCGCGAGCCTCACCCGCAACGGCTCCGGCAGAGCCGACCAGTCCACAGCGGACTCGTCCGCGGACTCACCTGCCTCGTCGGCTGGCTGGTCGGTCTCTGGCTCGGGCATCGGGTCGGGCACCCACACAGGCTAGAGCCCCCGCACTCGAGCAGCGCACGGACATCTCCGCCCGCGGGAACAACGATCAGGACAAGATCACCTGAGACCACTCCAATGGAGCAACGGCAGGTCAAGGTGCCTGTGGAGGACCACGGACGGCATCCTGGAAACGATCGGCGCCGAAAATTGTCAGACCCCGCCGCTACGGTCGGCGCCGTGACCGGACAACTGTCCTTCGACGAGCTCGGGACGCCCCTGCGCGACACGACCTTCGTGGTCTTCGACCTGGAGACGACGGGCGGCAGCGCCGAGGAGGACGCCGTCACCGAGATCGGCGCGGTGAAGATCAGGGCCGGTGAGGTGCTCGGCGAGTTCGGGACGCTGGTCGACCCGGAGCGCGGCATCCCGCCGATGGTCGCCCAGCTGACCGGCATCACGCAGCTGATGGTCACGGGTGCGCCGACGATGAGGACGGTCCTGCCCGCGTTCCTCGAGTTCGCCGAGGGAGCGGTGCTGGTGGCGCACAACTCCGGCTTCGACGTCGGCTTCATGAAGGCGGCCTGCGAGCGCCACGGCTACCGGTGGCCCAAACCGCCGGTGGTGTGCACGGTGAAGCTGGCCCGGCGCGTGCTGAGCCGCGACGAGGCCCCGTCCTGCCGTCTGTCGGCCCTCTCCGACCTCTTCCACACGTCGACCAAGCCCACGCACCGCGCGCTCGCCGACGCCAAGACGACCGTCGAGGTGCTGCACTCCCTGCTGGAGCGCGTCGGCAACGTCGGCGTGCACTCCCTGGAAGAGCTGCTGGCGTACCTGCCGGAGGTCACCCCGGAACAACGCCGCAAGCGTTCGCTTGCCGCCCACCTGCCGTCCAAGCCTGGCGTCTACCTCTTCCGCGGCCCCAAGGAAGAAGTGCTCTACGTCGGCACGGCGTCGGACCTGCGCCGCCGCGTGCGCCAGTACTTCACCGCCAGCGAGGGCCGTCGCCGGCTGCGCGAGATGGTGGCGCTGGCGGTCCGCGTCGACGCCGTGGAGTGCGCGCACCCCCTGGAAGCCGAGGTCAGGGAGCTCCGCCTCTTACGCGCCCACCGCCCCGCCTACAACCGCCGCTCGAAGAACCCGCACCACGCGTGGTGGCTCGTCCTGACCGACGAGGCGTTCCCCCGGCTGTCGCTGGTCAGGACCCCGAAGGACGGCGCACTGGGCCCGTTCCGCACCCGCCAGGCGGCCGAGTCGGTCGCGGACGCCCTGCTGGACGCCGTCCCGCTGCGCTCCTGCAAGATCAAGATCCCGGCGACGAACCAGCGCGCGTCCCCCTGCGCCCTGGCCGAGCTGGGCCGCTGCCAGGCCCCGTGCGCGGGCCACCAGACCGTCGAGCAGTACTCCCCTGCGGTCGTGGCGGTCCAGGACCTCGTCGTCGGCCGCAGCGCCGACCCGCTGCGCACCCTCATCACCCAGCTCGGCGGCCTCGCCTCCGCCGAACGCTTCGAGGAGGCCGCCCGCCGCCGCGACCGCCTCGCGGGCCTGGTCCGCTCCCTCGACCGGGCCCAGCGCCTCGCCGCTCTCGCCGCCCTGCCGCAACTGGTGGCCGCTCGCCCGGACCGGGAGGGCGGCTGGCAGTTCTCCGTCGTCCGCTACGGCCGGCTCGCCTCCGCCGGCGTCGCCCCCCGCGGCACCCGCCCGATGCCCGTGGTGGACGCGCTGGTCGCCGCCGCGGAGACCGTCGTGCCGACCGCCGGACCGCTGCGGGGTGCGCCACCCGAGGAGACGGGCGTGGTGCTGCGCTGGCTCGACCAGCCCGGCACCCGGCTCGTCTACGCGGACGAGCCGTGGTCCTCCCCCGCCGGTGCCGCGGCCGCGTGGGTGCCGTGGGCCGAGCAGGCCGCGGGTGCCCGCCCGGTCCACGACCACTGGAACTGACCCGGCGAGTCACGCCGGTGATCAGCGGGTAGGGCAGACTACGGGGGCTTCACCCACCCGAGACCCGAGGAGGACGCCGTGGTCACCGCCATCGTGCTGATCCAGGCCGCCGCCGAGCGCATTCCCGAGGCCGCGCAGGAGATCGCCGACATCGACGGAGTCACGGAGGTGTACTCCTGCGCGGGCGACGTCGACCTGATCGCGCTGGTGCGGGTCAGCAAGCACGAGGACCTCGCCGCGCTGGTGCCCGGCAAGATCAGCAAGGTCGCGGGCGTGCTGAACACCGACACGCACATCGCGTTCCGCAGCTACTCGAAGCGCGACGACGAGGCGGCGTTCGCCATCGGCCTCGACGACGCCCAGTAGGAACCCCGGCAACGCGAAAGGCCCCCGTGAGAAGTCACGGGGGCCTTTCGCTGTCGTGAAGGGTCAGGCCTTCGGGTCGGCCGGCTTGCCCGCCAGCTCACCCTGCTTGTTCTCGGCGCTGATCTCCTCGGAGACGTGCCTCTTGGCGCGCGCGTTCTCCAGGGCCACGGTCTCCTCGACCGGGTCCGGCGACCACGTGCTGCCGACGACCGGGTGACCGGCCGAGCCGAGCTTGTTCATCTTCTTCGGCACCGACGCGCCCTGGTAGGCGAGCGGGATCGGGTGGCCGTGGTCGTCCACCGGGCCGAGCGGCTGGTGGATCTCGATGAACTCGCCGTGCGGCAGGCGCTTGATGATGCCGGTCTCGACACCGTGCTCGAGCACCTCGCGGTCACCGCGCTGCAGGCCGATGCAGATGCGGTAGGCGACGAAGTACGCGATCGGCGGCAGGATCAGCATGCCGATGCGGCCCATCCACGTCGTCAGGTTCAACGAGATGTCGAACTTGTACGCGAAGATGTCGTTGCCGCCCATGAGCAGCAGGACCATGAAGTACGTGATCGCCATCCAGCCGAGCGCGGTGCGGACCGGAACGTCGCGCGGGCGCTGCAACAGGTTGTGGTGCGCGTAGTCCTTGGTCATCCTGCGCTCGATCCACGGGTAGACCGCCGCGATGCCGGTCAGCAGCGGCAGACCGAGGATGAACGGTAGGAACGGCGCCGGGATCGTGTAGTTGCCCAGGTAGAACTCCCACGCGGGCCAGATGCGGACCAGGCCGTCGGTCCAGCCCATGTACCAGTCGGGCTGCGAGCCGGCGGAGACCTGCGCGGGGTTGTACGGGCCGAAGTTCCAGATCGGGTTGATCTGGAAGACGCCGCCCATGATCGCGATGACACCCACGACGATGGCGAAGAAGCCACCGCCCTTCGCGGCGAACACCGGCATGATGCGGACGCCGACGACGTTGGTCTCCTTGCGGCCCACGCCGGGGAACTGCGTGTGCTTCTGGTACCAGACCAGCGCGAGGTGCGCCGCGATCAGGCCGAGGATGATGGCCGGGATCAGCAGGATGTGCGCGGTGTAGAGCATCGGGATGATGTCCGTGCCGGGGAACTCCCCGCCGAACATCAGCCAGTTCAGCCACGTGCCGATGACCGGGAACGAGATCAGCAGGGCCGCCATGACGCGCAGGCCGGTGCCGGAGAGCAGGTCGTCCGGCAGCGAGTAGCCGAGGAAGCCCTCGATCGCGCCGAGCATGAACAGCACGATGCCGATGACCCAGTTGATCTCACGCGGCTTGCGGAACGCGCCGGTGAAGAAGATCCGGAACATGTGCACGACGATCGCGGCCATGAACAGCAGCGCCGCCCAGTGGTGCACCTGGCGGACGAACAGGCCACCGCGCGTCTCGAACGAGATGTCGAGCGTGGACGCGAACGCCCGCGACATCTCGATGCCGCGCAGGTTCTCGAACGCGCCGTTGTAGGTGACCTCGGTCATCGACGGGTCGAAGAACAACGCCAGGTACGTGCCCGACAGCAACAGCACGATGAAGCTGTAGAGCGCGATCTCACCGAGCAGGAACGACCAGTGCGTCGGGAAGACCTTGTTCAGCTGTTTGCGCAGGCCAGAGGCCGCGTGGTACCGCTCGTCGGCAGCGTTGGCCGCCGCCCCTGCGACGCGCGCGGCCGCGTTGGCCGGCTTCGTCGGCGTGGTGATGGCACTCATGACTTCCGCTCCCAGAACGCCGGACCCACAGCCTCGATGAAGTCACTGCGGGCAACCAAGTATCCCTCTTCGTCCACAGTGATCGGAAGCTGCGGGAGAGGACGGGTCGCCGGGCCGAACCGCGGCTTGGCGTATTCGAAGACGTCGAACTGCGACTGGTGGCACGGGCAGAGCAGCAGACCGGTCTGCTGCTCGAACAGCGAGGTCGGGCAACCCAGGTGCGTGCAGATCTTCGAGTACGCGTACAGGTCACCGTAGTTGAAGTCCTCCTGGCCCGCACGCTTGGTGATCGCCTGGTTCGGGCGCATGCGGATCAGCATGACCGGCGCGTCGGCACGCTTGAGGGCCGCCACGAGGGCGTGCTCGTCGTCGCGCTCGGACTCGCGGAACGGGAAGACCGTCTCGAAGCCGCCCGGCTCGACGTCCTCGGGACGCACCAGGGAGACCTCGTGGAAGTTGCCGGTGTGGCGGCGGAGGTAGACCTTCTCGCCCTTCTCCGCCTTCCAGCCGGTGTGCCACAGCGAGTTCTTGGTCTCGCTGTCGGTGTGCGGGTTCTTGATGAGCGCGCCCAGCGGCACGGCGGCCACGCCCAGGCCCAGCACGCCGGCGCCGAGGCCCGCGGTGCGCTTGATCAGGCTGCGGCGGGCGATGCCGCTGCGCTCACCGGCGTCGGCGAGCTCCGCGACCAGCGTGGCGCGGTCGACCTGCGTCGACGGGCCGTCGTGGCGCTGCTGCACCGCGAGCTCGTCCGGGATGAACTTCTTCGTGTAGAGCAGCGCGCCGACGCCCAGGCCGACCACCGACAGGCCCAGGAACAGGCCGATCAGCGGGTTGTAGAGCATGTGCAGCAGGTGGCCGTCGGTGTGCGGGGCCTCGTACTGCCACGGCCAGAACAGGAACACGCCGAGGAACGCGAGACCCGACAGCGCGGAGATCATGAACCACAGCGCGACCACGCGCTGCGCACGACGCTCGGCGCGGGTGCCGGGGACCGGCCACTTCTCCTCGTAGTGGACGAGCTCGACGCCGTCCATCTTGGTGCCGAGCTTGACGAGGTCGTCCCGGCTCATCTCCGCGAGCTCTGCCTCGCTGGGCAGCTCGATCGGCTTGTCGCCGCTCATGCCTTGGCTCCGATCCAGAGGGTCACGCCGATGAGCGCGGCGATGCCCACGATGAACGCGATCAAGCCCTCGGACACGGGTCCGAACCCACCCAGGGGGTTGCCGCCGGAGTTGTTGTTCCCGTCGGTCACCGACTTGACGTACGCGATGATGTCCTTCTTCTCCTCCGGCGTGAGCTGGCGCTCGCCGAACTTCGGCATGTTCTGCGGGCCGGTCAGCATCGCCGTGTAGATCTGCTCTTCCGTGACCCCGTCGAGCGTCGGCGCGAACTTGCCGGACGACAGCGCGCCACCACGACCCGTGAAGTTGTGGCAGCTGGCGCAGTTGAGGCGGAAGAGCTCGCCACCGCGCGCCGGGTTGTCGCCGCGCAGGGCCTCACCGGACTCGGAGGGCTTCTTCGGGCCCTCGCCGCCGTTGGTGGTGATGTAGGCCATCAGCGCGTTGATCTCCTCGGGGGAGAGCTTCGCGGGCTTGCGGATGGCCTGGGCCTCCTGCCGCGCCATGGGCATGCGGCCGGAGGAAGTCTGGAAGTAGACCGCGGCGTCGCCGACGCCGATCAGGCTCGGCCCGCGGTCCTTGACACCTTCGAGGGACTTGCCATGGCAGCCCATGCAGGTGTTGAGGTAGATCTGCTCGCCCTGGCGGACCAGGGCGTCCTCCTGCTGCGCCTGGGCGGTCTGCGCCTGGGGCGCGAAGGCGGCGAACAGCATGCCGGCGCTCAGCAGGCCGAAGCCCAGTGCGAGCAGACCGGCGACCCGGCGGCGCAGCTTGGTGCGGGCGCCGCGGGGGCGTTTCGTCGTGGTGGTCATGGTGTGCGGCAACCCTTGCTGTCAGTTCGGGAGCTCGTGGCTTGGCTGTGTGCCGGCTGGGTCAGGGCACGATGTAGATGATGGCGAACAAGCCGATCCACACGACGTCGACGAAGTGCCAGTAGTACGACACGACGATCGCCGAGGTGGCCTGCGCCGGCGTGAACTTGCTGAGCTTCGTCCGGATCAACAGGTAGACGAACGCGATCAGACCGCCGATGACGTGCAGGCCGTGGAAGCCCGTCGTCAGGAAGAAGACGGTGCCGTAGGCGGACGACGGGATCGTCGTGCCCTCCTCGACGAGGGTGAAGTACTCACCCGCCTGGCCGCCGACGAAGATCGCTCCCATGATCAGCGTCACGATGTACCAGCGACGCAGGCCGAAGACGTCTCCCCGCTCCGCCGCGAAGACGCCCCACTGGCACGTGAAGGACGACGCGACCAGGATGATCGTGAAGACCGACGCGTAGGGGACGTTCAGGTGCGTGGGTGCTGGAGGCCAATGCCCCGTGTCGTTCTGGGCCTTCACCGTGAAGAACATGGCGAAGAGGCCAGCGAAGAACATGAGCTCGCTGGACAGCCAGACGATCGTGCCGACGCTGACCATGTTCGGGCGGTTCAGCGAGTGCACGCGCTGGCCGATTGAAGGCGCTGCCGTGGTCACGAGCAGCATTATTGCTTGCGCTTTTTTGCTCCGCCCATCGGGTCCTGGGCGGATCATGGGTCGGCTGGGTCACACAGCGCGTGATCGTGGAGGAGAGCAGAGGATGGGCTTGCTGGGCCGATTGCGGGACCTGCTGCACCGGGAGGTGGAACCCGCCCTGTCCGTCGACGACCCGGACCTCGTCGTGGTGGCCGAGGCGTTCGACGTCGCGGAGGCGGACTCGGCCGTGCTGGCGCGGTCGCCGCGGTGGCGCGCCGAGGAGCCCGCGGTGCTGCGACACCACCTGAGCATCCCCGCTGACCAGGTAGAACGTGCGCGCGAGCTGCTCGCTCCGGACGGCTGGGTGCTCGTCGCGGGTGACGTTCTGCACGCCAGTCGCGTGCAGAAGCTGGACGCCCTGCACTGCGCTCAGGAGCGGTCGCGGATGGCGTCGCTGGCGCAACGGCTCGGCGGCGACGCCCTGGGGTGGGACGCCCTGCAACCGGCCCGATAGCATCGCGGCGACCTTGGTCACTTCTCCGGGGTCGCCTGGTTTGGACCGCAGTCGGCAGTCGCAGCGGAGGATCTAGAGATGAGCACGCAGACCACGAAGATCCTGGTGTTCAGCCACCGGCCCGAGGTGCGTGAGACGATCATCACTGCCGTCGGCCGCCGTCCCGCCCCCGACCTGCCGCGCGTGGACTACGTCGAGGCCGGCGCGATCGCCGACGTCCTCTACGAGGTCGACAACGGCACCGTCGACCTGCTGATCCTCGACGGCGAGGCGCAGCCGACCGGCGGCATGGGCCTGTCGCGCCAGCTCAAGGACGAGATCACGAACTGCCCGCCGATCGTCGTGGCGGTGCGCCGCAAGGACGACCGGTGGCTCGCGACCTGGTCGCAGGCCGACGCGGTGCTGGTGCACCCGCTCGACCCGCTGGCCGCCGCCGAGACCGTGGCCGAGGTGCTGCGGGGCTCGGCTCTCCCCGTCGTCAAGGGCTGAGCCCGCGATGGGCGAACGGACCTGGCCGTCGCTGCTCAACCGCCTGCTCGACGGCGTCGACCTGACCGCCGACGACACCGCGTGGGGCATGGACCGGGTGATGTCCGGCGAGGCGTCCCCCGCGCAGATCTCGGCGTTCATCGTCGCGCTGCGCGCCAAGGGCGAGACGCCGGAGGAGGTCGACGGCCTCGCGACGATGATGCTCACCCACGCGCGCCGCTTCACCGTGGACGTGCGGGCGGCCGACATCGTGGGCACCGGCGGCGATCATTCCGGTTCGGTGAACATTTCGACGATGGCCGCGATCGTGACGGCCGCGGCGGGCGTCCCGGTGGTGAAGCACGGCAACCGCGCGGCGTCGTCGCAGTGCGGCACCGCGGACGTGCTGGAGGCGCTGGGCGTCGCCATCGACCTGCCGCCGGAGGGCGTCCAGGCCACGGTGCGCGAGCTGGGCGTCGGCTTCTGCTTCGCGCCGGTGTTCCACCCCGGCTTCCGGCACGCGGGCCCGGTGCGGCGCGAGATCGGCATCCCGACCTCGTTCAACCTGCTCGGCCCGCTCACGAACCCGGCCCAGCCGACCGTCGGCCTGATCGGGTGCGCGCGGGCGGCCGCGGCACCGCTGATCGCGGGCGTGTTCGCCCGCCGCGGCAACACCGCGCTGGTCGTGCGGGGTGACGACGGACTCGACGAGATCACCACGACCACCACGACGTCCGCCTGGCTCGCCCAGGACGGCGAGGTGCGCGCGGAGACGATCGACCCGGCCGCGCTGGGCGTGCGGCCGGGTCGCGAGGAGGACCTGAAGGGTGGCGACGCGTCCGTCAACGCCCAGGTGGTCCGCGACCTGGTGGCCGGCAAGACCGGGTCGGTGCGCGACGCGGTGCTGGTGAACGCGGCGGGGGCCATCGCGGCGCACGGCGGGTTCTCCGACGACCTGCACGCCGACCTGACGGCCTCGCTGAGCCGTGCGGCGGACGCCGTGGACTCGGGCAAGGCGGCGGCGCTGCTGAGCCGCTGGGTGGAGCTCTCACAGGCCCTGAAGGGCTAGGTCGCGTCCGGCGGCGAGGACCGGTGCCCACCCGTCCTCGCTGCCGCCGACGTCCGCCAGTCGGCTACGGCCGCCGAACCGGGGCCTGGCCGAAGTCGTCACGACCGCGTGGCGCTCGTGAACGCCTCGTTTCCCGTGTCCGGTTCGCCGCGTCCGCACTGCTCGGGCCTCGTTGCCGCGTCCGTCTGTTTCGCCCCGGACGAGTGAGTCATGACCGTGGGTTCCCGTCTCTTTCGTCACACCTCGTCGTCGGTGCGTGACCCATCTCGCACGCTGCCGCATCGGCGTAGTCCGAGCGAGTGAAGGCCCCGAGATGCGCACCACGTGGCAACGTCGCGGCAATCCCCACCTGGAATGCTGGAGGCATGGTCCTCTACCCGGTGATGAAGCATGTCGTCGCGCGCGCAGCCCGTCTCGTCTACCGCCCGGTGGTCGAGGGACTGGAGAACATCCCCACCGACGGCCCCGTCATCCTGGCGGCCAACCACCTCAGCTTCATCGACAGCGTCGTGATCCCGATGGTGGTCCCGCGCCGGGTGTCGTTCCTCGCGAAAGCGGAGTACTTCACCGGCACCGGCGTGAAGGGCTCGCTGTCGCGCTGGTTCTTCTCCTCGCTCGGCCACGTGCCGGTGCACCGCGGCAAGGGCCGCGACGCCCGCGCCGCGCTCGACACGGCCGCCGAGATCCTCGCCCGTGGTGACGCCTTCGCCATCTACCCCGAGGGCACGCGCTCGCTCGACGGCAAGCTCCACCGCGGCCGCACCGGTGTCGCGCGCATGGCGCTGGAGTCGGGCGCGCCGGTCATCCCCGTCGGCATCATCGGCACGGACAAGGTGCAGCCCGTCGGCAGCAAGTTCCCGAAGATCGTGCCGGTCACGGTCCGCTTCGGCGCCCCGCTCGACTTCAGCCGCTACGACGGCATGCAGGAGTCGCTGCCGGTGCTGCGCAGCGTCACCGACGAGATCATCTACCGCATCCTCGACCTGAGCGGCCAGGAGTACGTCGACGCGTACCAGAAGACGCCCGAGAAGGTCGTCGCCGCCGCGTAACCCGGCCAGGACCACGCCAAAGGGCCTTCCCTGCCACGACGGCGAGGAGGGCCCTTTCGCGCGCCATATGCGATATATCGGCCGGGCTCGCGACTGGTATCCGGTATCCGATATATCGGGCGATGGTCCGGCGATATCCGATATGCGATGTACCGGTCGGGCCGGATCGATATTTGATATGCGATATATCACATGTCGGATATCGGCTCTGAAAGTGCTCGCGACCCGGGAACGACCACGATCCAGGAAACGGCTGAGGCCCCCTTCGCGAACGAAGCGGGCCTCAGCCGGAGTCCGATATATCGGATATCAGTCGTGGTTCGGGCCGGTGTGGTACTCGAACACCAGGCCGCCGACCATGACCAGCACCAGGATGATGCCGATCACCAGCAGCCACACGTGCCAGAACGCCACGCCGACGGCGGCGGTGCCGGCCGCGGCCGCGAGACCGACCGGCCAGTACGAGCCGGGGCTGAAGAAGCCCAGCTCACCGGCGCCATCGGAGACCTCAGCCTCGGGGTTGTCCTCCGGCCGCACCTCGATGCGACGGGCCACGAACCGGAAGTAGGTGCCGGTGATGAGGGCCAGGCCACCGGTCAGCGCGAGCGCCACCGTGCCGGTGGGCTCGACGTGGCCGGTCGCCAGGTGCGTCCAGTAGCCGTAGACGACGGCCATCAGGAACGAGAAGGCCATCACCAGGTCGAATACGCGAGCTTCGATCTTCATCGCGGGGCGTGTCCCTACTTCTGACCCGCGCCGGAGGCCTCGCGGGCCGTCCGGTCGGTGTTGAACGGGGTGGTCGTGGTGGCCAGCGGAGCGCAGAGCTCGCCGCAGTTGACCTGCGAGAGCGCCTCAGCCGTGGTGTACGGCTTGCCCGTCTTGGAGTTCACTTCCTTGCGCAGCTCGATGTACTTCTCGAAGTCGGCCTCTTCCAGGGCGCGGACCTCGAAGTTCATCACCGCGTGGTAGGAGCCGCAGAGCTCGGCGCAGCGACCGACGAACGCGCCGGGGCGGTCGATCTGGTCGATCTGGAAGACGTTGTCCTGGTTGTTCTTCTCCGGCATCGGGAACACGTCCCGCTTGAAGTGGAACTCCGGGACGAAGAACGAGTGGATGACGTCCGTCGAGCGCAGCGTGAACTGGATGCGCTTGTGCGCCGGCAGCACCAGCACCGGGACCTCGCCCGAGGTGCCGACCGTGCTGACCACGTTGCCCTCTTCGGTCTTGTGGTCCGGGTACTGGAACTCCCAGTTCCACTGGAACGCGATGACGTCGACGTTCACGTCGGGCTTGCCCGACTTGTCCGTGACGTAGTTCTGCGTGATGGCGGTGAAGTAGAACAACACCGCCACGATCACCGTCGGCACGACGATGAGCACGATCTCCAGTGGGAGGTTGTACGCCGTCTGACGGGGCAGCTCCTCCGACTTCTTGCGGTGGAACACCACCGACCACGCGATCAGGCCCCACACGATGACGCCGACGACGAGCGCGGCGATCACGGACCAGGTCCACAGCTCGCGCATCTTCTCGGCCTGCGGCGTGACGGCCACCGGCCAGCCGAAGCGCAGCACCTCGTCCGTGGAGCAACCGGTGGCCCCGATACCGACCAGGCCGACCAGCCCGGCGGTCTTCGCCAGCCGGGATGCCCTGGTGCCCTCCTTCAGGCCCACTGCTCGCCCGCCTCCTCGTTCACAACTACTGGCCGTGCCAACGGATCAAGCGGGAGCGTAGCCCAGCGGGGTGGCGCTCACCGCTCGGGGGCACCGCCGTTGCGGTGCAGTTTCGGTCACACGGAGGCGCTTCGGCATACTGAGGTCTTCCCCGTCGTATTTCTTTGTGAGGTGCGAGAGCCTTGTGCGGCCTGGCAGGACTTGTTTGTGCTAGCGAGAACGAGGCCGAGAACGCACGCCCGGCGGTGGAGGCGGCGTTGCGCTGCATGCGCCACCGCGGGCCGGACGAGAGCGGCACGCGGCGGGTCGACGAGGTCGTCTTCGGCTTCAACCGCCTCGCCATCATCGACATCGAGCACTCCCACCAGCCCCTGACCTGGGGTCCGCCGGAGTCGCCGAGCCGGTACACGATCAACTTCAACGGCGAGATCTACAACTACCTGGAGCTGCGGGCCGAGCTCACCGAGAAGCACGGCGCGGTCTTCCACACCGACGGCGACACCGAGACCATCGTCGCCGCGTACCACTACTTCGGCCCGGCGGCGATCACGCGGCTGCGCGGCATGTTCGCCTTCATCATCTGGGACTCCGAGCGGAGCGTGCTGTTCGGCGGCCGCGACCCGTTCGGCATCAAGCCGCTGTACTGGGCGCAGGGCGGGCGCGGCGTCGCGTTCTCCAGCGAGAAGAAGATCCTGCTGGAGATCGCCCCGACGCTCGGCATCGAGCCGAAGATGAACGTCAAGGGCCTGCAGCACTACCTGACGCTGCAGTACGTGCCGGAGCCCGAGTCGCTGCACGACTCGATCTCCCGCGTCGAGTCCGGCCACTCGTTCACGCTCACACCGGGCACGCGGCCGAAGTTCGAGCGCTACTTCCCGGCGAGCTTCAAGGTCCGCACCGTCCGCGGCGAGGCCGAGGCGAACGCGCTGTACGACGACATCACCGCCGCGCTGCGCGACTCGGTCGCCAAGCACATGCGCGCGGACGTGACGGTCGGCTCGTTCCTGTCCGGCGGCATCGACTCGACGGTCGTGGCGGCGCTGGCCAAGGAGCACAACCCGGACCTGATCACGTTCACGACGGGCTTCGAGCGCCAGGGCTTCTCCGAGGTCGACGTGGCCGCGGAGTCGGCGGCCCTGATCGGCGTGAAGCACGTGGTCCGCACGGTCAGCGCGCAGGAGATGATGGACTCCCTGCCGTTGATCACCTGGTACCTCGACGACCCGGTGGCGGACCCGGCGCTGGTGCCGCTGTGGTTCATCGCCCGCGAGGCGCGCCAGCACGTGAAGGTCGTGCTGTCCGGCGAGGGCGCGGACGAGCTGTTCGGCGGCTACACGATCTACCGCGAGCCGTTGTCGCTGGCGGCGTTCGAGAAGGTCCCCGGCGCGCTGCGCAAGGCGATGGGCAAGGTCTCGACGAAGATCCCGCACGGCATCCGGGGCAAGGACCTGCTGCGGCGCGGCGCGCTCACGCTGGAGGAGCGCTACTACGGCAACGCGCGCATCTTCCTCGACGACCAGCTGCGCCAGGTGCTGAAGACGTACGACCCGAACGTGTCGCACATGAACGTCACGGCCCAGCCGTACCGCGAGTCGCAGAGCTGGGACCCGGTCACGCGCATGCAGCACGTCGACCTGTTCACGTGGCTGCGCGGCGACATCCTGGTCAAGGCCGACAAGATGACCATGGCGAACTCGCTGGAGCTGCGGGTCCCGTTCCTGGACCCCGAGGTGTTCAAGATCGCCTCGCAGATCCCGAGCGACCTGAAGATCACGCCGGACACCACGAAGTTCGCGCTGCGCAAGGCGATCCGCGACATCGTGCCGGCGCACGTGCTGAACCGCCGCAAGCTCGGCTTCCCGGTGCCGATCCGGCACTGGCTCAAGGACGAGATGCACGACTGGGCCGTCGACGTCGTGCGCTCGTCGCAGACCGACCAGTACCTCGACAAGAACGCGGTGCTGCGCCTGATCGAGGAGCACCGCTCCGGCGTGCTCGACCACAGCCGCCGCATCTGGGCGCTGCTGGTGTTCATGATCTGGCACGGCATCTTCGTCGAGGCCCGCATCCGGCCGCAGGTGCCGGAGCCGCACTACCCGGTCAAGCTCTAGCGGGTCGGGGCCCCTCCGCGGAGGGGCCCTCCTCGGCTACCGGCGTCCCTGGGCGCTGCACAGGGCGTACGAGCTGACGACCGTCTCCGGTGACGCCATCAGCTCCAGGTAGCGGTCGAACTCCTCGTCGGTGAGGGGCAGCTTGGCGCGCACCAGGCGTGCGGTCTCGGCGAGCAGCCGGCAGCCCGGCGAGCCGCCCTCCCACTCCCGCACCTCGCGCGACCCGCTGACGTCGTGCAGCCCGGTGTCGCGCAGCGCGTTCTCGATGCGCGCACCCCACGCGAGCTCCGCGCCGGCCTGGTCGAGCAGCGTCAGCAGGGCGTTCTTCACCCGCATGATCAGCTTCGCGTCGTCGGGCGCCGCCGAGAGGACCTCGAGCGGGAGGCAGTCGAACTCCTCGAGGACGAGCCAGCCTCCCGGCCGCAACGCGTCGTGCAGCTTGCGCAGGATGGCGTCGCGGGCGGGGAGGTAGAAGAGCACGAGGCGCGCGTGGACCAGGTCGAACGCGTTGCCGGGCAATATGTTGGATACCAGGTCGTGCTCCAGAACGGTGACGTTGTCCCGTTCCCGGAGCCTCGTCACGTCGATGTCGGTCACCGTCACGTGCCCGGACGGTGCGACGACGTCGGCGAGCCAGTTCGCCACCGAGCCGCCACCGCCCCCGACCTCGAGACAGCGCCAGCCGTCCGCGACACCGAGCTGCTCGGCGCGGGCGAAGGTGCCCGCGTCGAGCAGGTCGCTCAGCGCGTCGAACTTCGGATCGAGCGACTCACCGGTGTCGCCGTACAGGTACGTCCCCATTGTCCGATCATGGCAGGACGGAGGCGATCTCCTCGACAGCCTCGTCGCCGAAGGCGCCGCGAATGCGGGCCAGTGCCGCGTCGCGGTCCAGCACCCACTCCTGCGTGCCGACGGTCTCGAGCACCTCGACCGCGATCAGGGACCCGAGCTGAGCTGCGCGTTCGAGGCTCAGACCGGCGAGCGTGGCCGCGAGGAAGCCGGCGCGGAACCCGTCGCCGACGCCGGTCGGGTCGGTCTTCGCGACCTCGGCGACCGCGGGGACGTGCAGGGAGAGACCGTCGCGGTCGACGATCTCGACGCCCTTCTCCCCGAGCGTGGTGACGCGCCTGCCGACGCGGGCGAGGACGTCGGCCTCGGTCCAGCCGGTCTTCTGCAGCAGCAGTTCCCACTCGTAGTCGTTGCTGAAGAGGTACTCGGCTCCCTCGACGAACGCGCGCGCCTGCTCGCCGTCCATGCGGGCGAGCTGCTGCGACGGGTCGACGGCGAACTTGTAGCCGCGCTGACGGCATTCCTGCGCATGGCGGAGCATGGCCGCGGGGTCGTCGGGGCTGATCACGACGAGCTGGAGGTCGTCGACGCGGTTCGCGATCGGCGCGAGCTCGATGTTGCGCGACTCGGCCATGGCGCCCGCGTAGAAGGAGGCGATCTGGCACATGTCGTCGTCCGTGGTGCAGACGAACCGCGCGGTGTGCGCGACCTCGGACACGTACACGCCGGAGGTGTCGACGCCGTGCCGCTCCAGCCACGAGCGGTAGTCGTCGAAGTCCTTGCCGACGGCGCCGACGAGCACCGGCCGCACGCCGAGCACACCCAGGCCGAACGCGATGTTCGCGCCGATGCCACCGCGCCGGACGACGAGGTCGTCGACCAGGAAGCTCAGCGACACGCGGTCGAGACGCTCCGCGACCAGCTGGTCGGCGAACCGCCCCGGGAAGTGCATCAGATGGTCGGTCGCGATGCTGCCGCACACGGCTACCGGCACGTCGGCCCCTCATTTCTCTTGTCGCGCTACGTGACAACTCACCCTGACGAGTGCAGCTGTGAAGACTACCGTTTGGTAGGGCTACCGCAGGTCAGACCGCCGTCATACGGTTCGGGACGTGACGATCCCTGAGGCGACCACGATGAGTGAGCTGATCGAGGACTGCGCGCAGCTCCCGTTCGCTCTGACCCACCCCGAGCACCCCCTCCCCGCACCGCGCGACGCCGCGCCGTGGCGGGTCGACGAGCGGTGCGCCCACCAGGTGGAGGGCATGGCCGACTACGGCGTCTGATCCCCCGGTACACAGCGCGAGGCCGCGTTCCCGGCGTGCGGGAACGCGGCCTCGCGCGTGAGTCGCCTTAGTGGAACGAGTCGCCGCAGGCGCACGACCCGCCGGCGTTGGGGTTGTCGATCGTGAAGCCCTGCTTCTCGATCGTGTCCACGAAGTCGATGACAGCGCCTTCGACGTAGGGCGCGCTCATGCGGTCGACGGCGACCTTCATGCCGCCGAAGTCCACCAGCGCGTCACCGTCGAGCGAGCGCTCGTCGAAGAACAGCTGGTAGCGCAGGCCCGCGCAACCGCCGGGCTGGACGGCGATGCGCAGGTGCATGTCGTCGCGGCCCTCCTGGTCGAGAAGCGCCTTGGCCTTGACGGCGGCCGCGCTGGTCAGCGTCACGCCGTGGGTGGGCGCCTCGGAGGTCGAAGCGGCATCCTGAGCGGTCGTCATGGCTCTCCTAAGAGGTCCTTTGCGGGCGGTTCACCCATCAACAACACGGGCGTGCCCCGCCTTGTTCCGTTCCCATGGTCCCACAACGAGACGCCTGAACGCCCCGGGTGTCGACTGTCACGTAGACCACCCTCGAGTCAGGCGATATATCAGCGCGAGCTTCCGCGCCGGCCGACCGGCGTGCTACCTCGACCACTGGGCCGCGACGTGCCGGGCCGTCGCGGCGAGGCTCTCGCGGGGTTCCTCGATCGACCTCCGCACCGATCCGACGTGCTCGGAGACGGAGTAGGCCTCCTGGACACCGGCCGCGCCCATCTCGCGGCGGCCGACGCTGACCTGGCCCGCGATGGCGAGGCAGGGGATGCCGCGCTCGGCTGCTCCCGAGGCGACGGCGGTGATGAGCTTGCCGCGCAGCGACTGCCAGTCGAAGCTGCCCTCGCCGGTGATGACGACGTCGGCGTCGTCGAGCGCGGCGTCGAGGCCGGTGAGCTCGCGGACGAGACCGGCGCCCGACTGCACCGTCGCGCCCAGGGACAGCAGCGCCGCACCCAGGCCGCCGGCGGCTCCCGCACCCGATATATCGGATACGGGCTTGAGCACGTCCATGGCCGCGAGCTTGGCTTCGAGCCGGTCGACGGCCTCCGGCGACGCGCCCTTCTGCGGGCCGAACGTGTGCGCGGCGCCGAGCGGACCGAGGAGCGGGTTCTCGACGTCGGAGGCGGCGACGAGCGATATATCAGTCAGGTCGACGCCGGCGTCGGACAGCGCGGCGAGCATGCCGGCACCACCGTCGGTCGTCCCCGAGCCGCCGAGGCCGACCGTGATGACGTCGTGGTCGGCCGCCGCGGCCGCGACGAGTTCGCCGACGCCGCGCGTCGTCGCCGTCTCGCACGCCTGCGGGCGCAGCTCGGCCGGGACGAGGTGCAGGCCGCACGCCTCGGCGGACTCGACGTACGCGACGCGCCGGCCGTCGACGCGCGCGCTGAGCCAGCGGGCGTCGACGGCGTCGCCGAGCGGGCCCGTGACACTGATATATCGGATATCGGCGGGCAGCTCGCGGGTGACGCAGGCGGCGTGGAGGACGTCGACGAAGCCGGGGCCACCGTCGGCGAGCGGGCGTTGGACGACGACGTCGTCGGGCTTGGCCTCGTGCCAGCCGGTGGCGATGGCGTCAGCGGCCTCGCGGGCGGTCAAGGTACCGCCGAAGCAGTCCGGAGCGATGAGTACGCGCACCTCGCGAAAGGTACAGAAAACGCGCTGTCCTACCCTGGTGGTGTGAGGTTCTTGCGCCGCAACTCCGACGACACCGCCACGGTCACCAAGGACGGGTCCGCACCCGACTCCGGGGCCGAGCTCGCCGAGCCGCTCGACAGGGCGCGCACCGCGGCCAAGGGCAAGGCGACGCCCAAGCGGCGTGAGGCGCAGGGCAGGCGTTCCGGGCCCGTCCCGCCGCCGCCCCGCACCCAGCGCGAGGCGTTCAAGCGCATGCGCGGCAACAAGGTGAGCAAGGAAGAGCGCCGTGCCGCGGCCACCGAGCGCCGGCAGCGCATGATGGCGGGCGAGGACAAGTACCTGCTGCCGCGCGACCGCGGTCCGGTGAAGGCGTACATCCGCGACCTCGTCGACTCGCGGCGCAACCTCATGGGCCTGTTCATGCCGCTCGCGATCCTGGTGTTCGTGGCGTTGCTCACGCCGTCGCTCGCGGTGCAGCGGTACGCGACGCTCGCGACGACGTTCATGCTCATCGCGATGGTCATCGAGGGCCTGGTCCTCGGCCGGATCGTCACGCGCAAGGTGCGGGCGAAGTTCCCGACCGAGCCGATCAAGGGCCTCTCCATCGGCTGGTACTCGTTCATCCGCGCGAGCCAGCTGCGCCGCCTCCGCGTGCCGAAGCCGCGGGTGAAGCCGGGCGAGGCGATCAGGTAGCGGCACGTGCTCCAGCTGCCGGAGCGGCTGCGGTGGGACCACAACGCGTGGTACCGCCGCTGGCTGCTCCGGCAGTTGCCGTCCGGGGCCGGTTCGGCGCTGGACGTCGGCTGCGGTCTCGGTGACCTGGCGCGGTCGATCAGGGCCGCCGAGGTCACCGCGATCGACGCCAGCGCACGCATGGTCGAACGGGCGAGCGCGACGAGCTCCGAGGTGCGGTGGATCCACGGCGACGTGCTCACCCACGACCTCGGGCGCTACGACGTCGTCACCGCCGAGGCGAGCTTGCACCACCTGCCGTTGCGCGAGGGTCTCGCCAGGCTCGCCGGGCTGACCGCGCCCGGCGGGGTGCTGGTGGTCGTCGGTCTCTACCGGCTGTCGACGCCGGCGGACCTCGCGATGGAGGCCTTCACGCTGCCCGCGAACGCACTCGTCGGCGCGGTGAAGGCGGTCGGCGGCAGCGGCGGCCGTCCCCACGACCCCGAGATGCCGGTCGTGATGACCGCTCCGACGTTGCCGGAGATCCGCGCGGCGGCAGCGGAGATCGTGCCCGGAGCACGCCTGCGCAGGCGCGTGTTCTGGCGGTACTCGCTGGTCTGGCGCGCGCCGGAAGTTCATTAGCAGCACGAACGATTTCGGCTAGGCTCCGATGTATGAAGTTCCGTCGACTCGGCCGCAGCGGCCTGTCCATCAGCGAGATCTCGTACGGCAACTGGCTCACCCACGGCTCCCAGGTGGAGGAAGAGCAGGCGCACGCCTGTGTGAAGGCGGCGCTGGAGTCGGGGATCACCACCTTCGACACCGCCGACGTCTACGCCAACACCGCCGCCGAGTCGGTGCTCGGCCGGGCTCTGCGGGGCGAGCGGCGCGAGTCGCTCGAGATCCTCACCAAGGTCTACTGGCCGACCGGACCCGGCGGGCCCAACGACCGCGGCCTGGGCCGCAAGCACGTCATGGAGTCGGCCAACGCCTCCCTGAAGCGCCTGCAGACCGACTACGTCGACCTGTACCAGGCCCACCGGTACGACCACAGCGTGCCGCTGGAAGAGACGATGCTGGCGTTCGCCGACCTCGTCCGCCAGGGCAAGGTCCTCTACGTCGGCGTCTCCGAGTGGACCGCCGAGCAGATCACCCGCGGCGCCGCGCTGGCCCGTGAGCTGAACGTGCCGCTGATCTCGCACCAGCCGCAGTACTCGATGCTGTGGCGCGTGATCGAGCCGCAGGTCGTCCCGGCGTGCGAGCGCGAGGGCATCAGCCAGATCGTCTTCTCCCCCATCGCCCAGGGCATCCTGACCGGCAAGTACCTGCCGGGCGCCGAGGCGCCGGAGGGCTCGCGGCTCGCCGACGAGCGCGGCTCGAAGATGATCGCGCGCTGGATGACCGACGACGTGCTCAACGCCGTGCAGCAGCTCAAGCCGATCGCGGAGGGGCTCGGCATCACGATGGCGCAGCTCGCCGTCGCGTGGGTGCTGAAGAACCCGAACGTCGCGTCCGCGATCATCGGCGCGTCGCGTCCCGAGCAGGTCGTCGAGAACGTCAAGGCGATCGACGTCGAGCTCGGCGACGACGTGCTCAAGCAGATCGACGGCGTCCTCGACGGTGTCGTCACCGACGACCCGAGGCTCACCGCCCAGGGCTGAGACACCGGGCTCGAGCACCGGGCCCGGAACTACTGGGCCTCGAACTACTGGGCCGGGTGCAGGCTCATCGGGCCGTAGACCTCGGACTCCGAGCGCAGCAGCGTGACCTGTTCGACCCCGGCGTCGAGCAGGTCACGCCACCCGGCGCTGAACCACTCCTCGGCCTCGGTCTGGTCGGCGAACATCACATCCGGTCCCGCGACGTCGCGTCCGTGTGCATCCTGGTAACGCCACCGGTATTCCATGGACGAAGGCTAACTCTTGTCATCTCGGACGCTCGTGCTCGGCGGAGCGCGTTCAGGCAAGTCAGCGCATGCGGAAGGTCTCCTCACCGAAGCGACGGTGACCTATGTCGCCACAGCGCGCAGATATCCGGACGACGCGGACTGGGACGCGCGCATCGCGCTGCACGTCTCCCGTCGTCCGTCCACCTGGCACACGGTCGAGGCGACGGCGCCGTCGGACCTGCCCGCGCTCCTCACCGCGACCTCGTACGACGACCCGCCGATCCTGGTCGACGACCTGTCGACGTGGCTCGTCAGCGTGCTGGACGACCACCAGGCGTGGGAGGGCGACGCCGCGGAGGCCGTCGAGCACCACGTCGACTCGCTCGTGCGGGCGGTCGCCACCTGCCGGACCCGGCTCGTCCTGGTGACGGCGGAGGTCGGCCTCGGCGTCGTCCCCGCCACCCGCTCAGGCAGACTCTTCCGAGATCACCTCGGTGCGCTCAACGCGCGCGTCGCCGAGGTGTGCGACGAGGTCACCCTCCTCGTCGCGGGCATTCCACTGAAACTGCGTTAGGAGCGACAGGTGAGCACCGAGTTCCCGCCGGTTGAACCGCCGGACGAGGCCGTTCTGCGCGAGGCAGAGGCACGGCACGCGGTGCTGACCAAGCCGGTCGGCTCGCTCGGCCGACTCGAGGAGCTGGGCAACTGGGTCGCGGCCTGCCAGGGCGTCGTGCCGCCGAAGCCGTTCACGCGGCCGCGGGTCGTCGTGTTCGCGGGCGACCACGGCATCACCGCGCAGGGCGTGTCGGCGTTCCCGAGCGAGGTGACCGGCCAGATGGTCGCGAACTTCCTCACCGGCGGCGCCGCGGTCAACGTGCTCGCGCAGGTCGCGGGCGCCACCGTGCGGGTGGTCGACATGGCGGTCGACGCGGACACCCCGGCCGCGGTCAGCGCGCACAAGGTGCGGCGCTCGTCCGGGTCGATCGACCGCGAGGACGCGCTGACCCGCGAGCAGTGCGAGCTCGCGATCGCGGCCGGCCGGGCGATCGCCGACGAGGAGGTCGACGCGGGCGCCGACGTGCTCGTCGCCGGCGACATGGGCATCGGCAACACGACCCCGGCGGCGGTGCTGATCGCGTCGCTGACCGGGTCGGAGCCCGTCGCGGTCGTCGGGCGCGGCACCGGCATCGACGACCAGGCGTGGATGCGCAAGACGGCGGCGATCCGCGACGCGCTGCGCCGGGCCCGTCTGGTGATCAGCGACCCGACGGCGCTGCTGGCCACGGCCGGCGGTGCCGACATCGCCGCGATGGCCGGGTTCCTCGCGCAGGCCGCGGTCCGCAAGACCCCGGTCGTGCTCGACGGCGTCGTCGTCGGCGCGGCCGCGGTCGTCGCCGAGGAGCTGGCACCGGGCGCGCGCCAGTGGTGGGTGGCCGGGCACCAGTCGGCCGAGCCCGCGCACGCGATCGCCCTCGGACACCTCTCCCTGAAGCCGCTGCTCGAGTTCGAGATGCGGCTCGGCGAGGGGTCCGGCGCGGTGGCGGCGCTGCCGTTGCTGGTCTCGGCGGTGAAGGTGCTCGCGGAGATGGCGACGTTCGAGAGCGCCGGGATCACCAACAAGGAATGAAGCCCGCCCTGCCCTTGACATTGGCGTTCTCGTGGCTGACGGTCCTGCCGCTGCGCGTCGACGACGTCGACCGCAAGGCGGCGGGCCGGGCCATCGCGTGGACGCCCGTCGTCGGCGTCGTGCTCGGCGCGTTCGTCGTCGGCGTTCTCGAGCTGCTGGCGATATCCAATATATCGGCGCTCGTGGCCGGGTTCCTGGTCGTCGGCGTCGTCGCGCTCGCGACGCGCGGCATGCACCTCGACGGTCTGGCCGACGTCGCCGACGGGCTCGGCTGCTACGGGCCGCCCGAACGGGCGCTGCGGGTCATGAAGGACGGCGGCGCCGGACCGTTCGGCGTCGTGTCCCTGGTCGTCGCCCTGGGAGCGCAGGCCGCCGCGCTCCCCCACGCCCACTGGGGTGTCGTCGTGCTCGCGTTCGCGACGAGCCGGGCGGCGTTCGGGATCTGCTGCTTGCGCGGGGTGCCCGCGGCACGGCCCGAAGGACTCGGTGCGCTCGTCGCCGGTACGCAGCATCCGCTGCTGGTCATCGGCACGTGGGTGGTGCTCGCCGCCGCGGCGGTCCCGCTCGGCTGGCGGGCGGTCGTCGCCGTCGTCGTCGCGGGCGCGCTGACCTGGCTGCTCGTGCGGCACACCGGAAAGCGTTTCGGCGGCATCACCGGTGATGTGCTCGGTGCTGCCGCCGAAATCGCGCTTCTGGCCGTGCTGGTGATCGCCTAGGACCTACCCGAGCGTCGTCATCCAGCCGTGGGTGTCGGTGACGTGGCCGTGCTGGAGGCTGGTCAGGCGCTCGCGCAGCTTGGCCGTCACCGATCCGGTGCCGCCGTCGGCGACGTCGAACTCGCCGCCGGCGTGCTTGACGTGGCCGACCGGCGTGATGACCGCGGCCGTGCCACAGGCGAAGACCTCGGTGAGCTCACCGGAGGCGTTGGCCTTCTCCCACTCGTCGGTCGAGATCCGGCGCTCCTCCACGGTCAGGCCGAGGTCGGAGGCCAGCTCCAGCAACGAGCTCCTGGTGATGCCCGGCAGCAGCGTGCCGGTCAGCTCCGGGGTGACGACCTTGTCGCCGTAGACGAAGAACAGGTTCATGCCGCCCATCTCCTCGACCCAGCGGCGTTCCACCGCGTCGAGCCAGACGACCTGGTCGCAGCCCTTCTCGGCGGCTTGTGCCTGGGCCACGAGAGAGGCGGCGTAGTTGCCGGCGAACTTGGCGGCGCCGGTGCCACCGGGTGCCGCGCGGACGTACTCGGTCGAGAGCCACACGCTCACCGGGCGGACACCGCCCGCGAAGTAGGAGCCGGCGGGCGAGGCGATCAGCACGTAGAGGTACTCGGACGCGGGTCGCACGCCGAGGCCCTTCTCCGTGGAGATCATGAACGGCCGGAGGTAGAGGGACTCCTCCTCCGCCGACGGCACCCAGCGGCTGTCGACCGCGAGGATCTGCCGGACCGACTCGAGGAAGAGCTCGTCGGGGAGCTCGGGCATCGCCATGCGGCGGGCCGAGGCGCGGAAGCGCTCGGCGTTGGCCTCGGGGCGGAAGGACGCGATCGCGCCGTCGGGCTGGCGGTAGGCCTTGAGCCCTTCGAAGATCGCTTGGCCGTAGTGCAGCACCATTGCCGCGGGGTCGAGCGAGAGAGAGCTGTAGGGGCCGACTTCGGCGTCGTGCCAGCCCTTCTCCCGGTTCCAGCGGATCGTCACCATGTGGTCGGTGAAGTGCTGCCCGAAGCCCGGCTTGGCCAGTACCTCCGCTACGCGCTCCGGGGTCGCCGGGTGCGGGTGGGGAGTCCGGGTGAAAGGCAACTCGCTCGTCATGGGTGCACGGTAACCCGCAGGTCGGGATACGGAAAATCGTCTTCCCAAAACTCGGACGTCCTACTAAGTGAAGCTCTATAGAGTCCCCGGTCATGACCGAGGAAGAACGACCTTCGACAGGCGCCGACGTCCGCACCGTCGCACAGGCCGCGCTGCTCGTCCTGGGCACCGGGGTGACCCTGCTGAACGGGTGGGTCATCGGCGACGGCGTCGGGGGCGTGCTGGTGGCGGCGTTCGCGGCGGCGATCTTCCTGGGCGTCTACTGGGGACGGGTCAAGGAGAGCCCGTCCACCAACCGCCGCGTCGTCAAGCTCGCGGCGTGTGTTGCCGCCTCGCTGCTCCTCTTCTTCTTAGTGACGCTGACAGGCTGACGAGCCCGGTGCCGACGCCCAGTCCCGCCAGGGAGAGGAGCAACGCCGGGATCGGCATGCTCATCGCGAGCAGCACCGAGAGCCCGAGTCCGAGACACG
The DNA here is from genome assembly GCF_042738015.1 of Lentzea sp. NPDC059081. NCBI lineage: Bacteria > Bacillati > Actinomycetota > Actinomycetes > Pseudonocardiales > Pseudonocardiaceae > Lentzea > Lentzea sp. NPDC059081. The sequence goes on from NZ_JBHYGW010000011.1 coordinate 163,710, forward strand.
CGGTGCGCATGGGCCACGTGCGGTCGTTCTGCAGCAGCACACGGGCCGACGCGTTCGTGAAGGCGTAGTAGAACAACGTCGAGCAGGCGGCGACGGACAGCGCCGTCGCCAGGGGCAGGAGCACGACGGCGATCGCCGTGGCGGCGACCACGACGAACGTGAGCACGGCGGGCTTGAGGCGCGTCGGCAGCTCGCCGTCCTCGGTCAGCCCGGTCAGGGTGCGGTGCGCGGACGCCAGTACGAAGTGGAGCACCGACACCCCGGCCACCGCCGCGGCGATCTGCACCAACGGCACCAACGCCGCCGCGTCCGCCGCCACGAGCGCGTCCCGCAACGGCGCGGGCGACAACGCGAGGCGCGCGCTGCCGAGCTGGCGGAGCACCCCGGCACCGACGGCCACGCAGACCACGAAGGACAGTCCGATCAGGATCGGGATCGCGAACTTCAGCGCCGCCACCGGATGCGGCTTCTCGCCGCGCAGCGGGGCGGTGATCCGCTCGAACCCGGTGAAGGCCACGAACATCAGGCCCGCGACCCCGAAGAGCTCGTTGACGGTGCCGGTCTCCCCCGCCGACACGACCGGAGCGATCGAGAACGCCGACGCGACCACGAGCGCGAGCACACCGAGGACGACCACCGACACCGCGGCGCTGACACCGGCGGTGAAGCGGAAACCGGCAGCGCCGAGCAACGCCGTCGCCACCACCAACGCCAGCGCACCGGCCAGCGGCTGGTCCGGCACCACGTAGGCGCCGAACATCACCGCCACCGCCGCCGCCATCGCGCAACGCCCGAGCAGGTGGGCGCTCGCCGTCATCCGTGCGGGCCACACGCCGAGCTGCGCGCGCACGTATCCGTAACCACCGCCGGCGTCCGGATAGGCACGGGACTGGTCGGCGGTCGAGAAGGCGCAGCACAGGGCGGCCAGGGCGGAGACGGCCAGCGCGGGGAGCACCCACCAGCCGGCAAGTCCTGCGGCGGGGCCGAATCCGGCGAAGACCCCCGCACCGAGCACCGCGGGAAGACCGAGCGCGACCGTAACGACGATCTCGCGAGGCGTGTGGGTCACCGGTACACGTTCTCAGATGCGGCATCCGGCCGTAACCACCCGGTCGACTGATGCGTGAAACGGGCGAATCGCCACTGTGCGCAACTGTCAACGTCACGGATTGCGGCGAACGTGGCGGGGCTCGGCATGGCCGGGGGTGTCCGACCTTTAGCATGGGTCACGATCCCCGGACCTGAACGCACAACCCTGGAGCAGCACGTGACAGCCCCGAAGCTGGCCCTCACCGAGGGTGACCTGAGCACCACCGCCGCGGACGCAGTCGTCGTGGGCACCCTGCAGGGTGCGGACGGTCTGGAGCTCGCCCCCGGTGCCGAAGCTGTCGCCGCCGCGTTCGACGGCGCGCTGCTCGACGTGCTCGGCACGCTGCGGGCGTCCGGCAAGGCGGACGAGCTCGTGAAGGTCCCGACCTTCGGCAGGATCGCCGCTCCGCTGGTGCTGGCCGTCGGCCTCGGCAAGGCCACCGGCGAGGACCAGGTCCGCCGGGCGTCCGCCGTCGCCGCCCGCGCGCTGGCCGGCAAGAAGCGCGCGGTCACCACCCTCGCCGCGCTGCACGTGGGTGCGGCGGCCGAGGGCACGCTGCTCGGCGCGTACTCGTTCACCGAGTACAAGTCGGACAAGGGCGAGGGCGCGGTCGCGAAGGTCGACCTGCACGCCGCCGGGTCCAAGGAGAACAAGGCCGCGCTGAAGGCCGCCGTCGCGATCTCCGAGTCCGTGGCGATCGCCCGCGACTTCGTGAACACGCCGCCCAACGACCTCTACCCCGGCTCGTTCGCCGACCGCGCCGCGAAGCTCGCCTCCGCCGCCGGTCTCGACGTCGAGGTGCTCGACGAGAAGGCGCTGAAGAAGCAGGGCTTCGGCGGCATCCTGGGCGTCGGCGGCGGTTCCGCGCGCCAGCCGCGCCTCGTGCGCATCTCCTACAAGGGCGCCAAGGCGGCCAAGAAGGTCGCGCTCATCGGCAAGGGCATCACGTTCGACACCGGCGGCATCTCGATCAAGCCGGCCGCGGGCATGGACGAGATGACGTCCGACATGGCCGGCGCCGCCGCGATCGTCGCCACCATGGTGCTGGCCTCGAAGCTCAAGTACCCGCTGGAGATCATCGCGTCGATCCCGATGGCGGAGAACATGCCGTCCGGTGACGCCTACCGCCCCGGCGACGTGCTGACGATGTACGGCGGCAAGACCGTCGAGGTGCTCAACACCGACGCCGAGGGCCGGCTGATCCTGTCCGACGCCATCGTGCGCGCGTGCGAGGACGGCCCCGACTACCTGATCGAGACCTCGACGCTGACCGGCGCGCAGGTCGTCGCGCTCGGCAAGCGCACCGCGGGTGTCATGGGCTCGGACGAGTTCCGCGACCGCGTCGCCACGATCGGCACCGCCGTCGGCGAGTCGGCGTGGCCGATGCCGCTGCCGGAGGAGCTGCGCGCCGACCTCGACTCGCGGCTCGCCGACCTCGCGAACGTGACCGGGCACCGCTGGGGCGGCATGCTCGCGGCGGGCCTGTTCCTGCGCGAGTTCGTGGCCGAGGGCGTGCAGTGGGCGCACATCGACGTCGCGGGCCCGGCCTACAACAACGGCGGCGCGTACGGGTACGTCTCGAAGGGCGGCACGGGCGTCCCGGTCCGCACGATCGCGGCCGTGCTGGCGGACATCGCCGCCAACGGCTGATCGTCTCGGTCGTGCACGGGCGGCGACTCCGCGGAGCCGCCGCCCGTTCGCTTTTCCGCTCCGGGAGAGCACTATTTCCACATGGGGACGCATCAGTACGAGGTCGACGTCGTCTGGACCGGCAACACCGGCGACGGCACGTCGGGCTACCAGGCCTACGAACGCGCGCACGAGGTCATGGTCGAGGGCAAGCCGACGATCCCGGGGTCGTCGGACCCGTCGTTCCGCGGCGACCGCGGCCGGTACAACCCGGAGGAGCTGCTCGTCGCGTCGCTCTCGCAGTGCCACATGCTCTGGTACCTGCACCTCGCGTCGGTCAACGGCGTCGTCGTCACCGCCTACCGCGACCACGCGACCGGCACGATGGCCGAGCACCCCGACGGGTCCGGGCGGTTCACGGAGGTGACGCTCAACCCCGTCGTCAGCGTCGCCGATCCCGGGACCCGCGAGAAGGCCCAGGCGTTGCACGAGAAGGCGCACGCGCTGTGCTTCATCGCGGCGAGCGTCAACTTCCCGGTGCGGCACGAGCCGATGGTCGCGTGAGGAAGGTCTTGAATCTCAAGCGGCTTGAGACACCACGGTGGTCGGCATGACCGACCTGTACCCCATCGGGGATGTCGCGCGCCGCACCGGACTGAGTGTGAGCGCCATCCGGTTCTACGCCGACGAGGACGTCGTCCCGGCCACCAGCCACACCGATAGCGGCTATCGGCTCTACAACGTGGAAGCCATCGCACGGCTGGAACTCGTGCGGACCTTGCGTGATCTCGGTGCGAGCATTGAGGACATACGGCGGCTTCTCGCGGACGAGACCTCGTTGCACGATCTAGCCTCCACGCACCTCGTGATCGTCGAACGCCAGTTGCAGCACCTGAAAGCGCGGCGGGCCGTGTTGCGGGCGATCGTCAGTCAGGGCAGCAACGCGCGTCAGGTGGCGTTGATGCACGAGCTCGTGTCGATGTCCGATGAGGACCGTGAGCGGTTGCTCGACGAGTTCTGGGGCGAGGTGACCGACGGGCTCACGGTGCACCCGGCGTTCGTCGAACACCTGCACCGGATGCGGCCCGAGCTGCCGGACGCGCCGGACACCGAGCAGTTGCAGGCGTGGATCGAGCTCGCCGACATGGTGCGGGACGCGCAGTTCCGCGCCGAGGTGCGCGAGTTCTTCCGCTCCTGTTTCACCTCGCCGAAGGCGCTCGCCACCACGGGCCCGGAGATGCTGGCGGCCATCGAGGCGCACCGGCTCGTCGAGGTCGAGGCGCACGAGGCCGAACGGTCCGGGGTCGCACCGGACTCACCGCGCGGGCGCGAGATCGCCGGACGGTTCCTCGCGTCGCTCGCGGCGATGACCGCCGAGGCGACCGGCGAGGCACCGGACGAGGCCGGGCTGAGGCGGTCGATGAGCGACCCCGACCACGTCGTGGACGAGCGGGCGAAGGAGTTCGCGGCGCGGTTCGGCGCCGTGCTGGACCGGTTCGTCACCCTCACCGAGACGATCAGCGGCAGGCCGCAGCCGGACCTGACCGACACGGGCGTCAGCGACGGGTGGCTGACCGCCGCGATGGCCGCGCTCTAACCGTTGCCGAGCTTCTTCTGGCGCGCCGTGTAGTCGCGCATGCGCTTGGGGTAGCCGACGATTCCGGCGTCGTAGATGGGCATGCTCAGTTTGCGCGCGAACGACCGTGCGGCGTCCGGTGAGGCGACACGGCGGCGGGTCCACTCGCCGTCGTGCGCGACCAACACCACAGTGGTCTCGGTCACCGTGGTCTTCGGCTCCACATAGGCCTCGACGCCCTGGCGGCTGGCGGCCCACTTCTCGAGGTGGCTCGTGTCCTGCCCCGAGGCCGTCCGCAGCACACCTGGACGTGACTTCCTGCGAAAACGGTCGAACAGCCCCATCGGGCACCTCCTGCGCTTCCCTCCACCATGGTGCCAGGAAAGGGTGTTATGAGTAGGTGAATGATCAGGATCGTGACGTGGTGTCCCATGCCGGATCACCGCGCCCGGACAACTAGTGACAAGATGGCCGCGTACCTCGCGCGCACCCGCGCGTAGTAAGTAATCCCGAGGAGATCCGAAGTGACTTCGCCGGAACTGGAGTCGGCCACCAACGCCGATCTCGTCATCCTCGGCGGTGGTTCAGGTGGCTATGCCTGCGCGTTCCGCGCCGCTGAGCTGGGCCTGTCCGTCGTCCTGGTCGAGAAGGACAAGCTGGGTGGCACGTGCCTGCACCGCGGCTGCATCCCGACCAAGGCGCTGCTGCACGCGGCGGAGGTCGCGGACAACGCTCGCGAAGGCGACCAGTTCGGCGTGAAGTCCTCGCTCGAGGGCATCGACATCGCCGGCGTCAACTCGTACAAGGACGGCGTGATCTCACGCCTGTACAAGGGCCTGCAGGGACTCGCGAAGGCCAACAAGGTCACCCTCGTCGAGGGCGCGGGCACGTTCGTCGGCCCCAACACCGTCGAGGTCAACGGGCAGCGCTACGTCGGCAAGAACGTCGTCCTCGCGACCGGGTCGTACGCCCGGAGCCTGCCCGGCCTGGAGATCGGCGGCCGGGTCATCACCAGCGACCAGGCGCTCAACCTGGACTTCATCCCGGAGAAGGTCGTCGTCCTCGGCGGCGGCGTCATCGGCGTGGAGTTCGCGAGCGTGTGGCGCTCGTTCGGCGCGGACGTGACCATCGTCGAGGCCCTGCCCCGCCTGGTCCCCGCCGAGGACGAGTACGCGTCCAAGCAGCTGGAGCGCGCCTTCCGCAAGCGCGGCATCAAGTTCAAGACCGGCGTGAAGTTCACCGGCGCCACCCAGAACGACTCGGGCGTGTCGATCACGCTGGAGAACGGCGATGTCCTCGACGCAGACCTGCTGCTCGTCGCGGTCGGCCGCGGCCCCAACAGCGCGGGTCACGGCTACGAGGAGGCCGGCGTCAAGATCGACCGCGGCTTCGTCGTCACCGACGAGCGCCTGCGCACCAACCTGCCGGGCGTCTACGCCGTCGGCGACGTGGTGCCCGGCCTGCAGCTCGCGCACCGCGGCTTCCAGCAGGGCATCTTCGTCGCCGAGGAGATCGCCGGGAAGAACCCGAAGGTGATCGACGAGGCGGGCATCCCGCGCGTCACCTACTGCAAGCCCGAGGTCGCCTCCGTCGGTCTCACCGAGGCCGCCGCGAAGGAGAAGTACGGCGCCGCCGAGACGTTCGTGTACGACCTCGCGGGCAACGGCAAGAGCCAGATCCTCAAGACCGCCGGTGGCGTGAAGCTCGTCAAGGCGCCCGACGGCCCGGTCGTAGGCATCACCATGGTCGGCGAGCGCGTCGGCGAACTCATCGGTGAGGCCCAGCTGATCTACAGCTGGGAGGCTTACCCGGACGACGTGGCTCCGCTGATCCACGCCCACCCGACCCAGACTGAAGCCCTCGGCGAGGCGTTCCTCGCCCTGGCCGGCAAGCCGCTGCACGTGCACGGCTGACCGTTCCCCACACAAAGTCAGCCACACGAGAGCACGAGGAGTCAGCGAACAATGGCCTTCTCCGTCCAGATGCCCGCACTCGGTGAGAGCGTCACCGAGGGCACGGTCACCCGGTGGTTGAAGCAGGAAGGCGACCGGGTGGAGGTGGACGAGCCGTTGCTCGAGGTGTCCACCGACAAGGTCGACACCGAGATCCCCTCCCCCGCGGCGGGCGTCCTGCAGAAGATCGTCGCCCAGGAGGACGACACCGTCGAGGTCGGCGGTGAGCTCGCGGTCATCGGTGACGGTGACGGCGGTTCCGCCGAGCCCGCGCCCGCTCCCGCCCAGGAGTCGGCGCCGGAGCCCGAGCCGCAGCAGACGCAGCCGTCGCCGCAGCAGCCCGCCGAGGAGGCCCAGGAGGCTCCCGCGGCTCCCGCCCCGTCCGGCGGTTCCGCCGAGGGCACCGACGTCACGATGCCCGCGCTCGGCGAGTCCGTCACCGAGGGCACCGTCACCCGCTGGCTGAAGCAGGTCGGCGACAGCGTCGAGGTCGACGAGCCGCTGCTCGAGGTCTCGACCGACAAGGTCGACACCGAGATCCCGTCGCCGGTCGCGGGCACGCTGCTCGAGATCGTCGCCGGTGAGGACGAGACCGTCGAGGTCGGCGGCAAGCTCGCCGTCGTCGGTTCCGGCAGCCCGGCGGCGCAGTCCGCTCCCGCGCCGGAGTCGAAGCCCGAGCCGAAGCAGGAGGCTCCCGCGCCGGCTCCGAAGCAGGAGGAGGCGCCGAAGCAGCAGGCTCCGGCTCCGCAGGCGGCTCCGGCCCCGCAGGCCGCGCCGAAGCAGGAGGCGCCCGCCGCGTCCTCCGGCGACGACGCGAACGGCACGCCGTACGTCACGCCGCTCGTGCGCAAGCTCGCGTCGGAGAACGGCATCGACCTGGGCTCGCTGAAGGGCACCGGCGTCGGCGGCCGCATCCGCAAGCAGGACGTGCTCGCGGCCGTCGAGGCCAAGAAGGCCCCGGCTCCCGCGCCCGCCGCCGCTGCCGCTCCTGCCGCGTCCGCCCCCGCCGCTCGCACCGCGTCCCCGGCCAAGGTCGACGACTCGGGCAAGCGCGGCACCGTGCAGAAGCTCCCGCGCCTGCGCCAGATCGTCGCGCAACGCACCCGCGAGTCGCTGCAGCAGTCGGCCCAGCTCACCCAGGTGTTCGAGGTCGACGTCACCAAGATCGCCCGGCTGCGCAACCAGGCCAAGAAGGCGTTCGAGGCCCGGGAGGGCGCGAAGCTCACGTTCCTGCCGTTCTTCGCCAAGGCCGCCATCGAGGCGCTCAAGGCCCACCCGGTGCTCAACGCGTCGATCGACGAGGAGCGCAAGGAGGTCACCTACCACGGTGCCGAGCACCTCGGTCTGGCGATCGACACGGAGCGCGGCCTGCTCAACGCCGTGATCCACAACGCCGGTGACCTGAACCTGTCGGGCATCGCCCACAAGATCGGCGACCTGGCGGCGCGTGCGCGGTCGAACAAGCTCACGCCGGACGAGCTCGCCGGTGGCACGTTCTCGCTGACCAACCTCGGCAGCAACGGCGCCCTCTTCGACACCCCGATCATCCAGCAGCCGCAGGTCGGCATCCTGGGCGTCGGCGTCGTGAAGAAGCGCCCGGTCGTCATGACCGACGAGGACGGCAACGACACCATCGCGATCCGCTCGATGATGTACCTCGCGCTCACCTACGACCACCGCCTGGTCGACGGTGCGGACGCGGGCCGCTTCCTCACGACGGTGAAGAACCGTCTCGAGGAGGGCGCGTTCGAGGCCGACCTCGGTCTCTGAGCAGTACCGATATCCGATATATCGGATATCGCCAGAAGTGTGACCTGAGGGCCACCCCGGTTTGCCGGGGTGGCCTTCGGCACATCCTGGGTCCGATATGAGAAGTGTGGCTGTGCAGGCGGCGACGCGGTGCGGAACGATCTAGGTATGCGGGTAGTCATCGCGGGATCGTCGGGCCTGATCGGAACGAGCCTGGTGGCGTCCATGCGCGCCGCCGGGCACGAGGTGCTGCGGCTGGTGCGCCGCAAGGCCGCCGCACCCGACGAACGCGGCTGGGACCCGTACGCCGGACGCGTCGACGACGGCACGTTCGACGGCGTCGACGCCGTCATCAACCTGTGCGGCGCGGGCATCGGCGACAAGCGGTGGGACGACGCGCGCAAGCAGGTCCTGCACGACAGCCGCGTCGTGCCGGGTGAGGTGCTGTCGGCGGCGGTCGTCGAACACGGCGTCCCTGCGCTCATCAACTCCTCGGGCGCGCACTACTACGGCGACACCGGCTCGCAGCTCGTCGACGAGGACGCGCCGGGCGGGCACTCGTACATGGCGCGGCTGACCCAGGACTGGGAGGGGTCGACGTCCGCGGCGCAGAAGGCAGGCGTGCGGGTCGTGCTCATGCGCACCGCCGTCGTCCTCTCCCCGTCCGGCGGCATGTTCGGCCGGCTGAAGCCGGTGTTCCAGTTCTTCCTGGGCGGCAAGCTCGGGACGGGCGAGCAGTTCTTCCCGTGGATCTCGCTGGACGACGTCGTGTCGGCCTACCGGTTCGTCACCGAGCACGACGACGTCCGCGGTCCGGTCAACGTCGTCGCGCCCACCCCGGCGACGAACGCGGAGTTCACCAAGGCGGTCGGTCACGCGCTGAACCGGCCGACGCCGTGGGCGGTGCCCGCGTTCGCGTTGAAGGCGCTGCTGGGCGGCGAGATGGCGGAGGAGCTGGTGCTGACCGGCCCCGGCCTGACGCCGAAGGTGCTGGAGACCCACGGGTTCACGTTCCTGCACCCGGCGCTGCCGTCCGCGCTGACCGCGGCGGTCGCATGACCCGTGCCCTCGCCGCCGTGCTGATCATCTCGTGGGTCCTGCTGGGACTGCCCGAGACGACCTCGCTCGACGTGTGGGTGCACGACGTGCTTCCTCGACCGGAGTGGCTGCGGGCGACGGCGTTCGCGGTGAGCCTGGTGATGGGGCCGACGATCGGCTGGGCCTTCGCGGCGGTGCTGTTCGTGCTGGCCTGGCGGCGGCGCGACCCGCGGCTGTGGAAGGCGCTGGCGTTGCACGCGCTGTGCTGCGCGACCCTGCTGACGAGGTTCCTGTTCGACCGCGTGCGGCCGGTCGAGTACCACCTGCCGAGCTACCCGAGCGGGCACACGGTGGCGGTCGCGTCTGTCGGGTTCACGCTGGTCGTGCTGCTGAGGCGCGGGGTGCCGTGGGCGGTGCTAGCGGTGCTGGTGGCGGGCTTCGCGCGGATCGTGCTGGAGATGCACTGGGTCACCGACGTCATCGGCGCGGTGCTGGGTGTGACGGGCGTCGGGCTCTTGGCCGCCACGGCGCTGGGGTTGGTAACGTCGGGTCGTGAACTCGTGTCGCACCACGTCAGACCCCGTCGTCATCCGTGAGCTGGGGCTCATCGACTACATGGCGGCGTGGGACCTCCAGAAGGAGGTCGCGGAGGCACGCGCCGGCGGCACCGGCCCCGACACGCTCCTGCTGCTCGAGCACCCGCCCGTCTACACCTGCGGCAAGCGCACCCTCGACGAGGAGCGCCCGCGCGGGGGCAGCACGCCCGTCATCGACGTGGACCGCGGCGGCAAGATCACCTGGCACGGTCCCGGCCAGCTGGTCGGCTACCCGATCGTGAAGCTCGCCGACCCGATCGACGTCGTCGACTACGTGCGGCGCGTCGAGCAGGGCCTGATCGAGGTGTGCGACCGGCTCGGCGTGCACACCGGCCGGGTCGAGGGCCGCAGCGGCGTGTGGATCCCCGCCGACGACCGCGGCCAGGAGCGCAAGGTCGCCGCCATCGGCATCCGCGTGCAGCGCGGCGTGACCATGCACGGCTTCGAGATCAACTGCAACGCGAGCCTCGAGGCGTTCGGCGACATCATCCCGTGCGGCATCGCGGACGCGGGCGTCGCCTCGCTCTCCTACGAGCTGGGCCGGGACGTGACGGTGGCCGAGGTGTTGCCGCTGGCCCGTGACGCTGTGCTCGCGGCGCTCGACGGAACGCTCCCCCTGACGGACCGCACTTTGCCCCGCACTGGCCCCGTCGCTCCCGGTATCACCTTCGCTAGCATTCCGTAGCCCTGCGGCGGGGAACCGCAGGCTTGCGGAGGAGGGTGCGTCGTGAGGTTGTCCCGACGCCAGTTGTTCAGCGCTGCCGGTGTCACGGTATGGGGGCTCGCCACCGGCACGAACGTTCCCGCGGTGGCCGCGCCGGCGCGCACGTGGAGCGGCGAGGTCGAGGTCGCCGAGTGGGAGCGGTACTACCTCGGACTCGACGGGGGCGCCCACCAGCAGGCGCTCGGCGCGCTGGGGATCGCGTACCGCGACGGGGTGCGCGCGGACGAGCAGTACCTGAGGGTGCCGGTCGCGGACGTCCGGCGGGCCGCGCTGGAGTTCGGCGACCACGCCGCCGCCGACGTGCTGCGCGACCGGTTCGGGCTCGACTCGCCGTCGATGCTCGGGCGGGGCCTGAAGGTCGTGCTGGGTGAGGACGGGCTGGAGCAGCGTTACCTCGACGATCCCGCGCTCCAGCTGCGATATATCGGATATCGGCCGCGCTTCGCGGACCGCGTGCTGCCGTTGCACCCCGCGGTCCGGAAAGCACTCGCCTGATATCCGATATATCAGCCAGCCGATATATCAGACCAGCTGCGGCACGACGTCCATCGCGACATCGGTCAGGTGGTCGAGGTCGGACAGGTCCAGGACCTGCAGGTACACCCGCTGCACCCCGGTCGCGTCCCGCCACGCCCCGAGCCGGTCGACGACCTCGGCGGGGGTGCCCGCGAGACCGTTCTGCTTGAGCTCGTCGACCTCGCGGCCGATCGCGGCCGCCCGGCGGGCGACGTCGGCGTCGGTGCGGCCGATGCACGCGACGAGCGCGACGGAGCGGGTGATCTCCTTCGGGTCGCGGTCGATCTCGGCGCAGGCGGCGTCGACGCGGGCGAACTGCTCGACGGCCTTGTCGATGCCGACGAACGGCAGGTTGAACTCGGTGGCGTAGGAAGCCGCCAGCGCCGGGGTGCGCTTGGCGCCCATGCCGCCGATCAGCACCGGCACGCGGTCCTGGGCGGGCTTGGGCAGCGCCGGCGAGTCGGTGAGGGTGTAGTGCTTGCCCTCGAACGAGAACGTGCCGCCGAGCGGGGTCTCCCACAGGCCGGTGATGATCGCGAGCTGTTCCTCGTAGCGCTCGAAGCGCTCCCCCAGCGGCGGGAACGGGATGCCGTACGCGGTGTGCTCGGCCTCGTACCACCCGGCGCCGATGCCGAACTCCACGCGCCCGCCGGACATCTGGTCGACCTGGGCGACGCCGATGGCGAGCGGGCCGGGGTGGCGGAAGGTCGCGGCGGTCATCAGCGTGCCCAGGCGGATCCGGGTCGTGTCGCGGGCGAGACCCGCGAACGTGATCCACGGGTCGGTGGGGCCGGGCAGCCCGTCGACCGACCCCATGTGGAGGTAGTGGTCGGAGCGGAAGAAGGCGCCGTACCCGGCGTCCTCCGCCGTCCGTGCCACGCGGAGCAGGTCGTCGTAGCTCGCCCCCTGCTGGGGCTCGGTGAAGATGCGCAGTTCCACGAAAGCTGAATCTAGTCCGTGGAAAAGCGCGGCGCAGGCACGGCGGCGCCTTCCTGCGTGAACACCCCGCGGGCCACCAGGTGCGGGTGCGCGGAGGCCTCCTCCAGGGTGAGCACCGGCGTCACGCAGGCGTCGGACGAGGCGAACACCTCCGACCACTCGTCGCGGGTTCGCGTCAGGAACACCTCGGCGAACGTCTTGCGCAGCAACGGCCAGCCGTCGCGGTCCATCTGCTCGGGCAGGTCGGCGGCGTGCAACCCCAAGCCGGCCAGCAACAACGCGTAGAACTGCGGCTCCAGGGACCCCACGGCGACGGACCGGCCGTCCGCGCACTCGTAGATCGAGTAGAACGGGCACCCGCCGTCGAGCAGGTTCGCGTCGGGCGCGTCCTCCCACACCGACTGCGCCTTCATCGACCAGATCATCTGCGCGAGCGACGCCACCCCGTCGACGATGGCCGCGTCGACGACCTGGCCGAGCCCGGTGCGCTGCCGTTCCCACAACGCCGCCAGCACCCCGACCACGAGGTACAGGGACCCGCCGCCGAAGTCGCCCACGAGGTTCAGCGGCGGCTTGCCGATCGCGTGCAGCACCCCGGTGACGGACAGGTAGTTGATGTCGTGCCCGGCGCGCTGCGCCAGTGGTCCGTCCTGGCCCCAGCCCGTCATCCGCGCGTAGACGAGCCGCGGGTTGACCGCGAGGCAGTCGGACGGGCCGAGTCCCAGCCGTTCCAGCACCCCGGGGCGGAAGCCCTCGATCACCACGTCGGCCTCGGCGACCAGCGAGAGCACCGCCGCGCGGCCGTCGGGGGACTTCAGGTCCGCGGACACCGAACGCCTGCCGCGCAACAGGAAGTCGCGCGAGGCGTCCGGCACCACGGACAGGCCGCCGGACGGGCGCTCGACGCGCGTGACCTCGGCGCCGAGGTCCGCGAGCAGCATCGCGCCGTGCGGGCCGGGCCCGATGCCGCCGAACTCGACGACCTTCAAGCCCTCCAGCGGACCCACGTCAGGCCCCGGCGGGAGCTTCGAACGACAGGCGCGGAGCGAAGATCGCGCCGGTGGACTCGGCCAGGCCGCGCATCGCCTTGGCGTGGTTGCCGAAGTCCGGGTGCGCCAGTGCGCCGCGCAGGGCGTCGGCGCTCTCCCACAGGGCGATGTTGATGTAGGAGGCCGGGTCGTCGAGCTGCCGCGACAGCGTGTACTGGATCAGGCCGGGCTGTGCGCGCAGGAAGGCAGCCGTCTCGTCGAAGGCCTTCTCGAACTCCTCGGCGTCACCGGTGAGCGTGAAGCGGTTGAGGAAGGTGATCATGAGGTGGCTCCTCCGGAAGCGTTGTCATACCAGGGGAAACCATGCCCACCACCTCTTGAGACGTGCTCAAGGAACGCCCGCCAAGCTCGGCACCATGCGCATCATCGATCTGTCTTCCCACATTGACGCATCCGCGTACGAAGCGGACCCGGTGACGCACGAGGTGCTCACGGCCGCCCAGGGTGCCGAACACATGGCCGAGCAGCTCAAGGCGCGGCTCGGCATCGAGTTCGACGTGTCCGTGCTGCGGGACTCGGAGTTCCTGACGCTGGACAGGATCAGCCTGACCTCCCACACCGGCACGCACGTCGACGCGCCGTCGCACTACGGCTCGAAGACCACGTACGGCAACGGGATCCCGCGCCACATCGACGAGATGCCGCTGGAGTGGTTCCACAACCCCGGCGTGAAGCTCGACGTCCGCGGCCACGGCACGGGTGTCATCGGCGTCGAGGTGCTGGAGAAGGAGTTCGCCCGGATCGGCTACACGCCGAAGCCGATGGACATCGTCATCCTCGACACCGGCGCCGCCGAGCACGCGGGCACCCAGACGTACTTCACCGACTACACCGGACTCGACGGCCCCGCCACGAACTTCCTGCTGGACCTGGGGGTCAAGGTGATCGCGACCGACGCGTTCAGCCTCGACGCGCCGTTCCCCGACATCGTCAAGCGCTACCTGGCGACCAAGGACCAGAGCGTGCTGTGGCCCGCGCACTTCGCCGGCCGCGACCGCGAGTACTGCCAGATCGAGCGGCTGTCGAACCTGGAGGCGTTGCCGGACTTCGGGTTCACCGTCGTCGCGTTCCCGGTGAAGATCAAGGGCGCGGGTGCCGGCTGGACGCGTGCGGTAGCCCTTCTGGACGACTGAAAAACCGGACAACCGTTCCTCAAGTGAGAGCTGAATCACCATACTTACCTTCGTAGGTATGGATAACAGTGAATGGCCACCGGAGAACGAAGACCACATCGTCCGCGGAATCGACTGAGCACCGCCAAAGGGCCGCCCTCCCCGGAACTCGGGAGAGGACGGCCCTTTTATAGTGCCGTCACACCAAACGCGCGCGAGCGGTCTCGACGGAGTCCACGGCGTCCAGCAACGGCAGCACCTGCGAGGCACCGGACCGCACGGCCTTGGTGCGGCGGGCGAACGACGTGAGCGTCTGACCGGGGCCTGCTTCCACCAGCAGCACGTCGTACATCGCGACGAGCTCGTTCAGCGCCGGTCCGAAGTAGACGGCGTCGGTCAGCTGGCGGGTCCAGAACCGGGCCGACAACGCGTCCTCGGGAGTCATCAGCTTGCCCGTGTAGCCGGAGTACAGCGGCATCCGCGGTGGCCGGGGAGCGGCCTTCCACGACGCCAGCGCCTCGTCCACGGCGGGCTGCATCGCCGGGCTGTGGAACGGTGTCGAGGCCGGCACCGTCACGACGATGTACTCGTCGGCCTCCAGCCGGGACCGCACCCGCGCCAGCGGCTCGTCCGACCCGGCCAGCATCGTCTGCCGCGCCGAGTTGACGGCGGCGATGGCGACGTCGCCCTCCAGATACGGCACCAGGTCCGCCTCGGAGGCGGCCACGGCCAGCATGCCGCCGGACGGGATCGGCACGGCCGACACGACCCGGTCGCGCACCAGGGACACCGCTTCCTCCACCGAGAACACGCCCGCCAGGGTGGCCGCGACGACCTCGCCGGCGGAGTGCCCGATCAACGCGACGGGCTTGACGCCCCACGAGAGAACGGTGCGTCCCAACGCGTAGTCGATCGCGAACAGCAACGGCTGCGCGCGCGACACGTGGTCGATGTCGTTGCCCGCCAGCCAGTCGTCGCAGGCGACCGACCCCACCTCGCCGAACAGCTCGAACACCTCGTCGGCCACCGAGGTGAACACGGCGTCGGTGCCGTACAGGGACGCCGCCATCCGCGGGTACTGCGACCCCTGCCCGGGAAACATCAGTGCTACGTCCACAGAAAGCCTCCAGAGACGGCTCGAGGGCCGCGAAGTGACTCCTTCGCGGCCCTCGAGCGCTGACATCACCTGTACTCGCGAACCACCATGGCGGAGTTGTAGCCGCCCTTGCCGCGCCCGAGCACCAGCGCGGCCTTGATCTTGCCGTGCCGCGCCTCGTTCATCACGAGGTCGAGCTCGTACTCCGGCACCAGGTTCTCGACGTTGATGGTCGGCGGGATCGCGCTCCAGTAGATGGAGAGGATCGCCGACGCCACGTCGAGGGACCCGCCACCGGCGAAGAGGCGGCCGGTCATGGTCTTCGGGGCCGTCACCGGCACGCCGTACGGCCCGAAGATCGCCTTGATCGCGTCGGCCTCCGCCTTGTCGAGCTCCGGGATGCCCGCCGCGTCGGCGAACACCACGTCGATCTCCGAGGCGTCCATGCCGGCGTCGCGCAGCGCGAGCTCCGCCGCCCGCTTGAGACCCGGCTCCCGCGACGGCATCTTCGAGTCGAACGTCGAGGCGTACCCGACGATCTCGCCGTAGATGCGCGTCCCCGGCCGTCCCGCCGCCGACTCCGGCGTCTCGACGACCATGATCGCGCCGCCCTCGCCCGCGACGTACCCGGAGGCGTCGCGGTCGAACGGCAGGTAGGCGCGCTTCGGGTTGTTGTTGCGGGACAGGCACCCCGAGGCCTGGTGGGCGACCCACGCCCACGGGCACAGCGAGGAGTCCATGCCGCCGGTCAGGGCGAGCTGGACGCCCTTGCGCAGCTGGCGCCGGGCGTGGCCGATGGAGTCGATGCCACCGGCCTGCTCGGACACCACCACCGCGCCGGGACCGCGCGTGCCGTGGCGGATGGAGATCTGGCCCGTGTTGACCGCGTAGAACCACGCGAACGACTGGTACGCCGAGACGTACTCCGGGCCCTGGTGCCACAGCTTCTGCAGCTCGCGCTGGCCGAACTCGTACCCGCCCGCCGTCGCCGCGGTGATCACCGCGATGTCGGTGTCGGGGATGTCGTTCGGCTGCACGCCCGCGCCGCGCAACGCCCAGTCCGTGCCCACCAGCGTCAACCGCGTCATGTGGTCCGTCTGCGGCAGCAGCCGGCCCTGCAGGTGCCGGCCTGCCTCGAAGCCCGGCACCTCACCGGCGATCTTCGCCCAGTAGTTGGCACTGTCGAACCGGGTGATCGGCCTGATCGCCGCCTCCCCGTGCAGGGTCGCCCGCCAGTACGCGGTCGGTCCCAATCCGTTCGGCGACGCGATGCCGATTCCCGTCACCACCGCCCGAGTCACCGGCCAGCCCCTTCCACCTTCTTGAGCACCATGGCGCTCTGGAATCCACCGAAACCACTGCCCACGGTCAGGACCGTGTTGACCTTCTTCTCGCGCGCGACCAGCGGCGTGTAGTCGAGGTCGCACTCGGGGTCCGGCTCGTGCAGGTTCGCCGTCGGCGGGATGAGGTCCTGCTCGAACGCCAGCAGCGAGCCGACGATCTCCAGGGACCCGATCGCGCCCAGCGAGTGCCCGATCATCGACTTGAAGCCGGAGACCGGGGTCTTGTAGGCGTGCGCGCCGAGCGAGCGCTTGAACGCGGCCGTCTCGTGCAGGTCGTTCTGCTTGGTGCCCGACCCGTGCGCGTTGATGTAGCCGACGTCCGTGGCGTCCGCCCGCGCCTGCTTCAGCGCGATGTTGATGGCGTCGGACATCTCGATGCCCTCGGGGTGCAGGCCCGTCATGTGGTAGGCGTTGCACCGCGAGGCGAAGCCGCCGATCTCACCGTAGATGTGGGCGCCGCGGGCACGGGCGTGCTCCAGCTCCTCCAGCACGATGATCGCGCAGCCCTCGCCGAGCACCAGGCCGTCGCGGGTCTTGTCGAACGGCCGGCACGCGGTGGTGGGGTCGTCGTTGCGGGTGCTCGACGCGCGGATCACGTCGAAGCACACCACGGTGATCGGGGAGAGCGGGGCCTCGGTGCCGCCGGTGACGACGACGTCCGCGGAGCCCTCCATGATCAGCTCCGCCGCGTACCCGACCGAGTCGAGACCGGAGGTGCAGCCCGTGGAGACCACGGAGACCGGACCCTCGGCACCGACTGTCCACGCCAGCTCCGTCGCCATCGAGGACGGCGTGAAGTAGTCGTAGAGGTGCGGGACGGCGTAGGAGGCGTCGACCTCCCAGTACTTGCCCCGGTCGGAGCCGACGATGAACTCGCGCTCCAGCGAGGTCGTGCAGCCGACCGCGGTGCCGAGCGAGACACCGATGCGGCCGGGGTCGAGCTGGTCGAACTCGATGCCCGAGTCGGCCATCGCCTCGCGGCCTGCCACCACCGCGAACTGCGCGGCGCGGTCGAGCCTGCGGATCTCCTGCGGCGTGAGGCCTTCGCGCACGGGGTCGAAGTCTGCTTCACCCGCCATTCGCGAGCGGTACGGAGACGCGTCGAAGTGCGTGATGTTGCGAGTCGCCGTACGCCCTTCGGACAGCAGTTTCCAATACGCCTTCGTTCCGATGCCACCAGGTGCGACCACGCCCACCCCGGTGATGACGGCGCGACGACTCATCGGACACCTCCAATCGCCTTCTGTGCGGACACGGTCTGCTCCAATCTCGGACAGGGCACGGGAGCGATACCTGTCTCTGCCGAATGAACCGATGGTGGAACGGCCCGATCGAGGCCACCTCGAACGACGGCGTAGGACCCCTGCACGAGGCCCGCCCCCGCGTCGGCCGCGAGCAGCTGCTTCGCCGCCGAGCCGCCGTCGTCGTGACATCCGAAACCCAGTGGCACACCGGTGTCCGCGACCGCTTCGACGATCTCGCCGATCTGGTCGGGCCACAGCCTGCCCGCTGTGTCGTGCAGCAACACGGTCTCCGCCCCCGCCTCCGCGGCGGTGAGGACGACCTCCAGCGCGTGCTCGGGATCGACCAGCCAGCCGTCGAAGAAGTCCCGCGCCTCGACGACCACGCGCCGTTCCGCGAGCACGAGCCGGCGCACGGCCTCCCGGAGAACCGAGAAACCGTGCCCCTGGACGACAACCGCCACCGCGGGCGTCTCCGCGGCGATCAGTGCGGGGAGGTCTTCCGGACCTCCCGAGGCGATGAGGGTGGCGGCCCGCAGCCGGAGCTCGATCGCCGCCCGGTGGTAGAAGGCCCTGCTGGGCCTGCCCCCGTCGACGAACGCCACGCCGAGCGCGTCGAGGCGCCGCGCCGCGGCCAGTCTGTCCGAGATGGACAGACCGGTGCGGCGCAGCGAGATGTCGTAGAGCTTCATCTAGAACCCCGACAGCAGTACGCGTGAGGCCTCGATCTCGTAGGCACAGGGAGCGACGTCCGAGGACGGGCACCCCTTCCGCTGATGATCGACCGCGGCCTTCTCCAGGTACGTGGACACGACGTGGAGCCCGTTGCGGCTTGCAGCGCGTGCTGCGGCGGTGAGCAAATCCGCGCCACTCAACCCCATCGCTTCACCTCTCATCCGTTCTCGGCGAATTCCTTCGCGTGCCGGAGCGTCGTGAGGCTGTTGGTGCCCAGCGCGTGGCGGATGAGCTCACGAGCGCGCTCGATCGTCCCGTCGGCCCCCAGCACCTCGGGAACCACCTCGGGCCGGATGACGACCGTGTGGTGCGAGGTCGCCTCGATGCCGGCCTCGATGCCGTCGCCGATGTCCTTGAACGTCCACCGGCCGACGTGCGCGGCCATGATCGGCGGCGTGTGCGTCTGCTTGTAGACGATGCCCTCGTACGGGGTGCAGACCCGCACCGAGTGCGTGGTGTGGATCGACCCGTCCGGGCTGCGGGTGTCCATCTCCATGGACTGCACCCCGGTGACGGCCTCCTGCAGGTCCAGCCTGGCCACGTGCGGCAGGCGCTGCGGCCACAGGTCGGACCGGTACAGGAACTCGTACACGTCCTTGCGGCTCGCGTGGATCGTGATGCTGTCGGAGAACGACAGCACCAGCTTGTCGTAGTCGTCGCCGTACTCGGCCGCCCGCTTGAGGGAGGCGAGCTCGGCGTCGCTGTTGTTGTTGACCGCGTTCAGGATGAGGTCGACGGCCTCCGGCTGCGCGGCGGTGAAGTGGTGGAGCAGATCGACCCGTGTCGCCGAGTCGGCGATCGGGACGATCCGCCACTCCCCACCCATCGTCTTCACCGGTGCGGCGGAGCGCTCCTGCTCGAACTTGACGTGCAGGTTGGCCGGGTCGAGCTCGCGACGGGACGTCCACGTGCGCACGTCACCGTTGGCGAACGCGTGCAGCCGCAACCGCTCCGTCGAGCCGTCCCGTTCGAACACCTCGGCGTGCACCGTGGGTCCGAAGATGTACGGCCAGGTCGTCACGTCCGCGACCAGGTCGTACACCACCTTGGCGGGAGCCCCGATCATGACCGTGTGCGTGGTGGTGTGCGTCATGGAAAGTCTCCGTTCCCGAGTCGCCGGCGTCAGGCCGCGATCTGTCCGTTGACCTTGTCCAGCAACTGACGCGGCGTCTCGATGTACGCCATCTCGTCGTCGGCGACGGCGACCCCGTACTTGCGCTTGATCAGTGCGACCGTCTCCAGCAGGGCGAGGGAGTCGAAGCCCAGCTCGAGGAACGGGATGTCGAGAATGTCCTGGCCCGGCTTGAACGAGTCGTCGTCGCCCGCGGCCTCGTTGAGGATCTCCTTGAGGCCCTCGATGGTCAGTGCGCTCACGGCTAGCTTCCTTTCCTCCAGCGGGCGAGTTCTCGCGCGCCCACGTCTGAGGTTGCCAGCGCACGCCTGTACTCCACTGGAGGAGTCCTCGAAGAAACCGTTGCGGCACAAAGCAAAACGGCCCCCGCCACAGTGTGGCGGGGGCCGCTGGAGCCGAACTCAGGCCAGCAGTCGCTGCAGCTGGCGGGTTTCCGCGCTGTCGAGGCGCGGGTCGGACGTGAGGATGGCGTGCTGCAACGTCTGCAGACGCGACGAGGGCTCGACGCCGAGCTCCTCGATCAGGGTGTTGCGCAGCCCCTTGAACGCGTCCAGCGCCTGCCACTGCCGGCCGGCGCGGAACAGCGAGATCATGTACTGCGCGCACAGGTTCTCGTTCATCGGGTTCTGCACGGTCAGCACGGACAGCTCGCTCAGCAGCGCCTTGTGCTTGCCCATCCGCAGCTCGGCGTCGATGCGCGTCTCGAGCACGCCGAGCCGGGCCTCCTCCAGGCGCACGACCTCGATGCCGAGCGGCATGCCGGGCCGCACGTCCACGACCGCGGGGCCGCGCCACATGTCGAGCGCCTGGCGCAGCAGCCGGGACGCCGAGGCGTAGTCCTCCACCTCGTAGGCCTGCTGGCCGGCGCGGCCGAGGCGTTCGAACTCGTGCACGTCGACGGACTCCGGCGGCACGTCGAGCAGGTAGCCGCCGTAGCGGGTGACCAGCACCTCCTTGGCGCCGTTCGCACCGGCGGACGACAGCGCGTCGCCGATGAGCTTGCGCAGCTGCAGGATGTAGGTCTGCAGGGTGGTGCGGGCGCTGCGCGGCGGCCGGTCGCCCCACAGCTCCTCGATCAGCGTGGGGACGGACACGACCTGTCCGGAGTGCAGCGCGAGCAGCGCCAGGATCTGCCTCGGCTTGGCCGCGGTGGGGGTCACCGAGCGACCGTTCACCTTGGCCTCGACGGGCCCCAGGACCTTGATCTGCATCGCGACCCCTCCTTCGGTTCCGAACACGTCATTAGTCTGCTCGGACCAACGAGGCGGCGTTAGTGCACAGGCCATCGATGTCAGGTGAGTTCTGCCCGTGACGGGTATGAAAACTTCATACCGGGGCGCATTAGCCGGTAACTACCGGCCCATTACCGCAGATCCGCATCATTACCCACATCGAACAGCGTCCAAACATCGGAGATGCGAAATGTCCGCCACGACCGTGCAGCACCTCGCTTCCGTCCCCTCCGTCTCGGACGAAGCAGACGACATGAAGATCTACCAGTTCGACCGTGAGGCGTCGATGGACTGGTGGTGGATCGTCAGCTCCTGCGGCGGCAACTGCTCGCCGGGCAGCGAGTACCAGCCTTACGACGAGATCCTCGCGGCATGAGACACCAGGCCGCACCGGGCGAGCAGCGCATCGGGTTCAAACGACACCTGCGACCGCAGATCGTGCAGGGAGAAGCCGTCTACCTGTTCGGGGAGGCGGGGGTCACGGCGATCGCGGGGACCCACGTCGAGATGCTGGCGCCGTTGCTGGACGGCACCCGCGACCTCCCCGCGCTGCTGCGCGACGTTCCCGCAGGCCTGAGCGCCGACAAGGTGGCTCGCATGCTCACGCGGCTCGCCGCGGCGGGCCTGATCGGCCGGCGTGGGACGGAAGACGGTTCGGCCACGGCGGAGGCCTCGCTCGCGTACTGGGACGCGGCGGGCCTCGACCCCTCGGACGCGGCGGAGGCGACGACGACGTCGCGCGTGTCCGTGGTCGCCATCGGCGACATCGATCGGGAAGCGATCGCGGAAGCACTGCGCCACAACGGACTGACGGTCACCTCGGGGAGTGCTGACCTCACGGTCGTGGCGTGTGCCGACTACCTGGCTCCGGAGCTCCGCGACGTCGACGACGCGCACCGCGCGGCCGGCATCCCCTGGTTGCTGGTCAAGCCCGTGGGAGCGCAGGTCTGCGTGGGGCCCTTCCTCGTCCCCGGCGACGACGGCCCGTGCTGGCGCTGCCTCGCCACCCGCCTCTCGGTGAACCGGAAGGCGGAGGCGCACGTCAGGGCGCGTTGCGGGCAACGCGGTCCGGCACCGCGGCCCACCATCGGCCTGCCGTCGCTGCGGGCGATGGCGCTGGAGATCGCTTCGGTCGAGGCGGCGAAGTGGCTGGCCGGGCTCCGCCACGAGACGCAGGCGTCGATCTGGAACTACGACAGCCTCAGCATGAAGGTCACCCAGCACGAGGTGCGGCGCCGTCCGCAGTGCCCCGGTTGCGGTGACCCCGGAGTCGTCGCGCGCAGGGCGTTCGAGCCGGTCGAGCTCTCGAGTCGCGTGAAGGTCTCCTGCGACGGCGGCGGCCACCGGTCGTCGTCGCCGCAGGAGGTGCTCGACACCTACCGTCACCTCGTCGGACCGGTCACCGGGGTCGTCCCGGAGATCCGCCGCAACGACCGCGGGCCCGCGTTCTTCAACTCGTTCGTGTCGGGGTCGAACCTCGCGGCCGCGGGTGAGGGCATCGAGGGACTGCGCTCCGCGCTGCGGGCGGACACCGGCGGCAAGGGCGTGACCCCGCTCGACGCCGAGGTCGGTGCCCTCTGCGAGGCCGTGGAACGGCGCAGCTGCGCCTACTTCGGCGAGGAGGCGCGGGTCACCGCCAGCTACACCTCGCTCGGCGACCGCGCGATCCACCCCGACTCCGTGCAGCTGCACCACCCGCGCCAGTACGAGGACCGCGCGGCGTGGAACGCGGACCACGCGGCGTTCCAGCACGTCACCACCCCGTTCGACGACGACGAGGTGATGGACTGGACCCCGCTGTGGTCGCTCACCGAACAGCGTCACAAGTTCCTGCCCACCGGAATGTGCTACTTCGGCGCCCCCTGCCCGCCGAGCGTCACGTCCGACTCCAACGGCTGCGCCGCCGGCAGCAGCCTCGAAGACGCTGTGCTGCAAGGACTTCTCGAGCTGGTCGAACGCGACGCCGTCGGCATCTGGTGGTACAACCGCACGCCGGTGCCGGGCGTGGACCTCGACTCGTTCCACGACTCGTGGATCGACGAGCTGCGCGCGGTGCACGCGGGCATCGGCCGCGAGGTGTGGCTTCTCGACGTCACCACGGACCTCGGCGTCCCGGTGATGGTCGCGGTGTCGCGGCGCGTCGACGGGCACCGCGAGGACATCATGTTCGGCTGCGGCGCCCACCTGGACCCGCGCATCGCGGCACGGCGCGCGCTCACCGAGCTGAACCAGTGCATGCCGTCCGTGTGCGACCCGGTGGACCTGTCGAAGTTCGACGTCGATCTGCGACGCTGGGTGGAGAACGCCACGCTCGCCGACAACCTCTGGCTGGCACCGGACCCGTCCGTGCCCGCGCGCGACGCACTGCACCACGGTCACGTCCACCGGGCGGACCTCGTCGACGACATCAGGGCCCTCCAGGACGTGCTGGAGGCCAAGGGCATGGAACTGCTGGTGCTGAACCAGACCAGGCCCGACATCGGTCTCCCGGTCGTCCGGGTGGTCGTGCCGGGACTGCGGCACTTCTGGTCGAGACTCGCTCAAGGGCGGCTCTACGACGTTCCCGTAGAACTGGGGCGACTGGAACGACCTCGCCGTTACGAAGAGATGAACCCCGTCCCACTGTTCCTGTAACCGTCAGAGCGGAGGCGCCGTGGTGCCCACCCAGTCGCACGTCCCGACCGGCCGCCCGCTGTGGTCGTTGCTCGAGGACGCGTTCGTGGACGACGGCGACGACAGCATCACCGTGCACGGCAGGTGGGGCGCCATCGAGATCGCGGACACCAGCCCGCTCGTGCGCGAGGCCCTGCAGCGGATGAGCCTCGGACCGGTGGCGCTCGAGAACATCTCGGCGCTGCACGAGAACTTCGTGCGCTGGAAGAACGGTTCCGGACCGTGCCTGATCTGGCGCAAGCTGAAGAACACGCTCGACCAGCTGGGCGGGTGCCTCGTGCCGTCACTGGGTCTCGACGACGGCGCCGGGCCGATCCTGTCGCTGGTCGCGGTGACCAGGGACGCCGTGTTCGGGCTGCCGCACATCTCCGGCGACGAGCTCGTCACGATGCGGCGCGGCACGGAGATCGAGCGGCTCAACGGAGACCAGGCTCTCGCGTGCCCCGGGCAGCAGTACCAGGTGATCCTGCACAGCGCGCCCGCCACCGAGATCGCGAAGTGGTTGCTGGACACCGAAACCACGATCGCGTCGATCGCGGAAGCCCTGCACCTGCAGAAGACGCTCGTCTCCGACGTGGTCGCGTACCTGGCCGGAGCCGGGTTCGTCGTCCCGGCGAGACGATGAGCTGACGTCATGTTGCTCCGATCGGGCATGCCAAAAAGCGGGACTTCCCAGGAAGCGCCCGTATCATGGCCGCGTCCCGACCCTCGCGTGGGAGCTGCTGTGACGCTGCGACAGGAACGCTCATCGGTGTCCCGTCGTTTGGCGTACGTCGTCATCAGCGTGGTGTTCGCCAACTACCTCGGCAACGCCTTCCTCTACGTCGTGCAGGCCGGTCCGACGCCCGTCCGGATCATCAGCTCGCTCGCCTGCCTGCTCGCGATCGGCTCCCTGCTGCTCGGGGTGTTCTCGCGGCCGGACGCGAACCTGCGGTCGGCCAAGGCGTACTTCGCTCTCGGCGCGCTGGCGCTGCTGGCGTTCGTACCGGTGCCCTTCTTCCCCAACGCCTGGGGCGGGATGCCCGGCTTCCTGGCCGGCAGCGCCCTGCTGGTGCTGCCCGGCCGGGTGCGCTGGTTCGCGTTCGTCGGCGTGGCGCTCGCCAACGCCGCGACCAAGGTCGCCTACCAACCGCTTCCCACGCTGGCCTACTACTTCGTGTCGTCGATGGTCGTGGGCCTCGTCGTCTACGGGCTGTCCCGGCTGCCGTCGCTGGTGAAGCAGCTCGAGACCGCGCGGTCGGAGCTCGCCGACCTCGCGGTGTCGCAGGAACGGCTGCGGTTCGCGCGCGACCTGCAGGACGTGCTCGGGTTCAGCCTCTCGGCGATCACCCTGAAGGTCGAGCTCGCCCGCAGGCTGCTCGCCGAGGACACCGGCCGCGCGCTCCGCGAGCTCGCGGAGATCCTCGGCATCGCCCGCGAGGCCCTGACGGACGTTCGTGCGGTGGCGTCGAGCTACCGCCAGCTCTCGCTGTCCGACGAGATCGAGTCCGCGCGGTCCGTGCTCACCGCGGCGGGGGTCACCGCGACGATCGAGATCGACCAGCACCCCCAGCTCGCGCCGCAGTCCAAGACCGTGCTGGCGACGGTGCTGCGCGAGGCGGTGACGAACCTGCTGACGCACAGCCGGGCGACCACCTGCTCGATCAGGATCACGAGCAGCCACCAGACGGTCTCGATCGACATCGTCAACGACGGTGCGCCCGACGGCACCACACCCGAACGGGGCGGCGGCCTCACCAACCTGGCCACCCGCACCGCCGCCATCGGCGGAACGCTCCACGCGGAGGTCTCCCGGAACGGCACCTTCCGGCTGCACACCGAGGTGCCGGTCGACCCCGCCGGCGAGGACCCCGCCGACGAACCGCGCCACGTCGGCCCGCCGATCGCGGGCCGGTTCGCGCAGGTGCTGCTCACGGCGGTCGTGTGCGGGTACGGCGTGATGGCCACGACGCTGGCCGCGTACTTCCACAGCACGGTCGGGACGACCGGGGTCGTGGTGTCCGCGGTGAGCAACGCGATGACCGCCCTGCTCGTGCTGTGGCTGGTGAGCAGGCCGCAGGTCCGGCTCAGCCCGGTGCGCTCCTGCGCGGTGCTGGCCGCCCTGGCCGTCTGCGTGTACGTGCCCGTCCTGGTGTTCCAGAACCAGTACATGGGCGGCCTGGCGGGATTCCTCGCCGGATCGGCGGTGCTGCTCCTGCCGGGCAGGACCGGCTGGGCGGCGTTCGCCGGGGTCGTCACGGCACAGGCCTTCATCTACAGCGCCCTGGGCCCCGCACTGGGCGAAGGCGCCGTGGACGTCGTGTACGGCGTGATCGCCGCCATGAACCACGGCCTGGTGCTCTCGGCGCTGACCAGGCTGCGGTCGATGGTGACCGAGCTGCACGAGGCCCGCGAGGAGCTGGCCACCGCCGCGGTGACGCAGGAACGCCTCCGGTTCGCCCGCGACCTGCACGACCTGCTCGGCTACAGCCTCTCCGCCATCACGCTGAAGAGCGAGCTGACCCACCGCCTGGCCGCGGTCGACCCCGACCGCGCGCGCCAGGAGCTCACCGAGGTGCTGGAGATCTCCCGGCAGGCGCTGGCCGACGTGCGGTCGGTCGCCCTGAGCTACCGCGAGCTGTCGTTCGACGAGGAGACCCAGTCGGCGCAGGCCCTGCTGTCCGCGGCCGACATCGACGTGACGGTGCGGATCGACCGGTGCGACGGCCTGCCCACCGAGGTGAAGGTGACGCTGGCGACCGTGCTGCGCGAGGGCGTGACGAACCTGCTGCGCCACAGCAAGGCCGAGCACTGCGAGATCGTGCTGGAGAGCTCGCGGAACCTGGTGACGATGGACATCATCAACGACGGCATCTCGGTCCACGACCAGAGGTCCCGCGACGGCAGCGGCATCGGCAACCTGACCACCCGCGTCCGCGCGTTGGGCGGCGAACTGCAGGCCGGCCTCACGCCAGAGCACACCTATCGGCTGCGTGCCGAGATCCCGATCCTCTAGTGCGGTGACCACGAACCCTTGCCGCGTTGTGCGCGGTGAGGATTGTGGTCACCGCACTAGTCGTAGCCGCTCAGCTCGGCGTCGTCCGGCGCCTCGAAGACCTGCGTGTAGGTCGTCAGGAGCTGCTCGGTGATCACCACGAACCCCTCGCGGTTGCGCACGTCGAGCCGGCGGACGAGCTCGTCGAACGGCACCGCCAGGTAGCGCAGCTCCACACTGGCGCCCAGCGCGCGTGCCTGCGCTCTCAGTTCGTCGCGCTCTTCTCTGCCCCAGAAGCCGAAGTCGAGGACGACGTCCTGGCCCTGCCGGAGCAGGTCGTGGGCGAGGGTCTTGAACTTGTGCTCGAGCTTGGCGCGGAACGGCTCGTCGAACAGGTCCACGCCCAGGTCGTGGATCCACTCGTCGGGGCTGAGGCGGATGGCGGGGAGGTCGCGTTCCAGCCGTTTCGCCAGGGTGGACTTGCCGGAGCCGGGCAAGCCGCAGAGGAGGATCAGCCTGGGCACGTTGGTCATGCTCGCACGGAGGTGGGTTTCAGCGGGGGTTCGGCCGGTCGGGGTGTGGGTGGCTTTTCGGGTGGTGGCGGCTCTCGTTCGTGTTGGGGTGGCATCGCGTGGATTCGCTGTGCTCGTGTGCGTTGGCTGTGGGCCGCAGGTTGGGCTACCACGTGCGCCGGGCTTTGCCTCGCGCTCGGGGCCGCCGTCACACGCGCTGACGTGCTACGCGCGCTAGGCGCCCCTCGGCACGTGGACCCGCCTCACGCGCAGGCCCACCTAACGCGCATGCACGCCTCCCACACAAGCACGCCCTAAACGCACAAGCCGCTCTCGCCCGCAGGCCCGCTTCACGCGCACAGGCAGATCCCGCACGCAGGCCCGCCTTACGCGCGCAGGCCGTTCTCGCACGCGATAGCCGTTGTCACGCGCGTTGACCTCCAACGCGCGTCAGGAGCCCCACAAACGCCCACTGCACCGCGCGTCGACCGTCCCGCGCACGCCGACCGACCCCACTCTGGCGACCTCACGCGCGTTGGCCGCCCACGTGCGTCAGGCTCCGCGTACACCGACCGACACCAGCGCTGCCTATCTCTCGCGCCGACCAACCCCACACCGGCCGTCCTCGCGCGCGTCAGCCAGCCTCGCCCGTCGGCCAACCGCCCACGCCGACCAGCCTCACGCGCGCCAGCCCACCGTGCGGGCGTCGACCACCCACCCGCACGTCGACCACCCCACGCCCGCGTCGACAGCGCCTCACAGCATCTCGATGACCGCGCAGCCCCAGCTGTAACCCGCCCCCACCCCGAACATCACGATCCGCTGCCCCGAAGTCGCCTTCCCCGACTGCACGAGGTGGTCGAGGCTCGCGAACTGGTCCCCGGCGCCGAGGTGCCCGACCGTGCGGCTCCAGGACCACGTGGTGCGGTCGGCGTCCAGGTCGTACGGGCGCAGGTAGTTCACGTCGAGCCGCCGGCGGCCGAAGTGCGGCAGGATCACCCAGTCGGCGTCGCCGATCTTCATGTCGGCGTCCGACAGGGCCTGTTCGACGGCGAGGGCTTGGCCCGCGTTGGCCTTGTTGATGCCGTAGGAGAGGCCGAACTCGCGGCTGAAGGCGTGCTTGGCCTCCTCGAAGTCCACCGGGATGCGGTGCGAGAACGGCGCCAGGCCGAACGGCACGTCGCCGCGGTGCAGCGGTTCCAGGTCGGAGTCGGCGTTGATGGCCAGCGAGAGCAGCTGGGCGTAGCCGCCGCGGGTGGACAGCACGATGGCCGACGCGCCGTCGCCGTAGGGCGTGCCGGGGTCGGTGCGCCACCGGTCGATGCCGGGCAGGCAGAAGCGGTCGGACGACGTCAGCAGGGCGTCGCGGCCCGGCCTCGCGACCAGGTAGGACACCGCCAGGTCCATGGCGGCCAGGCCGCCGTTGGACATCTGCCGGATCTCCAGGGCCAGGCACGAGTTCCGCACCGTCTCGCGCTGGATGTAGGAGCCGACGGGCCACAGGTCCTGGCCCTGGTGGTAGGTGGTGGCGTGCAGGATCAGGTCGACGTCGTCGGGCGCGGAGTTCGCGCGCGCCAGCGCCACCCGTGCCGCCTCGACCGCCATCTCGGCCGCCGACTCGTGCGGGGACACCGAGACGGACTCGACGTCCGTGCGCGCGACGAGCTTCGGCTCGCACTCCCCCGACGCGATCGCGTCCGCGACCGTCAGCGTCGACGGCAGGCGCACCCCGCTGCCGCTGACGAAAACATCCTTCACTCGCACCGCGGTCAGACCTCCTTCAGCGCGCGTGCGATGCGCACGACGCGTTCCGCCTGCAGTTGGGCCGCCTGCAACGCCATCTCGTCGACGGGGACGTTGTCCGCGCCCAGGACGTGCGAGGTGCCGTAGGGGTTCAGGTCGCCGCCGGGAGGCACGATGATCCCGCCGAAGTGGCAGACCATGTTGTAGATCGACACGAGCGTGGTCTCCATGCCGCCGTGCAGGGAGCCGCCCGAGGTGAACGCGCTGTAGACCTTGTTCGCGAGCAGGCCGCTGAACCACGCCGGTCCCAGCGTGTCGATGAACTGCTTGAGCTGCGCGGAGACGTTGCCGAAGCGCGTCGGCGTGCCGAACACGACGGCGTCGGCCCACAGCACGTCGTCGACGGACGCGACGGGCACGTCGGCGGTCTCCTCCAGGTGCGCCGCCCAGGCCGGCCTGGACCGCCACGCGGCCTCGGGGGCGAGCTCCGCGGCCCGCACCAGCCGGACGTCGGCACCGTGCTTCTCCGCTGTCTCGGTGATCTCCGTGGCGAGCCGGTGGATCGTTCCCGTCGAGGAGTAGTACACGACTGTCACGTTGACGGCGCGTTCCATGGCGCATCCCTTCGCAAGGCAGCTCCTTCACCCTTGTCGGGTCGCCTTGACGCGGCGTGGAGCGCGACATGAACGTTGGGAGATATGGTGTCGCGCGGAGGGGCGCGATGATCAGGGTTCTGCTCGCGGAGGACATGCACATGGTGCGCGGTGCTCTCATCGCGCTGCTCAACCTCGAACCGGACATCGAGGTCGTGGCCGAGGTGAGCTCGGGCGACAAGATCGTGCCGACCGCGCGTCAGCACAGTCCCGACGTCTGCGTGATCGACATCGACCTGCCGATCCTCGACGGGCTGAGCGCCGCGACGACGATCCGCGAGACGATGCCGCACGTCAGGACGTTGATGCTGACCTCGCTCGGCCGTCCGGGAACCCTGCGCAGGGCGCTGGCCGCGCGGGTGGACGGGTTCCTGCTCAAGGACGCGCCGCCGTCGGAGCTCGCCGACGCGATCCGCCGCGTCAACGCCGGCGAACGCGTCGTCGACAGCCAGCTCGCCCTGGCCGCGTGGGACCGCGGCGAGTGCCCGCTGACCGACCGCGAGCTGGAGGTGCTGCGCCTCGCCGCGAACGGCGCCGACGCGCCTGACATCGCTGTCGCGCTGTCGTTGTCGGTCGGCACGGTCCGCAACTACATGACGACGATCATGACCAAGCTCAACGGGCGCAACCGGGTGGACGCCATCCGCATCGCGGAAGAGGCCGGCTGGCTGTAGGCCCCGCGGTGCGGACGGCATCTCTCACGCCGCCTTCTGCTGGCTGGCGCGCAGGTCGAAGCCCGGCCGGGACACGATCTCCGGCGTGAGCGCGTTGCCGCCCTCGAGGATTCGGCGCCCCATCAGGAAGTCGATCGGGCGGTTGTACGCCTCGATTCCAATCAACTTGTCATTCTTGAAGCAGAACACCGAGAACTTGCCTTCGGCCGGGTCGCCGACGATGACCGTGCGGTCGTGGCCGTTGGTGAGCCCCGCGGTCTGCAGCTTCACGTCGTACTGGTCGCTCCAGAACCACGGCAGGGCGGTGTAGGGCTCCGCACTGCCCATGATGGCGGCGGCGACCGTGGTGGCCTGGTCGGTGGCGTTCTGCACCGACTCCAGGCGGATCAGGCCGCCGGCGTGCGTGCTGGCGAACCGCGCGCAGTCACCGACCGCGTAGACCCGCGGGTCGACCGTGCCGAGGTGCGCGTCGACGACGATGCCGTCGTCGACCAGGAGCCCGGACCGCTCGGCGATCTCGGTGTTCGGGACGACGCCGATGCCCGCGACGATGAGGTCGGCGACGAGCAGCGTGCCGTCCGCCAGTTCGACGAGGCCCTCCCGGACGGCGGCGACGCCCGTTCCCGCGAGGATCTGGACGCCTTCGCTGCGGTGGCGGTTGACGAGGTGCTGCGCCGTCTCCGCGGACACCGCGCGCTGCATCACCTGCGGCTGCGCCTCGACGACGGTCACCTCGTGGCGCAGCTTGCGCACCACGGCGGCGAACTCCAGGCCGATGAACCCGCCGCCGATGACGACGACGTCGAGCCCGATCCGTCCTTCGAGCCGGCGCTTGATCGCGTCCGCGTCGGCGACCGTGCGCAGGTTCAGCACGTGCTCGGCGCCGGGGATCGGCAACGGCCGCGGCCGCGCGCCCGTCGCGAACACCAGGTGGTCGTAGCTCAGCGTGCGGGCACACCCGAGCACCGCGACCCGTGCCTGGCGGTCGACCCCGATCACCCGCTCGTCGCGGACGAGCTTGATGCCGTGGTCGTCGTAGTAGGAGTCCTGCCGCAGGACCAGCCCGGCGAGGTCGGTCTCCCCCGCCAGGTAGGCCTTCGTGAGAGGAGGCCGCTGGTACGGCGCGGCCTGCTCGTCACCGACGATCGTGATGGGGCCGGGGGGGGGGGTGGGCGGGGGGGCGGGAGATAGAACAAACCCAAAACCCAACAAAACCGCAAAGCAGCACACAACACCCACCCCCACCCCACTAGGGATGAA
>NZ_JBHYGW010000011.1:194957-249374 GCF_042738015.1 Lentzea sp. NPDC059081
GTCGCCTGCGGAAGAGGGGGGGTGGGGGGATGGGGTTTTTCTGAGTCCGAGGGAACCCCCGCGACCTGGCAGCCCGCCTGCCCGGCCCCGACGACGACTACCGACTCGCCGCGCATGTCAGTAGTTGCCCAGCCCGCCGCAGACGTTGAGCGCCTGCGCGGTGATCGAGGACGCGGTGTCCGTGGTCAGGTACGTCACGAGACCGGCGACCTCTTCCGGCGTGCTGTACCGACCCAGCGGGATCTTGGCGTTGAACTTCTCGAGGACCTCGTCCTCGCTGACACCCCAGTGGTTCGCGTAGCCCTGGCGCACCCGGCTGGCCATCGGCGTCTCGACGTAGCCGGGGCACACCGCGTTGACGGTGATGCCGGACTTCGCGAGCTCGATGCCGACAGCCTTGCTGAAGCCGACGACGCCGTGCTTGGACGCGGAGTAGGGCGCGGCGAACACGACGCCCTGCTTGCCGCCGGTGGAGGCGATGTTGATGATCCGGCCCCAGCTCTGCTCGACCATCTTGCCGGTGCTCAGAACCTCTTTGGTAAAGCGGAAAACACCGTTCAGGTTGGTGTCGATGACGTCGAGCCAGAGGTTCTCGTCCAGCTCGGCGGTGATGCCGCCACCACCGCGGCCGGCGTTGTTCACGAGGATCTCGATGGGCCCGAAGACGTCGACGGCCTTCTGGACAGCGCTTCGAATGTCCTCAGTGGACGTGACGTCACTAGCCGCGCCGTCGGCCTCGATGCCTTCCTCGCGGAGCTGCTTCACCGTGGTCTGGACGTTCTCGGCGTTGCGGGCGACGACGAAGACGGCGTGCCCCTCCTTGCCGAGGCTGCGTGCGACCTCGAGACCGATACCGCTGGTAGCGCCCGTGACCAGGGCGACCCGTCGCTGGCTCATGCTTTCACTCCCTCAGAGTTGCTTCTCAGGCATGTGCACGACGAGCCCGTCCTGCTCCTCGGTCACGGGGATCTGGCAGCTCAGGCGGCTGTTCTCCTTGCGCTCGCAGGCCGTGAAGTAGAGGAGCTCGTCCTCGACCTGGTGCATCTGGGACAGCGGCTTGGTGTTCTCGGGGTCGATGTACACGTGGCACGTGCCGCAGGAAGCCCCGCCGCCGCACTGGGCGACGATTCCCTTGATGCCGTTGAGAACCGCGCCGCGCATCACGGTGTCGTCCTGGGCAACGTCGACAACGGTCTCAACCCCGTCGTGCGCTACGTAAGTGATCTTTGGCATGGCAGTTCTCCCACGGATCTGCGGCTCGCCGGACGTGGTTCACCTTGGACGGCGGCGCTTTGCACGTGGTGGAGGGGACCTTGAGCGTTCACGGGGTTTGGTCGGGACGACTTGGCCGGGACGGCTTGGTCGGGACGGCTTGGTCGGGGGTGGGCGGCGCGGGTGTGGCTGAGGACGGCGCGGGATCGGGTTGGTGCGGGCGCAGGCGCGGTTGGCGCGGTGCGGTTGGCGCGGGTGAGGCTTGCGCGGGAGCGTCTGAGGACGTTCCGGGCACGGCGTGTGCGTGCCGGCTGCGGGCCGTGGTCACCCGGACGAGTGAACCTTGTCCTGATTCACGCTCGGCGCCGTCTGTTCGATGTCACGGAAACATGGTCATCTTCGCCGCCGCAAAAGGAAGGCGCGGTCAGGGGGCAGGCACGGACAGCACACACGGACAGATCGGGGCACGGAACGGCAGTACGGGGCGCAGTCGATGCAGACGCAGGCACGAGCTGGCACCCGCCCCCGCCCGGCGCAAGAAGGCGCAGCAGGGGGCGCGGGCCAGGCCCGCGGCCGGCACGCGGCAGGAGCAGCGGGGCAGGCCGGCGGCCGGCACATGGCAGAAGCAGCGGCTGGCCAGCGAGGCGGCGGTTCCAGGGCCGTTCGAGGGGCCCTTGCGACGCTGCGGTGTCGGCGCACACCCCACACGCGGAGGTTCCACCGTGCCCCTCAAGGAGTTCTACGACCAGCAGGTGAACTGGTCACCGCCGTTCGAGGACGGCCTTGAACGCGCGACGGTCGTCGTGCCACGCGACTACTCCGATCCGGACGGTCCCAAGCTCACCATCGCCCTCGCTCGTCTCAAGGCCACGGACCGGGCGCAGCGCCGCGGTGTGCTGCTGGCCGTCAACGGCGGGCCCGGCGGTGACGGCGGGGACGGGCTGAACCTGATCAAGCACTTCGGTGCCAGGCTCAGGACCGCCTACGACCTCATCGGGTTCGACCCGCGCGGGTACGGGGAGTCGACCAAGCTCTACAGCGAGGTGACGGTTCCCAAGGCGCCCTTCGACTCGCGGCCGCCGGACTCGTTGTTCGAGCAGCTGGCCGAGGACATGCGGTTGCGCGAGCTGGGCTGCGAGAAGGCCGGCGGTGAGCTGCGCAAGCACATCACGACGCGCAACACCGCGCGCGACATGGACCTGATCCGGGTCGTGCTGGGCGAGGAGAAGATCTCGTTCGTCGGGTATGCGTACGGCACCTACGTCGGCGCCGTCTACGGGACGATGTTCCCCGAAAACCTCGACCGAACGGTTCTCGACTCGTGCATCAATCCACAGTGGACGTGGCGCGACCAGTTCGTCACGCAGGCGGAGGCGGTGTACCGCAACGTCGAGCTGTGGGCCGAGTGGACCGCGGAACGCGACGGGCACTTCCACCTCGGCACCACCAAGAAGGCCGTCATCGACGAGATCGAGAAGGTCGTCGCCAAGCTCGACGAGAAGGAGCAGGTTCACCTGCGGACGCTGCTCGACGGCGCGGTCGGCACGAGGGCCACGGACCGGGCGCAGTGGGACTCGTTGGGGTACCTCATCGGGGACCTGAACACGGCGCTCGACGACGGCAACCTCGACAAGGCCCGCACGTTGATCGTCGGGCAGGGGACGTGGCGGCCGCAGGACCAGGAGGGCGACCTGCGGGTCGGCGTGCTGGAGGCCATCACGCTCGAGACCTACTGGCCGCAGGACCTGGAGGTCTACTACCGCGACGTCCGCAAGCACCGGGCCGAGCACCCGTACGGGTACGGGGTGCTGCGGGCCCAGCCGTGGGTCGGGGCGTTCCGGACGTATGAAAGCGTTGAGCCACCCACGAAACTGGCGCAGCCGGGATACCCCAAGGGGCTCGTGGTGCAGGCCGACGGCGATCCGATGGACCGCGTCGAGGGCGGCATCGAACTGGCCGCGCTGCTGGACCACCCGCTGGTCGTCATCGCGGACTCCGGTGACCACGAGGTGTACGCGTTGGTGGGCAACGAGGTTCTCGACGCGCTGGTCGACGACTACCTGGTCGACGGCGTTCTCCCGCAGACCAAGCACACCCGGATTCCCGGCCACGTGAAGCGCCCGGACATCCCGAAGGACTGAAACAACGAAAAGGCCCCGCTCTCGAAAGGAGAGCGGGGCCTTTTCAGCACGATCAGTCCTCCGCGGGCAGGTCCCACGTCACGGGGAGCTCCCAGAGGCCGTAGATCACGGCGCCCTCCTTGCGCGGGATCTCCAGGAACGGCTTCGCCAGGCGCAGCGACGGGATGCGCTGGAACAGCGTCGTCCACACCAGCTGCATCTCCAGGCGCGCGAGGTCGGCGCCGATGCAGTGGTGCAGGCCGTGGCCGAACCCGAGGTGCTTGCGGGTGCCGCGCTCCAGCAGCAGCTTCTCCGGCTCCGGGAAGACCTCGGGGTCGCGGTTGCCGTTCAGGCCCAGGCACAGGATGCCGTCGCCGGCCTTGATGGTCTTGCCCGCGATCTCGATGTCCTCCAGCGCCACGCGCGGGATGGCGGTGTCGCCGATGGTCGCGATGCGGACCAGTTCCTCGACGGCCGGCTCGATCATGCCCTCGGGGTCGTCGAGCAGCAGCTTCAGCTGGTCCGGGTTCTCCAGCAGCGCGGCGGTGCCCAGCGACAGCATCGAGGCCGTGGTCTCGTGGCCGCCGTTCATCAGCAGGCGGATCATGTTGAACAGGTCGCGCCGCGTGTACTCCTCGCCGGAGGCCGCGTACTCGGCCATCGCGCGGGACAGGAGGTCCTCGCCGGGCTCCTTCTCCTTCAACGTGATCAGCTTGTCGACGTAGGCGTTCACCTCGACGATCGCGGCCTGGCGCTGCTCGGGCGTCGAGTGGCCGCCGAGCAGACAGGTGCCGTGCTCGATGAAGAAGTCGTGCTCGTCCTGCGGGATGCCGAGCAGCTCGCAGATGACGGTCATCGGCACGGCGAGCGAGAACTCGCGGTGGAAGTCGATCGGCGGTGTCATCGTCAGGATCTTGTCGATGTACTCGTCGACGATCTCCTGGATGCGGCCGCGCAGCCGCTTCACCTGGCGGTTGGTGAACGTCACGGCCGCCTTGCGCCGGGTCTTGGTGTGCTCCGGGTTGTCGTAGCCGATGAACGACGTCTCGGTGCGGAACTCCGGCGGCGCGACGAAGTAGAACGGGAAGTTGTCGTGCTTGCGGGAGGCGCTGATCCGCGGGTCCGTCAGGATCTGCTTGATCGTGTGGTAGCCGCTGATCGTCCAGATCCGCAGCCCGGACCCGGTGAGCGTCACCTCGACGACGTCTTCCTCGGCCATCTGCGTGTACTGCGCGGGCGGCGTGAACGGGCAGGTGCGCTTGTACGGGAACGTGTCCACACCTGGCTCGGTGGCGCTGCTGGTCATCTGGGTCTTCCTCCTAGTCGAGAAGTTGGCTCACGCCAGGTCAGCGCCGCCATCGAGCGTGATGATCTGACCGGTCACCCACCCGCTCGCCGGCTCGGCGAAGCGGGTGATCCACGGCACGACGTCGTCGACCTCGCCCGTGCGCCCCAGAGGCGTCTGGGAGGCCTGGAAGCCGAAGTAGCCCTCGACCTCCTCGGCGCTCAGGCCGTTGGCCGCGTAGACCTCCGTGCGCACCGCCGCGGGGGCGACCGCGTTGACGCGGATGCCCTGCGGGGCCAGCTCGAGGGCCCAGCTGCGGACGAGGCTGTTCACGGCGGCCTTGCTCGCGCCGTACACGCCACCGCCGGGGTTGGCGTTGTGGCCGGCGTTGCTCGAGACGAACACGATGCTGCCGCCGGGCGAGGTCATCCTCGGCAGCAGCGCTGCGGTCAGCACCAGCGGGCCGACCAGGTTGGTCTCCAGCACGTCGCGGGCGGTGCCGAGGTCGAAGCCCGCGACGGGGGTGAAGCGGAAGATGCCGGCGTTGTGCACCAGCACGTCGACCCTGCCGCCGCCCAGCTTCACGGCGTCGGCGACCTTCTCCGCACCCTCGGGCGTCGTCACGTCCGCGACGACGGCGGTGATCGCGGGGTGCAGCGCGACGACCTCGGTGAGCCGGTTCTCCCGGCGGCCGGTGATGATCACGTTCGACGCGCCGAGGTCGGCGAACGCCAGCGCCGCCGCGCGGCCGATGCCGGTTCCCCCACCCGTCACGACGACCTGCTGTCCGGCAAATGGTGCGTCCGACATGACGCCTCCAGCTTCTCTCCACTCGGTAGGGCAGTCGTCTGCAACCCTGCTCGGTGTTCCTTGAGTCCAGGTCTAGGTCGGACGGAAACCCTGGGGGGTATGGGAATTCTCGCGGTGGGCAGGTGGCGCGCACGGGTCGGCCGACCCGGTGGCGACACGGAGAGCGAGCTCGAGTTCGCCCGCGACGGGTCTGCGTTGCTCGTCGTGGGCGGAAGGGGATCCGGCACCTGGAGGTCGACCGGCCCCGACACGTTCAGCTACCACATCCTCGAGGAGCTGACCGAGGCACGAGGCACGATCGAGATCTCGCAGGACGGCGTGCTGCGCGGCGACGAGTTCGTCAGCAGCGGGAACGCGGTGGTGCGCCTCGAAAACGGCACCACGGCACGGGAAGCGGCGATCCGGATCACGGCTCAGCGGCTCGGGTAGACACACCTCGAAGGGGGCGCCAGTCGATCGCAGGCGCCCCCTTCTCCCGTGCGCGCGTCAGGAGATCTTGACCGTCACGTTGCCGGTGTACTCGCCGGCCAACAGCGACAGCAACGCCTGCGGCGCGGCCTTGATCCCGCCCTCGACGATCGTGTGCGGGAAGACGAACCTGCCCTCCTGCAGCCACTGTCCGAAGTGGACGACCCAGTCCTGGATCTGCTCCGGCAGGTGGTAGCAGGCGAACGGGCGGATCTCCAGGTGCTTGGTGATCGCCGTCATCAGGTCGAGCCGCGGGTGCTCGGCACCGCTGTTCTGGCTGGACAGCTCGCCGCACAGCGCGAACCGGGCGTGCGGGCGGGCGGCCTGGACCGCGGCCTCGAACTGCTCGCCGCCGACGTTGTCGAAGAACACGCTGATGCCGTCGGGCGCCAGTTCACGCAGCCGGTCGATCGCCGGGCCGTCCTTGTAGTTGAACGCGGCGTCGAAGCCGAGCTCGTTCACCAGCCAGTCGACCTTCTCCTGGCTGCCGGCCGAGCCGATCACCTTGGCGCCACGGGCTTTGGCGATCTGCCCGGCCAGCGAACCGACGCCGCCGGCGGCACCGGTGACGAACACGACGTCGCCCTCACCGGCCTTCGCCAGGGTCGCCATGCCGTAGTACGCCGTGGGTCCCTGCGACAGGAAGTACACGGGCGACGGCACGTACTGCGGGTTCTGCTTGATGAACTGCTGCGCGGGCCCGACCCAGTACTCCTGCCAGCCGCCGAACGACTGCACGCAGTCGCCGACCGCGAGGTCCGGGCTGTTCGACTTCACGACCGTGCCGACACCTCCGGCGCCCGCGGCGTCGCCGACCTTCCACGGCGGCACGCCGGGGATCTGGCAGTCGGACTTCATGAACTCCTTGAAGGCTGCCGCCACCGACACGTAATCGACGCGCACCAGCACCTCACCGTCACCGGGCTCGGGGACGTCCACCTCGACGACGTCGAAGTGCTCGAGGGTGAGGTCGTCCTCGACGTGCTTGGCCAGTCTGACCTCGCACTGCTTGTCCGGCATGGCTTGTCTCCTATCCCCAGATGACCGGGAGGGCGCTGAGCGTGTGGTTGATCTCGCCGTGGTGCCACCCCAGCTCGTTCTCCGGCTTCGCGAGCCGGAGGTCGGGGAAGCGGCGCAGCAGGCCTTCGAGCGCGATCGCCATCTCCATGCGGCCCAGCTGCTTGCCGAGGCAGTAGTGCATGCCGTGCCCGAACGAGATGTGCGGGTTGTGCTCGCGGGTGATGTCGAGCGTGTCGGGGTCGGCGAACACGTCCCCGTCGCGGTTGGCCGAGGTGAGCGAGAAGATGACCGGGTCACCGGCGGAGATCTGCACGCCGCCGATCTCCAGGTCCTCCGCGGCGATGCGCGGGAAGCCGGTGGTGTCGGTGGCGAAGAGGTTGACGTGCCGCAGCAGCTCCTCGACGGCGGTCGGGATGAGCTCGGGCTGCGCGGCCAGCCGGTCCCAGTCCTCGCGGTGGTGCTCGAGCAGTGCCAGCAGCGAGTTGGCCAGCTGGTTCGCGGTCGTGTCGAACCCGGCGCCGATGAGCGTGAAGCCGAACGTCACGAGCTCGCGCTCGCTCAGCCGGTCGTCGTTGTCCCTGGCCGCGATCAGGTCGGACAGCATGTCGTCGCCGGGGTTCGCCCGCTTCTCGGCGATGAGGCCGACGATGTAGTCGTTGAGCCTGCCCAGCGCGGCCAGCGACTCCTCGCCGCCCGCCCGGTCGTCGACCGTGGCGAACGCGCGGGCGTCCTTCTCGAACGCGCGGAGGTCCTCGCTCGGCACGCCGAGCATCTCGCCGATGACGGTCAGCGGCAACGGCACGCAGAACGCCTCGACCAGGTCGACGACCGGGCCCTTCTCCTGGATGGCGTCGAGCAGCTCGTCGCACACCCGCTGCACGTTGGGGCGCATGGCCTCGACGCGGCGGACGGTGAACGCGCCGGCGACGAGCTTGCGCAGCCGCGAGTGCTCGGAGCTGTCCAGCGAGATGATCATCTCGGGGGTGGTGGTCATCGACCCGCCGATGCGCGGCGCACCCTCCGCGCAGGTCAGTGCGCGGCTCAGCCGCGGGTCGGCCAGTGCGGTCCGGACGTCCTCGTAGCGGGACACCACCCAGGCGTCCACGCCACCCGCCGTCGACACCTTCGCCACCGGGCATTCGGCGCGCATCTTGGCGTAGACGGGAGCCGGTCCGTGGTAGGACGAGCCGGCGAACGGAAACTCTTCCAGCTCATGCGCAGACAAGGGGGCACCTCCGGAATGGCGGGACGGCTCGCGACGAGCCGGGCATCGGCCCCGACAGTGCCCGCCGCACCTCGAAAGCGGCTCGACAACAGGCAGTCACCGCAGGACGTCGACCCGGAATCGAGGAGGGGAACCTAGCTTCGTCGCCATGAACGCTGAACTCGTGCCGTTCCGGGTCGCCGTCGCCGACTCCGAACTGGCTGACCTGCGCACCCGGCTGGCGGCGACGAGGTGGCCGGACGCGGAGACCGTCGACGACTGGTCCCAGGGCATGCCGCTGGCCTACGCAAAAGAACTCAGCGAGTACTGGGCGAGCGGCTACGACTGGCGCGCGACCGAGGCGCGGCTGAACGCCGTGCCCCAGTTCAAGACCGAGATCGACGGCGTGGGCGTCCACTTCCTGCACGCCCGGTCGCCGCACCCGCAGGCCCGGCCGCTGCTGATCACGCACGGCTGGCCGGGGTCGGTCGCGGAGTTCCTCGACGTCCTGGAGCCGCTGACGAACCCGCCGGACCCCGCCGACGCGTTCCACGTCGTCGCGCCCTCGTTGCCCGGCTACGGTTTCAGCGACAAGCCGACCGACTCGGGCTGGACGCTGGAACGCATCGCTGCGGTGCTGGTGACGCTCATGGGACGCCTCGGCTACGACCGGTTCTTCGCGCACGGCAACGACTGGGGCTCGTTCATCACGGGCATCCTCGGCCACATCGCGCCGGACCACGTCGACGGCATCCACCTCGTGATGCCCTTCGCCTCCGCGCCCGAACAAGAGGTGCAACTGTCCCAAGAGGACTACCGCGGCCTCGGCGCGCTGAAGGAGTTCGCGGCCAAGGAGTCCGCCTACGCCGCGGTGCAGTCCACGAAACCGCAGTCGCTCGCCTACGGCCTCACCGACTCCCCCGTCGGCCAGCTCGGCTGGGCCGGGGAGAAGTACTGGTCGTGGAGCGACCACGACGGCGACGCGGAGAAGATCATCTCGCGCGACCGCATCCTCGACATGGTGTCGGTGTGCTGGTTCACCAAGACCGCCGCGTCGTCGGGCCGGTTGTACTGGGAGAGCTACAACAAGTCGCCGCTCACGCAGGTCGGCGTGCCCACGGGCTTCTCCGTGTTCCCCGCCGACGCGCGCATGCCGAAGGCCTGGGCCGAGCACCGGTTCACCGACCTGCGGTACTGGAAGGAGATGCCGGTGGGCGGCCACTTCCCCGCGCTGGAGTGCCCGGACGTGCTGGTCGAGGAGCTGCGCGGGTTCTTCCGCACGCTGCGCTGACACCTGCGCCGACGACGTTTCGAGTGAGGCCCGAACCGAGGTGGACCACGCCGGAGCACCGTGAGCGCATGACAACTCACACGACGAGCGCCCGGTCCGCCCCGGTGGCCTCGCGGCTCGGCCTGGTGCTGGCCGTGTGCTGCCTGGGCCAGTTCATGAACGTGCTGGACGCCTCGGTCATGAACGTCGCGCTGCCCTCGATCTTCGAGGAGCTCCACTTCGAGCGCCACGACCTGCAGTGGGTCAACAGCGCGTACACCATCGCCGTGTGCGGCTTCCTGCTGCTGGGCGGCAGGCTCGCCGACCTCTTCGGGCAGCGCCGCGTGTTCCTGTTCGGCGCCGGCCTGTTCACCCTCGCCAGCGCGGTCGGCGGCCTGGCCACCTCGCCCGGCACGCTGATCGCCGCCCGCGGCTTCCAGGGCCTCGGCGCCGCGGTGATGGCACCCGCGACGCTGACGGTCCTCGGCACCACGTTCACCGACCCGGCCGGACGCGCCAAGGCGTTCGGCTGGTGGAGCGCGGTCTCCGGGTCGGCCGGCGCGGTCGGCGTGCTGCTCGGCGGGATCATCACCGAGTCGCTGTCCTGGCGCTGGGTCCTGCTGATCAACGTGCCGCTGGGCATCGCGCTGCTGTCGCTGATCCGCTGGGTGGTGCCGGAGACCGCGAGCAACGGTGGCCGCAAGGGCCTCGACGTTCCCGGCGCGGTCACCGTGACGATCGGCCTGATGGCGGGCGTCTTCGGCATCGCGCAGTCGCACCAGTACGGCTGGTACTCGTGGCAGTCGGCCGGGTCGCTCGTCCTGTCGGTCGTGCTGTTCGCGTTCTTCCTGCGCCAGCAGACCCGGTCCGACCACCCGCTCATGCCGCTCGGCATCTTCCGCAACCGCTCGGTGAGCGCCGCGAACCTGGTGGCGTTCTTCGCGATCGCCGCCCTGTTCAGCACGTTCTACTTCCTCACGCTGGTGATGCAGCAGGTGATGGGCTTCGGTCCACTCGCGACGGGCCTGGGCTACCTGCCGTTGTCGATCGGCATCGCGCTCGGCGGGTTCGGCGTGGCCAGGATCGTCCCGCGCGTCGGTCCGCGGCCGGTGCTGATCACCGGTCTGCTCACGGCGTGCGCGGGTCTGCTGTGGTCGTCGGCGGCGACCGAGACGTCGACGTTCCTGGGCGCCCTGCTCGTCCCGACCACGTTGCTGGGCCTGGGGATGGGCGCGGTGCTCAACGCCACCACGAACGCCGCGACGTCCGGTGTGCCGCGCGAGCAGGCGGGTCTGGCGTCGGGTCTGCTCAACACCATCCGGCAGATGGGCAGCGCGATCGGCCTGGTCGTGCTGGCGACGCTGTCGTCGGCCCGCGCCGACTCCCTGCTGGCCCAGGGCGAACCGCTGAGGCACGCCCTGGGCTCCGGGTACGGGCTGGCACTGCTCGGTGCGGCCGCCTTCACCTTCTGCGGTGCGCTGGCCGCACTGGCGGTCCCTCGCAAGACCGCCTAGAAACCCTT
This sequence comes from Lentzea sp. NPDC059081, assembly GCF_042738015.1. Lineage (NCBI taxonomy): Bacteria > Bacillati > Actinomycetota > Actinomycetes > Pseudonocardiales > Pseudonocardiaceae > Lentzea > Lentzea sp. NPDC059081. The sequence goes on from NZ_JBHYGW010000011.1 coordinate 205,869, forward strand.
GCCGTGCAGGTCGATCGGCAGCTCGAGCAGGCGGTGGTTCATGTCGGCCGGCTGCCACCGCAGCTCCTGCTCGGCAACCGCGAGACGCGCCGCGGGGAAGCGGCGCGTCAGCTCCCGCAACGCCAGGACGAGCTCGATGCGGGCCAGCGGCGCGCCCAGGCACTGGTGGATGCCGTGCCCGAACGCCAGGTGCTCGCCGCCGCGGGCGAAGTCGAGCTCGTCCGGTGAGCCGAACACGGCCTCGTCCCGGTTCGCCGACGTGATCGACACGAACACCGCGTCGCCGGCCGGGATCGTGACGCCGCCGATCTCCACGTCCTCCACGGTGATGCGCGGCAGGCCGGACGTGTCGTTGGTGGGCAGGTTCACCCAGCGCAGCAGCTCCTCGACGGCGGCGGGCACCTCCTCCGGGTGCTCCCCCAGCCGCACCCACGTGTCCCGTTCGCGGGCGAGCAGCGTGACGACCGAGCTGGCCAGCTGGCAGGCGGTCGAGTCACCGCCGGCGCCCAGCAGCGTGTAGCCGAGGCCGATCAGCTCGCCCACGTCCAGCCGGTCCTCGCCGATCCGCGCGCGCACCAGGGCCGACAGGACGTCGTCGCCGGGCTCCGCGGTCTTGCCCACCACCAGGCCGGCCATGTACTCGCCGAGCTGTTCCCTGGCCGCGATCGCCTCGTCCTCCGGGCCGTCGACGGCGGCGAACTGGCGGATCCACACGCTGAAGCGCTCCTGGTCCTCCGACGGCACGCCCAGCAGCTCGGCGATGACCGTCAGGGCCAGCGGGAAGGTGAAGCGCCCCAACAGGTCCACCGGTGCCGTGACGGCCTCGGAGTCGGCGCGGTCGAGCAGCTCGTCCACCAGCTGCGCCACCCGCGGACGCATGCCCTCGATCCGTTCGACCGAGAACGCCTGGGCCACCAGGGTCCGCAGGCGGGTGTGGTCGGGCGGGTCCAGCGAGATGATCATGCCGGGCGGGGCCTGGAACAGACCGGGGAACCGCGGGGCGTCCGGCGCGTAGGAGGCGGCCCGGCTGAACCGCACGTCGTTCAGCACGGCGCGGACGTCGTCGTACCGGGTCACGAGCCACGCGTGGCCTCCGCCGGTCGCGGGCACCCGGACGACGGGCTGCTCGGCGCGGAACCGGGCGAAGTGCGGGGCCGGGCCCCGGTAGGTCGATCCGGGCAGGGGGAATTCGTCTCCGGTGGCCACGGTCTCTCCTCGGCGCGACAACGGGGTTCGCCCCGAACGCTAGGAGTGGCGGCCTGAAGCCAGGTCCAGCGCCGTTCGAGCACGCTGCCCGTGGTCGAGCCGATGCCGAGAGCCCGTCGCCATGCTGGCCGCCGAGGATTCGCCGGTCGTCGAGCGAACCGGCACGGACGAGGGGGTCCACGTGTACGACGTCATCGTGGTGGGCGCGAGAGTCGCGGGAGCCGCCACAGCGCTGCAGTTCGCCGAAGCGGGCCACCGGGTCCTGATGGTCGACCGGGCGCGGTTCCCCAGCGACAAGCTGTCCACCTTGTACATCCACCAGCCCGGCGTGGACCGGCTCGCCCGCTGGGGTGTGCTCGACGCCGTGGTGGCCACCGGGTGCCCGGCCCTGGACAGGGCGGTCTACCAGGTCGCGGACGTCCGGCTGACGGGGTGCTCGTTGCCGGCGGGCGACCAGCGCGCCGCCTACGCTCCCCGGCGCCACCTGCTCGACAAGATCCTCATCGACGCGGCGGTCGCGGCGGGCGTGGAGTTCCGCGAGGGCACCTCGGTCGCCGGGGCGGTCTTCGACGGCGACCGGGCCGTCGGCGTCGAGTTCCGCGCCGAGCGCGCCGGCCGGACCGGGGAACGCGCGCACCTCGTCGTCGGCGCGGACGGCATGCGGTCCACCATGGCCAAGAAGCTCGGCGCGGACTTCGTCGTCCAGGACCCGCTGAGGACGTGCGCGTACTACAGCTACTGGGCCGGGTTGCCCGCGGACTTCGAGCTCTACGAGCGACCAGGCAACTGGATCGGCGTGGTCCCGACCAACGACGCGACGCTCATCGCCTCCTACTCGCCGCAGGCCGAGTTCGACGTCGTGCGCGCCGATCCGCGGGCGCACTACCTGGAGAGCATCCGCACGACCGCGCCCGCCCTGTACGACCGGGCGATGGCGGCGGAGCAGGTCGACCGCATGCACGGCAGCGGCGACCAGCAGAACTTCTTCCGCCAGGCGTCCGGTCCCGGCTGGGCCCTGGTCGGCGACGCCGCGCACCACAAGGACTCCATCACCGCGCGCGGCATCAACGACGCCTTCTGGCAGGCGGAGCTGCTCACCACGGCGGTGGCCGACGTGCTGCACGACCCGGTGGCGCTGGACAAGCGGCTGGCGGCGTACGCCGACGACCTGGTGGACGGGCTGTTCGAGTGCTACCGCAACACGATGGCGGTCGGGCAGCTCGAGGTGACCGGCCACAAGCTCGCGATGCTGCGCGCGGTGGCGGGCTCGCCCCGGCTCACCGACCGGTACTTCGCCACCGCGTCCGGCGTGCTGACCGTCGAGGAGTTCGACGACGACGAGCTCGACGCGGCGTTGTCCGGGTGAAGCGGAATATCTGTCCGCTTCAGTGCGAGCTGAGTTCGACCCGCTCACGGCACCGTGGCGCTGCACCAGGAGACCGCGTCGACACGTGCTGGGGAGGTCGGTGACCGTGCGAGAAGAGCAGATGAGCACATTGTTCGCTGAGGTGCTGGGGGTGGAGGAGATCGCTCCGGACGACAGCTTCTTCGACCTGGGCGGGCACTCCCTGCTCGCGTCCAAGCTGGTCCGCCGCATCCACGCCCAGTTCGGCGTGAGAATCACCTTGCGCCGCTTCTACGAGGCGCCGACCGTCTCCGCCGTGATGCGGGAGCTGGATCAGCTGAGCGCCTGAGCCACTCGAGGGGAAACCGCAATGCGTTGGGACAACCTGTACTTGGCCGGTATCGGCACATATTTACCGGACCACGTGGAGACCGTCGACGAGGCGATCGCCGCCGGACGGTACACCGAGCAGAAGAAAGCCATGAACGGCTACCGCGCCGCCCGCGTGGCCGCGCCCGGTGAGACGGGGCCGGTGATGGCGGCCGTCGCGGGCAGGGAGGCGGTGGCGCGGTCCGGGCTCGCGCACGACGAGTTCGCGATCGTCGTGCACAGCTACGTCGGCCACCAGGGCCTCGACCTGTGGACGCCGGCGAGCTTCGTGCAGCAGCAGACCATCGGCGGCACCGCGCCGGCGTACGAGGTCAGGCAGGGCTGCAACGCGTTCCTGGGAGGCATGGAGCTCGCCGCCTCCTACCTGCACGCCCGGCCGGACGCCGGTGCCGCGCTGGTCACCGGCGGCGACGCGTTCCAGCTGCCGTTCATCGACCGGTGGAACTCGCACGAGCAGAACGTCGACAGCGACGGCGCCGGAGCGGTCGTGCTGTCCACGCGGTCCGGCTTCGCCCGGATCCGTTCGATGTTCTCCTACGGCGACCCGTCGCTCGAACCACTGGGACGCTGCCGCGCCGAGTTCAGCACAGCGCCGTTCCCGGACGGCAAGACGCTGCAGCTCGACCGCAGCATGCAGGACTACATGCACAACAAGGACATCGACCTGGACGAGATCGTCGAGCGGATCTCCGGTGGCGTCCAGCACTCGGTGAAGCAGGCGCTGTACGAGGCGGAGATCGAGCTGGGGGACGTCTCCTTCTTCCTGCACCAGCAGCTCGCCGAGACCATCGCGGTGCACGGCCTGTACAACCTGCTGGGCGTCGACCGGGCCAAGACGGCCTACGACTGGGGCAAGGACGTCGGCATGGTCGGCACGGTCGACGTGGTGCTGGGGCTCGACCACGTGCTCACCGAACGGCAGCCGAAGCCCGGCGACTTCGTCCTGCTGCAGTGCGCGGGCGGGGGGTACGTGTGGACCGCGGCGGTGGTCGAGATCCTCGAGACGCCGCACTGGGCGAAGGACTGACACAACGTCCACAGAGGACAACCGAAGGTGGGCTTCCCTTCCGGGAGGCCCACCTTCGTCGTCGCGGGAACTAGACGTACAGGGACCGCGAGGACCAGTCAGGGTCCGGCAGCGCCTTGCGGTCGACCTTGCCGTTGACCGTGATCGGCAGCTCCGCCACGGCCACGAACCCCGCGGGCACCATGTGCTCCGGCAGGTGGGCGCGCAGATGGGCGCGCAGCGACGGCCGGTCGAAGTCCTCCCCCGCGCTCACGATCCACGCGACCAGCCGCCGGTCCCCGTCGTGGTGCTCCCGGACCCCCACGGCGCCCTCCCGCACCTGGGGGTGCTCGGCCAACACCGCCTCGACCTCGCCCGGCTCGATCCGGAACCCGCGCAGCTTGACCTGGTCGTCCGTCCTGCCCAGGAACTCGACCACGCCGTCCGGCCGGCGGACCACGCGGTCACCGCTGCGGTAGAACCGGCCGGTCACCCCGTCGAAGGTCCGCTCGACGAACGCCTGCGCGGTGAGCTCCGGGCGCCGCCAGTAGCCGCGGGACACCCCGGCGCCGCCGATCAGCAGCTCACCGGGTGTGCCGGGAGGCACGGGGGCGCCGTCACCGTCGACCACCCGGACGTCCACGTTCTGCAGGGGCCTGCCGATCGGCACCGAGCCGGTCAGCTCCTCACCGGGCGTGATGCCGTGGCACAGCGCGAACGTGGTGGTCTCGGTGGGCCCGTACCCGTTGACGATCCGCAGGTCCGGGTAGGTGTCGCGGAGCAGCCGCACGTGCGGCACGGACAGGACGTCACCGCCGGCCAGCGCGGTGCGCAGGCCGGCGAACGCCTCGACGTCCACGTCGATCTGGCGGTGGAAGAGCGCGGCGGTCAGCCACATCGTGGTGACCCCGTTGTCGCGCAGCAGGTCGCCCAGCTCGTCGGCGTGCACCACACCGGGTGGCGCCAGCACCAGCCGCGCGCCGTTCAGCAGCGCGCCCCAGATCTCGAACGTCGCGGCGTCGAAGGCCACCGGCGCCAGCTGCAGGATCCGGTCGTCTGCGGTGAGGTCCACGAAGTTGGGGCTGCTCACCAGGTTCGTGATGTTGCGGTGCTCCACCATCACGGACTTGGGCTTGCCGGTGGACCCCGAGGTGTACATCAGGTAGGCGAGGTCGTCCGGTGCGACGGGCGCGCCGAACAGCGCCGCGGGCACGTCCGGCCTGGGCGGCACCTCCAACGCCACCACACCGGCGAAGGTGTCCGCCCGGTCCGGTGTGGACAGTGCGGCGGCCGCGGCCGAGTCGGCCAGCACCAGCGCCGTCCTGCCGCCGGGATCGGCCGGGTCGACCGGCACGTAGGCCGCTCCCGCCTTGAGCACGCCGACCAGCGCCACCACCAGCTCGAGCGAGCGGGGCAGCGAGACGACCACCCGGTCGCCCGGCCGCACCCCCGCCTCCGCCAGCCGCCACGCCAGTGCGTCCGACCAGCTGTCGAGCTCCTCGTAGGTGACCGCGTCCCCCTCCGCCGACACCGCGACCGACCGGGGCGTCCTCGCCACCTGGTCGCGGAACGCCCGCGTGACCGATCTCGTCGTCATCCCCGCCTCCTCGTCCGGTCCAGGATCGGGCACCGGCCTCGACGTCAGGTCGAGACGGCACTTCCAGGAAGGCCCGAGCCGGGGCCGGGACGATGACCGTGGATGAGCAGTGTCTTCACGAAGGAGGGGGAAGTTGAGCACCTCGTCAGACCAGACGGCCGAACTCGGTCATTTCTCCGATGTGGACTCGAGCGCGGGCGCCGCGAAGCTCGTGGCGTTCATCGAGCACGCCGAGAACATGGCCCCGATTCCCGCCCTGCGCGAGCGGTCCTACGACCTGCTCGACGTGCGGCCCGGCGACCGGGTCGTCGACGTCGGCTGCGGGGCCGGGATCTCGGTCGCGGAGCTCGCCAAGCTCGGCACCGAGGTGACCGGGGTCGACCCCAGCGAGGGCATGATCGACGTGGCCCGGCAGCGCTTCCCGGACTGCGACTACCGCGTCGCCGGCGCCGAGGAGATCCCGCTGGCCGACGCCTCCGCGGACGGCTACCGCGCCGAGCGGGTGTACCAGCACCTCGCCGACTCGCAGGTCGCGATCACGGAGGCCCGCCGGGTGCTCAAGACCGGCGGCCGGATCGTGCTGATCGACATCGACGCCGACGGCTGGTGCGTCGACTCCGACGACAAGGAGCTGACGCGCACGCTGCTGCAGGCGTTCGCGGACACGATCAGCAACCCGTGGAGCGGGCGCAAGCTGCGCGGCCTGTTGCTGGACAACGGTTTCACCGGTGTCCGAGCCGAGGCGTTCACCTGCGTCTACACCAGGTACGACGACTGCGTGCACGTGCTGGAGAGCATCGCGAAGGCGGGCGTGACGGCCGGCGTGGCGAGCCAGGAGCAGGCAGACGGCTGGCTGGCCGAGCAGCGCGAGCGTTCCGGGCGCGACCGCACGTTCGTGCACGGCCCGTTGCTGGTGGCCGCGGGTGTCAAGACCGCATAACCCGCACCTCGGAACGGAAGTGGCCGCCAGCCTCGCAGTTGGCGGCCACTTCTCTTTTCATCACCGTTCGAAGCACATTCCAACCAGGAGGAGTTTCCATGGCCATGTTCCGCGAACCCCGTCGTGCCCGCACCGCGCTGGCCGCGTGCGTGCTCGCCTTCCCGCTCGCCGCCGCGGGCTCCGCCACCGCCACCGCGGAGGACGTCCTCGTCGGCCGGTGGGACGTGATGGTGACCGTCCACAACGGAGTGCCACCGCAGCGGGGTCCCATGCTCTGCGACTTCACCCCGGACTTCCTGTTGCACTGCACCACCAAACCCGGCGGCCCACCACAGCAGGGCACCGGCATCTGGACCAGGACGGGCCGCGGCACGTTCAGCTTCTGGATCACCCACCCGGAGGTGAACGGCGCCATCAACGCGACCCACCTCGGCAGGGTCACCCGCTCGCACTTCACCACCGGTGCCCACGCCTACGTCTACTCCCCCGACGGCACAGCGCTCGCCGGGCCGGTCCAGGTCGAGACCGAGGCCGTGCGAATCCGGTCCTGAGACGGATGAGCAGAACGCCCCGGGCGGTGATCCGCCCGGGGCGTTCTCGGCAGTGCCGCGGGGCTCAGGCGCCCTGCGGTGCGGCCAGCTTCTTCGGCAGCGCCCCGGCCAGCAGGAGCGCCAGCACGGCCAGGCCCAGCCCGACCCACAGGGTGATGTCGAACGCGCCGGACATCGTGTTCCCGGCCGCCTTCGCGGAGAACTTCTCCACGACCGGCTTGGCCTGCGCGTCCTGCGCCACCGCGACGCAGCTCTCCGAGGTGCCCGGCTCCGCGGAACCGCCCAGGCGCTCGACGGTGCACGCCTTGAACGAGCCGGCGATCTGGTCGGCCCGCTCGGCCGGCACGCCCGCCACGACCAGCTCCTGGCGCAGCTGCGGGGTGAGCTCGTCCGCGCTGGTGGCCGCGGTGGAGCTCAGCGGCGCGAAGAACGCCAGCGACACGACGGCGATGCCGAGCGTGAAGCCGAGCTGCTGCTGGGTGCTGACGAGGCCCGACGCGGCGCCCGCGTCCTTGTGCGGCACGTCGGTGAGCGCGAACAGCGAGATCGGCGTGGCCAGGGCGCCGAAGCCCAGACCGATGACGAACAGCGCGGGCACCATGCCCCAGCTGCTCACCTCGCCGCTGTTGACCAGCAGGAACAGGCCGATGCCGATGACGATCACGACCGCGCCCGCCTGCAGCACCGCCCGGCCGAACTTCGGCACCAGCGCGATGACCGACGCCGACGCCGTGAAGAACGCGCCGATGCAGAACGCCAGCAGCGTCACACCGTTGCGCAGCGGGGAGAAGCCGAGGCCCTCCTGCATGAACAGGTACAGCGCCAGCATGAACATGCCGGTGAAGGAGAACGTCACCAGCATCAGGGCGAGAGCGGACGAGAAGCTGCGGGCCTTGAACAGGCTGAGCGGCACCAGGGGCGCGCCGTCACGACGCTGCTTGGTGCGCTCCCACGCGATGAAGGCCGCGAAGCCGGCGACCGACACGACCATCGACGCGATCGTCCACACGGGCCAGTGCAGCTCACGGCCGAAGGTCAGCGGGAACAGCAGCAGCGCGAGGCTGACCGTGGCCAGCACGACACCGACGAGGTCCAGCTTCATCGCGTGCGGCGCCTTCGACTCCGGGATGAACTTGTAGCCCAGGATGCAGCCGATGACGCCGATGGGCACGTTGATCAGGAAGATCGGCCGCCAGTCCCAGCCGAAGATGTTCGCGGCGACCAGCACGCCACCGATCAGCGGCGCGACCGTGGCCGCGATGCCACCGACCATGCCGTGGACCGCGAAGACCTTGCCCTTCTCCTCGTCGGGGAAGGTCACGTGGATGATCGACAGCACCTGCGGCACCATCAGACCGGCCGAGAGGCCCTGCAGCAGGCGGGCGCCGACCAGCATGCCGGGGTCGATCGCGATGCCGCACAGCAGCGACGACACGGCGAAGCCGATGACACCGAGCTGGAACATGCGGCGACGTCCGTAGATGTCACCGAGCCGCCCGCCCGTGATCAGGGTGACGGCGAACGCGAACACGTAGCCCGCGGTGATCCACTGCAGCTGGCCGAACGACGCGCCGAGGTCGCGCTGGATCGACGGCAGGGCGACGTTGACGATGCTGCCGTCGAGCATGTCCATGAAGACGGCGACGGTCATGATGACGAACGCGGCCCACCGCCTCTTGTCGGGGGCCGGTGCGCCGGCGACCTGGGTCGCCTGCGCAGTGGCAGTCGCCGGTGGCGACTCCAGGTCGGGCTTGGCATTGGTGGAGGTCACTGTTACTCCTCAGATCACTGATGTTTCGCTGCGCACGAACGCCGGTGAGGTGCGGGTCCTGACTACTCGCCGCGGCTGGAAGGCCGGTCGAGCCGAAGGGGTCCCACCTCCCCGCGTCCGGTGGCGACGACTGCCGGTCGAGCAACCAGCGTGGCCTCACGCGCTTGAGGCGCGGTCAGGTCGTGGCGGAGCGGCCGGGGCACGCCGAGGGCCCCGGCGCCGGGAGGGAGGCGCCAGGGCCGGGCGGTGCGCCGGTCAGCCGTACAGCGACGCCGGGTAGGTGCGCACGGACGCGGTCTCGTACCGCAGCGCCACGTGGCTGGAGCTGCTCACCACGTCGCGCCAGAACCGTTGCAGCGCACCGCCTTCCGCGAGTCCGCTGGTGCCGGCGGCCCGCACCAGGCCACCGACCGCGTCGACCAGGACCTCGGCCGCGTAGGCGACGTTGCGCTCGTTGCGCGCCATCGCGGCCGGGGTGAACTCGCGGTCGTCGAGCACCCCGGCGTTCTGCTCGACGAGCAGCTTCGCCGACTCGACCTGGCCGGACGCGCGGACCAGGTCGACCGCGGACGTCACGGCCTGCTTCTTCCCCGACAGCACCGAGACGCACGCTTCGAGCGCTCCCATCGCCGCACCGACGGCCGGGGCGGCGAACGTGAGGCCGCCGACCGCCTGGAACGGGACGTTGTGGCTCTCCACCGGCGACCAGCTGGTGCCGGTGACGAGATCCGCGCGGGAGAACGACAGGTGGGACGGCACGAACACGTCGTCCACCACCACGGAGTGGCTGCTGGTCGCCTTCATGCCGACGCTGTCCCACGTCTCCAGCACGGTGAAGTCCTTGCGCGGCAACGCGAAGAAGCGGCCCTCGTCGCCGACCATGCCGCACAGCAGCGCCCAGTCGGCGAAGTCGACGCCGCTGACGTAGAGCCACCGGCCGCTGACCCGGTGCCCGCCGTCCACCTCGACGCCCTTGCCCATGGGCGGCTGCCCGGTCACGACGAACGTGTCGGGGCCGGACGCCCAGATCTCGTCGTGGCCCCGTTCCGGCAGCAGCGCCGCGAACCGGGACGAGAAGGCCGACAGCGAGGCGCACCACGCCGCGGACGCACACCCCTGGCCCACCAGGAAGACAGCCTGGGTCAGCTCGGCGAACGACCCCTCCGAGCCACCACGCGCGGCTGCGACGAAGTGCCGCGCGAACCCGGCTTCGCGCAGTGCGTCCACGACCTCGGGAGCGAGCTTGCGGGTGGCGTCCGCCTGCGCCGCGTGCTCGGCGGCGATCAGCTTCACCTTCTCCGCGGCAGCGGCCAGCCCGACGTTCTGAGCAGTCACCTCGTCACCTCCTGGAGAACGCGGTCAGGCTGCCTGGACGGGCAGGTCGCGGTGGATCGTGCGGGACCTGGTGTAGAGCACGCCGTCGATCCGCACGAGCACGTCCTCGATGGAGAACGTCGGCTCGAAGCTGACCTGGCCCTCCTCGGTGGTGCGCGTGACGAGGGACGCGTAGCTGACGTGCAGCGTGTTCTCGTCGACCTCGTCGATCAGGTAGTGGTCGTTCCAGTGCCGCACGGCGACGCCCTTGTAGCGGGGCAGCGCGGCGCTCGCACCGGCGATCAGGGCGGCACGACCCTCGACCCGCTCGTCGCGGTGGGCGTGGTCGGTGACCCCGTCCTCGGTGAACGTCTGGGCGTAGCCCTCGACGTCCAGCGCGTCGAGCAGCCGCATCTGGCGGGCGTAGAACGTCTGGACCTCGATGTGGACCGCAACATTGACTGGGGACACGACAACTCCTCGGTCTGCCGGTTTCGCTGCCGCGAATATGGGTGCCGCCACTGGACATCCGGTCGAGCCGTCCTGGTTCCACCCCGGTTCCAGGTGGGGTTGAGACAAACCGGGCACGGTCGAGCGCGACATCACCCATCCCAGAAACTCGCGAGGAGGGCCCCATGGCCTCAACTCCCGATGTCGCCAAGTCGGTGACGGTCGAGGCGACGATCGAGCAGGCGTTCGAGATCTTCGCGTCGAAGCCGATCGAGTGGTGGCCGGAGTCGCACGTGTTCGTGAAGGACCGGCAGGCCATCACGATCGAGCCGGTCGTCGGCGGACGCTACTTCGAGCGCGGTGCGGACGGCGAGGAGATCGCCTGGGGCACCATCACCGAGTGGGAGCCGCCGAAGCGCCTCGTCATGACGTGGCGGGTCGGCCCCTACTGGCAGCCGATCTTCGAGGACGAGAACGCGTCGTTCATCAAGGTCGACTTCGAGGCCGTCGGCCCGACGACCACGAAGGTCACGCTGACCCACGCCGACCTGCACCGCCACGGCGAGATCGCCGAGGGCATCCATAAGGCGCTGGACGGCCCGTCACCCGGCGAGACGCTGGAGAAGTACGCCGCCGTGGTCGACCGGCACGTCCCCAAGGCTGCCTGAGAGAACCCAGACTCGCAGGCGTGCAAGAAGAACGTGGCCGTCGCAACTCCCCGTCCGGGGGTTGCGGCGGCCACGTTGTTTTTCCGGGTCGTTTTTCTGGGCTGGTTGTTTCCGCACGTCGCCCGTGGTGGCCTGAAGCCCGGTCCAGCGCCGTTCTAGTGACCGCCTGGACACTGAGCGTGATCAGCCATTCAGACGAACACCCAGACCGGGAGATCCACATGACCATCCTCGTCACCGGGGCGCGCGGCAACGTCGGCCGTCGTGTGCTCCAGGGGCTCTACGCGGCGGGTCACAGCCTCCGCGCGTCCGGCAGGAACCCGGCGGAGCTCGACGTGCCCGCCGGAGTGGAGACCGTCGCACTCGACCTCAACGACCAGGAGACCTTCGTCGCGGCCCTCGCGGGTGTCTCCAAGGTCCTGCTCTACGCGGAGCCGGACGGCATCGTGAAGTTCCTCGACGAGGCCGAGAAGGCCGGCGTCGAGAAGGTCGTCCTGCTGTCGTCCAGCACGGTCGGCACGCCCGGCGACCCGCTGGCGCACCACCACGAGGTCGCCGAGCAGGCGGTGGTCGCCTCCGGCCTCACCTACACGCTCCTGCGGCCCGGCGCGTTCATGAGCAACGCGTTCGGCTGGAGCTACTCGCTCAAGGCCGGCGACACCATCGACCAGGTCTTCCCCGAGGCGCAGATCGCGCCCGTGCACGAGGACGACATCGCCGACGTGGCGGTCGTCGCGCTCACCGAGTCGTCGCTCGACGACCAGGTCGTCACGCTGAGCGGCCCGGAGTCGCTGACCTTCCGGCAGCAGCTGGAGATCGTCGGCGAGGTGCTCGGCCGCACACTCGTGATCACCACCCAGAGCCGCGCCGAGGCCGAGGCGCAGATGAGCAACTTCGTGCCGCCGCCCGTCCTCGCCTCGCTGCTCGCGCAGTGGGAGGCCGCGGTCGGCGTCGTCGCGGACACCAGCGCCACCGCCGAGCGGGTCACCGGCAAGCCGGCCCGCACGTTCCGCCAGTGGGTGGAGGAGCACGCCGCCTTCCTGGCCTGACAGCGACAGGACGCGTGACCCGGGGCTGGGACGGCGGACCCGTCCCGGCCCCGGCCGAGCTCAGGCGCGGGTCATCGTGAAGACGATCGTCGACGTGCCCAGGTTCGTCCCGTCGACGAGGTAGAACGTGGACGGGCCGGAGCTGGTGAAGCTGTTCGGTCCACTTTGGACGCCGTCCTGGTCGAAGTCGACGTAGGCGAAGTAGGCGCCGTTCTCGTCGTAGACCTTCTCGCCGCGGATCCGGTAGTGGAACGTGTTGGTCCCGGTGAACCACCACGTGCCCTTCGTCGTGGTGTTCTGCTCGTTGGTGATGAACACGTTCCCGTTCGCCTTGAACACCAGCTGTGTCGGGTGGTCGCCGTCCGAGCGCGTCACCTGGCCTGTCCACGTGCCGACCGGGGTGCAGACGGTCGCGTTCGCCGTGGCGTCGAGGCCGGCCAGGGAGAGCAGGACCACGGCCGTGATGGCGGCGGCGCGGGTGAACAGGGTCGATCGTTTCGGAGTGAACGTCAGCATCTGTGTGGGCTCCCAACGGGTCTGCGTGCGGCGGACGCGCGCAACCGTGGAGCACTCCCCTGCAGAACGGCTGCAGCTCGGCTCGAACACGCCGTTCTCCGTGCACCACGAGCCTTCGGTCACCACCGGCACTACAGGGGTGTTTGAGCCGTGCGCACAACACTCGGCTGGTCCACCGCCCCACCCGACCGGAGGCACTCCCCATGAACGTCCGCAAGAAGGTACTGGCGGCCCTGGCGGCCTGTGCGCTCGCCGTCCCCGTGGTCGCGGCCGCTGGTGCCGAGGCGAAGCCCGACTACTCGACCGCGCTCGTCGGCCGCTGGGACCTCACGGTGACCATCCACATCCAGGAGCCGCCGCTCTACGCGCCGCTGTTCTGCGACTTCACCGCCGACTACCTGCTGCACTGCGTGACCAAGCCGGGCAACCCCGACCAGCTCGAGGGCCGCGGGGTCTGGACGATGGCCAAGGACGGCCAGTTCAGCTTCTGGATCACCCACCACGCGCACCGCGACGAGCAGGGCAACCCGGTCGGCTCGATCTACGCGAGCCACCTCGGCAAGATCAGCCCGAACAAGAAGAAGTTCACGACCCGCGCGCACACCTACATCGACATGCACGACGACTCCCCGTGGCAGGGCCCGGTCAACGTCGAGGGTGACGCGTTCCGCATCTGAAGGCCCCTGCGCCGCCCACGTGAAAACGCTCGGCTGGAACACCAGCCGAGCGTTTCGCGTGAGTGGACCTAGGCAGGGAGCTCCAGGGCCTCGTCGTGCGTGCGGTCGACGACGTTCTTCACGTCGACGATCCGGCCGAGCTGCTTCACGAGCTGCGAGAGCGTGCGGCCGGGCTGCAGCGCCACGTCCACGTCGAGGCGCGAGAGGTCGCCCCTGCCCGCCGGCGCGAGGCTCAGCGACTCGACGTCCACGCCGCGGCTCGAGAACAGGACCACGATCCGCGCCAGCGCGCCGGGTTCGTTGCGCAGCAACAGGGACAGCGAATGTCTGGTCATCACTCCACCTCGTCGAACAGGGGCCGGATGCCCCGCGCGGCCATGACTTCGTCGTTGCCCGTGCCGGCGGCCACCATCGGCCACACCTGGGCGTCCTGCCCCACCACGAAATCGATCACGACGGGCCGGTCGGTGACCGCCATCGCCTGGAGGATCGCACCGTCCACCTCGGACTGCTCCGAACACCGCAGACCGACGCAGCCCAGTGCCTCGGCCAGCTTCACGAAGTCGGGGTGGCGCTGGTGCGTGCCGAGCCCGGTGTTGGAGTAGCGGCCGTCGTAGAACAGGGTCTGCCACTGGCGGACCATGCCGAGGTTGCCGTTGTTGATGATCGCGACCTTGATCGGGAGGCCCTCGGCGGCACAGGTCGCGAGCTCCTGGTTCGTCATCTGGAAGCAGCCGTCGCCGTCGATCGCCCACACCGCGCGGTCCGGCGCGCCCGCCTGCGCCCCCATCGCCGCCGGCACGCCGAAGCCCATCGTGCCCGCGCCGCCGGAGTTGATGAACGAGCCGGGGCGTTCGTACCGCACGTACTGCGCCGCCCACATCTGGTGCTGACCGACGCCCGAGGTGTAGATGGCCTCGGGGCCGGCGAGCGTGCTGATCCGCTCGATCACGTACTGCGGCGCCAGCATGCCGTCCGGTGGCCAGTCGTAGCCCAGGGGGTAGGTGGCGCGCAGGCCGCCCAGGTAGTTCCACCACGCCGTGAGGTCGGGTGCCCTGGTGACCACCGCCGAGAGCGCGGCCAGCACGTCGCGGCAGTCGCCGACGATGCCGACGTCCGCCTTGCGGTTCTTGGAGATCTCGGCCGGGTCGATGTCGGCGTGCACCACCGCGGCGTGCGGGGCGAACTCCGGCAGCAGCCCGGTGACCCGGTCGTCGAACCGGGTCCCCAGCGCGATCAGCAGGTCGGACCGCTGCAGCGCGGCGACGGCGGGCACCGTCCCGTGCATGCCCGGCATCCCCAGGTGCAGCCGGTGCGAGTCCGGGAAGGCGCCGCGCGCCATCAGCGTGGTGACGACCGGGATCCCGGTCCTCTCCGCCAGCTTCCTCAGCTCCGCCGCCGCGCCGCTGCGGATCACGCCACCGCCGACGTAGAACACCGGCCGTTTCGACGACCCGATGAGCTGCGCGGCGTGGCGGACCTGCACCGGCGAGACCGCCGGCCGCGAGGGCGTCGTGAGCACCGGCGGTGTGTACGTCGTGGCGGAGGCCAGCACGTCCTTGGGCAGGTCCACCAGCACGGGGCCCGGCCGCCCCGAAGACGCGATCGTGAACGCCTCGGCGATCACGCGCGGAATCTCGGCCGGGTCGTGCACCTGGAAGCTGTGCTTGGTGATCGGCAGGGTGATGCTGCGGATGTCCGCCTCCTGGAAGGCGTCCGTGCCGATCACCGACCGGGCGACCTGCCCGGTGATCGCGACGATCGGGACGGAGTCCATGTACGCGTCCGCCAGCGGTGTCACCAGGTTCGTGGCACCGGGTCCCGACGTCGCCATGCAGACGCCCACCCGTCCGGTCGCCTGCGCGTACCCCTGGGCCGCATGCCCGGCGCCCTGCTCGTGGCGCACCAGCACGTGGCGGATCTTCACCGAGTCGAGCAGCGGGTCGTAGGCGGGCAGGATCGCCCCGCCCGGCATCCCGAAGATCACCTCGCAGCCGACGTCCTCGAGCGCCTTGACCAACGCACCTGCACCGGTGGTATCCACGGTTGCTCCCGAACTGTGTTTCAGCCCGCGAGCTGACGCTCCAGCTGGCGCGGGGACAGCGGCTTGTCGAGCGACGGCTCGGAGCTCAGGATCGCCCGCTGCAGCTGACGCAGCCTTTCGGACGGCTCAAGCCCCAGCTCCTCGATCAGCGTGTCCCGCAGCGACTGGTAGGCCTCCAGCGACTTCCACTGCCGGCCCGCCCGGTAGAGCGCGAGCATGTACTGCGCACACAGGTTCTCGTGCATCGGGTGCTGCGCGGTGAGCACGGACAGCTCGCTCAGCAGCGACTGGTGCTTGCCCAGCTGGAGGTCGGCCTCGATGCGGGTCTCCAGCACGCCGAGGCGGCTCTCCTGCAACCGGGTGACCTCCATGCCCAGGCGGACGCCGATCTGCACGTCCACCAGCACCGGCCCGCGCCACACCTCGGCGGCACTGCGCAGCAACCGGCTCGCGGACTCCAGGTCGCCGACCTCGAACGCCCGCTGACCCGCGCTCGCGAGCCGCTCGTAGCTGCGGACGTCGACGCTCTCCGGCGGGACGTCCAGCATGTAGCCGCCGTACCGGGTCACCAGGACGTTCTTCGCGACACCGGGGCCGTCGCCCGGCATGGCGGCCTCGATGCGCCTGCGCACCTGCAGCACGTAGGTCTGCAGCGTCGTGAGCGCGCTGCGGGGCGGTGTCATGCCCCAGAGTTCCTCGATCAGCGTCGGCACCGTGACGACGTGACCGGCCTGCAGTCCGAGCAGCGAGAGCACCTGCCTGGGCTTCACGGCGCTCGGCGCGATCGAGACGCCGTTCTCCCGTGCCTCCAGCGGTCCCAGAACCTTGATCTCCATTGGAGCCTCCCCTGCTCAGCGGCGGTCGACTTGGTCGTGCCGTCAAGTTCACCTGAGCCGGGCTATCGCCCGCCACGTATCCCGCCATGACTCTCGAGTGGCGAACTACTGCGCCGGGCGTGAGAAATTCATAGGCCCGAACGAACCCGAACCACTTCGGCGGGTGATCGATCAAGCACGTGCTGTGACAGGTCCGGGAAAATACTCCGCCATTGGCGTGACGCTGAGTCGCGAATCAATGCAACTTCACCTCCTTAACCGATTCAGTACACGTCCCGAACTGCCCTCGCCTGTCTAGTATTCGGCCTTGAGCGCGCGCCTAGGGGCGCGTTTGCTCCGGAGCGGGTGCTCTTGGGGGGCACGTGAATACATCGCCTGCGATACCGCGATACCGCGCGATCATCGTCGCGGTGTTCGTCGCGATCTGCCTGACCGACCTGACCCGCGCGCTACTTCTTGCCGGAGAGATCACCGAATTGGCGGTGTCGGCCATTGATTTGGCGCTACTTGTCCTACTGCAAGTGTCGTATTTCCGGCATCTGAGCGCTTTGCGACGACACCTCACATTGGCGGCCCAGGTGGTGCTGCTGGTGCTTCCTTATGTCGTCTTCGGACATTCCTGGGCGGGTGTCGCGGGCCTGGTGGCCGGCAACGCGCTGCTCGTCCTGCGCCCGGCGTTCGGCTGGCCCGCGTTCGCGGCCGTCGTGGTCGCCACGGGCCTCGCGGAGGCCGCCCACACCGAGGTCGAGGTGATGATGGCGACCGCCGCGATCGCCCTGCTGCTGGCGGGTCTCGCCACCGGCTTCGCCACCCACCGCGACTGGCCGGCCTCACCGACGCCCGCGCCGGCCGCCGCCGACCTGGTGGTGGAGGTCGCGGGCATCACGACCGCCGCGGTCGCCGCCGAACGCGTCCGCGTGGCCCGCGACCTGCACGACCTGCTCAGCTACAGCCTCAGCGCGATCAAGCTGAAGAGCGAGCTCGCCCAGCGCCTCGTCTCGGACAGCCGGGACGACGAGTGGGAGTACGTCCGGGAGCACATCAGCGATATATTGGATATCACTCACCACGCACTGGCCGACGTGCGCTCACTGGCCCGCGCCTACCGCCCGATCTCGCTCGCGACGACGTCGGACTCGGCCAAGGCGATGCTGGCGGCGTCGAACATCGACGTCCGCGTCGAGCTCAACCACGACCCGCTGCCGGAACCGGTCGAGACCGTCCTCGCCGCCGTGCTGTGCGAGGCCGTCACGAACGTCCTGCGCCACAGCGAGGCCAGCACCTGCACGATCGGCGTGCAGCAGTGCGGCACGACCGTCCTGCTCGACGTCATCAACGACGGCGCCGCCGACCGCGCCGCCTCCGCCGACTGCAACGGCGTGCGCAACCAGGCCGAACGCGTCCAGGCCGCCGGAGGCACGTTCACCGCCCGCCACATCGGCGACGGCTCGTTCCACGTGCACGCCGCGATCCCGGCGACGCCGTTCACGCCCTGACCGCGCGCCGGCGCGGCAGCGGCTTTTGACGTCGTCGGCAAAAGTCCTGTTGCGAGGGTCGGACAGCGGCTAGAACCAGCCGGACTTGCGGGCGATGCGCACCGCGTCGACGCGGTTGCGGGCGTCGAGCTTCGCCGTCGCCGCCGTCAGGTAGTTGCGGACGGTGCCGACGGACAGGAACAGCGTCGTGGCGATCTCGTTGGCGTCGGCGCCGTCGGAGGCGAGCCGGAGGACCTCGAGCTCGCGCGGGGTCAGCGGGCACTCGTCGGTGTCCCACGCGGACAGTGCCAGCTGGGAGTCGATCACGCGGCGTCCAACCGAGACTCCGCGAATGGCGTCGGCGAGCTCGCCGACGGGAGCGTCCTTGAGGATGAAGCCGTTGACCCGCGCGTTGAGCGCGCGCCGCAGAGTGCCGGGACGACCGAGGCTCGTGAGAATCAGGGTGCGCGTCTCGGGGGCGGTGTCGTGGATCACCGTGGCCGCGGAAAGACCGTCCATACCGGGCAGGTCGATGTCCAGGACCGCAACGTCCGGCTTGTTCTTCGCCACCGCCGACACGATTTCGTCACCGGTTGCCACGGACGCCACGACCTCAATATCCGGTTCGAGATTCAACAAAGCAACCAAAGCGCCTCGGACCATTTGCACGTCCTCGGCGAGTAGCACTCTGATCATCCGACCCCCTCTTACCCCCAGGTCACCAATTCGAGTTTTACACTCGGTGACCGCATGGGCAAGCGCGGGGTCCGGCCGCGCGGGGCGTTACTCCAGATGCGCGAGGAGCAATTGACAACACTAATCGGCGGATGACCTGGCGTCACCGGCCGCTCACAGCCAGGTGAGAACCGAAAAGCGAACCGGATCGGCTCGAGCGCTGTCCGAGTGCGAACCCGTACACGCGATTCGGCCCTCACCGCCGCGATGTCAGCGCGTCTCGCCCCACCGCTCCAGCAGTTCGAGACCGCCGTCGACGGTGATGACCTGACCCTGGATCCACGCGGCCTCGTCGGTGCAGAGCAGCGACACGGCGTTGGCGATGTCCTGGGGCAGGGTGACGCGGCCGGACGGGCTCTTGATCGCGAGCCGGTCGACCATCTCCGGGTCGATGTTCATGGGGCCGTTGTCGACGACGGTGGTGATGACGGCGTTGACGGCGACCTTGTACCAGGCCATCTCCAGGGCCAGCGTCCTGATCACGCCGTGCACCGGGGTCACCGAGTAGCCGGCGATCACCACCCGTCCCCCGTCCTGGAGGGTCTTGGCGAGCGGCTCGACGATGTTGAGCAACGGCGTCAGGTCGGGCGACACGGCGTGGTGCACGAAGACGTCCAGCTGGCCGCGTTCCTGCTTGATCCGCTCCAGCAGCGTCCGCACCGCGTTCTCGTCCTGGATGTCCAGCTGGGTGATCGCCACCGAGCCGGGCTTGCCCGCGAGCACGAGCTTCGCCCGCTCCAGGTCGACGTCGTCGTCGGAGGTCGTGAGGATGACGTGGGCGCCGTTGTCGCAGAGCTTGCTCGCGATGGCGAGCCCGAGCCCGTGCGTCCCCGACGTGACAAGGGCGATCTTGCCGTCGAGTCCCAGGCGCGTGTTGACCGGTTCGATCATGATGCTGACCACCTCGTTGTCCGCGTGGTGATCGACGGTCCGCCCGGCCGCTAGGGACGGACTCGACTACTTCTTGCGCAAACCCTCCAGAACGCGCAGGATCGCGCGTTCGACCTCACGCCCGGTGCGCTTCGGGTCGGACGAGCTCGCGATGGTGCCCGCGGCCGCGGACAACGCCCCGAACAGCAGCCGCGCCATGATCTCCACCGGCGCCTCCTCGATCTCGCCGGCGTCCACGAGCAGCTGCACGGCCGTGCGGAGCAGACCGAAGCTGAAGTGCTCCTCCGCCTCCCGCCAGCGCTCCCAGCCCATCACCACGGGCGCCTCGTGGACGATGATCCGCTGGTACTCGGGCTCCAGGCACTTGCGGACGTACGCCCGCACGCCCGCGATGGCGGTGTCCCAGGCCGGGCCGTCGCCGGTGACGACCGCCGTCAGCGACTCGATCGACTTCGTCTCGACCTGGGTGAACGCCGCCTCGAACAGCGCCTGCTTGCCGCTGAAGTGGTGATAAAGCGCGCCTTTCGTCACACGGGCGCGCTTCACGACCTCGTCGAGCGAGGTCGCGGCGTACCCGCGCTTGGTGAAGAGGTCGACCGCGCTGTCGACGAGCGCCTGCCTGGTCGACTCCGAGTACTCCGCACGCCTGGTTCGCACGGGCGAAACGTATCTCACATACCGACGGTACGTACCGGTGGTATGGTCGTGTCATACCGAGAGTATGCGAGAGACCGGGGGTACGAAATGGGCTGGGCACACCACTACCGCCGACGTGACGCGCTCGACGCCGTGCTGCGCGACGCCCGTCGCGACCCGGCCGCGCCGCTGATCGTGGATCCGGACGTCTTCGGTTCGCTGCACGAGCTGCTGCTGGCGCTCGACCACCGGTGGCAGAACAAGCTGACCGCCCGCATGGAGGCCGCCGCGCTGGAGGGCCGGGTGGACGAGGACGTCGTCACCGCGGAGCTCGCCGCCGACGAGCCGGTGCTGCGCGCGGTGCTGGACGCACATCTGTCGCTCGACACCTTCCGCTCGGTGGTTACCGGACGGTAGGAAGGACTCCATGAGCCGTTGGACCGAAGCCGACATCCCCGACCAGACCGGCCGCACCGTCCTGGTGACGGGCGCGAACTCCGGCCTGGGCCTGCGCACCGCCCAGGTGCTAGCGGCCAAGGGGGCCCACGTGCTCATGGGGTGTCGTTCGGTCCAGCGCGGAGAAGCAGCGTTGCGCACTGTCCACGGCTCAGCCGAGGTCCTGGAACTGGACCTCGCCGACCTCGAGTCGGTGCGCACGGCCGCAGAGAAGGTCGGCGCGCTCGACGTCCTCGTCAACAACGCCGGGATCATGGCCGTGCCCGCGAGCAGGACCATCGACGGCTTTGAACGCCAGTTCGGCACCAACCACCTGGGCCACGCAGCCCTGACGTTCCTGCTCCTGCCTGCGCTGCGGCAACGGCCCGGCGCGCGCGTCGTCACCGTCTCGTCGGTGATGCACCAGTACGGCCACATGGACTTCGACGACCCGAACTGGGACCGCCGCCCGTACAGCGCCCGCGCGGCCTACGGGCAGTCCAAGCTGGCCAACATCCTGTTCGCACGCGAGCTGGAGCGCCGCTCGCCGGACGTGACGTCCATCGCGGCGCACCCCGGCGCCACGGTCACCGAGCTCACCAACAACATGGCGAGCGCCCACAACTCGGTGCTCGTCCGCGTCGGCGGCAAGATCAGCCACCTGTTCTCGCAGTCCGTGGAGATGGGCACGCTGCCGCAGCTGTACGCGGCGACCTCCCCGGACGCGCGCGGCGGCCAGTACTACGGCCCGGACGGGTTCAACGGCCTGCGCGGCCACCCGACGGTCGCGCGCATGAGTGCCGCCGCCCGTGACGACCTCGCCGCGAACCGCCTGTGGGACCTCACCGTGAAGCTGACCGGGATCACACCGGACCTGCCCTGACTCTCAAGCGTGCGTGACGCCGGACACGCGGGGTCGCGGCGTAGGGTGAGGTCGTGACTGTGGTACCGGAGGGTCGGAAGCTGCTGCGGCTCGAGGTCCGCAACAGCCAGACGCCGATCGAGAAGAAGCCGTCCTGGATCAAGACGCGCGCGAAGATGGGCCCCGAGTACCGGGAGCTCAAAGGTCTGGTCAAACGCGAAGGCCTCCACACGGTCTGCGAAGAGGCCGGCTGTCCCAACATCTACGAGTGCTGGGAAGACCGCGAGGCCACGTTCCTGATCGGCGGCGAGCAGTGCACCCGGCGCTGCGACTTCTGCCAGATCGACACGGGCAAGCCCGCCGACCTCGACCGCGACGAACCCCGCCGCGTCGCCGAGTCGGTCCAGGCGATGGGCCTGCGCTACTCGACCGTCACCGGCGTCGCCCGCGACGACCTGGCCGACGGCGGCGCGTGGCTCTACGCCGAGACCGTCCGCCAGATCCACGAGATGAACCCCGGCACCGGCGTCGAGCTGCTGATCCCGGACTTCAACGCGGTCCCCGAGCAGCTGGCCGAGGTTTTCGAGTCCCGCCCCGAGGTGCTCGCGCACAACCTGGAGACCGTCCCGCGGATCTTCAAGCGCATCCGCCCCGCGTTCCGCTACGAGCGGTCGCTGGACGTCATCACGCAGGCGCGCGAGTTCGGCCTGGTCACCAAGTCCAACCTGATCCTCGGCATGGGCGAGACCCCGGACGAGGTCACCGAGGCGCTGGCCGACCTGCACGACGCGGGCTGCGACATCATCACCATCACGCAGTACCTGCGCCCCTCGCCGCGCCACCACCCGGTCGAGCGCTGGGTCAAGCCCGAGGAGTTCGTGCAGCACAAGGAGACGGCGGAGGAGATCGGCTTCCTCGGCGTCATGGCGGGCCCGCTGGTCCGCTCGTCCTACCGCGCCGGCCGCCTGTACGCGCAGGCGAAGCAGTCCCGTGGCGAGGAGCTGCCGGAGAACCTGCAGCACCTGCTCACGGTGTCGGCGTCCCAGGAGATCACGAGCCTCCTCGCGCCCCGCTAGTTCCCGCTGACAGCACAGAAGCCCAGGTCAAAAGACCTGGGCTTCTGGTTTTCACCGAACGCGCGCACCGGCTTTCGCCGCGGCCACCCGGAACTCCACGGTGGCCCGCAGGTCCGGTGTCTCCAGCGCCTCCCGCAGCCGCGGCAGGCCCTCGTCGTCGATGCGGCGGCGGATCCCCCGCAGATCGGCGTCGCCGTGGGCGCGCACGACGAGGGCCAGGTTCGGTGCCGTGCGCGGGCCGGTCAGCTCGGCGTCGACCTTGCGCACGCCGGGGTAGGCGGCGACCTCCTCGGCGAACGGCGCGGCGGCCGTCGACGAGGAGAGACGAGTGGCGCCGGCCTCCTCCGCCCAGCGCCAGCTCGCGACCTTGCGCCGCGGAACCTGGGCGAGCAGCCACCGCAGGCAGAGCAGCGCGAGCACCACCGCCGCGGCGGCGACGACCACGAGCACCCACGTCGGCGGCAGCGCCGTGCCGGGCACCAGGGCGGCGTCCCGGTCCACCCTGGGCACGACCCCGAAGTGCACCGCGACCGCGGCACCGCCCGCGAGCAGCAGGACCAGGCCCAGCAGGCCGAGCAGGAAGCGGTTCACGACGTGCTCCTCAGCTCCTTGACCCGCACCACGACCTGAGGCGGCCGGGCGAGGGCGAACTCACCGACACGGTTCTCGACGGCCGCGCGGACGGTGTCCCCGAGGCCGTCCACGACGGAACGCCGGGTGCGCACCACCGCCTTCACCTTGCGGCGGCCGGCTTTCACCGCCGCGGACTCGACGCCGTCGACGTGGGCGGCGAGCCGCACGGCGTTGCGCAGCCCGCGCAACGACACCGCCGTGTGCTCGTCGAGCGCGGCCGTCCTGGCGCGGCCGGGCACGACCGCCGCCAGGAACAGCAGCAACCCGACGGCCGCGACGACCCCGCCCGCCACGACCACCTCCCGCGACGACCACGTCGTGTCGTGCAGCCGCGCCACCACCGCGTCGTAGGACAGCAGCGGTGTCTCGCCGAGGGCGAGCTGGATCGCGCAGACCGCGACCACGACCGAGACGGCCAGCAGCATCAGCGCAGTCAGGGTGGCGGGCAGGACCCGCCGTGAGCGACGAGTCACAACACCCTCCCCGCGGCAGCCGTCTCCACGCGCAACACGTCGACCGACACGTCCACGACGGACACCCGCAGTCCCGTCAACGCTCCGACGCGGTCGACGAGGTGGGCGCGCACCCGTGCGGCCGTCGACGCGACCGGCGCCGGGTACCGCAGGTCGAGGCGCGCGTCCAGCGCGGCCACTCCCCCGGTGACGCGCGCGGTGACCTCGGCCCCGAGCACGTCCGGCACCTCCAGCGCGGCGCGGCCGGCGATGCGGCCCACCGCGCGGTCCGCGACCGTGGTCAGACCCGGCTGGACGGCAACGAGCGATGCGGTCATCGTCAGTCCCGATCCCTGCCGAGCAGCTGCGCCAGGTCGAGCTTGCCCTCGGCGACGCGGCCGGCCACGAGGCCGATCGCGCCGAAGACGAGCACGAGCAGGAACGCGCTGAAGCCCCCGAACGCCGCGGCCAGACCGAGCGCGAGCCCGGTCAGCAGGCCCAGTGCGGTGGTGCTCATGGCGTTCTCCCTCACTGGACGCGAGCGGGTTCGGGCTTCTCTTCGCCCTCGTTGTCACTCGGGATGTGCACGTCGTTGACGTTGATGTTGACCTCGACGACCTCGAGGCCGGTGATCTGCTCGATCGCGGTGATCACGTTGCCACGCACCGACTTCGCGAGGTCCGCGATCGGGACGCCGTACTCGACGACGAGCTCGAGGTCGACCGCCGCCTGCTTCTCGCCGACCTCGACCGACACGCCCTGGCCCGCACTCGCGGTGGCGCCGGGGATCCGGTCGCGCAGCGCGCTCAGCGCACGGGTGGCGCCGCCGCCCAGCGCGTGCACCCCGCGGATCTCCCGCGCGGCGAGGCCGGCGACCTTCTGCACCACGACGTCCGCGATGGTCGTCGATCCCTTGTCCGTCACCAGCTTGCCGCCGGCCGCCACGACACCGTTCTTCTCCACCGTCTGCGTGCTCATCGCTTTCCCTTCCGTCGAAGTGCCCACAACTCAAGGACACGGGTCGCGCCGGAAACGTCACGCCCCGTTCAGGTGATCGAAGGCACGTTTGTCCACATCGGTCACCACGATCCGCAACACCGCGCGTTCCCATTGCGTGCCAACGAGAACCGACCGCAGCACCTCGCCCGCCTCGACGAGCGGCAGCGGCAGCCTGGTGGCGACGACGCGGACGCACACCAGGTCGTCCTCGACGTCCACGGCCACCGCGTCGACGTCCCACGGGATCCACGACCGCGCGGGCTCCGGTGCCGACGGCCGCAGCCCGTCCACCTTTCCCAGCGCCTTCACCAGCTCCGCCACGATCACCATGCGACGTCCACCACCGTGACGAGAACCGACTCCACCTCGACACCGGTCAGCTCCGGCACGACCGCGCGCACCGACCGCTGCACGGCGCCGGCCACCGCGGCCGCCTGGTCCAGACCCGAGATCACCACGTCCACCTCCAGCACCGCGGCCGCGCCCGACCACCGCACGCGCACACCCTCGACGGGTGCGGGCTGCAACCCCTTGATCTGCTGCCGCGCCGTGCGCACCACCGAACTCACCAGGCCCGCCACGCCGGGCTGCACGCGCACACCGGCGACCCGTTCGGCCGCGTGCACCGCGACCGCCGCCACAGCCGGCGCGGACACGACTGTCTCGATCACTCGCTCACCCTTCGAGAACGTCCGACACGACGAGGTCCAGGCGGGCGAGCCGCACACCGATCCGCGCGGAGGCCGCGGCCAGCACCCGCCGCCGCACCTCCTCGTACGCCGCGACCGTGACCCGTGCGGTGATCGCGATGCTGAGCTCGACCTCGATCACCGGGTCCAGCCCGGTCGACTCCGGGGCCTCGACGACCCGGCAGCCCCGCGCGCGCACGCCGTCCACGCCGTCCGCCGCGTAGCGCAGCACCGCCGCGACCGCCCGCGTGCTGATCCGCGCCAGTCCGTCGCCGGGCAACGGCACGACGTCCGAACGCCGCACGTCGGCGCGCACGGCGGACATGACCCGGCTGACCAGGTCGGCCGGCGGCTCGAGCTCCTCGCGGGCCATCTCGTCGGTGGCCGCGCGCAGCACCAGCAGGCTCTCCCGCACGGCGGCGCAGTGCGGGCACGACCGCGTGTGCTCGTCGGAGAGGTCGATCACCTCCCAGACCTGTTCGACGTCCCGCCCGCACGGCAGGTCGTAGTCGGACGTCACCGCCACGGTGCCATCACCTCCGCGAGTTGAGCCCGTGCCCGCGCGAGCCTGCCGCGCACCGCCTGCTGGGTCGTGCCGATCGCGTCGGCGATCTCGTCGTAGGACCGGCCGTGGACCTCGCGCAGCACCCAGCACGCCCGCTGTTCCGGTGTGAGGCCGCGCAGTGCGGCTTGCAGCGCGTCGAGCTGCGCGTTCACCTCCACCGCGCGGTCGGGCCGGGTGCGCGGTGCCGCCGACTCGTGCTCGTCGAGCTCCGTGTCGGTGTGCGGCTTGCGCTTGCGCAGCACGTTCAGGCACTGGTTGGTGGTCGTGCGGTAGAGCCAGCCGACGAACGCCCCGTCGTCCTGGAGCTGTCCGAGACGCCGCCACGCGGTCAGGAAGACGTCCTGCACCGCGTCCTCGGCATCGCCGCTGCTGCCCACGATGCGCAGCGCCAGCCGGTACATCGGCCCCTGGTAACGGCGGACCAGCTGCTCGTAAGCACGCACGTCGCCGTCACGGGACCTAGCCACCAGCGTGGCATCGTCGAGTGCGGCTGCCTCGGCCACGCTCATGCGCACACCCCCGCCCATTTTTCTCCGTCGTCCGATGGACACGTTCGATCGCGGAACGTCACGCGGTTCCACAATTTCCCGGTCGTGAGCACCCTCACCCGGTTTTCACCCGACAGTGGCGTGACGGTGCCCTGGTCAGGCGTGTCGAACCGGTGTCAACGAACTTCTGCTGGAGGAGGACCCGATGTCGCTGTCGGACAAGATCGGCAACAAGGCGGAGGAGCTCGGCGGCAAGGCCAAGGAGACCGCGGGCGAGGTCACCGGCGACGAGCAGCTCGCCGACGAGGGCCGCGCCGACCAGGCCAAGGCGGCGCTGAAGGACGGCGTGGAGAAGGTGAAGGACGCGGTCGGCGGGGTCGTCGACAGCGTCGCCAAGCACCTCAAGAAGTAGGGCACCTCAAGAAGTAGTGCGGGGCCTCAGCTGAAGCGGATCTGCCCCGCGACGACGCCGTCGAGCTCGCGCACGAAGCCGGCACCGAACGCGCTGGACGGCGTGTGCGAGCCCGGCGCGACGTCGTGGATCTTCCCGATCGCGCGGAGCACCGAGTCGGCGGTGAGGCTGTAGGCGTTCGGCGTGGTGATCGCGCACTCGACCTTGGTCTTGGCGTCCCACGCCTCGCCGAACACCTCGGCCCGCGTGTTGGCGCGCTTGCGCTCGTCGGGCCCCTTCACCTTGCCGGCGACGTTCTTGGCGAGGTTCTGCACGAGCGAGGTCTGCAGCACGGGGGCGAAGAGCTGCTGCAGCTGACCGAGCACGCCGGGCACGGTCGTGAACGTCGTGATGTTCGGGATGCCGGTCGACCGGTAGGCGGTGCTGACGTCACCCCACGGGATGCTGCCGACCTCGCGCGGCCCTGACCGGAAGTAGGCGGTGCGCCTGCGGTGCCCGATGCGCACGCTCCTCAGGTCACCGTTCACCCGGATCCGCCCACCGACGGCGGCGGCCTCGACGGACGTCTTGGTGGTGCCCGCGCTGGCCCCGCCTCCGACGACGAACGCGAGGTCGAGGTGCGTGGCGGTCGGCAGGGCTTCCTTGAGCATCGCGGCCACGCAGTCCGTGGGCACGACGTCGAACCCCGCACCGGGCAACAACACGACGCCCGCCTTGCGCGCGTCGATGTGCCGCAGGCTCACGGACTCGAAGACGTCGATCTCGCCCGTGATGTCGAGATAGTGCGTACGGCTCTTCAGGCAGGCATCGACCATCGCGTCGGACGTCTGCGAGAACGGCCCCGCACAGTGCACGACGACGTCGATGTCCCCGAGGTTCCCCCTCGCGTTCTCGAGGCTGAACGCGCGGTGCTCCAGCCCGAGTGCGGCGGCGACCGGTTCGACCTTCTCGCGTGAACGGCCGGCGAGCACGGGCCGTTCCCCGCGCTGGACCGCGAGCTCCGCGATCAGCCGGCCGGTGTAGCCGTTGGCGCCGTAGACCATCCACGTCATGCCGCGACCTTACCGGTGAGTAGCGTTGCGGGACCCCATCAGCGACCCGATCAGCAGCAGCACGCCGACCCCGATCACCGGCAGCCCCCACAGCAGCCGGCGGTGCCTCAGGTCGGCGCAGATGTCCACGTACGCGGGACTGACGGCGGACGCCGCGGGTTCGTCGAACCCGAGCCCCAGACTGTTGCCGCACGGGATCAGCGCCCCGCTCGGCGCCTCGACGGCCAGCATCACCAACAGGATCGCGCCCCCGCCCAGGAGGAACGCGAGACCGACCACGACCGCGAACGTGCGCACCGACATGAACAAAAGTTACGTCTCATGTGGACTTCGTGATAGCCCTGGTCAGACGCTTTGGGGCTGATCCCCTAATCCCCCGCCGGCTGCTCTGAACGCCCCGGGGTTCCCACTATGCGAGCGAGAACCCGTAACGCTGCTCCACACGGCCGTGGCGCGGATGCGGCGCAGGGGCGCCGAGCTTGATCCATCCGAGGCGTTCGTACAGCCGCACGCCCCGCACGTTGTCGACGAAGACCATCAGCTCCGCCTTCCCGAACCCGCGTTCGGCCAACGCCTCCGGCAACGCCCGCAGCAACGCCTCGCCCACTCCCGTGCCCCACGCGGCGGGGTGCACGCCGACGTAGTTGACGAACGCGGTGCCGGCGTCCGTCTCTTTAGGACCACCGGCGAGGAACCCGGTCGCCTCGCCGCCGTCGTCCGCGATCAGCAGGAACGACGGCTCGTTCCGCAGCGCCTGCTCGACGCCCGGCCGCGCCTCTTCGAGCGCCGGAACGTCGTAGCCGTCCCGCGCGCTGACCGCGTGCGCCCAGATCAGCGCGGCCACGTCGACGTGCTCGGGTCCCCCTTGAACGATCTTCACACCGGCCAGCCTGTCAGCGCCGCAGCACGACGGGAAGCGATTTGAGGCTGACCATGATGTCGTTGTGCATCACGGGCGGCTGCGCGCTCCCGACGCGTTCGGCGTGTGGGAACCGGGCGACCAGGTGCCGCAGCACGGTCTCGGTCTCCAACCGGGCAAGCACCGACCCGAGGCAGAAATGCGGCCCGTACCCGAACGTCGCGTGCCCGGCCGTCCCCCGGTCGACCCGGTACACGGCCGCGTCGTCGTGCGCCTGCGGACACCGCCCGGCAGCGCCGAGGTTGATCAGCAGGATCGAGTTCGCGGGAACCGTGGTGCCGTCGATGTCGACGGGTTCGGTCGTGATGCGGTGCGTGGCGTGCCGGACCGGCGGGTTGTGCCGCAGCGTCTCCTCGACCAGCGCCGGCACCAGTTCCGGATCTTTCGCGACCCGCTCCCACAGACCGTGGTCCAACGCGTCGTGCACGACATTCGCGATAAGGCCCGCCGTCGTCTCGTGCCCCGCCACGACCAGAAGGAACGCCATCGCGATCAGTTCGTCGTGCGTCAGCCCGTCGTCCGCGGCGATCACGCCGAACAGCGAGTCCTCCTGCGGCGCCTTGATCAGTCCGTGGAAGTAGCCGGCCAACGCGTCGCTGGCGGGCTGCGACACCTCGGGGTCCATCGACATCATCGTCTCGATCAAGGTGCGAACTCGCGCGCGGTCTTCCTCCGGCACGCCCAGCACCTCACCGATGACGTGCAGCGGCATCGGCACCGCCAGCGCACCGACGAGGTCGACCACCTCGTTCTCCGGCAACCGCGCGACCAGCCCCGCGGTGATCTCCTCGACGCGGGGAGCGAGGTCGTGCACCGCCTGGTTGTTGAACGCCTTGCCCGCCCGCGCCCGCAACCGCGCGTGCCGAGGGTTGTCGCTGTTGAGCATGCTCGGCCCGAACAACCCGGCCAGATCCCCCGGCTCGGTCAGCTGGCGCTTCATCTCGCGCTGCAACGCTTCGCTGTCCTTGGAGAGCCGCTTGTCGGCGAGCAGTCGGCGCGTGAGCTCCAGCCCGACCGTGACCACCTTGACCCGCACCCCGTCGGGCCGTCTGGCGTCGTGCACGGGCCCAGCGGCCCGAGCCGCGTCCTCCACCCGGTGGTGGCCTCGCGCCAGGAAGTCGTCGCCGATCAACAGGGAGTGAGCATCGACCATGTCCCCGAGGCTAGGGGAACGAGTCGAGAACCTTGATCGTCCGCACCGAAGGCAACCTGGGTGGCGGAGCAGCTATGGCCTTTCGACCCAGAACCCACTCGGGCAGGTGGTGCTGCAACGCCGCCCGCCCCCGCGCCGTGATGTCGACAGGCGCCGCCATCCCGTGCTCCGCGGGCTTCTCCGGCCGCTCCCACGTGATCCAGTGCCGCTGGTGCAACACCTCGAGGTCGTCGGCGTCCCACTGCTTGGCCGGCCGGTGCTCCAGGTACCAGCTGGTGGCGCCGCGGTGCACGCCACCCTGTTCGGCGAGGGCGAGGAGCTTGATCTGCTCCTGGGTGACTTCCGCGGGGACAGGAGGCTTGGCGGCCTTGGCCTTGCGTCTCACAGGTGGTCGTCCTCCGGCGCGGCGAGTCCGAACGTCACGGCAGCACGTAAAAGTACGGGACCGAGGTGGAGCGTTCCAGGTGGTCTTGGACACCGTGCATTTCTTCGGCGGTTCGAGCGCGCCGGAAGAATGCCCTGAGTGAGGCTCCGGCCACCCCGTGTACAACGAGTAACGAACTACTCCGCCCGCTAGATACAAGTAGTCACCCGCGAGGTATCAGGTTCGAGTAGAATTCCGCGCCTCCCGTGGCCTATCGTTCGCCGCATCCGAGCGAACCCGGCGCTCCACCGGCCGGCGAGCAAGATGAGGACACAGCTACTCGCAGGCGCTGCGGTAGCAACCCGAACAGGAGAAACACCCCAATGGGCGGCAGCACCGAAGGTGACGACTAGAAGTCGCACCGAGGCCCGCGTCGCCATTACCGGGACGCGGGCCTCGCCAGGTCCAGGCGCATGCCGAAGTTCTTCTTGGGCGTGAGCCCCTTGCCCCGGAACGTGAACGTCCGGCGGCCTTCGTCGTCTTTCCCCACCGTCACCGAGAAGCCTGGATCAGGCTCGTCGAAGCCGACGGTCGCGTGGTAGGCGTTGTACCCCAGCGGAAGCACCACGGTGTGTTCGATGGCGTCCGACGGCATCAGTCCCGTGAAGCGGAACGCGAACGGCTCGGTGGCGCCGTCACGCATGAACGCCGCGACCTTGCCCGGCCAGAACCGCTCGATCTCGATGTCGATCTTCCCACCCCTCCGCACGGGCTCGTGGAAGTGGACGAACGAGTTCAGCCGCCCGTCGGTACCCCAGGACATGGTCACCTCCCACCGGGGCCCCGGCTCGCCGTTGACAGCGATGGGACGTGCGTCCACCTTCACCCTGCGCTGCTGACGCCGGGACATCGGCTGGTTGCCCTCACCACCGCCCGCCCGGAACCGCAGGAAGTACACCTGGCGCCTCTCCGCGACCGCATTGATGCGCAGGATCTCGCGCACGTCCCCGTTCGGCTGGACGAACGTGGTCTGCTTCCACAGCGTGATGCGGATGAGCGGTCCACCGCGGTGTTCGACGATGAAATTGCAGTACCGGCCGAGGAACTTCTTGTGCGAGTCGTACTTCTTCCGCAGCCTCCTCCGGTCCGCGAGCAGCAGAAGAATCACCGAAATCACGAAGAGAGCAATCGCGACGAACCCGCCGCCACGAACAACCGAACTCCCCAGCACCGTGCCGAGCAGGCCGGCGAATCCCATGAGGCCGACAACAGCCCTGACAACCGCCGTCGAGTCCTCGCGCTGCAGGTAGTCGTCGAGCCACTCAAGAAAGCTGTTGAGCACGGCGCCCTCCCTTCGTGGCGTTGGTCAGCCACTCCTCGCCGCGCCACTCCGCACGCGCGCCAGCCAATCAGGGTAAGTCGCGATTGGTCGAAAAAGGCTGGTACGTTCGGGTGCGGCAGTCCGGTCACCGACCGTTCGAAAGAAGAATTTCAATGCCAAATGCAGGACACGGACGAAATCGTTACAGCTCCGCCGCGCCGGAGTGACTGCGAACCGAGCCGATCGTCACCGGAAAAGCCCAACGCGCTCCACGAAACTTGTTCGGGTGCGAACTCCACAATTCACTGGTGGGCGCGACAGGGATCGAACCTGCGACCGCTCGGGTGTAAACCGAGTGCTCTTCCGCTGAGCTACACGCCCCACTCCCACGCCCCACCACGAGGACGCAGGACCTACATCATGCCCGAAGCGAGGCCACAGCCTGCTTCCACCCACCCTGGTCCCGAGCCTCCCCGGGAGACCTGACCTCAGCGAACCGCACCACACCGCCGACGTCCACCAAAAATGTCCCCCGCACGGCCATCCCGGACGCGGAGTTGAACACCCCGTACGACGACGCGACCGCCCCGTGCGGCCAGAAGTCCGACAGCAGCGGGAACTGGTACGACTCCTGCAGAGCCCAGGCCTTCAGCGCATACGGCGTGTCCACGGACACCCCCAGCACCTGGACGCCGTCATACACGTCGAACTCGTCCCGCAGCTGGCAGAGCTCCCCACGACAGATGCCGGAGAACGCGAACGGGAAGAAGACCAGCAGCACGCCCGAGGAGCCGCGGAACGACGACAGCGTCACGGGCTGCTTGTTGTAGTCCTTGAGCGTGAAGTCCGGGGCTTCCGAACCGACGTCGACCACCATGAGTCCTCCGGCACGCGGACGGACTCCACGGGCGACCGGTGCCGCCCGTGGAGCGGTGTCAGCGCTTGGCCTTGGCGGACTTCGGCCACACCAGGCGGGTGCCGGCCCAGTCGTCGGCCACGCTGATGTTCGAGGTCTGCGAGAGGCCCGCGGTGGGTACGGCCTCGGCGATGTCCGAGGGCTCCACGTGGCCGGGGCGGCCGGTCTTCGGGGTGAGAACCCAGATCACGCCGTCCTCGGCGAGCACCCCGGTGGCCTCGAGCAGAGCGTCGACCAGGTCGCCGTCGTCCTCTCGCCACCAGAGCAGCACGACGCTCACGGTCTCGTCGGCGTCCTCGTCGAGGATGTCACCGCCGATCTGCTCTTCGACGGCGGCACGGAGGTTGTCGTCGACATCCTCGTCCCAGCCGAGCTCTTGGACGACCATGCCCGATTCGATCCCGAGCTTCTCGGCGACGCCGATCTTGCCGGCGTCTTCCGCGGCGACCACGGTTTTCACTCCTCCAACTACGCAAGAGCGACAGCCTTGAAGACTGCCGCCAAGTCGACTACCTCGGGCTAGCGAACACTGTCAGCTACCTCCGGCGCAACTGTTGACCACGTGACACGCCGTAACAGGCCCCCCTGTGCACACACCTACACTGGCATGAGGCACGCTCTCTATACCTCTTATCGCGCGCGCGTGAGCGACACGATCCAGAACTACCGATCAGTAGCGATGACGAAGTCGTCGCGCAAGGACAACGATAGGAGCGCGTGGCACGGTTTCCGGGCCACGCGAGTACCGCCAACGAAGCCGAGGAGACACCTTGAGCCCGCAGAACACAGGCCCCGAGCGGGTACGTGTCATTCGCGACGGACTGGCAGCTCACCTGCCCGACATCGACCCAGAAGAGACGTCGGAGTGGCTCGAGTCGTTCGACGAGGTCCTCAAGGGCGGTGGCCAGCAGCGGGCGCGGTACCTGATGCTGCGTCTGCTGGAGCGTGCGCGTGAGAACCACGTCGGCATGCCCTCGCTGACCAGCACCGACTACGTCAACACCATCCCCACCGAGCGGGAGCCGTGGTTCCCCGGTGACGAGGAGGTGGAGCGCCGTTACCGTGCGTGGATCCGGTGGAACGCCGCGATGACGGTGCACCGCGCGCAGCGGCCCGGCGTGGGTGTCGGTGGCCACATCTCCACGTACGCGTCCAGCGCGTCGCTGTACGAGGTCGGCTTCAACCACTTCTTCCGCGGCAAGAACCACCCCGGCGGCGGCGACCAGATCTTCATCCAGGGCCACGCCTCGCCCGGTGTCTACGCCCGCGCGTTCCTCGAGGGCCGGCTGTCCGAGCACCAGCTCGACGGCTTCCGCCAGGAGTACTCGCACGCCGGTCCGGGTGGCGGCCTGCCGTCGTACCCGCACCCGCGCCTGATGCCGGACTTCTGGGAGTTCCCCACGGTCTCCATGGGCATCGGCCCGATGAACGCGATCTACCAGGCGCGGTTCAACCGCTACCTGCGCGACCGCGGCTTCAAGGACACGTCCGACCAGCACGTGTGGGCGTTCCTCGGCGACGGCGAGATGGACGAGCCGGAGTCGCGCGGCCTGCTCCAGCTCGCCGCGAACGAGCAGCTCGACAACCTCACGTTCGTCGTCAACTGCAACCTGCAGCGCCTCGACGGGCCGGTGCGCGGCAACGGCAAGATCATCCAGGAGCTCGAGTCGTTCTTCCGGGGTGCCGGCTGGAACGTCATCAAGGTCGTCTGGGGCCGCGAGTGGGACGCGCTGCTGCACGCCGACCGCGACGGCGCGCTCGTCAACCTGATGAACAACACGCCCGACGGCGACTACCAGACGTACAAGGCCAACGACGGCGCGTACGTCAAGGAGCACTTCTTCGGCCGTGACCCGCGCACGAAGGCCCTCGTCGACGCCATGAGCGACGACGAGGTGTGGAACCTCAAGCGCGGCGGCCACGACTACCGCAAGGTCTACGCGGCCTACAAGGCGGCGACCGAGACCGTCGGCCAGCCCACCGTCATCCTCGCCAAGACCATCAAGGGCTACTCGCTCGGCCCGCACTTCGCGGCCCGCAACGCGACGCACCAGATGAAGAAGATGACCCTGGACGACCTCAAGGGCTTCCGCGACAGCCTGCGCATCCCGATCTCGGACGCGCAGCTCGAGGCCGACCCGTACCTGCCGCCGTACTACCACCCCGGGCAGGACTCGGCGGAGATCCAGTACATGCAGGAACGCCGTCGCCAGCTCGGCGGGTTCGTGCCGGAGCGCCGCACCAAGTCCAAGGCGCTGGTGCTGCCGGGCGACAAGGTCTACGAAGGCGTGCGCCGCGGGTCCGGCAAGCAGGAGGTCGCCACCACGATGGCGTTCGTCCGGCTCGTCCGCGACCTCGCGAAGGACCCGGAGATCGGCCCGCGCATCGTGCCGATCATCCCGGACGAGGCACGAACGTTCGGCATGGACTCCATGTTCCCGACGCAGAAGATCTACAACCCGAACGGCCAGGCGTACACGTCGGTGGACGCCAACCTGATGCTCGCCTACAAGGAGTCCGAGCAGGGCCAGATCCTGCACGAGGGCATCAACGAGGCGGGGTCCACGGCGTCGTTCACGGCGGTCGGCACGTCCTACGCCACGCAGGGCGAGCCGATGATCCCGATCTACATCTTCTACTCGATGTTCGGCTTCCAGCGCACGGGCGACGGCCTGTGGGCGGCGGCGGACCAGATGGCGCGCGGCTTCGTGCTCGGCGCCACCGCGGGCCGCACCACGCTGACCGGTGAGGGCCTGCAGCACGCCGACGGCCACTCGCTGCTGCTGGCGCACACGAACCCGGCCGTGGTCGCCTACGACCCGGCGTGGTCGTTCGAGGTGGCGCACATCGTCAAGGACGGTCTGCGCAGGATGTACGGCGAGAACGCCGAGAACATCTTTTACTACATGACGGTCTACAACGAGCCGTACGTGCAGCCGGCCGAGCCGGAGGGCCTGGACGTCGAAGGCCTCCTGCGGGGCCTCTACAAGTACCAGGACGGCCCGCAGACGTCCGGCCCGCGCGCCCAGATCCTCGGCAGCGGCGTGGGCCTCCCGTGGGCTCTCAAGGCGCAGCAGATGCTGGCCGACGAGTGGGGCGTCTCCGCGGACGTGTGGTCCGCCACGTCGTACTCGGAGCTGCGCCGCGACGCCGTGGAGACCGATCGCCACAACCTGCTGCACCCGGACGCCGAGCCGCGCGTGCCGTACGTGACGCAGGTGCTGAAGGACGTGCAGGGCCCGGTCGTCGCCGTGTCCGACTGGGCGTCGGCGATCCCGGACCTGATCCGCCCGTACGTCCCGACCGACATGACGACCCTGGGCACGGACGGCTTCGGCTTCTCCGACACCCGCCCGGCCGCCCGCCGCCACTTCCTGGTGGACGCGGAGTCCGTCGTCGTCGCCACGCTGGCCGCACTGGCCAAGCGCGGCGAGGTCGAGCAGTCGAAGGTCGTCGAGGCGGCCCGCAAGTACCGCATCGACGACGTGCAGGCGGCCGGCCCGTCCACGTCGGACGCGGGCCTCGCGTAGTCACATCCACGGGAAGGGGCCGCTCCGCACCGCGCGGGGCGGCCCTTTTCACGCCCTGAGGGCGTACTCGGTGAACTGACCGGCGATGGTGAACCCCAGACGCCGGTAGACGCCCTCACCGTCCTCAGAAGCCTGTAGAACCGCGATCCGGTATCCCTCGGCCCGTGCGGTGCGCAATGCGGCGAGCGTGACCGCACCGCCATAGCCCCGACGACGGTCCGTGGCGAGCGTCGCGATGTTGTAGATCCCGGCGACACCGGCGTGCAGGAACACCTCCGCCGTGCACACGGCACGACCGTCCACATACCCGACGAGGTAGCGCGCCTGACTGTCCAACGCATACGGCGCGGCGTCGGCGTAGAAGCGACGGACCGTGGCGGCGGGCGGATCCCAGTTCGCCGCCAGGACCTCCGCGTAGTCCGCGAGCTCCGCCTCCGTGGTCACGCGGCGGATCTCCAGCCCGCCGACGACCTGTTCGGGCAGGGCGGCGTCGGCGAGGTCCAGCCACATCGCGGCCTCGGTCTCCGACGGATGCCCCAGCACCAGGCCGAGCCCGGCGGGCGTCGAGGCGGGACCGACCCACCAGGAGAACGGGCGGCCGGTCGCCTGCACCGCGCGCACGGTCCCTGCGACGCGGGTGGTCACATCCTCCGGGGTGAACCGGGCGGCCGCGACGACGTTGAACGTGTCGTCGTCCAGCCCGCTGTCCGCGATCACCACGTCCCCGTGGTCGGTCACGGTCGCGCCGTCGAGGTGCTGGTGCAGGTGGCACGCGTGCTCGGCGAGGTTGCGCTCCATGCTCGTGAGCAGGGTCGTGTCGATCAGGCGCAGCGCGTCGTCGTCGTTGGCGTGGTTGTACTCGTCGGCATCGAGTTCGGCACCGACGTCGGCGAGGAACGCGAGCACCGGCGCCGGGAGGTACCAGCCGACGGGTGCGTCCGCCACGCCCGGCGAGGTGTCGGAGTTGAAGTAGCGCACCAGTTGCAGGACCGCCACGACCTCCGGGCCGGCGGTGAGGGCGACGAGCTCGTCGCGGACGGGCAGGAGCCGGTCGA
The DNA here is from genome assembly GCF_042738015.1 of Lentzea sp. NPDC059081. NCBI lineage: Bacteria > Bacillati > Actinomycetota > Actinomycetes > Pseudonocardiales > Pseudonocardiaceae > Lentzea > Lentzea sp. NPDC059081. The sequence goes on from NZ_JBHYGW010000011.1 coordinate 242,887, forward strand.
CGAGGTGCCGGACCTGCTCGCCGGCCTGCTCGCCACCGCGCCGGAAGATCTTCCACGCGTGCACGGACGGCACGTCGAGCTCCACGCTCCTGCTGCCCCGCACGACCGCCTCGTCCGGTTCGAGGCCGAGGCGCCGCGTCATCTCGGCCGCGGGAACGGTCAGGCTCTTCAGGGCGAAGTAGGCGTACTGCTCCAGGCGCACGCCGCCATCGGACCACCTCGTCCCGACCGTCCGCGACCGGTTTTACCGGGTCAGCACTGCGCGACGGGCCGTGCGGCGATCAGCGGCTCGTCGGCACGCGCGTCGAGCAGCAACGGGATGATCGACCGCGCCTCCTGCCTCAGCGGCACGATCCGGTCGCCACCCCGCAGGTACTGCGACGTGATCCCGTGCAACGCCAGCTCGTCCTGCACCTCGACGACCTGCGCCCCGGTCAGCACGTACCCGCACGGCGCGGGAACCACGTCAGCGGGATCGGGGGCCTCGTTGTCCGCGCCACCGAAGTAGACCGGCCCGGAACGCACGGCGCGCGACGCGGCGTTCGCGGCCTCGATCCCCGCCTGGTTGTCCCGCACGAACGCCTGCGTGCCGTCCAGGGCCTTCAGGTGCGACTCGACGCGGAACGCGGGGGTCCCGGAGGTGTTCGTCTCGACCAGCAGACCCATGCCGTGCTTCAGACCTCCGGTGTTGCGCAGGATCCGTTCCTGGCCGTCACCGGCGACCTGCCGGACGGGTTCTCCGGTCACCGGGTCGACGTAGATGCCGTAGACACCGGACGTGCGCCCAGCGGCCTCGACGGACGGCCGCACGTACGACCGCGACAACGTCTCGGACAGGTCGTGCACACCAGGAGCGACGTTGAGGTTGCGCGGCCACAGCCACAGCGCGTCCTTCACGTAGTAGGGCGCGGACGGCCCGAACTCGTGCAGGTCGTGGATCACGTCGGGCTGCCAGTCGCGGATCACGGCGGCCATCGCGCGCGCCTCCGCGGTGCGCAGCAGCAGGTGGTCGCGGTTGATGTCGATGCCGGCGGAGTTGCCGCGGGTGTTGGCCACCCGTCCGTCCGGGTTGGCGTTCGGCACGAACAGGTACGTGACCGACGACGTGCGCGGCAGCGAACGCATGCGGATCAGGCACGCCTCGCGGCCCGCGGGTTCGTTGCCGTGCTGGGAGCAGAGGAAGAGCACCACGGTGCGCGCCGACCGGGGGCCGACGCGCACGAGCTGGATCGGACGGCCCTGGGTCGTGACGCCGATCTGCGAGATCGGGAGGTCCAGGGCACGCAGGTAGGTCTGTTCCTCGGCCTCGGTCGTCCAGGCACCGGTCTTCTCGAAACCGGTGCGTGGAGGCTCGGACGACACAGCCGCGACAGCGGGCTGAGGAACCAGGAACGAAGCAGCAGCCAGGAATGCGACAAGTCCCCTCATAGGGGAGACTTTGCCGCCTGTGTCAACCGCCGGGCCGTGCGGTTCCAGTCGACGAAGCCGTGGATGACGAGCCCGGCGAAGATCAGGTAGACGAACGCGCTGAAGTACAGGCCCGACTGGATCTGCAACGGCACGCCGACGGCGTCGACCACCAGCCACACCAGCCAGAACTCCACCAGCCCCAGGCCCTGCAGCGCGAACGCCAGCACGGTGCCGACGAAGATCGCGGCGTCCGGCCACGGCGCCCACGAGGCGTCCAGCCAGTCCAGGACCAGCGCGAACGCGATGGTGCCCGCGACGAAGACACCGGCCACCGCACCGCGTTCCAGCCAGGAGCCCTTCCTGACCACGACGCCGAAGACCGGGTCACGCCGCTTCACCCACGCGTACCAGCCGTAGAGGGCGATCAGGCCCACGACGATCTGCCGCGTGGCGAGACCGCCGAGGTGCGAGGACATGTACACCGTGAACAGCAGGGCGACGGAGACCAGCTGGACCGGCCACGTCAGCAGCGACCGGCGTTGCGCGAGGAACACCACCGCGAGCGCCAGGACCTGCCCGAACAGCTCCGTGTACGCGATCTTCTGCCCGAAGATCGTCAATCCCGTCTCGTACCACACGGCTTGTTCCCCCGCGGTTCAGTCGCAGTACACCGGTGTTTCCTACGGTCCCACCATGTCACCTTCCTCAGCACTCGCGCTCGTCCCTTTGTTCCTCACGGCGCCCGCGACGCCCGTCATCACCCCGACGGTCATCACCCCGACGGTCGTCACGCAGACGTTCGCGGAGCCGGCGGACGCGGACGACCCGGCCATCTGGGTGAACCCCCGCAACGCGGACCGCAGTGTGGTCCTGGGCACGCTCAAGGAAGGCGGCCTCGCGGCGTTCGACCTGAACGGCCGCACGATCACCGTGCACCCCGCGCCGCAGCCGCCGACGCCGGACGCCAAGCCCGGCCGGTTCAACAACGTCGACGTGCTCGGCGACCTGGCGTTCGTCAGCGACCGCGGCCGTGACCGGATCCGGGTGTTCCAAGTGGACGAACGCGGCGTGCGGGACGTCACGAACCCCGCCACCAAGCCGGTGTTCAGCAGGACGGAGGCCGAGGTCGACGACCAGCACACCGTCTACGGCCTGGCCGCCGGGAAGGTCAACGGCAAGGACGTCGTCGTCACCAGCCGCCGCAACGAGACGAGCATCGCGCTGCTGCAGGTCGTCAAGGGCCTGAACTACAACACGAGGAAGGTGTCCACTCTGGACCTCCCCAGCACCTTCACCCTGCCGGACGGCCGGAGCTGGACGGTGTGCGGCGAGCCCGGCGAGGGGCCGCAGGTCGAGGGCATGGTGATCGACGAACGCACGAACACCCTCTACGCGGCGCAGGAGGACGTCGGAATCTGGCGCATCCCGCTGCGTTCCAACGGTTTCGGCCAGCCGCAGCTCGTCGACAAGGTCCGCACGTGGGGCGCGCCGCAGAAGTACAACCCGGATACCGAGGAGTGCGAGGCCGACGGCCCGAACCCCGGCTTCGGCGGCAAGTGGCTCGAAGCCGACGCCGAGGGTCTGACGATCGCGGACGACGTGCTGCTCGCGTCCAGCCAGGGCGACTCGCGGTTCGTCGCCTACCGCAAGGCGGACATGAAGCCGCTCAAGGACTTCCGGGTCAAGGACGTCGAGCACTCCGACGGCGCCGACATCGTCCTCGGCAAGCTCAACCTGCTCGTGGTCCACGACGGCGAACGTCCGGACGGCACCGGTTTCGCGTTCATCAGGTTCTAACCTGTCCCGATGGGGACGCTGAACCAGGACCAGCTGAACAGGGCGCTGATCGAACGCCAGCTGCTGCGCGAGCGCGCCGACACGAGTGCGCTCGCCACCATCGAGCACCTCGTCGGCATCCAGGCCCAGGAACCGAAGTCGCCGTACGTGGGCCTGTGGACCCGTATCACCGACTTCCGGCCGCAGGAGCTCGAAGACCTGCTCACCAGCCGGCAGGCCGTCCGCCTGCTGCTGATGCGCGGCACGATCCACCTGGTCAGCGCCGGGGACGCGCTGGGACTGCGGCCGCACACCCAGCTCAAGCTCGACCGCGAGCTGCAGAGCGGTCCCTTCGCGAGCCGGTTGAAAGGCCTCGACTTCGACGACGTCGCCGAGGCGGGCCGCAAGATCCTCGACGACCTGCCGCAGGGCACCGCGGACGCCGGCAAGCAGCTCAAGGAACGCTGGCCCGACCGCGAGCACACCGTCCTCGGCAACGCCCTGCGCAACAAGCTCGCCCTCGTCCAGCTCCCGCCACGAGGCCTGTGGCACACGAGCGGCAGAGCCGTCTGCACCACGGTCGAGAACTGGCTCGGCCGGCCGCAGAACGCCATGGACAAAGAGGAGCTCGTCCTGCGCTACCTGAAGGCGTTCGGCCCGGCCACGGTCATGGACGCCCAGCAGTGGTCCGGCCTCACCAGGCTCGCGGCCACGTTCGAGGCACTCCGCCCGAAGCTCGTGACCTTCCGGAACGAGGCCGGCAAGGAGCTGTTCGACCTGCCCGGCGCCCCGCGCCCCGACCCGGACACCCCGCTGCCCGTGCGGCTGCTGCCCGAGTTCGACAACATCCTGCTCGCCCACGCCGACCGCAGGCGGGTCATCGCCGACGACCGGCTCGGCGTCGTCATCGGCGGCAAGCCCACGGTCCTCGTCGACGGCTACGTGGTCGCGACCTGGGCACTCACCAAGGAACGCACGATCACGGTCGAGTACATCGACACGCTGCCCAGGAGCAGGCAGAAGGCGGTCGCCGAGGAGTGCGACCGCCTTCAGGACTGGGTGCGGAGCTAGGCCGCCACGTCGACGTGCGCGCCGTCCCCGACGACCAGCCGGTGCTGGCGCGCCGACCCGACGCGGGCCCGGCGGCCGATCAACGACGTCTCGATCCCGGACACGTTGTGCACGGACGCCTCGTTCAGCACGATCGAGTCGGCCACCCCGGACTCGACGATCCGGCAGTCCGCGCCGATCGACGTGTACGGGCCGATGATCGACTCCTCGACCAGCGTGCCGGCGCCGATGATCGCGGGCCCGACGATGCACGACCGCACCACGCGGGCGCCCTCCTCGACGACGACGTCACCGATCAGCCGCGACTCGTCGTCGACGATGCCCTGGATGTCCGTGCGCAGCCCCATCAGCAGCTCGCGGTTGCACTCCAGCACGTCCTCGACCTTCGCGGTGTCCTTCCAGAACCCCGAGTAGATCCGCGCCCGCACGTCGCGCTCGTTGGAGACGAGCCACTGCAGCGCGTCGGTGATCTCGAACTCGCCGCGCCACGACGGCTCGATCGCGTCGACGGCGGCGTGGATCGCGGGCGTGAAGAAGTAGACGCCGATCATCGCGAGGTCGCTGCGGGGCTCCTGCGGGTGCTCGATCAGGCGCGTCACGCGCGAGTTCTCGTCCACCTCGGCGACGCCGTAGAGCCGCGGGTCCTCGACCTTGTCCACGAGCACCTGCGCGGACGGCCGCAGGCGCGCGAACTCGTCGGCGATCTGCCCGATGCCCTCGGTGAGCACGTTGTCGCCCAGGTACATCACGAAGTCGTCGTCGCCGAGGAACGGCCGCGCGATCCGCACGCAGTGGGCGAGCCCCAGCGGCAGGTCCTGCTTGATGTAGGTGATCGACACGCCCAGGTACGACCCGTCGCCGAACAGCTCGGAGATCTCCTGGCCGCCGTCGCCGACGACGATGCCGATCTCGGTGATCCCGACGTCCCTCAGGTTCTCGACCACGTACTCGAGCACCGGCTTGTTCGCGATGGGAACGATCTGCCGGGGTATCGAGTATCCGGCGGGGCGCACGCCCGCGGACAGCACAAGGGCTTTCATAGGTCCTCCACCGCGACGGAACAGTTCGGGTGGAGACGAGGCTCCGGCGGCCCGCTGGACCACAGGTGGAGAAACCCCGGAACACGAGGAAGGGGCCCCGCGCGGCATGTTTGCGCGGGGCCCCTCCCTGGAAAACGAGAACTACCTCTCGGACATCGGGGTGCCCGACGGAGGCGTCGGCATGTCGCTCATCCGGCCACCCACGGTGGACGGCATCTCCTGCGACGCGCGCGGCATCGGCGACTGGGCCTGCGCCTCGTCCTGCACGCGGGTCAGCCAGCCCTCCCAGCGCTGCTGCATCGGGCGGACCAGGCCGCCACCCACGCCGATGATGACGACGCCGGCGACGGTGGCGAGAACGGCGATCAGGACCGGCATGGTCACCGAGATCGCGATGCCCAGCTGGTTCAGCGCCGCGATGACGCCGAGCGCCATGACGAAGCCGTAGGTGATGTTGCCCAGCATCTTCGTGTACGAGCGCTGGCCCAGCGCCCCCATCACGAGACCCTTCAGCGCGGTGCCGATGGCCGACGCGACGATCACGAGCACCAGGGCGACGACGATGCGCGGCAGGTACGCGATGACCTCGTTGAGCAGCGTGCTGACCGGGTTCGAGGCGCCGAAGACGCCGAACGCCAGCTGCAGCGCGATCAGCAGCACGAAGTAGTACACGATCTTGGCGATCAGCCCGGACGCGTCCATCGACGACTGGCGCATGGCGCCGTTCAGGCCGGAGCGGTCGACGAGCTTCTCGAAGCCGACGCGCTTGAGCAGGAACTGGACCCCCTTGGCCAGAGCCTTGGCGATGAACCAGCCGATGACCAGGACGAGCAGGAAGCCGAGCAGCTTCGGCACGAACGTGGCCACCATCGCCCACGCCTGGCCCAGGCCCTCGGTGATTTGCGAGCCCACGGGCCCTCCTAGAACGAAGTTGCGGTGAGTGAAGATCGGACCGCGTGATCGTTTCGCGGATGATCTCGCCCCACAACCATGACACCGCTACACGAAAGGGTGGCTGACGTGGATTTTTGTCTCAGCACAGTCCAGAGTGGAACCACCGGTGGGGACCGGGGAGAGGGAAGCGGCCCCCCCCCCCCCTTGCGGGGGCTTCCCCCCCCCCCGTCCCCTTGCGCCAGGGCTCTCCAGGACGCCCAGCGCCCCCCCCACGGCCATCGAGGTAGGGCTGGACGT
>NZ_JBHYGW010000011.1:249384-256290 GCF_042738015.1 Lentzea sp. NPDC059081
AAAGGGGGGGGTGGGGGGGGGGGTTTTTGGTCGAAAGAGGGGGGGGGGGGAAACGGGGGGGGGGGGGGGGGGGGGGGGACCCCCCCCCCCCTTTTGGGGGCGCCCGCTTCCACATTCCAGGTCACTTGGCGCCGGGCTTCTCAGGGCCGCACGGCGCTCAGCCCGCGGCCGTCGAGGTAGGTCTGGATGTTCTCCGGCGACAGCGCGGGCGCGGCGCCGCCCTGCCCGTCCTTCGGCACGTCGGGCCGCGGGTCGCCGGGGCACTCGGTGCTGCTGCCCGGCAGCGCCCCGTCGACCAGGTACCGGTTGACCTTGGCGTCCACGCAGGCGTTGCCGTTGTAGAGGCCGTGCTTGCCCTCGTCGACGACGGTGATCAGGTTGTGCCCGAGCCGTTCCGCCATCGCCGGTCCGCCCGCGTACTGGGTCTGCGTGTCGCCCTCGGACTGCACGACGATCCCGATCGGGTACGTGGTGCGGGCGATCCGCACGGGCCGCTCCGGCGGCGTGAAGGAGCGGAACGTGCAGGTCATCGGCGCGGCCCTGACGATGCCGAAGCCGTACGGGTAGCGCTCGCGGAACGTGCGCATGTCCTCGTAGTAGAGGTTCACGTCGGTCGGCCAGTCCGACTCGCAGGTGACCGTGTCGAACACGCCGGACCGCAGCTCGTCCAGCCCGGTCTTCGCGAGCAGCCGGCCCGCCTCGGCGCCCTCGGCGTTCGCCGGTCCCTCCCCCGACCGCAGCTTGACCACGACCGACGCGATGTCCGACCACAGTGGACGGTAACGGGCACCCGCCCCCACCGCGCCGTCGAAGGACGAGCGGCCGTAGTCGCCGACCGGCGCGGTGCCCAGCTTCGCGGCGACCTTCTCGACCTCGGCGAGCACCTCGTCGCGCGACCTGCCCAGCCCGAACTTCTCGGAGCGCTCCCCCACCCAGGCAGCCCACGCCTCGACGTCGTGCCGGTACGCCACGGCCTGCTGGCGGAACTGCTCGTGCCACACCCACTCCGGGTGCACGGCCGAGTCGAGGACGCTGCGGTCGAGGCGGTTCGGGAACAGCGTCCCGTACACCGCGCCCAGGTACGTGCCGTAGGAGTAGCCCAGATAGTTGATCTTCGCTTCGCCGAGCACCGCGCGCACCAGATCCATGTCCCGCGCGGTGTTCGCGGTGCTGATGTAGCGCCGGATCCCGCCGCCGGACCTCTCGCAGGCGTCCTCGGCGTCACGGGCCTCGGCCGACCACTTGGCGAACTCGCCGTCCGCCGGCCGGGAGTCGGGCTGAGCGATCGCGGGCATGGCGCGGCAGTTCAGCGCCGTCGAACCGCCGACGCCGCGCGGGTCGAAGCCGATGAGGTCGTACACCTGCGCGAGCTCGGACTTCGCGAGGAACCGCGGCAGGCCGAGCCCGGACCCGCCAGGCCCGCCGGGGTTGACGAGCAGCACGCCCCGCCTGCGGTCCGGCGCGGCCGCCTTCCTGCGGCTGATCACCAGGTTGATCCGGTCACCGGCCGGCGTGCCGTAGTCGAGGGGCGCGACGAGCGTGGCGCACTCCAGCTCGGCGAGCTTGCCGGTGCACGGCGCCCACCTCACCGGTTGGGCGTTGTACTCGGCGAGGGGGTCAGGAGGGTCCGCTGACGCTGTCACGCCCGTCGCGGTGAGCACGACCACGCCGAGGACGAAAGCGAGGAACTTGCGCAAGACCAACCTCCGTGCCGCACGAAAGACCATCGATCCCCGAAGGTATGGCCGCCGAAACGGCTTCATGTGTTGTGTCACCCGTCCCGGTGATGCCACCTCCGTGGCCCTAAGCTGCGGGTATGACCAGCAGCAAGGCGAAGGAGGAGCACCCGCCCGCGCTCTCCGCCCGCACGATGCGCAAGATCGAACGCGCGTCCGGCTCGCTCGCCACCGCCAGCGTGGCCGAGATGGAGCAGCGGCTGCCGTGGTTCGCGCGGATGCCCGCGGACCAGCGGGCGAGCGTGCTGCTGCTGATCCAGAACGGCGTGGCGGGCTTCGTCGAGTGGCTGCACGACCGGCAGCAGGCGATCCGGCTCACCGCGGACGCGTTCCGCAGCGCCCCCAAGGACATCTCCCGCTGGGTGAGCCTGCGCCAGACCGTCGAGCTCGTCCGGATCGCCCTGGAGCTGTTCGAGGGACAGCTGCCGGAGATGGCGGCGGACGACGTCGAGCGCGCGCTGCTGATGGAGGGCGTGCTGCGGTACGGGCGCGAGATCGCCTTCTCGGCGGCCACCTCGTACGCGGCGGCCGCCGAGGCGCGCGGTGCGTGGGACGCGCGGCTGGAGGCGCTGGTCGTGGACGGCATCGTGCGTGGCGACCCCGAGGAGTCGCTGCTCTCCCGTGCCGCGGCGCTCGGCTGGGACCCGGCGCTGGAGGCGACCGTGCTGGTCGGCAACCCCGGCGGCGAGGACCCGCCCGCGATCATCTACTCGGTGCGCAGCAAGGCGGCCCGCGCGGGACGGCCGGTGCTGCTGTCCGTGCAGGGCTCGCGGCTGGTCGTCGTGCTCGGCGGGCCGACGGAGACCGGTGAGGACGTGCTGGGGCGCATCGCCGAGGGGTTCGGCGAGGGGCCCGTGGTGGCCGGGCCGACCGTGGCGTCGCTGTCCGAGGCGCACCGCAGTGCCAGTGACTCGTTGAGCGGGCTGCGCGCGGTCGTGGGCTGGCCTGCCGCTCCCCGGCCCGTCCGGTCGCTCGACCTGCTGCCGGAACGGGCGCTCGCCGGCGACCCGGAGGCCGAGTGGCAGCTCGTCGACCGGGTCGCCCGGCCACTGGAGGACGCGGGCGGCGCGCTGCTCGAGACCGTGGACGCGTTCCTGGAGGTCGGCGGCGTGCTGGAGACGTGCGCGAAAAGACTGTTCGTGCACCCGAACACGGTCAGATATCGCCTTCGGCGCGTTCAGGAAATGACCGGAAGAAATGCACATGACGCTCGAGACGCGCTTGTGCTCCGCGTCGCTTTGTCTGTAGGACGGCTTGCCCGGTCCCGGGGCCTGTGGTAGCCAACGAGCTGTGACGGAGTTCGCACACGTCCGCAAGAGTGAGGACCAAACGACCTCGCACACCGCTGACCTGCGCAGACGTCGCGGCCCGTTCAGCTGGTAGACGCTTTTGTAGGGTCTCTACAAATACGATCGCCGTACTTCGTTCTTCCCGACATGGGGTACCGGCGGGTTCACCGGCTTTAGTAATCGGCGTGATCGCACTCCTCGCGCCCGGACAAGGGTCCCAGACGCCCGGCATGCTCACCCCCTGGCTCGAACTGGAGGGGGCGGAGAAGCAGGTGCGCACGTGGTCGGAGATCACGGGTCTGGACCTCGTGCGCCTCGGCACCACCGCGGAGGCCGACGAGATCGTCGACACCGCGATCACCCAGCCGCTGGTCGTGGCCCTCGCGCTGCTCGCGTTCGGTGAGCTGCGCCGCCGCGTCGAGCTGCCCGCGGACGTGGTCGTCGCCGGCCACTCGGTCGGTGAGCTGGCCGCCGCGTCGATCGCCGGCGTGATCAGCGCCGACGACGCGGTCGCCCTCGCCGGTGTGCGCGGTGCCGCGATGGCGGAGGCCTGCGCCCTCGAACCGACCGGCATGGCCGCCGTGCTCGGCGGCGACGAGGCGGAGGTGCTCGCGCGTCTCGAGGAGCTCGGTCTCGTGCCCGCCAACCGCAACGGCGCCGGCCAGATCGTCGCGGCCGGTCCGCGTCCCGCCCTGGACGAGCTCGCGGAGAACCCGCCGGGAACGGCGAAGGTCCGCAAGCTGGCCGTCGCGGGCGCGTTCCACACCAAGTACATGGCGCCCGCGGAAGACGCGGTGCGCGCGCGTGCCGCCGAAGTCGCCACGCAGGACCCGTCGCTGCCGCTGCTGTCCAACAGGGACGGTCAGCCCGTCACCGACGGCGCCGAGGTGCTGAGCCGCCTGGTCTCCCAGGTCACCAGCCCCGTCCGGTGGGACGTCTGCCAGGCGACCCTCGTCGAGAAGGGCATCACCGGCTCGGTCGAGCTGCCGCCCGCCGGCGCGCTCACGGGTCTGGCCAAGCGTGCGATGAAGGGCACCGCCACCCTCGCCCTGAAGACCCCCGACCAGCTCGAGAAGGTCGCGGAGCTCTTCACCACCGTTGGAGCCACGCAGCAATGACCTCTTCAGGGACGACCGCCGTGCCTTTCGAAGCCCCGCGGGCAAGCGCGGGTAGCCGCATCCTCGGTCTCGGCAGCTACCAGCCCGAGACCGTGGTGAGCAACCACGACCTCGCCGCGCGCATGGACACCTCGGACGAGTGGATCCGCGAGCGCGTCGGCATCGTCAACCGCCGGGTCGCGGCCAAGGACGAGGGCGTCGTGGACATGGCCGTCACGGCCGGCACGAAGGCGATCGAGGACGCGGGTCTCACGCCCGCCGACATCGGTGGCGTGATCGTGGCGACGTGCACGATGCCGTCGACCATCCCCAACGCCGCCGCGCAGGTCGCGACGAAGCTCGGCATCCAGGCCGCCGCCGCGTTCGACCTGAACGCCGCGTGCGCGGGCTTCTGCTACGCCGTCGCGACCGCCGCGGACATCGTCCGCGCGGGCACGGTGCGCCACGTCCTCGTCATCGGCGCGGAGAAGCTCACCGACTGGACCCACCAGGACGACCGCTCGACCGCGATCATCTTCGCGGACGGCGCGGGTGCCGTCGTGGTCGGCGCCAGCGAGGCGAACGAGATCGGCCCCGTCGCGTGGGGCTCGGACGGCTCGATGTCCGAGGTCATCCGCATCGACGACCGCGACTCGTTCATCCACCAGGAAGGCCAGGCGGTCTTCCGGTGGGCGACGACCCAGGTCGCACCGGTAGCGATCCGTGCCGCCGAACTGGCGGGGGTCGCACTGTCCGATGTGGACGTGTTCGCCCCGCACCAGGCGAACCTCAGGATCATCGAAGCGATCGCGAAGCGCCTGCGCAAGAATGGTGCGCGCGAGGACCTGAAGGTCGCTCGAGACATCGTCGAATCCGGCAACACCTCCTCGGCATCGATCCCCATGGCGCTCGACCACATGCGTTCTGCGGGCGAGATCTCCTCCGGGGACGTGGTGCTGATGGTCGGTTTCGGCGCGGGCCTGTCCTACGCGGGGCAGGTCGTGCGGTGCCCGTGAGCACCACCCCTGGTTTTTCCACCGTTTCAACCGAAAGGGAACTTCAGTGAGCGACAACGTCCTGTCCGGTCTTGCCGAGATCGTCGAAGAGGTCGCCGGCGTTGCCGCCGACGACGTCACCGCTGAGAAGTCCTTCGTGGACGACCTCGACATCGACTCGCTGTCGATGGTCGAGATCGCCGTCCAGGCCGAGGACAAGTTCGGCGTGAAGATCCCGGACGACGAGCTGGCGAACCTCAAGACCGTTGGTGACGCGGTGAACTACATCACCAGCAACAAGTGAGTTCCGGCATCGAGGTCGTCATCACCGGGCTGGGTGCCACCACCCCGCTCGGCGGTGACGTCACGTCGACCTGGGACGCGCTCCTGGCCGGCAAGTCCGGGGTCAGCCCCATGACCCACGACTGGGTCGAGAAGTACGACCTGCCGGTGAAGATCGCGTCGCAGCTCGTCGTCGACCCGACCGAGGTGCTCCCCCGAGTAGAGGCACGCCGCCTGGACCGCTCCGAGCAGGTCGCCATCGTGGCGTCCCGCCAGGCGTGGGCCGACGCGGGCCACGACGACGACACCGTCGACCGCCAGCGCCTCGCCGTGATCATCGGCACGGGCATCGGCGGCGCGATCACCCTCCTGACCCAGGACGACCTCCTGGAGCAGCAGGGCCTGCGCAAGGTGTCGCCCCTGACCGTCCCGATGCTGATGCCGAACGGCCCGGCGGCCCACGTGGGCCTCGAGCTGAAGGCCCAGGCGGGCGTGCACGCCCCGGTCTCCGCCTGCGCGTCGGGCGCCGAGGCCATCGCGTGGGCCTACCGCATGATCATGTCCGGCGAGGCCGACGTGGTCGTGGCAGGCGGCGCGGAAGCGTGCATCACGGCGATCCCGGTGGCGGGCTTCTCGCAGGCCCGCACCATGAGCACCCGCAACGACGAGCCGGAGAAGGCCTCCCGCCCGTTCGACACGGGCCGCGACGGCTTCGTGCTGGGCGAGGGCGCGGGCGTCATGGTCCTGGAGCGCCGCGAGTTCGCAGAGGCACGCGGCGCCAAGATCTACGGCCGCCTGGCAGGCATCGGCACCAGTGCCGACGGCTACCACATCACCGCACCGGACCCCGAGGGTGTGGGCCAGTCCCGCGCCATCGCGGCGGCCCTGCGCTCGGGCGGCATCGACCCGTCCGACGTGGGCCACGTGAACTGCCACGCCACCTCGACCCCGGTCGGCGACGTGGCGGAGACGGTGGCCATCCGCAAGGCGATCGGCGACCACCCGGTCCTGACCGCCCCGAAGGGCGCACTGGGCCACCTCCTGGGCGCAGCAGGCGCGGTCGAAGCCATCGTCACGGTCCTCTCGATCCGCGACGGCATCGTCCCCCAGACGCTGAACCTGGAGAACCTCGACCCGGCCGTCACGCTGGACGTGGTGGCAGGCGAACCCCGCAAGATCAAGCTCGACGCCGCCGTGAACGACTCGTTCGGCTTCGGCGGCCACAACGTGGCTCTGGCCTTCACCCCGGCCTAGCACCACACCGCACACGCGGCGATGCCCCGGTCCACACCACACGGACCGGGGCATCGCCGTGTCCGGGCCAGGCACGCTGCCTAAGCCGCGAGGCCGAAGGCGAGCCGAGGCGAAGGCGAAGCCGAGCCGCTCTTGGCTTTTGCTTTTGCTCTTGGCTTTTCCCATGCGCTCGGGTGGGGTGGTCCCGTCACGAGCAGTGCTGACGCGTTTGGCCGCGCGCGAGGAGGGGTGTCAACCCGGCACGCTCTTCGCC